>NZ_JBCEBQ010000005.1:0-320932 GCF_049472505.1 Rhizobium sp. HT1-10 | reverse complement strand
CGGCGATCACTGTGGCGCTGATGCCAGCAGTCTTCCAGCGCGCGATCTTGCGCCGCTCATCCATGTCAATCTGCGAGTAGGTGCGTTCCATGTCTCATTCCTTGCAAGCGATAAACCATTGTTATCTATTGCAAGTCGCACTTCATCCTTGAACCCACCCCTGCTACAGACTAAAGTTAGATAAGATAGATTATGGAACAAATGGCATCAAGCTAATCCGCGTTTCACCGTCTTTTTCCCCACTCGTGGCCTACAAGACCTCTAAATCAAACCAGAACTGCATATGATCATAGGCCGGTTCGACGTTGACGGGTGTTTCGATGCGAACGGTCTCGTAGTCGAGTGGCGTGTGCATGTGGGTCAGGATCGCCCGCTGCGGCTTCAGTCGCGCGATCCAGTCGAGCGACTGCTCCAATGAGAGATGGCTCGGATGGAAATGATATTGCAGAGCGTCGATGATGAGGACGTCGAGCCCTGCCAGCTTCGACACGGATTCTGTGGGGAAATCGCTGACGTCGCTGCAATAGGCCACGTTGCCGGCGCGGAAGCCAAGCGAGTGAATGTCGCCGTGCTGCTGCAGATGCGGCTGGAAACGGATGGTGCCGCCGTTTCCGTCGATGGTGAAATGCTGAAGATCTTCGATGATGATCGGCTCGACGATCGGCGGATAGTTGCTGCCCTCGGGAGTCTCCAGGCAGTAACCGAAGCCCTGGCGGATGCGGTCCATGGTCGATCGATCGGCATGGATCGGAATACGCCGGCTCTGGGTGTGAAAATAGCCGCGGAGGTCGTCGATGCCGTGGATATGGTCGGCATGCGCGTGTGTGTAAAGCACGGCATCGATCGACTTGACCTCGGCGCGGATCATCTGCTCGCGAAAATCCGGCCCGGTATCGATGACCACGGTCGTGACGCCGCCGTCTGGCGCGAACTGTTCGATCAGCAGCGCGGCGCGACTGCGCCGGTTCTTCGGGTTGCCCGGATCGCAGGCACCCCAATCGCCATTGATGCGCGGCACGCCCGGTGAGGATGAGCAGCCCAGTATCGTGAAGCGCCGCTGGTAGATCACGCGGTCAGATCCTCGGCATCTTTGAAAACACACGCAATGCATTGTCCGTCGTCAGCGCGGCGACCGCCTCGAGGCTTACCCCGATGGTTTCGGCGAGCACCTCGGCGGTATTGACGACGTAGGACGGTTCGTTGCGCTTGCCGCGCCAGCGTTTCGGGGCGAGGTAAGGCGCATCCGTTTCGACCAGCAGCCGGTCCTGCGGCACGGTCTTGGCAATTGCCCTGATATCCTCGGACTTTGGAAAGGTCAGGATGCCCGAAAAGGAGATGTAGCCGCCGAGTTCAACGCCGGTGGCAGCCAGCTCCGGGCCGGCGGAGAAGCAATGGAGGATGAACGGGAAGGCGCCCTTCCCCGTTTCGTCCCGCAGGATCGCGGCCATGTCCTCGTCGGCGCTGCGGCTGTGGATGACGAGCGGCAGACCCGTCTCGCGCGCCGCCGCAATATGCCGCAGAAAGCCGGTTCGCTGGTCCTCGGGCTTTACGGTATCATAGAAATAGTCCAGCCCCGCCTCGCCGATCGCCACCACCTTTGGATGGCGCGACAGCCGCACAAGATCCTCGACCTCGATGTCGAGCTCCTCGTCGGCATTGTTCGGATGGGTGCCGACCGAGCAGAAGACCGAGGGATAGGCATCGGTGATCGCGAGCAGGCTGTCGAGTTTGGCAACACGCGTCGATATGGTGACCATCTGACCGACGCCGGATGCATGGGCGCGTTCGACTAAGGCGTCGCGCTCCTCGGCAAAATCAGCGAAGTCGAGGTGGCAATGGGTATCGATCAGCATATCGCCTCAGGCCTCCGGCGCGACGTAGCGCGGAAACACCGGCTTCGGTGCCTCGAGCGGCGTGCCAGCCACAAGGCGACCCGCCTCGCCCAAGGCTGCAAAATCGCGCTTGTCGGCAGGAATGGCGACCAGGTCGAGCAGCTTTGCGGCCGAATCCGGCACGAAGGGCTGCAGCAGGATACCGATCTGGCGAACCACTTCCGCCGTGATGTAAAGCACCGTGCCCATGCGGATGATATCGGTCTTCTTCAGGGCCCAGGGTTCCTGGCCGGCGAAGTAGCGGTCGGTTTCCGAGACGACGGCGATAATGGCCGCCAGCGCCCGGTGGATCATCTGCTTGCCCATCTCCTCGCGGGTGATCTGCTCCAGCGCATCGACCTGCGCCAGCATGGCCTTGTCGACATCCGACAGCGGCCCGCATTCGGGGATCTTTCCGTCACAGTTCTTGACGATCATTGACAGCGAGCGGCTGGCAAGGTTGCCGATGCCGTTGGCGAGATCGGCATTGATCCGCGTTCCGATCGCATCCTCGTTGCAATTGCCGTCCTGGCCGAAGGAAATTTCGCGCATCAGGAAGTAGCGGATCGGGTCCAGACCGAAATGGGCGATCAGTTCGAAGGGATCGAGGACGTTGCCGAGAGACTTCGACATCTTCTCGCCGCCTTTGGCAAGAACGAAGCCGTGCGCGAAAATGCGCTTCGGCAGCGGCAGCTTCGCCGACATCAGGAAAGCCGGCCAGTACACGGCGTGGAAGCGGATGATATCCTTGCCGATGACATGGACATCCGCCGGCCAGAATTTCGCGCGCGGACCATTCTGATCGTCGAGATAGCCGGTCGCAGTGAGATAGTTGGTCAGCGCGTCGACCCAGACATACATGACATGCGCCGGATCGTTCGGGACCTTGATGCCCCAGTCGAAGGTCGTGCGCGAAATCGACAGGTCACGCAGCCCCGACTTGACGAAGGACATCACCTCGTTGCGCCGCTCCGACGGGCCGATGAACTCCGGATCGTTTTCGTAGAGCGCAAGCAGCTTGTCCTGATATTGCGAGAGGCGGAAGAAGTAGCTTTCCTCCTGCACCCATTCGACCTGCGTACCCTGTGGACCGTAGCGCAGGCCGTCGGCGCGCAGCTCGGTCTCGTTTTCCTGGTAATAGGCCTCGTCGCGGACAGAGTACCAACCGGCGTAGGAATCCTTGTAGATGTCGCCGTTATCGGCCATCAGGTTCCAGATGTCTCGCGACGTCTCGTGGTGCCGTTCTTCCGTGGTGCGGATGAAATCGTCGTTCGATGCGTTGAGCAGCTTGCCCATGGCGCGGAACTCGTCGGAGTTGCGCAGCGCCAGCGCTTCGGGCGTGATTCCCTCGAGCTTGGCAGTCTGCTGCATCTTCTGGCCGTGTTCGTCGGTGCCGGTCAGGAAGAACACCTCGCGCCCGTCCAGCCGCTGGTAGCGGGCCAGCGCATCCGTGGCGATCAGCTCGTAGGCATGGCCGATATGCGGCTTGCCGTTGGGATAGGCGATCGCGGTGGTTATGTAGAAGGGGGAAGTGTCTTTCATCGGCGGCATCGAGCCCGTTTTGTTATGTTTACAGAATGTCCGTCGCTATTATCGCAAGTCGCACCGCAGCGAAACCTTAAGTTTACAGCATTGGCGGTCGAGCCGGCACGAGGCTAGGCCAGTTGCTGCTTCAGGTCGCCCAGCACCGTTAATATGGTCTGCTTGCGGTCGAGATTGTAGGCCTGCGACACGGTCAGTCGCTCGGTCACCTCGGAATGCAGTCGCGACATCCGTTCCGCTACGGTAACCCTCCCCTCAAGCGCCGCCTGTCTGGCGCGGCCCATAATGTCGTCCTCGATGTGCGAGACAAAGAAATCGAAGATGGTTTCGCTTTCGCGACCAGACAGCACATCGGCCAGCTTGTGCATGGCCTTGCGGGCGGCGGGACCATCTGCGGCGACGACCTGGCGATAGGCGGCAATGATGTCGCCGCCGCCGTAGTTCAGCAATTTCAATGCCTCGCTGACGCTGCCCTTGGCGTCTCGCAGAAGCTCCGCCGTCCGCGCGTCCTCCAAACCGATGCCGAGATGCGATATTGCGGCCGCGAGAGCCTCGTCACCGAGCGGTGACAGGCGCAGCGGCAGACAGCGCGAGCGGATGGTCGGCAGCAGCTTGCCCGGCGCATGCGACAGCACAAGGAACAGGGCGCGCTTCGGTGGCTCCTCGAGGATCTTCAGGATCGCATTGGCAGCGCTGCGGTTCATGTCGTCGGCGGGGTCGATGATGACGATGCGCCAGTTGCCCGTCCCCGAGGTCTGCGAAAAGAACTTGCCGGCGCGCCGGACCTCATCGACGGTGATCGCCGACTTGACCTTGCCGGTCTTCTCGTCGACCGGTCGGGCCAGATAGAGCAGATTGTGCGAGGCGCCAGAGGCGATGGCGTGGCTGACGATCGAGGCAGGGTCCGGATCGGCGATATGCTCCGGCGCTGCCTGAGGGTCCGGATGAGACAGGACGTGGTTGGCAAAGCGAAAGGCGAGCGTCGACTTGCCTATCCCCTCCGGCCCTTCGATGAGGATGGCGTGATGGCCCTTGCCGGAGCGATAGGACTGGGCGAGAAACTCCTCCGCTTCGGCGTGACCGTAGAGCTTGGTGTTGTCCATCGGCGCAATCGCACCGTCGAGGACGCCCGGCCGTTCCTCGCTCATCGGACGATCTCCGGGCGAAACTTCGCCCTGCCCTTGGCAGGCTGCAACCGTCCCGACGCGATCGCGAGGATTTCGGCTGAAATTTCGTCCTGAGCACGCAGGGCATCGACGACATGGCACCGGCCCGGATCACCGGCCGCGATATCGAGAAAGGCTTCGCGGCGCTTTTCGTGGGTCTGCATCTCTTCCTTCTCGAAGCGATCCGGCTCTGCCGAGATCTCGGTGGCGGCACTCCGCCTGCGGGCGCGCTCCAGGCCGATCGTGGCCGGCAGGTCGAGGATGATGGTGCAATCGGGCACCACGCCGTCGACGGCGATCCGCTGCAGCGCCTCGATAAAATCAGCCTCAAGGTTGCCGGTGACACCCTGGTAGACGCGCGACGAATCCATGAACCGGTCGCAAAGCACGATCTTGCTTTGGCGCAATGCCGGACGGATGATCTCTTCGACGTGATCGTTGCGCGCCGCGGCAAAGAGGATGGCTTCCATACGCGTGCCGAAGGCCTCTGCCGCCCCCGACAACAGCACATGCCGGACTGCCTCCGCGCCCGGCGAGCCACCCGGTTCGCGCGTCACAAGGACATCGCGACCCTGCTTGCGGAGCGCGTCGGCAAGCAGGCGGATCTGCGTCGACTTGCCGGCCCCCTCGCCGCCTTCAAAGCTTATGAACAAACCGGTCTTGTTCGCCAAATGATCGTCATCCTGCAGTCTTGGATTCTATTACGCCATGTCGGGCGCCGGCGCTGGGCCTTCGGCGCCTGTGTAGCGCAAGATCGCGACGGACGAAACCGCCGCAGCGAGAGTGTTGGCACAGTTTGATGGCGGCATTGTGCGCTGCGCGATCAGGCCGGAGCAGGCGTATCCCAAAGCCAGGAAAAAAGCAGTGTCTCCGACAGCTCCACCAAGGCATCCAGCGCCCGCCGCCCGAGACCGCCCTGGGCAATAGGGGCATCGGTGTACAATGGCACTTCGCGGACAATTCGGGTGCCGGAAAAAACCCGCAAGGTGCCCGCCTGGTAGCCTTGCGTCACCGGAGCCGCGAGCGGCCATCGGTAGATGACGCGGGCGGTCAGCCTGTCGGGATTGTTGACCGGAACATAGACATCGACAGGGCTCTTGGCCACCAACCCGACCGACGATGTTTCGCCGCCATAGACGCTTGCCGTGCCGATCACCGTCCCGTCGCCGTCGAAGATACGCTGGCTCTTGAAGTTGCTCAGCCCCCATTCCAGCACGCGCTTGGCTTCCTCCGTGCGCTCCTTGTCGGAGCCGAGGCCGCCCAATGCAAGGAACAGCCGGCGTCCGTCACGGGCAACGGAGGTGACGATGGAAAACCCCTCGCCTTCGGCAAAGCCTGTTCCAAGACCGTCGACGCCCATGGTGAGCGGCAACAGCGGATTGCGGTTGCGCTGGAAAATCTTGTTCCAGGTGAAGTCGGGTTGGGCGAACGTCTTGTAGAGGTCAGGGTATTTCGATTGCAGGTCCTGCGCCAATGTCACCAGCTCGCGCGCCGATATTTTGCTGTCGGCATCCGGCAGGCCGGTGGAATTGCCGAAATTGGCTCTTGGCATGCCGATTTCGCGGGCATGCTGAGTCATCCGGCGGGCAAATTCGGCCTCGCTGACGGACAGTCCCTCGGCAAGCACGATGCACCCGTCATTGGCCTGCTGAATGGCCACGCCGCGGATGAGATCGGCGACTGCAACGCGCGATTTCAAGGCCGCAAACATCGTCGAGGCCCGCGAGGGGGCGCCGCCCCGGCGCCAGGCGTTTTCCGATACACCGTAGGTCGTATCGAGGCTGATCTCACCGCGTGTCACCGCGTCGAAAATGACGTCCAGCGTCATCAGCTTGGCGAGCGATGCGGGTGAAAACGGCTTTTCCTCGTTTTTCGCAAGCAGAACAGTCCCGGTCGAGGCCTCGATCATGAAGGCCTGGCCGGCCTTGGTGTCGAACGCCGGCGGCGGCGTCTGCGCCAGGGCACTGCCGGCGGCGAGCAGGAAGACGGCAATCAGGCTTTTCAGCATTTCCTCTCCCCCTTCCGTCTGGACGATGATCAAGCGTAGCGGCCCTCAAGTATGAAGGCAATTGTTGCCGTCAATCCACCCGCGTGGCCGCCTGCTGACGATGGTAGGCCGCCAGAATGGACTGCGGCGTCAGGCCATCGTCGCGCACCATGACGGCGTCGATGGCCCTTGCTGCCTTGCTCTTATCCACCGTCGGCTCGCCGTAGGCGACGACCAGGGACGGCGTTGGCAGGGAGGCAAAGCCCGGCCGAGCATTGGGGCGCTCGCGAGGAATAGGTCCGATTGCCGGCAGCGACACCGTGAAGCCCTGCACCTGCGGCTCCGGCGCCCCCCAGGTCATAGCGGGCTGGTTGAGGGCCGGCGCGGTCGGCGTCGAGCCTGCATAGGCAGTGGAGGCCAGCGAGGCTTCGGCCGGCAGGGGGACGGACGCGACCGCGCGGCGCGTAGGCTGGCGGAACGGGGTCGGCGCGTAATCCGGCAGCTGGTCGGCGGTCATGCGGCCGTTCGATGCGACCATCACGCCGCTGGCGATCTCGCCGCCTGGATTGACGCTGGGAAGACGGCTGCCCTTCGGCACGTAGGATGCCATCAAATAGGGCATGTCGTGCCCTTCGAGGGGCGCACGGCCAACATATTGCACGCGAACGGCGCCGGTGCCGCTATGGCGGAGATCCAACAGGTCAGCGCTCTTGTTCGACAGGTCGATGATACGGCCCGGATGATAAGGGCCGCGATCGTTGACGCGAACGACCAGCGACGAACCGGTCTCGACATTGGTCACCCGGGCGTAGCTCGGCAGCGGAAATGTCGGATGGGCGGCGGACAGCGTCAGCTGGTCGTAGACTTCGCCATTGGCGGTCAGGCGGCCATGGAAGGCCGATCCGTACCAGGAGGCGATGCCCACCTTATTGTATCTGTAGTCTTCCTTCGGATAGTACCAGGCGCCTTTGACCTGATAGGGATTTCCGACCATGAAGCGCCCGCCGCCACTCGGAATCTTGCCGCTGGTGACGACCCGCGGGCTGGCCTTGACGCCATATTCCGCTTCCGAGAAGTATTCCTTGCCATGCTTCTTCTTCACCGGCGGCGCCTGGGTCGTGGCGCAGGCCGTCGCGGTTGCGCAGACGGCTGATATCGCCAGCCATCGCAGGCCCTTCATGGTGGATAGGGAAACAGTCTCGAATGTCATGTCTGCCAAACCGCTACGCAATACTGAAAGTGGTGGGGGATAGCCGACGTCGCGTCCCGACCCGAATTCGACCTAAACCTCAATCACCTAACGGGGCTTTAATCATGTTTGCATGATGTCGAATTAGCCAGTCTCCGTGGCCGAATAGGAACAATTGTAATCATCATGGTTAACAGTTGGTGAAAGTTCAGCCCTGCCCGCCGAGCCGAACGCAGCAGTTGACGTCCCATCGCGAATGCATGTAAAGCCAACGCACCGCCCGCCGGCCATTTCGTCGGCATTGGAAGAGTGTCCGAGCGGTTTAAGGAACCGGTCTTGAAAACCGGCGTGCGGGAAACCGTACCGTGGGTTCGAATCCCACCTCTTCCGCCATCAGGCTTTGCAAGGCCTCCCCAGAATTGCCAAAACCTACAAATATTCAGCGGCTTATCCTTTTCCGCGTTACCAAACTTCACATAATCCTACATTTGGCTACCCCGGCCTTACGCTTGTTTTCCGGGTACTATCCGGGGTATTCTGATTTGCGAGTGGGGTACTTTGGGGAATTGGCATGCTGACGGACAGCCGAATCAAGAGAGAGCAGGCTCGTGAGAAGCCTTTTAAGATCGCGGATGGCGGCGGGCTTTTTCTCTACGTCTCCCCCTCGGGCGGCAAGCTCTGGCGATTCCGGTATCAATATGGCGGCAAAGAAAAGCTGCTTTCTATTGGTCAGTATCCTTCCATTTCGCTGATCGCAGCGCGCGCGGCCCGCGAAGAAGCTAAAGTATCGCTACGCGCCGGACACGATCCTGGCGTCGCGCAAAAGCTCAAGAAGTTAGGTCATGTGAAGAGCTCGCAGAATACGTTCGAAGTCCTGGCGCGCGAATGGTTCGAGCTCAACAAAAGTCAGTGGGTAGAGCGGCATGCGCTCGACGTGATAGGCAGTTTGGAAAACGAAATCTTCCCGCCGCTCGGCTCCATTCCAATCAAGAACATTGCCGCATCAGACGTGATAGCCGTGCTTCGGGTTATAGAGGCGCGTGGAGCGAAGGAAACAGCGCGACGCATCAGACAGCGGATGTCCGCTGTTTTCGTCTACGCGATCGCTACAGGGCGCGGTGAAGCGGATCCCGCCGCGATAGTCCAGAAGGCAATGGCGCCGCTCAAAAAGGGACGCCAACCAGCGATAACGGACGTTGCGAAAGCGCGCGAGATGCTGCGGAAGGTAGACGAGGAAATCGCCCATCCCCTCACGAAGCTGGCGCTGAGGATATTGGCCCTCACGGCCGTACGTCCTGGCACGCTGTCAACGACTCCATGGTCGGAATGGGACGACCTGTCGCCTACGTCGCCGATCTGGCAGATACCGGCTGAACGGCTCAAGCTGCGGCTTCATTACAAAGATGATGAGGCACGCGATCATCTGGCGCCACTATCGCGACAAGCCATAGAAGCCATCGCTGCCCTGCGCCAGATATCCGGAAAAGGACCCCTCGCCTTTCCGAACGCCAGGCACGCTCATAAACCAATGTCGGAAAATGCCATGGGGTATCTGTTGAACCGGGCGGGTTATCACGGCCACCACGTTCCGCACGGCTTTCGATCTACGTTCTCGTCGATCATGAACGAGTCATTCCCTGCTGATAAGGCGACAATCGATTTAATGCTGGCGCACGTGCCTAAGGACAAGGTGGAAGGTGCCTATAACCGCGCGTTGTTTTTGCAGCGTCGCATTGAGCTAGCGCAGGAATGGGCCGATATTATCAGCGAGGGCCTAGCGCCTGCCGCGTCCTTGCTAGGGGGCAGACGAAGGTAACATGGAAAAGCCGCCACCTTTCGGATGACGGCTTCTGGCGGGCACGTCTGGCGACATCTAGGATACGCAACTTTTTCATTCCCAGCCTCGTATCTCCAATAAGGAGGACTGTTTAAAATGAAGAAGCGAAAGCGCTACGAGGTCCGAGCCGAGGCAGACGGCACTAGCTCAGTCCTGGACATCTTTACTGGTCAGCCAACATTCTACATTGGGAAGACGATGTGGAGGATAGATGACGATCTTGCGAGAGTGGTACATGAACTTTTGAACTTCCAAGACCAAAGGCGGCGTGCCACCTTGAAGATATGACCGAAGCGCCGCCGCCCGATGATCGACTGGACGGATCGGCCCGCAGCATAAAATCGTCGTCTGGCGTCTGAGTACCGGCCGCCACCTTGATTGCGTGCTGATGCTCTGCCCAGCAAATGCTGTTGCGATCGCTACCAGAGTTCGTAATCATCAACAGAAGCGGCGAGCGTCGGAACTTGAACCCGCGCTCGAGCATCTCGATCACGTCACCGTTTGGGTGTTCGTGGAGCTCATCGCAGAGGGCAATGTATGGACGCGGACCAGAGCTTGCGCCCTCGCGCGAGATCGGACGAAAGAACGAGCCAGTCTTCAGGTCAGCAAGATTCTAAACAGGATTGCCGCCTGACTTGGTAATTCGCCTGGCCAGCGCCGGAGATTGGTCAACCATCGCGACAGCATCGCGAAACAGAACCATGGCCTGCGCCTTGTCCTTGCCGGCCGCGTAGATCTCGGCGCGCTCTTCGCTGTCGTACATCATGCCGATAAGACCGATGCCGCCAGCGAACGGGCTCTTGCCGTTGCCTTTACCTTCTTCGCCGTAGTAGCGCCTAAATCGACGCAGCCAATCGCCCTCAGGCGTGACCTTCTCCCACCCGAACAGGGACCCGACCTTGAATTTCTGCGACAAATGAAGCAGGAATGCCTTGCCCTCAAACTGGCCGCCGTTAAGCTTCAGTACTTCCTCAAAGAAGCCGATCTTGTCCATGGCCGCCGACAGGTTGAACCGCAGGCCGCGCTCTCGCCCCTTGGCGCGATCGTCCCTATGACGACGGCAGGCATTGCGGACATGCGGACCAGCGATAATCGCGCCGATAATGACCGCCTCCGCATACTCGTCGACAGGCCCGGTTGGGTATGGTGGGTCGATGATATCGCCGTTAGCGTCCGCGGAAATACTTTTCGGCTGGGTCTTCAGTCTCGCCATCTGGTGAAGCCCCTGCCTTACTCGCGTCTGCCGGCGTAGCTCCCATGGATCCAAGGCACTGTCTAAGAAGGTTCAAAGCCTGGACACCAACGTCTTCCCCGGCCATAAGGCGCGCGCGTTGGTATGCGGCAATTTCCATGATTGCTCGGTGGCTGCTATTCAGCCATGGAATTTCGGACGACATAACGTTCCACGCCTTCCGCTGCCCATCTGACATCCAGTCGGGCGGCGGTCCTACGGCGTCATTAACGATAGGCTCGTTGCGGCCCTCGAATTTTGTCTTTCGGACGGCAGACTGACCTGTCACGTTGGCCTTCGCCTTCGGAGTCCTTGGTCTAGCCATCGCCGACCCTCATATTCTGAATTGGAAAACTGTGCGCGTTTGAGGGCCGACGGTACATAGGCCGGGCAGGTCCAGAGATCCGACCCACCCCTCCCACGCCAAACCTTTCATTGTATCGCACCCAAACCTGAATGTCAACAACAAAATGCAATAAAAACATCGATTTATGTAGATTATTTCACTTAATTTCTCATCAAATCGGCCATCCATCTGCGTCGTATCGTATAACGTTCTGGCCGCGGTCCATCCGCCTCTTCGCACCGTCATGGTGAGGCTTGCAAAGGGACTGCAGGTTGGCAGGGTCATGGAATAGATCAAGGTCGCCTTGGTGCGGCTTGATATGGTCGACGACGGATGCAGCCGTCACGTCCTCAGCCTCAAGGCAGAACCTGCATAGCGGCTCCTGCCTTAGCTGCCGTTGGCGTAGCCGCTTCCATGCGGCTGTGCCGTATAGATGATGCCACCCGCTATCGTTGGCCATGCTGTCGTCTTTGCCTTGGCTGTATGGTGGGCACCTGTCCTCAGTAACGAATGATCTGTCGACTGCGCTCAATGATTGTATGGTCAGCCTTGAAAGGTGTTGGAACGAGTGCAGATTAACCCCTGCGAAGAGTCTAGTTCACAGGAGGCAAATATGAGCGACGATAAAAGCAAGCGCGGTGTCGACAGCAGATTTGTGTCTGGCAGCGAAGAGTATGAAGTCGAATATCTGATGAAGAAGCACGGCATCAGCAAGGCTGAAGCCTTAGCCGCTATTAAGGCTGCAGGTCCTGGGCGAGAAAAGATTGAGGCCTATCTAGCGGCCAAAAAAGTCTAACCCGATAGGACAAACGCGGCCCACTCAACCAGTTAAGGGAGCGGGCCGCAGGACTGCCACGCAGCGGGAGGAGGCCGCGCCTGGCAATGGGATTGATACGGGCGGCGATTTCATCCCTCGGTAACTGATTGTCTTCACGCCATGGTAAGAGAGGCCGAGGCACTAGTTCCTTTAAAACTAAGAGGGAATAGTAGTGAAACGGCCTTTCAACTGGATTGTAATCATCGTAGCCGTGTGGAACGTGTCCGCGTACATAGTGGCCTTCCAGCGAGCAACATGCGGCAATTTTTGGAGCCGCGCGTGCCTCGCATCAGGATGGGAGGGATTCGGAGATGTGGTCACCTTCACTTGGCTCAAAGATTACCAGGATGCTTTTTCCGGAATGGCCACGCTTCTGGCCGCGATCGTGGCGTACGCCGCCGTTCGTTGGCAGGTTCGTAGTGAGGCCCGATCGAAGCGGGTTGAGCAGCAAAGGCGCCTCCGCAACATTATGCACCTCATAGCCGTCGAATTTGACATCGCTGCCGCGTATCTGAAGAACAGGAAGCGCACTTGGAACGGTAGCGATTTGGCGGTGATCGACCAGCTTGCTGTCGAGATTGTCAGCTACGACGCCAATATGCTCGAATTGGCTAAACGTGCCAGAACGTTGATTTCTGAGTTTGCTCCAACCGACATCAAGGCTGCCGAACTGATGGCGCTAGCAGCGCATGAGGCGTTTTTACAAGCAGGCAACGAACAGCGTCCGCCCGAATCTCGGAGAGGATATTTTGATTCTGCGACTATAACCATAGCGCTCGGCGGTGGACCTACCACCGATATCAAGGACTTGCGTCATTATTTCAAATGGGTTTGAGGCAGGCCTGTCCGACCTCGCGAGTTCATTGACGTCCGCGGATCGACAGCGCCTCAAATGAAAACGGCCGCCAAATGGCGACCGCTGGAATTAGATCCTTCATATTAATACGACGCGACGACCACTTTGACCGGACACTAGGCCGCCAATTTGATTTCGGTCGGCTCGTCGCTTGCTGTTTCGTCAAACGCGATCAGAGCGTCGATCGCCGCATCGATGAGAGCCGGACCTCTCTTCTCGGCATAGGCAGGACCGAGCCCCATCGCCATACCAATTTCCTTTGCCGTTGCATCGCTGATCGCCATGTCGAGCACAATAGCGTGCTTGCCGAGCATACGCCTTAGCGCGGTTAGGTGCGAGGCGATCTCGACATGTCGAACGAACTCCGGCTCCCGTCCGGCAGACGACGAGATTTCACCTAGTGGCTTCGGTTTTTTTACGCCGCCAATCCACTGGTCGCCAGTCACGATACCGTCCTCCAGCCGGGTCGCCGGAAACGGCAGTTGCTCGAATGGCGTGCTGCCGGACACGCCGAACTCTTCCAGAACCGCTCTGGCTTCCTCGACGCCGAAACGGCCCACCTTGTCCTTGTCGGTCGGTTCCTCGCGAGATAGCGGCTTATAGCAATCTTCGATTACAGTGACGTTTGAAAACGGTTTTTGATAAGGCACGGCGGCCAGCGGTGATACGGCACCCTTCAGTTTTAAATAGGCCCATATCGCGCTTTCTGATCTTGATGGGTTGTCGCCGCCTTTGGGTGAGCGTGGCCGCTCAACGGGCTTCAGCGCCCTGCCCTTACGGGTTTCACCCCATTGAATGAGACGACCGTCGCGAAAGAGCAGTTTGCCGATAGAGGTGTCTGTGCCGCCATTCCGATTGACGTGGCTATTTTCTGCGCATGGCTTCACTGAATAGGTGTTGACCATGTCGCCCGTTACCGGCCAACGCTCGCGACCTGTGATCTCCCACCCGATCGCAACCAGAAGCTCTCCCTCGGAAGGTCGTTCTTCCGTTCTGGTCTCAACAGCCGTTTCCGCAGTCTGCGGTGGAGCCTCTATTTCCGATCCTGGGAAAGACAGGTTTTTCCAATGGCGCAGTGCATAGAGCCTTGCCTCGTCTCGTCGATGAGCAAGTCTTTCGAACGCGGGCCAAGCGAGCTGAGAGGGTGCAGGAGCGTTGTCGTTGGCCGCAGGCGGAATGCGTGCCGGCTTCGGCTTAACGGCCGCAGGTGCGGTTGTGTGTGTAGCCAGGAGTTCCGAGAGTTTGGACAGGTCTTTGTGATACTCGTTCATTTGCTAAACCGCTCCTTCGGATCCGGCATGTTGAAGATGGCCTCGGACAGATTGTTTGGAATACCGTGCGGCTCTGCGAGAATGGCCGCCTTTCCTACTCCCAGTCGAAAGCCGTCGGTCCTTGCTTTTTCAGCGATCGACCGGGGAACGCACAGCCCGAGCCAATAGTCGGCATTTGCCTTGACCTTCTCCAGTTTCTGCTCAAGCGCGGCATTGCGAATTTGCAGGATCTCTATGATCCGGTGGGCGTCGGCCAGCGCTGCCTTGTAATGCTCGGCCTTGGCGCAAGGGTCGCGTGGGGCTGTGCTGTCCATCACGATCGTCAACAGAGCTGCCTTCGTTGTAGCTTGGTGGTAGCTGGCGTCTCGTTCTGCCTTTTTGATGCGGCGGCTCACGAGTTGACGACCTCGTCGAGAAGCGGCGCCAGGTGGTAGCCAACGCTAGCTTTGTACTGCGGCCCCCAATGCTCTGGCATTTCATTAATCGCCATGACGGCGCCCTGAGCTCCATAAAGGCTGTCGCGCTTCCCAATGGCGGCTCGAATGGCCTTGCCGTCGTGAAGTTGGATATAGCGGTTCAGCAGAGGCGCTATGTGCTCTACCTCGGAATAGAATGCGCCGAGCTGGCCTTTAATGCGCGCGACGTCGTGATCGGTGGCGGCCATGTCGTATTTTTTGGCGAAGTCTTGTGCGTTGGTCATTTCAATACCCTCCATTGATGAGATCTATTTCCAGCCAGTGCCACTCGTGGTCTTTGTGAATTTCGCACCACACGAATGCCAATTGCTCGTCGCCTGAGCGTTCATCGAGTTGGTCAACCTGCGCCAAGTCGAGCCGATGTTTGATTTTCTTGCCATTCCGAGTTTCGACGCACTCCATCTATTATCCTCCGATTTCCTCGCGCACGCGTGAGTACGTGCTAAAAAACGTCACCCAAAACCTCCCTTGGGGTATACCTCCCGTCTTCCTGCACCCACCCTTATTATCTATATGATATTATTATATATTATTGTTATGAAGGGTGGGGTAAAGGGTGGGTACAAGACTGGGAAAAGAGTGGGTGAAGGGTGGGGTAAAATGGCCGTCATTTTTTTCGGCTCAATGGTTTTGTACCCACCCTTGCACCGGCCTTTACCCCGCTCTTTGACCCAGCCTTTACCCCACCCTTATGCTGGCACTATCTCGGCGCCCTCTGGCAAAAACTCCCCTCCCCAGAATCTTAATTTCGTCTGTCCGCTGTCGGAAACCACCTTGGCTAGGTGTATGTCTTTTGCCTGCCGAAGCATGGTCAGGATGTCCTCAAGGCGGCGTTTGTCGAGCGCCCCACGCAACGACTTGAGGACATCGCGTTGCGTCATACCGGCCGCGCCTTTACGGGTAATAGAGGTTCGGACACGGAGATATTCCGCAGATTTTTCGTTGTCGGATATGTGGTCGTTGGCGCCTCGCAAGATGACGCCGAGAGAGTGCTCGGCCACGGCATTGGCCCACTCCTGTATCTCTGTCGTGATGACAGGATCTTTAGGGTCGCAACCGACGGCGACGATAAGGGCCAGCCTGGCGGCGTTCTCTCCAACTCGATTCAGGATTGGCCTGTACTGCGGATCGACTGCCTTCTTCATCGCTCGGATCCTATCGTCGAACTCCTCAAACAGGTCATCGACGCCCTCACCCCATTCCGCGGTCATGATGGGATGAGGTTTTTCGTCTGACTTCGCGTTCAGTGCGAAAAATGGGCCGGTATATTTGCCCGCCGATAGACCAAGTAAGCCGGCAACCTGTTCAGAAAGCTGCGCGGGGATGTCCTCTATGCTGCCAATGGGACGCCTCACCTTCACGGGTTCTGCATTTCCCACGTCAATGACGACGAGACGGCCAAGAAGGCCTTCTGAAATATTGCCGCTCGACAGCGCGGCCCAGAAAGTCGATGGCGTGGAAACCCCATGGATCGTGAAGCAGGGCTGGATGATGCGGGCGATGTTACCTGCAGCCTTCTCCTGCCCTCCCCAGAAGCCTGCAGGGGCGCCGGTCAGCTCCATAAGCGCGGTAGTGATCTCTGCCCTGTGGGTGGCAACGTTGCGCCCGGTGTGGTCAGCGAGGAAGCGGCCAAATTCGTCTTGAATGATAACGGCAGTCGGCGACTTTCGCAGTTTGTTGGTCAAGCCGGGTAGGCTTCGGATCTGGTCCATGAACAGCCACTCCGAAACCTTGTCCCCGAAGCTCGTGCTGTCAGCCAACGCAGCTGAGGCTCGAATCGTGACGTCTTTACCAAAACCGGATTCGGCCAGGCCGATAATATAGAGATTCGACCTTAGGCCTGTTGGCCCCTTGTAACGCCTGCCGACCATTCCTGCAGTGAACGCAAGCGACGCGACGAGAGCAAGGTGTGGAGAGGGAAAGCGGGCGCACGAGACAATGAAGCGGGCGAAGTCACCGACCGCGCCTGGCGGGTAGCATAGCGCCTCTGGCAAGCCTGTGTTGGTAGCCAGCGTCGCGACATCTTCCTCGTCATCGTCGGCGAAGTTATCGTTGGCTGCGATCGGCAATGACTTACGGCCAGAACGTAGTCGATCCGCGGCATGGGCGCCCACTTCGCGTTGCTCGGCGTGTTGCGCACCGAACTTCGACCACAGGCGTTCAAAGTCTTTGACCGGATCCTTGTTTTCGTATCTCGAGAACCAGTCACCAGACGGTGACAAAAACAGCGCGCAGGCCTGTTCGACCGAGATTCCATCGAACGCCAACTTTTCAACGACCTTGCTGGCATGAGCAGAACGATCGCCCACATCGTTGGCTCCTAGGAGTGCGGCTGCGCCTGCAGACACAGCTATGTCGCCAATTTCCGGCAGGTCGCCAAGTGCAAAGCCCGTTGCTGACGGGGATGGCTTATTCCATGGCTCCAGGGTGACACGAAGATCATCCACCTCCGTCAGGGCCCCATCCCAAGACTCCGCAATCGTGACCGCAACGGGATACGCCAGCCGACCACGCTCGAGTTTCTTTTTATTTGGCCAGTTCGCAGTGCCCGGTATCCGCCAAACGTGGGCAATGTCAGCGGTGCCGTGGTCGGATTCCGAAGCGCGCTTGAGTGCTGCGGCCAGCGGCTTTGCCTCAGCTGGTGCGAGCGGCCGGTCTAGCAGCAGGAACGGCTGGTAGTTGCCCGGTGAAGTTTCAAGGACGTAGGATGGTTGTACCGGCATGTGTCCAGCCAAGCCAGTGTCTGCGTCCAGATCGACGACCAATGCCAGAACGGCAACGATGTCGGATTCCTTGCCGCGCTGGCCCCTGCCCAGCGTAGACCGCATGACTTGGGTGCCAATGAAGACGTTTAGATGTGGCGTTTGGCTGTGGGCCATCACCGCGTCGACAGTGCCTTCGATGTCCCCAATTCGGCAATGTGTCACCGTGCCCGGCGCATCGATATCGCCGTGCGGATTCGCGTGGAAGGCCGAAACCACCAATACACCCTCGATGCCTGCAGCAAGGCCGTGTAGAATCGACACGTGCTCGCGGATTGATGGCTCATCGAAAGGGATAGTAGGATTAGGCTGCGCAGCAGTATCACGCTGCTTGAGATTGATTTTGGCCATCGGCGGTTACGTGCCCTTCCATCTTTAGCGTCGCGAGTTCGGTTATTTCCTGGGCAAGCGCAGGATCGAATGTAGCCGTCCTGCTGCCTCCATTTGCGTTTGGCGCGTATGAAAATCGCCTGCCGTCGGGCGCTTCCATCAGTTTCATTCCGAAAATTCGTACTTGCTCGGATAGCTCAAAATCGAAGGTCGCGATGAGCCGCATTCGCGAGCGGCCGTCCCGGACCGCCCTTTTAATTCCAAGAATTCTCATGCGGCCCCCTGGTTCTCGGCAAGTCGTGACTCGCGAGCCAGCCGCTGCCATTCGGCGAATAGCCAGTTGGCGCGATTATTATCTGGGAGGTAATTCGCCCAATCGGCGCCTTCCGGAACTTTTAGGTCGCGCAAAAGCTTGGCTTCATACTTTAAGAAGGCCTTGTGGGCTGCTTCTCGCCGCTCGTCGGACATGGTGCGTTGGTGATATTGAGTCATTAGTCCTCCTCCCCGCGGGGATGCCGGCTGTGTTGGTGATGTGTCGTGGCGTGCTTTCAACCCGCCAAACTTTGGCGGGTTGTCCAGAATGGCTTAAGCCGCTGCGGCGTGCTCTTGCTCGTCAAGCCAGCGGGTCAATGTCGACCTTCGCGCGGAGACGCTGCCCCCGAGCTTGAAGTGTGGCAGGATGCCGTCATAAACCAACCTGTAGACCTGGCGCGATGTCAGGCCGAGGTGTCTCGCAATCGCGCCGGCACCAATAAGCAAATCTCCCGCGGTTTCGTTGTCATTCGATGCTTTCATATTTTTTCCTCCGATGGGGTTGACACCATTTGTCGAATTTTGTACTATCGATGATAGAGAGCCTGCGACTTTCTTTTGGAGTCGCACTGTAATCCAATTCTACAAATTTGTCAAGTATTGACCGGCGTTGCCAAATTCGCTCGGGATTTTTTTGGGGTAGTATTTGGGGTGCTTTCCCCAAAAAGAAATTAATTAACCCAACGATTTCAAAAGCCTGATGGCTTTATGTTGGCAGACACCTCTTCCGCCACCGCTGTGTTTGTCCAGCCCCAACGACCGTCCATTCAATCGAAGTTCGTCAAATAGCAGCAAGGCGCACTCCCAAATAGCCGAAACGACCCTCTATAGAACGGCCGCGCGGATGCGCCGCCGATCAATGAGATCGCAGATCACCGATCTATGGTCCTGCCGGGCGATTGTGACGACTGTCGGCATCCGAGCGAAAAAATCAAAATGCAAAAGAAAAATTTTTCGGGCTTGGACCGCTGGTAGTGCGTCTAGGCCGGCTCCTGAGAAGGGCTCGGCGGATTCTTCTGTGCCGAAATGATGCAGTCTGTTTCGCAATGGGACAGATCACGCCCATTCGTCCGTTTCCACCTTCACGTCGGCATGTCCGGGAATGTCCAACGGAGTCAGTAGGATAAGTCTAGCGTCTGCGGCCAGGCTCTGCACCCAACGTCCCTGATATTCGCTAAAAATAGAGCCAAATTTTCGTCAAATCCGCGTCGACTTTTAGTCGAGTTTTATTACCCTTTGTCGCGACTTTGAATCTATTAAGTCCTTAATTTGACTATGGAATTTCGCGAGGGATAAAAACGTGTGTGGCAATGTCGTCTCCATAACGGGGACGAAAAACAATGATCACTTCCTTGCTGCGTCGAGCCGCTACTGCCGCTGCCATGACGCTCATTCTTTCAGGCTTTGCCCAAGCCACGCCCGCCACCATGGGCATCACAGGCAATGCCGCGCCGCCGATCGGCCATTATGAGTTCTGCCGCGACAATCCCAAGGAGTGCGCTTATGCCGGTGGCGACGCCGGGCCTGCGCTGCTCACCGAAGACCGCTGGAAGACGATCCTCAAGATCAACTACACGGTCAACACGACAATCAAGCCGATGACCGACATGGAGCTATATGGCGTCGAGGAGAAGTGGGCCATTCCGACCTGGGCTGGCGACTGCGAGGACTATGCGTTGCTGAAGCGCAAGGAGTTGATTGCCGCCGGTTTCTCGCCCTCCGACACGCTGATGACGGTGGTTCTGCAGCCGAACGGCGAAGGCCATGCGGTCCTTACCGTCCGCACCGACCACGGCGATTTCGTCCTCGACAACATGCGCAACAAGGTCATGCTGTGGTCAGACACCGAATACACCTATCTGAAGCGCGTTTCCGCCGATAACCCGTCGCGCTGGGTAAAGATCCAGGACGGCCGCGCGGTCGCCGTCGGCAGCGTCAAGTAGCCTTCGCAGATACCGGCAACAGCGCTCGTTGGTTGCCGGAAAAGTCCGGTCTGTCCCCGTCCGTCACTGACCGGCACCTGGAGCCGCCCCCGCTGTCCCGGGAGCGGCTCCTTTTCCTATCCGTAGAATGCAAAGATCTTCGTTAACGCGACATTAACCATGATGTCGCCAACTGGGCCATATCGGGACTCATTCGAATTGTTGCGGCCTGGATGTCAGGCAGCGGGTCGAACGAAGGCAAGATCATGGCACTCTCTTCCTCTATTGCGACATCTGACAACCCGCTGCCGTTGCTGTCGCGCCGCTTCGCCTTCGGGCTGTCGGTGCTTATAGTGCTTCTCCTGGTGCTCACGTCTGCGATCGCCCTCGGCGGGCGTTGGGTCGGCCAGCGCCTTTCTCTTGCCGGCCATACCTTAAGCACCGAGACATACGACATCACCATCGGCGAAGACAGCCTGCGGCTGGCCGCCAACACCATCCGCTTCCCGAGCGAGCGCGTTGACGGCGTCAGCGAGCGCGTCGATCTCTACCTGACTTTTCCCGAGATGCAGGGATACAGCGAAGCCAACCGTCTGAACTTCAATGACATTTCACGCTCCTCTTCGCTGGTCTTTCTGCAATTGTCGCAAGGCACGATGTCGCGCGACATGTCCGGACGCCTGGAGCCAATCTATTCGCACCTGATGGAAGGTCGACCGTTTGCGGGTCCGAATGGTCTCACTGCGCATCGGCTGCGCGCCGATGCCGGCTACGCCGCGGAGACCCTGCTGACGGCGCCGCGTCCCGGCAAACCCGATTACGTCGTGCGGTGCATCCTGCCGCCGACGCCGGACAAGGCGACTGCAGGGGATTGCCAGCGCGACATCAAGATCGGCAACGATCTCAGCCTTCTCTATCGTTTCTCCAGCACCCGGTTGGGCGACTGGGACCATATTGACGCCGCACTTCAGCAGTTTGTGGAAACGCGTCTGATCAAAGCACCGGCAAGCGCCGGCGTTCCCCTACCGTGAACCGACAAAAGCGGCGGAATCCCGCAACGAGTTGTTCATCATAAACCGATTGGTAACGCTAAGCCCTTACTCTCCCCGCAACGGACGTTCTGGGGAGGTCGCGGCCGGATCGTTGGAAGTCAAATGCAAGTGAAGAGTGTAATAGTGCCAAAGTCAATTTTCAGAGCATCATCATCCCGCACCCGCCAGTATGTCACCAAGATGTGCCTCGGTTTCGCCATGATGGCCTCGGTCGTTGCCGTGGCATCGCCCTCCTACGCTGCCAAATATGCCGGGATCGTCGTCGACGCGAAAACCGGCAACGTGCTCTACAGCGACGACGCCGATTCCCTGCGCTACCCAGCATCGCTGACGAAGATGATGACGCTTTACCTAACGTTCGAGGCGCTGGAATCAGGTCGGCTGAAGCTCGATACACCGGTTCCTTTTTCTCCGCTCGCGTCGGCCCAGGCGCCGACCAAGCTCGGCGTCCGTCCAGGCGGGACCATCACTGTCGAGCAGGGCATTCTTTCGCTGGTGACGCTGTCGGCCAACGATGCGGCCATGGCGCTCGGCGAACTGATCGGCGGCTCCGAGGAGAAGTTCGCCGTTCTGATGAATAACAAGGCCCGTGCGCTCGGCATGACGCGCACCACCTATCGCAACCCGAACGGCCTGCCGAACACCGCGCAGATGACGACGGCCCGCGATCAGGCCCGTCTCGGCATCGCGCTTCGCGAACATTTTCCTCAGTATTACGGGTACTTCTCGACCCGCTCCTTCGCCTTCGGCAAGCGCGTCATCGCCAACCACAATCGTCTCGTCGGCTCGGTGCGTGGCGTCGACGGCATCAAGACGGGCTATACCCGCGCGGCCGGTTTCAACCTGGTGACCTCGGCCGAACTCGACGGTCGCTCGATCGTCGGTGTCGTCCTCGGTGGAGCCTCCACCCCGGCCCGCGACAACCAGATGCGTAAGCTGGTCGCCACCTACCTGCCCCAGGCATCGCTGCACGCCGACCGCGGCAAACTCATTGCCCAGGTGGCGCCGGAGCGTCCGGCATACCAGGTGCCGGCACCCCAGAAGCCGGATGTCACTGCCGCCGCGGCGCGCATGGCTGCTCTTGGCGATGCACGGCCACAGGCAAGCGTGCCCACCCCTGCCGGCCGGTATCAGTCGTCGAGTGCTGCCGCCTTTGCAGCCGTGACGCCGCCCTCCGCCAATCCGCTGCTCACCACCAAGCCGCACAACAAGAACGTACCGCCGAACGAAGTTGCCTCGATTGCGCCTGCCTATGCTCAGTCCGCGGCCGACACCACCGAGGTTGACAACGTCGTGACTGCATCGACGAAGCCCGCCAAGGCTAGCCCGCTCACGGACCAAGGGCCGCGCGGTTGGGTCATCCAGGTTGGCGTATCGCCCAGCATGGAAATGGCCAGCGATCTGCTCGATGCTGCCAAGACCAAGGGTGGCAAGGCGCTTCGGACGGCAAAGCCCTACACGATCGCGTTCGGCAATGGCGCCTCGCAAGTCTATCGCGCCCGCTTTGGCGGCTTCGAAGATCAGCGGGAAGCTGCAAATGCCTGCAACGCGCTGAAGCGATCCGGCATCAAGTGCTGGGCGAGCCTGCAGTAAAGCCTGCCGCAGAGAATGCTGGCGCCAGGCGGGCGCCAGGCAAGACGACCGACGCGTAACGTCGTTGAACCCTGATTTTGTTTTGTGTACGGGGAAATGAACATGTCAATGAACGAGAACAGCCCGGATGTCTCGATGGTAAGTGGTGCGAAGAGCAGGCAGAGGTCCTATGCCCTGCATCCCTTGCACGAGGCCGCCATGCGCATCGCCGAGATCGGCAGGGGCCGCTCGCGCTCCAAAACCAAGGACCTGATCGGCGTTCTCCTCTGCCACGGCGCCCGGGCCTGGCGCTATTCGCAGCCGGAGGCCCGCATTCACCTCCACGTTTCGTCCAGCAATCGACGTGCACCGGTGCTGATGCGGCTGCGTTGAGGCGGGCTAGAGCAGGCCGAGTTCCATCAGCTCGCGCCTGAGATCTGCCGGCATTTCCGCCACATTAGCGCCGAGGCTGTGGAGATCGCGCGGGACGTCGTCCTGCGGAAGATAGCGCCAGCCCTGGAAGGGGCGGCGCGGCTGGCCGGCAGTTTCGATGACTTCCGGGCCGAGCACCAGACGGCAGCGCGAAATGCCCTCCCCGTCGGTGAAGCTGACGATATCCATCAGTTTCTGGCGCGCCTGAACCTGCCCCTTGATCACCCAATACAGCGAGCCGCCGTCGAGCAGCTCTTCGATGCGTTTCGGGACCATGCGGGTGGTGTGGATGCTGTGGGGCTCAAGTCCGGCGGCAAGCGCGGTCAGCGAGCGCTCCGCCACCCATTCGCGCAGATCGTCGATCGAGTCGGCGCCGACGCAGAGTTTGATCAGATGCAAAGCCATGCCGCCGTTTCAAATCCTTTTGCACGGCAGCGTCAAGGGTTAACGGACGACGTCCACAGGCTAGCATTCCACCACGTTGACGGCAAGGCCTCCCGTCGAGGTTTCCTTATACTTCTCGCTCATGTCATGGCCTGTTTGCCGCATGGTCTCGATGCAGGCGTCCAGCGGCACGAAATGCTGTCCGTCGCCCTTCAGCGCCAACGAGGCCGCCGTGACGGCCTTGACGGCGCCAAGCGCGTTGCGTTCGATGCAAGGCACCTGCACCAAGCCGGCAATGGGGTCGCAGGTCATGCCAAGATGATGCTCGAGGGCTATTTCAGCGGCATTCTCGATCTGCTCCGGCGATCCACCCATGACGGCGGCAAGGCCCGCTGCGGCCATCGCCGCAGCCGATCCCACCTCGCCCTGACAGCCCACTTCGGCGCCCGAGATAGAGGCATTGTGCTTGATGATGCCGCCGATGGCAGCGGCCGTCAGCAGATAGTCGCGAATTCCGTGCTCGTCGGCATCGTCGTGGAAGTGGGTGTAATAGCGGATCGTCGCGGGGATAACGCCGGCGGCGCCGTTGGTCGGCGCGGTGACGACCCTGCCGCCGGAGGCGTTCTCTTCGTTCACTGCCATGGCGTAGACGCTGAGCCAGTCGTTGGCGAGAAGCGGATTGATGCGGTTGCTGCGCCACTCGGCCTCGAGCTTGCCGTGAATGGCGCTTGCCCGCCGCCGGACGTTGAGGCCGCCCGGCATGATGCCCTCGCCCCGAAGCCCGCGATCGATGCAACTGCTCATCGCCGCCCAGAGCTTGTCGAGACCGGCGTCGAGCTCCGAGGCGCTCATCTTGGTCTCTTCATTGGCACGTTTCATCTGGGCAATCGTCAAGCCGGAGCGCTTGGCCATGTCGAGCATCTGCTTGGCACTGGCAAAGGGAAACGGAATCTTGTCGCCCGTTGCAGGCTTCGATTTATTCGCCCGCATCTGCGCCAGCTCTGTGTCGGTTACGACGAAACCACCACCGACGGAGTAATAGATGCGCTTGACGAGCAGGCGGTCGTCCTTGTCGTAAGCCGCAAAGCCCATGCCATTGGCGTGGCCGGGCAGCGGTGTCTTCTTGTCGAAGACCAAGTCTGTCTTCGGCTGGAAATTGTAGCTGGGATGACCTGCAGGTGAGATCTTGCCGCTCTGTTCGACCTCGGAGATGATCGCATCCATCCGGTCGGGATCGACGGTATCGGGCTTTTCGCCGGTCAGTCCGAGCACCACGGCGCGGCCGGTACCATGGCCGATCCCGGTATAGGCCAGCGATCCATGCAGGCTGACCTTGATCTTATCGACGTGCACGTTTGACGAGGGGCGCGGCCATTCGCTCGACAGCAGCAATTCCAAGAACAGGTTTGCAGCAGACATTGGCCCCATCGTATGCGAACTCGATGGACCAACACCAATCTTGAAGACGTCGAAGACGGAGAGAAACATGAAAACCTGCAGATAGGAGGGACCGCTGACGCCAAGGCTACGGCAACGCCGCATCAGGCCACGGCGACCCACCGACATCGGATGGGATGCCTGCGACATTACGACAGAGCGGCGCCACGTTAAAGATAAGATGCAGTGCCATCGCCTTCAACATTGCACTTGCGAGCGACATGGCTAGTGTTGCCGGGGAACAGATTGGGGAAACCGCCTGATGTCGACAGCCGACTACGCCGCCTTGGGACTCTTTATCTTTCTCTGGGTGGCGCTGAACTGGATTACCAGCAGCGCGCGGTTCTTCGATCGCATCAGCCTCACCCAGGCGATGATCGAACGGAGACGCGAGTGGATCTACAACTCGCTGCGCCGCGATCTCAAGATGATCGACACCCAGATCCTCGCCGGCCTCCAGAACGGTACCGGCTTCTTCGCTTCGACATCCATCTTCGCCATCGGCGGCTGTTTCGCGCTGCTCGGTGCCACCGACAAGGTCAATGCCTTCTTCGCCGACCTCCCCTATGTCTTCAACGGCAGCCGCACGACATTCGAATTGAAGGTCGCCGGCCTAGCCGGCCTGTTCGGCTATTCCTTTTTCAAGTTCGGTTGGGCCTATCGGCTGTTCAACTACTGCACCATCCTCTATGGCGCCATTCCGATGATGAGCGACGTCGACAGAGACCCCGACGTGACACGGCGTGCCGTCGAACGTGTCATACACATGAACATCATCGCCGCCCGCAACTTCAATGCCGGCCTGCGCGCCATCTTCCTGTCGATCGGATATCTCGGCTGGTTCGTCAGCCCTTACGTCTTCATGGTCACCAGCCTGTGCATCATCGTCGTGCTCATCCGGCGGCAATTCTTCTCCGACGCCCGGCTTGCCATCATGGATATCGATGTGCCTTGAAATCGCCGCGCTTGTCCTATCTTCGGACCGGCCGGCCGTTTGCCGATGACACCTATTCCCGGAAGGATAAGTTGATGGTCGCGATCGCCGAGAGCATCGACGAACAGCGCAAACCGCCGCGTATCGGCCTGCTCGATACCCTGCGCGGGATCGCGCTGCTGGCGATGGCGAGCTATCACGGAACCTGGGATTTCGAATTTTTCGGCTATCTTGCGCCAGGTACGGCCGAAACCGGATGGTTGAAGATCTACGCCCGTTGCATTGCCAGCACATTCCTCTTCATGGCCGGTTTCAGTCTGGTGCTTGCCAACAGGCCCAACATTCGCTGGCAGTCCTTCTGGAAGCGTTTCGCGATGATCGCGGCAGCGGCGGTCGCCATCTCCATCGTGACCCGGATCGCGATGCCGCGCGAATGGATCTATTTCGGCATCCTTCACAGCATCGCGGCGCTCAGCCTGATCGGCATCGGCTTCCTCACCCTGCCGATGGCGTTCACCTATCTCGTCACCATTGCGCTGTTCATCGGCTGGATCGTCGATGTCTTCTATATGCCGGGTCTGTTCGATTGGGCAGGCTTCAATCCGCGCTATCTTGCCTGGCTGGGCTTTGCCGTCTCGCCAGAACGCTCCAATGATTTCGTGCCGCTGTTCCCCTGGGCGCTGGCTTTCTTTTCCGGCCTGAGTGCCGCCAGCATCTCTCTGCGCACGAACCTGCTGAACCGGCTTGCCAGGCTCGGCACCGGCGGAAGCCTGCTTGCCCGTGCCGGTCGTCACAGCCTGATCTTCTACCTGCTGCATCAGCCCATTCTGTTCGGGCTCGTCTACCTTCTGTCGCTGGTGGTACCCGCGCCGAAACCAGATCCTGCGGTCGGCTACCTCAGGCAATGCCAGGCATCCTGCGTCCAATCGGCCGGTGAAGCGCTGTGCCGTAGCTTCTGCCAATGCACTTTGACCGAAATGAAAGCACAAAGTCTGTTCGAACCACTACAGTCTGGCGCAATCCAGGCGGATAAGAATGAACAAATACAGAGAATCGCTTTACAGTGTACGGAACAAGCGCAATGACGGGAGTATTCTATGAATGCCTATCGTGCCAAGCCGCTTACTTTTCCCTGGCCGCCATTCGTCTACGGTCTCTTCATTCTTCTGGCTCTTGTTGCTGACCAGGCGCTGCCCGCAGCGCTTCCGAGACTTGACTGGGCTATCTTCTGGGCTCTCGGCGTCATTTTGACCCTCGGTGCCGTCTGGTTGGAGATCTGGGCGCTGAAGACTTTGCTCGAGAGCAAGACGACGCTCAACCCAAACCGGCGAACGGTCCACCTGATTACCCGCGGACCCTTCCGCTTTTCACGAAACCCGACCTATCTCGGCTATACGCTGATCACCATCGGCTTCGCCCTGATGACGGGTAGTCCATGGCTTCTCGTTGCAGCGTTCGCTGCGGCCGTGACCACGGACGTGGTCGCCATCCGTTACGAGGAACTGCACCTGCTCTATCGCTTCGGATGTGAGTTCGAATCCTATTGCCGGCAGACCCGTCGCTGGTTGTAGCTGCCTTGCCGCAGGATCAGGTGCCGACGCCGATTTCGGCCAGGCGCCCGATGCAGGCCTCCTCGACATGATCCAGTTCCGTCAGCGTGTCTTCGATATCCTTGCGCTTCTGCCGCAGCTCGTCGCGCTTTTCCTCGATGCGCTTCATCAGCAGCTTCAACTGGCCGACCTCGCCCGGCGGCTCGCGATAGACCTGGATGATCTCGCGGATTTCGGCAATGGTGAAGCCGATACGACGGCCGCGCAGGATCTCCGCGATCAATCGTCGGTCCGCCTGGCGAAAAAGCCGTGTCCTGCCCCGTCTTTCCGGATGAATGAGACCTTCGTCCTCATAGAACCGCAGCGTCCTGGTCGAGACGCCGAATTCCCGTGTCAGTTCAGTGATGCTGTAGAATTTGTCGACCGGCAAAGAACAAGGCCCTCCATGGGCAGAATGCTATAATGTCTTACGTAAAAGTCAATTTATGACCTGACTACCGAAACCGGACACCGGGATCAATGGGCCTTAGCGAATGGCGAACCACCAGGTCGCGATGCCCAGAAAGGCGAAATAGCCGGTGCAATCGGTGACCGTCGTGACGAAGGCCGAAGAGGCGATAGCCGGGTCGGCACCCATTCGGTTCAACAGCAGCGGCAATAGGATGCCGCCGAGTGCTGCCGCCACGAGATTGATGACCATCGCTGCCCCGACGACGACGCCGAGCTGGACGTCGTGGAACCAGATGGCCGCGATGACGCCCATGATGATGGCAAACATCATGCCGTTGAGCAGGCCGACACCCGCTTCCCTGCGGATGATGCGTCCGGCATTGTAGATGTCGATGTCGCCTGTCGCCAGAGCGCGCACGGTTACCGTCATCGTCTGGGTACCGGCGTTGCCGCCCATCGAGGCGACGATCGGCATCAGCACGGCCAGCGCGATCATCTTTTCGATCGAGCCGTCGAAAACGCTGATGATGCTGGAGGACACGATTGCCGTCAGAAGATTGATGGCGAGCCAAAGAAAGCGGGACTTTACCGTCGATGCGATGCTGTCGGAAAGCTCTTCGTCGCCGACACCGCCGAGGCGCTTGATGTCCTCGTCGGCTTCCTCATGAATGACATCGACGACGTCGTCGATGGTGAGCACCCCAACCAGCCGCCCATTGTCATCGACAACGGCCGCCGAGAGCATGTCATATTGCTCGAATAGCTGGGCAGCCTCTTCCTGGTCCATCTCGGCCGAGATAGGATGCGATGTCTCCTGCATGATTTCGTCGATCTTCGTTTGTCGCTTGGCGCGCAGGATACGGTCCAGCGCGAGGCTTCCCAGCAGCTTGAAGGTCGGATCAATGACGAAGATCTGCGAAAAATCTTCCGGAAGCCCCTCCTCGTCGCGCAGATAGTCGATCGTCTGGCCGACGGTCCAGAACGGCGGCACTGCGATGAACTCGGTCTGCATCCGCCGACCGGCCGAGCTTTCGGGATAATCCAGCGCGCGCCGTAGCCGAACGCGCTCGGTGAACGGCATCTGTGACAGGATCTCGTCTCGGTCCTGCTGATCGAGATCTTCGAGAATATAGACAGCGTCATCCGAATCGAGTTCGCCGATGCCGGCGGCAATCTTTTCATTCGGCAGATGATCGACGATTTCCCGGCGGATGGTATCATCGACCTGCGTCAGCGCCGTCATGTCGAAGGCATCGCCGAGCAGGCTGACCAGAGATAGTCGGAGATCGGAGTTCAGCGCCTCCAGCAGATCGCCAAGTTCGGACTCGTGCAGCTTCGCGACGTTCCGTTGCAGAAAGGCGGGATCAGCCGCGTCGATTGCGTTGCTGATCCTCGTCAGGAAGTCCGCGCGGACATTGCCGTCCTCATCATAGATGTCGAAATGTGGATCGCGGCCGGCGCTGCTGACTCGTTCGTCTTGGTCGCTGATCATCATGGCGCCTTCTCCATCGCTGCACTCGGAGCGTGAATCGAGAATGGCGAGATAAAACTCAATGTCAACAAACGGATAAGGGAATGCCTTTCGCAAATGGCGCGCCGAAGATGGCCAGCGAGGGGCCCTCGGTCTATTCTGCCTGACGAGCTTAGTTTCTCCCTTTGGACGAAGTGCCGCATGACCAGACTCGCCCTCCTCCGCTATCCTGATCCCCACCTGAAGACGACCTGCGCGCCAGTCGATGTCTTCAACGATGATCTTCGCCAATTAAGCGACGATCTCCTGCACGTCATGCGCAGCGTCGCCGGGGTCGGCATCACCGCCGCGCATGCCGGTGTCTTGACCCGCCTGGTCATTGTCGAGCTCGATCGTTCGCAAGGCGTCCGGATATTCGTCAATCCTTCGATCAGCTGGGCCTCGGAAGAAACGGCGGGGCACATGGAGGGAAGCGTCTGCATGCCGGGCGCCACCGAGGAGGTCACCCGACCGGCAAGCATCCGCTTCCAGTATCAGGACCTCACGGGCAAGCCGCATGAGGAGGCCGCCACCGGATTCTTTGCTGCCTGCATGCAGCACGAGATCGATCAGCTCGATGGCATTTTCTGGCTGCAACGGCTTTCCCGGCTGAAACGCGACCGCGTGATCAAGAAATGGGAAAAAAGCATGATCAGAAGTTGAACCAAGCGCCTCGTCCATCGTTGTGGCTCTGAATCAAAGGAGCTTTGTCATGGGTGGCATTAAGAAAGAGACGACTCGCGAAGAAGACTACCGCGACTACGAGGAGCGGGACTTGAAAGACGGCTGGCCCTATGACGATGACGCCGGCGCCGTCTCCGAGCCGTCGGAAAATCGCGCCTATGGGGAAACCGATGCGAACTTCGACGAAGGCAGCAGCAAAGGCTTCACCGTCACCTCGGTCGACGAGGACGGACAGCAGGAACCCCAGAAAAACGCGCCGGTTCCCACCACGCGCGGCCTCGAAGAGTCCGACGACATCGAAGAGCGTGTCATGGATGCGATCAGTGACGTCGAGGGCGCAAGCCCGGAGATGATCGACGTTCGTTCGGAGGGCTCCGTCATCATCCTCGAAGGCGAAGTCGACGACGCGGCGACCGCGCGCCAGCTTGGACGGATTGCCCGCTCGATCTCGGGTGTCACCAACGTTCGCAATCTCATCCAGGTCATCGGCGTCGACGCCAACATTCCGGACGACGATTGAGATCGCCTCTATTGCAAAAAAAAGCAACGGGCGCCTCAGGGCGCCCGTTGCCGTTCTAGTGCTAGCGATCAACCCTTGAGCTTGGCGTTGCAAAGGCTGTAGTAGCCGCCGCCCTTCTGGATCCACTTGACGCCGGCAAGGGCATTCTTGGCCTTGGCATCGTGATAGGCATCGACGCAGGTGTGGAAGCGCGCCTTGCCGGCGGTCTCGGTTGCATATTTCGGTGAGATCGCCGTTGGCAGGGTCAAACCGGAGGGCGCTGCGGTCGTCGGCTTGGCCGGTTCCTTCGCAGGAGGTGCGGCTGCGTCGGGTTCGTCGTCGGTCTTGGCCACGCTTGGCTTGGCGGCTGTCGTCGTCGCCTTTGTCGGAGCGGCGGTGGTTGCGGCCGGCGCGGCAGCGGCCGGCGCGGCTGTGGCATCCGCCCCGCACTGAGCCGTCCTGTAATCGTTCCACTTCATACCGTTCAACGTGCCGGCTGCCTGAGCTGCCTTATACTTCACGCTGCACTCCTTCATCGTCAGCGCCGAGGCCGGCGTGATCGATGCGAGGGAGCCGAGAAGCGCGAAAGAAGCGAAGGATGCGAGTAAGATCGTGCGATGGGTCATGCCATGTCCTCACTTGTTGCATAGGGCTAGATATCGTCTTGCGATCCGGCTTAGTCTTCGACGGAACCGCTAAGCACGCAGACTATTGGACTGAAGGTGAACGCAGGATGACGAAAGCATGGGGTGCCGCGGAACCCTATGGCTGAACAAGCGACAGTATCGGCGCGACATGGACAAGCTGGTAGAGCAGGCCTGTAGCGACGATTAATAGCAAAATCAGCGGCATCAGCAAAGTATTGTCAATCATGGAACATTCCCCCGACTATATCATAGTGAGGATGTCTGGATTGGCAAGATCAACGGTAAGAGTTCGTTAACGATCGAGGCAACCCCTGAATCGGAGATGCTATATCTTGTTGGTCGGCGATGTCACGCCGTTGGTCCGAACACATCTTCGAAGGCGTTGCGCAAGTATAGATCGACATCGTCCATGGTGACCGGCAGGCCGAGTTCCACGAGGCTGGTAACCCCATAGCCAGAAATGCCGCAGGGCACGATCCCGGAGAAATGGTCGAGGTTCGGTTCGACGTTGAGCGAGAGCCCGTGGAACGTCACCCATTTGCGCAGCCTGATCCCCAGCGCCGCCACCTTGTCCTCGGCCATCGTCCCGTCCGGCAGAAGAGGCTTCTCCGGCCGTCTCACCCAGACGCCGACCCGGTCCTCACGCCGCTCGCCGCGAACGTTCATCGAATCGAGCGTCTTGATGATGACTTCCTCAAGAGCAGCGACAAAGGCGCGAACGTCCTGGCGGCGCCGCTTCAGGTCCAGCATGACATAGGCCACGCGCTGGCCGGGGCCGTGATAGGTGTATTCGCCGCCGCGCCCGGTGGCAAAGACCGGAAAGCGATCGGGCTCGATAAGGTCGGCGGCGTCGGCGCTCGTGCCGGCGGTATAGAGAGGCGGATGTTCGACCAGCCAGACGAGCTCATCGCTGCGTCCCTCGGCAATGGCTGCCACCTCGCTTTCCATGGTGGCGACGGCTTCATCATAGGAGACAAGACCGTCAGCGACGCGCCAGCGCACCGGCGGCGACCCGGGAATCGGAATCATGGAGAGTTCGAGATCATTGCGCAGCATCGCGATCTATCTTTCAGCGCTCATGGCAGCACCGTCTCTTCAACGCGGCGCGTTCCAAAAACCGCTATATGGAAGGTTTAGGGGATAAATTCAAATGCTTGTCACCGCTTGTGAAAAAAACGGTCATACGCCCTTGTGCCTCTCAAAGCCTTTTGCTACATGCAGCGCGCCGGAGCAATTCGGCACCTACCACGATGCGGTCGTGGCGGAATTGGTAGACGCGCAGCGTTGAGGTCGCTGTGGGGCAACCCGTGGAAGTTCGAGTCTTCTCGACCGCACCATCTCTTCTCGCCAGCTTTATGCGGCGGAACGAAGAGCTCTCATCTCAAGTCGAATATCGACTTTCGCCTCGGCGAGCCGCCAAGGTTGGAGATGTCTCTGAACAGCCCTTGATTGCATATCTTGCCTGTGGTTGAAGGCCTGACCAAATGCCAGGGCGCCCCATGCCAATAGCTGATTCTCCTTCTCAAAATCCTTTGCGCGGCATGTTGATCATGGCCGGAGCGATGATCGTGCTTCCGGTCATGGATGCGATCGCCAAATACATGGCGACCTTCGAAGCCATGTCTCCCGGCCAGGTCACCTTCTATCGATTCTTTTTTCAGATCGTCTGCACCCTGCCCCTGCTGTTTGCCGGCGGCGCCGTGCTGTCGACCAAGCGTCCCTGGATGAACCTGCTGCGCGGAGCGCTGCATGGCGCGGCGAGCCTGCTATTTTTCGTCGCGGTGAAATACATGCCGCTGGCCGACGTCTTTGCCATTTACTTCGTCGAACCCTTCATGCTGGCCTGCCTCTCGGCTCTTTTCCTCGGCGACAAAGTCGGCTGGCGACGTTGGCTTGCAATCATCGTCGGATTCGGCGGCGCGATGATCGTCATCCAGCCGAGCTTCGAGATCTTCGGCCTGAAAGCGCTGCTGCCCGTCGCCTGCGCCTTCCTCTATGCCATCTATCTTTTCATGAACCGAGCAATCGGCGAAGCCGACTCGCCGCTTGCCATGCAGACCATGGCGGGGATCGGCGGCACGATCTTCATGGCCGGCGCCCTCTTCGTCGGCAATGTCGCGGGCGCTGCGGACTTCAGCCTGTCGCTGCCGGCTTCCTGGCTGGGACTGGTGCTGCTGCTTATCCTCGGCTCCATATCCGGCTATGCCCACATCCTTGTGGTGCGCGCCTTTCGTCTGGCCCCTCTGTCACTGCTTGCGCCCTTCCAGTACTTTGAAATCATATCGGCCACCGTGCTCGGCTATGCGTTGTTCGGCGATTTCCCGAACCTGTCTAAATGGCTCGGCATCGCCATCATCGTTGGTTCCGGCCTCTTCATCATCTGGCGTGAGCGCGTACAGGCCCGATCGTTAAAAACCGCGCTATTGGCGGAATAGCCGGTTAACCGCCCTCCTTGAGGCTTTCTCAATCGCCGCAGGGTAAGGATTTTTCCAGTTTCATGAAGAAACTGGAGATAAAAGATGAGCAAGTTCCGTCTCTCTTTTCCGGCGTGGATTCTTGCCGGAAAGAGTCGGCTGTCGGCCGAAGATGTAATGACACTGCGCAGAGTGAGTTTTTCAGACGGCATCCGCACGTCCGAGGACGCGGCTCTGCTGCTGGCAATTCACCATTCCTGCCCCGAAAAATGCGACGAGTGGGATGCCTTCTTCATAGAAGCGCTGACCGATTTCGCCGTCAACAGAACCCTTCCCCAAGGATCCCTCAACGATGTCAACGTCGCCTGGCTGGTCCAAGTGCTGTCGAGCGATGGCGTCATCCATTCGCCGACCGATTTCGAAGTGCTGATGCATGTGATCGAGACATCGTCGAATGTGCCAGCGAGTCTCAGCGCCTTTGCGATCGATCAGGTCCGATATGCCCTCACCGACGGCATCGGCGCCTATCGCCATCTTCGCGTTTTCGACAGCCGGGGCGTCACCCGGCACGATGTCGATTTCATGCGCTATGTGCTGCGGAGTTCGACGGGCAAGTCCGGGATCATCCTGTCGGAAAGCGAAATCGACGCGCTCGAACGGATCGACCAGGCGACTGTCGCTTACGCCAACGATGCCCAATGGGCGGAATTGCGTGACGCGGTAAGGCTGCACAGGCAGAAGAGTGCGGGGCGTGGACGCTGGCTGCGGGTGCCCGACGAAATGTTCGTCGACAACGAGGCGGCCGCTTGACGGCGCTCCGGGTTGGCTGCGTTTTTGCGTGGCCAGCCCCTTTGCTGCATTGAACCCTCAATTGATTTACGGCTAGAACGATCGGCAGCAAGTCTGGGCGGAGCGTCGATGTTCAAGAAAATTCTGATCGCCAATCGCGGCGAGATCGCCTGTCGCGTCATCAAGACGGCGCGTCATATGGGGATTGCCACGGTCGCCGTCTACTCGGACGCCGATCGCAACGCCCTGCATGTCGAGATGGCCGACGAGACCGTGCATATCGGTCCCTCGCCGGCGACCGAAAGCTATCTCGATGCCGAGAAGATCCTTGCGGCCTGTCGCATGACGGGCGCAGAGGCCGTGCACCCCGGTTACGGCTTCCTGTCGGAGCGAGCCTCGTTCTGCGAGGCGCTGGAGGCGGAGGGCATCGTCTTCATTGGCCCGAAGCCCAAGGCGATCAAGGCGATGGGCGACAAGATCGAATCGAAGAAGTTTGCGCGAATGGCCGGGGTCTCCACGGTTCCCGGCTATCTCGGCGTCGTCGAGGATGCCGACCATGCAGAGACTATTGCTGGCGAGATCGGCTTTCCCGTGATGATCAAGGCGTCGGCCGGTGGCGGCGGCAAGGGCATGCGGATTGCCTGGAACAAGTCCGAGGTCCGCGACGGGTTTGAGCGCGCCAGTTCCGAGGCGAGGAATTCTTTCGGCGACGAGCGGCTGTTCATCGAGAAATACATCGTGGATCCGCGCCACATCGAGATCCAGGTGCTCGGCGACGGTTTTGGCACCGTGCTATACCTCGGCGAACGGGAATGCTCGATACAGCGCCGCAACCAGAAGGTCGTCGAGGAGGCACCCTCGCCCTTTCTTGACGCAGCCACCCGAAAAGCCATGGGCGAGCAATCGGTGGCCCTGGCCAAGGCTGTCGATTACCAAAGTGCCGGGACCGTCGAATTCATCGTCGACAGCGAGCGCAATTTCTACTTTCTCGAGATGAATACCCGTCTGCAGGTGGAGCATCCGGTTACCGAACTCATCACCGGTATCGACCTTGTCGAGCAGATGATCCGGGTTGCCGCAGGCAGGCCGCTGTCTTTCGCGCAGAGCGATGTGACGTTGACAGGCTGGGCGATCGAGAGCCGCGTCTATGCGGAAGATCCCTACCGCAATTTCCTGCCGTCGATCGGCCGTCTCACCCGCTACCGGCCGCCTGAGGAGAGCCGCACTGCGGACACGGCGCTGCGCAACGATACCGGCGTGTTCGAAGGCGCCGAAGTCTCGATGTTCTACGACCCGATGGTAGCAAAGCTCTGCACCTGGGCGCCGGAGCGCCTCCAGGCGATCGAGGCGATGGGCGAGGCGCTGGACGGCTTCGTTATCGACGGCATCGAGCACAACATTCCTTTTCTCTCGGCTCTGATGAAACATCCCCGCTGGCGCGAGGGTCGCCTCTCCACAGGCTTCATCGCGGAAGAATATCCCGATGGCTTCGCCCCGGTGCAGCCTGACGCGACGCAGACGGCAGTGCTCGTCGCTGTGGCCGGAAGCTGCGGCCGGATCGACGACATGCGTCGTCAGCGCTACGCCGATCGCCTGCGACCAGCCGTCGACGCTTCGGCAGTCGAAAGGGTCGTGAAACTGAATGCGAGCTATCACCCCGTGCGCTACACAGAGGAAAGCGAGGCGGGGCCCTATAAGGTTGTCCTTGAGATGGACGGTGCGAAAGCGTCCGTCGTCACCAGCTGGAGACCTGGTGACGCGATCTGGCAAGGCAGTGTGGACGGCCGTTCGATCACCTTCCAGACACGGCAGCAATCAAACGGCCTGCGGTTGGACTGGCAGGGCCTCTCGGTTACTGCCCGCCTGTTCACGCCACGCCAGGCGGAGTTGGACCGCCTGATGCCCGTCAAGCTCCCGCCTGATACCTCGCAGGTCCTGCTTTGCCCGATGCCGGGCCTGCTTGTTTCGCTTGCGGTGGCCGAAGGCCAATTGGTCAAGGCCGGCGAGACGCTGGCGGTCGTCGAGGCCATGAAGATGGAGAACGTGCTGCGGGCCGAACGGGACCTCAAGGTTGCCACGATCGAGGCGATGCCGGGCGACAGCCTCGCCGTTGACGCCGTGATCATGACCTTTGCCTGACCTGCAATTCAGGTAAGATTTTAGCGACTATTGGACCGCCTTTCTTAAGCGGCGGCGGCCATAAAGGGAGCGAAATGGGCATAGGCGCCTTGAGGAACATTCGTGTCATCGCCCTACTCCGCGATCCTTTTGCTGACGATTAATCTGGGTTTGCTGTGGTTGCTGATGGCGGCCCCCGTCGGCACGCGCACTCTACGTGTCAGCCGCCGGTTCAGCCACGCCGCCGAACGTCTGTGGAGCGCCGTCGATCCCACGGGCGCCGAGGCCGATTGGCATCATAATATTCTTTCCAGCCGCCAGTTGCCGGAGAGACCGGGTGTGATCGAGCAGATCTACCGCAATCTCGACCGCAAGGGCCGGCCGATCCGTCGCCTGCTTGTCGTCCAGCCTCTGACGCAGCCGGATGGAGGCGTCGCTTACGGCTATGTCGCGACGGTGGTGGATGACAGCGCGCTCGACATCCGTTTCTGGAGGCATTTCAGGGAGCGTCGTGAAATCGTCGCCACCGCCGATGGCGCCGCGCTGACCGTCGAGCAGACCGACACCTATCGCGGGTTTGCCTTCCTGATCTTCCGCTACTTTGTGCTACGCCGCGAAATGCGCGCCTTCGAAGGCTGGCTCAACACGGGCCACTCCACGCCCAACGGCGTCTTCGAGCACCCGCTCATGCAGATCATGCTCGCCGTCCTCTCGACGGTGCTGCTGTGGCCGTTTTTCGGATTAAACCAGGCGGGACTGATGATCTCGATCTTCCTGACCCTTGTCATCGTCCTGCACGAGCTGGGCCATCTGGCTGCCTACCGCACCTTCGGCCATGGGAAGGTGCGGATGATCTTCATCCCGCTGTTGGGCGGCGTTGCCATTGGCGGCCGTCCCTATAACAGCCTGTTCGAGGTGGCGACCTGCGCCTTGATGGGCCCCGGCATGTCGGCCTTCCTGGTGCCCTTGCTGATTGCAGCCATCGACGCTTCGCAGGTGGGCTGGCTGCCGGCTGAGGGGCGCGGCCCGTTTCTGGTCTTCCTCCTCATTCTCGGCGCCTTCAACCTGCTCAACCTGCTGCCGATGTACCGTTTCGACGGCGGACAGGTCCTCCGACAGATTTTCACCCAACGTTCGAGCCTGATCGGCGGCAGTTTCGTCGTCACCATCGCCATTCTCACCGTAGGCTGGTCGATCGGTCTCACCGCCAATGCACTCCTCGCAGCCCTCGCCGTCTTTACGCTGCTCAGCCTGATCGGCTTCGGATCGATCAAGCCGAGGGACGAATTGGAAAAGATGTCGACGCGTGAGCGGATGCTTGTCGCCTTCGGGCTTTATGCCGCCGTCGGCATGCATGCCTATGCGGTCATCTATGCCGGCCAAGCTCTCTTCTGAGACATTGCCCGGCGCAGATGGCGGCTCCGTGCTGCCGCCCGCAGCCCATTTTTCGCTTGAGCCTCAGGCGGGCGCCGTGCAATGTCGCCCCACTCGACAATCCAGTGCAAATCACCAGGAGACAGACGATGGACGTACGCGCCGCCGTTGCCGTTCAGGCAGGAAAACCGCTCGAAATCATGACCGTCCAGCTCGAAGGCCCCCGCGCCGGCGAAGTGCTGATCGAAGTCAAGGCGACCGGCATCTGCCACACCGATGATTTCACCCTGTCTGGCGCCGACCCGGAAGGCCTGTTTCCCGCCATTCTCGGCCATGAGGGCGCCGGCATCGTTGTCGACGTCGGCCCCGGCGTTACCTCGGTCAAGAAGGGCGACCACGTCATTCCGCTCTACACGCCGGAATGCCGCGAATGCTATTCTTGCCTGTCGCGCAAGACCAACCTGTGCACCGCGATCCGCTCGACCCAGGGCCAGGGCCTGATGCCGGATGGCACCTCGCGCTTTTCGATCGGCAAGGACAAGATCCATCACTACATGGGCTGCTCGACCTTCGCGAATTTCACCGTCCTGCCCGAGATCGCCGTCGCCAAGGTCAATCCCGACGCGCCTTTCGACAAGATCTGCTACATCGGCTGCGGCGTGACCACAGGCATCGGTGCCGTGATCAATACCGCCAAGGTTGAGATCGGCTCCACCGCCATCGTCTTCGGCCTCGGCGGCATCGGCCTGAACGTGCTGCAGGGCCTCCGGCTCGCCGGTGCCGACATGATCATCGGCGTCGATCTTAACAACGACCGCAAGGCCTGGGGCGAGAAATTCGGCATGACGCACTTCGTCAATCCGAAGGACGTCGGCGACGATATCGTGCCCTACCTCGTCAACCTGACCAAGCGCAACGGCGACACGATCGGCGGCGCCGATTACACCTTCGACTGCACCGGCAACACCAGGGTGATGCGCCAGGCGCTTGAGTCGTCGCATCGTGGCTGGGGCAAGTCCGTCGTCATCGGCGTTGCCGGCGCCGGCCAGGAAATCTCCACCCGCCCCTTCCAGCTGGTCACCGGCCGCTCCTGGATGGGCACGGCCTTCGGCGGCGCGCGCGGCCGCACCGACGTGCCGAAAATCGTCGACTGGTACATGGACGGCAAGATCCAGATCGATCCGATGATCACCCATACGATGCCGCTCGAAGACATCAACAAGGGCTTCGACATGATGCACAAGGGCGAGAGCATCCGCGGCGTCGTCCTGTACTGAGGTGTTCGAGGATGGCCCTGCCGGCCATCCTCGCTTTTGAATATCGGACTGCAAGATGATTTACGTCGATGCCGACGCCTGCCCGGTCAAGCCGGAGGTCCTCAAGGTCGCCGAGCGGCACAATCTCGAGGTGACCTTCGTCGCCAATTCCGGCCTGCGACCGTCCCGTGATCCGATGATCAAGAACGTGATCGTCTCCAACGGTTTCGACGCCGCCGACGACTGGATCGCCGAGCATTGCGGCCCGGGCGATGTCGTCGTGACCGCGGATGTGCCGCTGGCCGGCCGTTGCGTGGCGACTGGCGCATTGGTTACCGGTCCGACGGGGCGGGTCTTCGACACGGGCAATATCGGCATGGCAACGGCGATGCGAGATCTCGGTGCCCATCTGCGCGAGACCGGCGAGAGCAAGGGCTACAATGCCGCCTTCTCGCCTCGCGACCGCTCCAGCTTTCTTGAAACATTCGACCGGCTGTGCCGGCGGGCCAAGGCCCACGTTCCCCCGATTGGAGATCCCATATGAAGGTTCATTCGCAGGTTACCGTGTTCGGCGGCATGCAGGGCGTCTACTCGCACGATTCGCAAGCGTGCCAGTGCGAGATGACATTCGCCGTCTTCGTGCCGCCGCAGGCCATCGAGCGGCCCTGCCCGGTCGTCTGGTTTCTGTCCGGCCTCACCTGCACCCATGCGAACGTCATGGAAAAAGGTGAATATCGCCGCATGGCGGCCGAACTCGGACTGATCGTCGTCTGCCCGGATACCAGCCCGCGCGGCAACGACGTGCCTGACGAGATCACCAACTGGCAAATGGGCAAGGGCGCGGGGTTCTACCTCGATGCGACCGAGGCGCCATGGGCCGAAAACTTTCAGATGTACACTTATATAACTGAGGAACTGCCGGCGCTGGTCGCCCAGCATTTCCGCGTCGATCTCTCTCGCCAGGGCATCTTCGGTCACTCGATGGGCGGCCATGGTGCCTTGACGATCGCCCTGAAGAACCCGGAGCGTTTCCGTAGTTGCAGCGCTTTTGCCCCGATCGTCGCGCCGATGACGGCTGACTGGTCGGTCGACGCCTATCGCAAATATCTAGGCGAGGACCAGGCCACCTGGCGCCAGTACGACGCCTGCGCCCTGGTTGAGGACGGCGCCCGTTTTCCCGAGATCCTGATCGACCAGGGCAAGGCCGACGGCTATCTCGAAACCGGCTTGCGTCCGTGGCTGTTCGAAAAGGCGGTCGAAACGTCAGGCATGGCACTCACGCTGCGCATGCAGGACCGTTACGACCACTCCTACTATTTCATCTCGACTTTCATGGACGACCATTTGAAATGGCATGCGGCGCGGCTCGCCTAACGGTCGTCTGCAGGCTTGAAATCCATCGCTGCGGGACGCATATCAGTCGTCTCGCGGACGACCGCGGCGCGGCTGGAATCGCCCCGCGACCCCGGCGGGGACGACCTCGCTTTTGTCAAAGGAGAGACAAATGGCCTGGATACTGCTCGTTCTTGCCGGCATTCTTGAAATCGGCTGGGCCATCGGCCTGAAATACACCGACGGACTGACACGCCCCCTTCCAACGTTCCTGACCGCAGTCTCGATGGTGGCGAGCGTCTGCCTGCTCGGGCTCGCGGTCAAAACCCTGCCGCTCGGCACGGCCTATGCGGTCTGGACGGGCATCGGCACGATCGGGACTGTACTGCTGGGGATCTGGCTGCTCGGCGAGCCCGCGACGGCGGCTCGGCTCGGCTGCATCGCTCTCATCGTGGCCGGTATAGCCGGCCTGAAGCTCACGGCCTGAGGAAGGACTGCGGAGCGCTATTGCTCCGCAGTTTTCAACTCACTTCTTGCGGTTATCGAGCGCGAGGAAGCCCGGGCCGGAAAAGACGAAGAACAGGAAGACGAAGCAGAACAGGATCGCGGCATCGCCATCGTTGTTGACCGGGAAGAAGCTCTTCGGTGCGTGCGCCATGAAATAGGCGACAGCCATGTTGCCGCACAGAATGAACGCAACCGGACGCGTGAACAGACCGAACAGGAACAGCAAGCCGCCAAAGGCTTCCAGGATACCCTGCGTCAGCGACAGGGCCGTCAGGGCACCGGCATGCTCGCCGTCCGGAAAGGCGAAAAGCTTCTGCGTGCCGTGCTCGATGAACTGCAGCGCGGTCATGATGCGCAGGACGGCAAGGGCGTAGGGTTGGTATTGGTTCAGGCGGTCGAAAAGTGCCATAAAAATCTCCAGTTTAAAGCTCCCGTCCAACGGTTAGCCGCAACCTTCGATTCCAAGAACACAAAGCTTCTGACGCACCATCAATTTTTCGTGTAGAATCCGCGACTTGTCGTCACAGCGGGATATTGTCGTGCTTCTTCCAGGGATTTGACAGGTCCTTGTTGCGCAGCATCTTTAGAGCCCGCGCCAGGCGGCGCCGGGTCGAATGGGGCATGATCACCTCATCGACATAGCCCCGCTCGGCCGCGACGAAGGGCGACAGGAACCGGTCCTCGTACATCTTGGTGTGGGCTGCGATCTTCTCGGGATCGGCAATGTCCTTGCGGAAGATGATCTCCACCGCGCCCTTGGCACCCATGACAGCGATCTGCGCCGTTGGCCAGGCGTAGTTGATGTCGCCGCGCAGATGCTTGGATGCCATCACGTCATAGGCGCCGCCGAAAGCCTTGCGGGTGATCACCGTCAATTTCGGGACCGTCGCCTCTGCATAGGCGAACAGCAGCTTGGCCCCATGCTTGATCAGGCCGCCATATTCCTGCGCCGTCCCCGGCAGAAAGCCGGGCACGTCGACGAAGGTAACGATCGGAATATTGAAGCAATCGCAGAAGCGCACGAAACGGGCAGCCTTGCGAGAGGCGTCGCTGTCGAGGACGCCGGCCAGCACCATCGGCTGATTGGCGACGAAGCCGACGGTAGAGCCCTCGATCCGGCCGAAGCCGCAGACGATGTTCTTGGCAAAGCTCTCCTGGATTTCGAAAAAGTCGCCCTCGTCGGCAACCTTGAGGATGAGTTCCTTGATGTCATAGGGCTTGTTGGCGTTGTCGGGGATCAAGGTATCCAGCGACATGTCCATGTCGGTCACCGACTGGTGATATTCGATCTGAGGGATTTGCGCCGTGTTCGAGAGAGGCAGCAAGTCGATCAGCCGGCGGACCTGCAGCAGGGTGTCGATGTCGTTATCATAGGCGCCGTCGGCGATAGACGACCGGGTTGTGTGGATCGAGGCACCGCCGAGCTGCTCGGCCGTCACAGTTTCGTTGGTCACCGTCTTGACGACATCCGGACCGGTCACGAACATGTAGGACGTATCACGAACCATGAAAATGAAGTCGGTCATGGCGGGCGAATAGACGTCACCGCCGGCGCAGGGTCCCATGATCACCGAAATCTGCGGGATGACGCCTGATGCCAGCACATTGCGCTGGAAGACTTCGGCGTAGCCGCCAAGTGCCGCTACGCCTTCCTGGATGCGGGCGCCGCCGGCGTCGTAGAGACCGATGATTGGCGCCCGGTTTTTCAGCGCCATATCCTGAAGCTTGATGATTTTTTCCGCGTGGGCCTCGGACAGCGACCCCCCGAAAACGGTGAAATCCTTGGCGAAGACAAACACTGTGCGGCCGTTGACGGTACCCCATCCGGTCACCACGCCGTCGCCAGCGATGCGATTGTCCTGCATCCCGAAGTCGCTGGAGCGATGCTGGACGAACATGCCGAATTCTTCGAATGACCCTTCGTCGAGCAAGACGTCGATCCGCTCGCGGGCCGTCAGCTTTCCGCGTGCGTGCTGCGCATCGATGCGTGCCTGCCCTCCACCCAACCGCGCAGCCTCGCGACGAGCGGCAAGTTCCTCCAGAATGTCTTTCATGTGTGCAGCCTCAAGTCCAAACGCTTCGTGTATCCGCCGTTAATCGCGCGACCGCTTCCGTCAGTTATCGGGCCGTGGCGTCGTCAGCGAATAGACCGCGCGGATGCGGCCGGCGATATCCTCCGCCATCAGATCCTCGACGGCGGCGCTATCGGCGGAAAAGGTCGTGGATTCGAACGAGTTGACGGAGACGACCGATCCCGTGTCGACCGAACTGGCGTCGATGTCGACCTTCGCCGCGTTACGGTCCTTCTGGTAGCCTTGCGAACGCTCGGACTGCGTGATGCGAATCGTCAGCGTAACGGCGCCGTCGGTCGTGTTGTGGCGCGTGGCAGCGATGGCGGCATTGACCCTCGATCCGACCTCGGCGAGCAAGGTCGGAGAAGCGCCCGTGCTGGAAATCACCGTGGCGCTCCTGACATCGTAAATCGGACCAGGAGGCGGGGTGAGCGATGGGACGCGAAAGCAGGAGGACACCAGCATGCACGCTGCTAAGGCTGGTAGGATCAAGATGTTATGCGAAGAACTGATTTTAATGCCGACCATTGCGCCCTGCCCGTTGCCAACCAACTTTCGCTATAACGGGCTGGAAATCAACACTATTCCGCCAAGGCGTGGCGAAAAACATCGGCTGCGGTCATAAATTCGGCAAGGCGCAGTGCACGGCGATGTTCTGCCTCTGCATCGCTGCCCCATTGCTGGCTGGTCCAGTCCTCGTCCAGATGCGCCAGAGACCAGGCATCCTCGGCTGAAAGCCGGCTTTCCGCAAAGGCTAGGCTGAGGATCGCGGAGCCCATCAAGGTCGTCATCGTGTGGAGGCCCGCCAATTGCAGCGGCGTGGCATAGTTCGAAAGCCTTTGCCGGAACGCATCGACTGCTTCCTTCGGCTGCTCGCGATGCATCACCCCTTCAACCAGCAGAAACGTCGCCCCGAGGGCTTCCGCCGCCCAGGCCAGTACAGGATCCCAGCGCTCCGCCTGTCGCCGGACGAGTTCGGTGGGCGTTGCCGCGCGATAGCAGAGCAGATCGATGCCGGCATAGCGGACGATGTCGTCGGAGACGGCCTGCGGGTCGCTGGCTATGCCGTCGATGGCCGTGTTGACCATCCGCGTCAGCGGCATCGTCATGGGGTCGATGACCTCGACCTGGGCTCGCCATTCCTCCGCGATGCCGGCGGCAAGCGTCGCATTCGGAACCGCCAGGGCATTGCGCGCCGGCGTTTTCACCGGTCGTCCGTCCAGCTTGACGGCAAACCCGCCCTCGCCTTCGGACACCGAAACCTCCGCGTAGAACCGCTTCGGCAGCGGCTTCTTCATCGCGATCTGGGCGCGGCGCACCGGATCCGGATCGCTGAGTTGCTGGGTAAAATCGGTCAGATCTTCGCGCATCGGATAGCCTCAGACAATGTGGCTCAGCAGGTCGTTCGGATGGTGGGCAATGGCGTCCGCGCCGCTGGCCAACAAATCCTCGATATTGGCATAGCCCCAGGATACGCCGATTGCGGTGGCGCCGGCGGCTTTCGCCATCTGCATATCGTAAATGGCGTCACCGATAACAATGGTATCGTGCGCGGAAACGCCTGTCTGCTCGCAGCATTCCGTCACCATGGCCGGATGCGGCTTGGACGGGCAATCATCCGCGGTGCGCGACACGACGAAATGCGGCGTGAAGCCGTACATGTCGAGAATCTGCGTGAGGCCGCGACGGGATTTCCCCGTTACGGCGCCGATCAGCAGTTCGTCTTTGCGGGTCACCAGCGTGTCGATCAGTCGCTGTATCCCGTCGAACAACGGTGTCTCCATCCCGGGCTCATCGCGCACGTCGCTGTAGATCGCCTTGTAGTGGGCCATCATAGCAAGCGCTTCGTCGTCGACATGCTGACGGCCAAGCATCCGCGCGATTGCGATGTCGAGCGTCAGGCCGATGATCGATTTGGTCAAAGCAATATTCGGCCGCTTATGCTTGAACTCGACGAAGGTGCGCGCCATCACCTCATGGATCAGCTGCGCGCTGTCGACAAGCGTGCCGTCGCAGTCAAAGAGAACCAGTTTCATTCGTCGTCTGTCTCGTAAGGCGAGAGATCGAAGCCAAGCAGGTTCCAGGTCTGAACCATGTGCGGCGGCAGGGGTGCGGTGACGCGCAGGCGCCCGCCGCTCGGGTGGGGAATGTCGATGTGGCGGGCATGCAGATGCAGCCGCTTCTGGACGCCGCCGGGGAAATCCCAGTTGTGGTCTTCGATGAAATATTTCGGATCGCCGATGATCGGATGGCCCATGCTCAGCGCATGCACGCGCAGCTGGTGGGTGCGGCCGGTATAGGGCTCCATCTCCAGCCAGGCCATCGTCTGGGCCGCCGTCTCCAGCACCCGATAATAGCTGATCGCATGATCCGCGCCGTCTTCGCCGTGCTTGGCAACCCGCATGCGGTCGCCGTCAGGCGTCGCTTCCTTGACCAGCCAGCTGGAGATCTTGTCCTCGTGCTTGCGCGGCACACCCTTGACCAGCGACCAGTAGGTTTTCTTGGTATCCCGCTCGCGAAAGGCAGTGGCCAGCTTCTGGGCAGCACCCCGGGTGCGCGCGACGACGATGACACCTGATGTATCGCGGTCGAGGCGATGTACCAGGCGCGGCTTTTCGCCCTTCTTGCTGGTCCAGGCTTCGAGCATCTTGTCGAGGTGCCGATGCAGGCCGGAGCCGCCCTGCACGGCAAGGCCGGCTGGCTTGTTCAGGACGAAGACCTTTTCGTCCTCGTGCAGCAGCATGCGGGCGAGAAGATCGGCATCGTCGTCGTTCTTGAGATCGCCGCCGCTGATCGGGCCGCCCTTAATGACCTTCTCGTCGATGTCCATCGGCGGGATGCGGACGGTCTGCCCGAATTGCACGCGCGCGTCCGTCTTGACGCGGCCGCCATCGACACGCACCTGCCCCGAGCGCAGCAGCTTCTGCAGCTGCCCGAAGCCCAGACCCGGAAAATGCACCTTGAACCAGCGGTCGAGGCGCATGCCCGACTCTTCCGGCTCGACTATTCTATGCTCAATCCCGGCCATGCTTCTTCTTTCATACGGTGGGGTCGGCCTAAGCCGGCCTTTTGCCGTCGCTTTAGAGCATTTTTCGACAAAGTGGAAATCGGAATTGTGCGCCAGGCGCGTTTGTTGCGGCTGGAACGCCCATTTTTGTGACTAGGTGAGTGCCCGCGCAACCGAAAGACCGGCAAAGACCATGACCAGCGACACTCCGACACTGACCACGACATACAATGCGGCAACGCCGATGCTGCCGCGTTCAATCAGCGCCAGCGTATCCAGGGAGAAGGAGGAGAAGGTGGTGAATCCTCCAAGAATGCCGGTCATCAGCAACAGGCGCAACTCGACCGAGCCGCCGAACTTGCGCACGATCATCTCCGCAAACAGGCCGATCACGAAAGAGCCGACGACGTTCACCGTCAGCGTTCCCCACGGAAAGGTGGGCCCTGCCAGCCGGAGGCTCCAGACGCCGACATAGTATCTCAGGACGGAACCGATTGCGCCGCCGAAGGCGACCAGCAGAACTTGAAACATGGAACGCTGATATCGGAGGAAAGACAGGCTGCCAATAAGAATTCGGAACGCGGCACAAATGTGGACATCGTTAAAATGTCATTGATTGATTTAGCCCCGTGCGAAGCTTGCTGCGGTAGAATACCGTCTTCGCAAGTCTTAATAGCTGGACATCTGGAATGGTCGAGGTCGTCAACGTTTCTGCCTATATGGTCGCCTGGGCCGCCGATGCTGCGAAGCAGCCGACACTCGTCCCCACGACGATCGCCCAGCGCACTGCGCGAAAAGAGGCGCTTCGTCGTGAGCGCGGCGATGTCGACGAAAGTGATGTCGAAAGCATTTCACCGATCATCCAGGCAACGACGATCGGACTGGACCTGATGAACGAAGGCAGCCGCCAGCCCCGTTCCACCTTGCAGAACGCACTCGATTCCTATGCCGAAAACGACTGAAGCGGTTGTTAGTCTGCTAGTTGCCGCTCGCTGAGACCACCGGCAATGTCAGCTTTACAGGCCCAGCCTTTTCAAAGGTCAGGGTTACAGGGACAGAGGCACCCTGCTTGAAGGGGACTTCAATCTTCTTGAACATCATGTGCAGCCCGTTCGGCGCCAGCCGCACCGTGGCGCCGGTCGGGATGGGAATACCGGTCTTCAACTCGCGCATGCGCATGATATTGTCTTTCATTGTCATCTCATGCAGCTCCACCACGCCGGCCGCCGGCGAAGAGACGGAAACCAGCCTGTCACTTGCGCCGCCATTGTGGATGGAAACGTAGCCTCCGCCGACCGGCTGTCCTGGCAGCATTGCCTTCACATAGCCGCCGCTGAGCTCGAGATCGCCCGCCTTCAACGCTGCCGTAGCACCGGCCTCCGTAGCCGGCTCCATTGCCATTCCGGCCATGCCACCCATGCCGTCACTCTGCTGGGCCGAAGCGCTGGCAACCGACATCAGGAGGAGCACTGATAACAGCAGGGCACGGCCCTCGGTGAAACTGAACTGCATTGGCTGCTCCCACTGACGCGACATTATTTGGCATTGCTGCCCAACGATTAGCCGAATTGCCTCGGCTTGCAAGGCCGTCCCGCTGTTATGTTCTGCTCCCGGGCCGCCGCGACAAAAAACTGCCGGATCGCGACATTTCCCCTTGCCAAGCAAGGCGGCCGCCCGATAATGGCAAGTCAACCCGATTGGGAGAATCCGGCGATGCCGGTGCCGAAGGAGCAACCGCCCCGGAAACTCTCAGGCCCAAGGACCAGTCGGGGGCAGACGAAACTCTGGAGAGAAGCACTGCTTAGACAGTGCTCGCCGAAGGGATAACAATCTCAGGCAAAGGGACAGAGGGGGCTCATCACCAAGGCGCAGCCGCGCCGGTATTCATGAGCCCGCATTTCCAAGGAAGTGCAAACGCCGGAGGCGTCGTTTGACCGAGACAGTTGCCCTCAAGAAAACCGCGCTGCACGCGCTGCACCTGGCGCTTGGCGCCCGTATGGTGCCGTTTGCCGGCTACGACATGCCGGTGCAATATCCTGCCGGCGTCCTGAAGGAGCATCTCCAGACCCGCTCCGCCGCCGGTCTGTTCGACGTGTCGCACATGGGCCAGATCATCATCCGCGCCCGCTCCGGCACCTACGAGGATGCAGCGCTGGCGCTGGAGACCCTGGTGCCGGTCGATATCCTCGGCCTGAAGCAGGGCCGTCAACGTTATGGCTTCTTCACTGACGACAATGGTGGAATTCTCGACGACCTGATGATCGCCAATCGCGGCGACCATCTTTTCGTCATCGTCAATGCCGGCTGCAAGGACGCCGATCTCGCCCATCTGCAGAAGCATATCGGCGATCGTTGCGAGATCACGATGCTGGACAGGGCGCTCGTCGCTCTGCAGGGCCCGCGCGCGGAAGCAGCCCTGTCCGAGCTCTGGCCCGGCCTCGCCCAAATGAAGTTCATGGATGTCCGCGATGTCAGCCTGCATGATGTCGCATGCCTGGTGTCGCGCTCCGGCTACAGCGGCGAGGACGGCTACGAGATCTCCATTCCCGCCGACAAGGCAGAGACAGTCGTCAAGTGGTTGCTGGATCATCCCGACGTCCAGCCGATTGGGCTCGGCGCCCGCGACTCACTGCGGCTCGAGGCGGGTCTCTGCCTCTACGGCAACGATATCGACACAACCACGTCTCCGGTCGAGGCAGGCCTTGAATGGGCCATCCAGAAGGTCCGTCGCAACGGCGGTGCCCGTGCTGGCGGCTTTCCCGGCGCGGCCCGTATTCTAGCCGAACTGGACCATGGCGCCCCGCGCCGCCGCGTCGGATTGAAGCCCGAGGGCAAGGCGCCCGTGCGTGGCCACGCCAAGCTCTACGCCGATGCCGAAGGCAAGACCGAGATCGGCGAGGTCACCTCCGGCGGCTTCGGGCCGAGCGCCGATGGCCCGGTGGCGATGGGCTATGTGCCCTCGACCAGCGCCACCCCCGGCACGCAGATTTTCGCCGAGGTGCGCGGCAAGTTCCTGCCCCTCAATGTCACCGCCCTGCCTTTCGTCACCCCCACCTACAAGCGCTGAGCGCCATCTTCCAGAGAGGATATCCCCATGTTGAAATTCACTGAAGAACACGAATGGCTGAGCATCGAAGACGGCGTCGCCACAGTCGGTATCACCACCTATGCCGTTGAACAGCTCGGCGACCTCGTCTTCGTCGAATTGCCCGAGATCGGCAGCGCCCTGACCAAGGCCGGCAACGCCGCCACAGTGGAGAGCGTCAAGGCCGCCTCCGATGTCTACTCTCCACTCGACGGCGAGATCACCGAAGTCAACGAGGCCATCGTTGCCGACCCGTCGCTGGTCAACTCCGACCCGATGGGCAAAGGCTGGTTCTTCAAGCTGAAGCTCGCCAACGCCGCCGACGTCGACACCCTGCTCGACGAAGCGGCTTACAAGGAGCTCATCGCCTGATGAATACGCCGACCGAGTTTACCTTCACCGACTACCAGCCCTACGATTTTGCCAACCGCCGCCACATCGGCCCTTCGCCCGAAGAGATGAAGGCGATGCTGAAGGTGATCGGCTACAATAGCCTTGACGCGCTGATCGATGCCACCGTGCCGCCGGCCATCCGCCAGACGGCGCCGCTGGCCTGGGGTCCGGCCATGACCGAGCGCGAGGCGCTCGACAAGCTGCGCGAGACCGCCAACAAGAACAAGCTCCTCGTCTCGCTGATCGGCCAGGGCTATTACGGCACGATCACCCCGCCGGTGATCCAGCGCACTATCCTGGAAAACCCCGCCTGGTACACGGCCTACACGCCGTATCAGCCGGAAATCAGCCAGGGCCGCCTCGAGGCGCTGTTGAACTACCAGACGATGATTACAGATCTCACCGGCCTCGACGTCGCCAACGCCTCGCTTCTCGACGAAGCGACCGCCGCCGCCGAAGCCATGGCGATGGCGGAACGCGTATCGAAGTCGAAGGCCAAGGCCTTCTTCGTCGATGCCGCCTGCCATCCGCAGACCATCGCGCTGATCGAGACGCGCGCCGAGCCGCTCGGCTGGCAGGTCGTCATCGGCGACCCCTTCACCGATCTCGATCCGGTCGACGTCTTCGGCGCCGTGTTCCAGTATCCGGGCACACACGGCCATATCCATGACTTCACCGGACTGATCTCCAGGCTGCACCAGACCGGCGCCATCGCCGTCGTCGCCGCCGACATCCTGGCACTGACGCTGCTGAAATCCCCCGGTGAAATGGGCGCCGACATCGCCATCGGCTCGTCGCAGCGCTTCGGCGTGCCCGTCGGCTACGGCGGCCCGCACGCGGCCTACATGGCCGTCAAGGACGTCTACAAGCGCTCCATGCCCGGCCGCCTCGTCGGCGTCTCGCTCGATGCGCGCGGCAACCGCGCCTACCGCCTGTCGCTGCAGACGCGCGAGCAGCATATCCGCCGCGAAAAGGCGACGTCGAACATCTGCACTGCGCAGGTGCTGCTCGCCGTCATGGCCTCCATGTACGCCGTCTTCCACGGACCGCAGGGCATCAAGGCCATTGCCCAGCAGGTGCACCAGAAGGCCGTGCTGATGGCCAAGGGCCTGGAAAAGCTCGGCTACACCATCGAGCCCGAGACCTTCTTCGACACGATCACTGTCGATGTCGGCCACATGCAGGCGCTGATCCTGCGCGCAGCCGTCGCCGAAGGCGTCAACCTGCGCAAGGTCGGCGAAAACAGGATCGGCATGAGCCTCGACGAACGGACCCGCCCGGCGACGCTGGAAGCCGTCTGGCGCGCCTTCGGTGGCAATTTCGAGCTGGCCGATTTCGAGCCGGAATATCGCCTGCCGAAGGGGCTGCTGCGTACCAGCCCCTACCTGACGCATCCGATCTTCCACATGAACCGTGCGGAAAGCGAGATGACCCGCTATATCAGGCGGCTGTCGGATCGTGACCTCGCGCTCGACCGGTCGATGATCCCGCTCGGTTCCTGCACGATGAAGCTGAACGCGACGGCGGAAATGCTGCCGATCAGCTGGCCGGAATTTGCCGATATCCACCCCTTCGTACCCGACGACCAGGCACTCGGCTATCGCGCCATGCTCGACGACCTGACGGAAAAGCTCTGCGCCGTGACAGGCTATGAGGCCTTCTCGATGCAGCCGAATTCCGGCGCGCAGGGCGAATATGCCGGCTTGCTCACCATCCGCAACTACCACCGCGCCAATGGCAACGACCACCGCGACGTCTGCCTTATCCCGACCTCGGCGCATGGCACCAACCCTGCCTCGGCGCAGATGGCCGGCATGAAGGTTGTCATCGTCAAGGTCAGCGACGACGGCGACATCGACATGGCCGATTTCAGCGCCAAGGCCGAGCAGCATGCCGCCAATCTCTCCTGCTGCATGATCACCTACCCCTCGACACACGGCGTTTTCGAGGAGACGGTGAAGGAGATCTGCGCCCTGGTCCACCAGCATGGTGGCCAGGTCTATCTCGATGGTGCCAACATGAATGCCATGGTCGGCCTGTCCCGCCCCGGTGACATCGGCTCCGACGTCAGCCATCTCAACCTGCACAAGACCTTCTGCATTCCGCATGGCGGCGGCGGCCCCGGCATGGGCCCGATCGGCGTCAAGTCCCATCTGGCCGCCTATCTGCCGGGCCACCCGCAGACCGACGGACGCCCCGGCGCCGTCTCCGCTGCGGCCTTCGGCTCGGCCTCGATCCTGCCGATCTCCTGGAGCTACTGCCTGATGATGGGTGGCGAAGGCCTGACGCAGGCAACCAAGGTGGCGATCCTCAACGCCAACTACATCGCCGCCCGGCTGAAGGACGCCTATCCGGTCCTCTACACCTCGAAGGCCGGCCGTGTTGCCCATGAATGCATCATCGACACCAGGCCGCTGGTCGACAGCGCCGGCGTGACGGTCGACGACGTCGCCAAGCGTCTGATCGATTGCGGCTTCCATGCGCCGACGATGAGCTGGCCGGTGGCCGGCACCCTGATGATCGAGCCGACCGAGTCGGAAACCAAGGCCGAACTCGATCGCTTCTGCGCAGCCATGCTCGCCATCCGCGAAGAGGCAAAGGCCATCGAGGACGGCTTGATGGACAGGACGAACAATCCGCTGAAGAACGCGCCGCATACGGTCGAGGACCTCGTCGGCGAATGGGATCGTCCCTATTCCCGCGACCAGGCCTGCTACCCGCCCGGCGCCTTCCGGGTCGACAAATACTGGTCGCCGGTCAACCGCGTCGACAATGTCTACGGCGACCGCAACCTGATCTGCACCTGCCCGCCGGTCGAAGACTACGCCGAGGCGGCGGAGTAATGCAAAGACGGTGGCCCCGGATGAAACCGGGGCCATTTCTATCAGGAGAGCAAGCCATAGCTTGCGAAAACCAGCGCCAGCGCGCCGAACCCGATCAGCAGATAGGCCGAGATGCGCCCGACCTTGGCGGCGAATTGATCGGACAGGCGCTCCCGCGCTAACCACACCGCACCACTCAAGAACAGCCACCACGCCACCGAGCCGGTGAACGCGCCGCCGACAATCAGCGCGGCGCTCGCCGTGCTGCTCTCGTGCGCGAGCCCGAAGGCCGCAAAGAGCGCGCCAAACGAGATGATCGTCGCCGGATTGGAGATGGTCAGGAAGAAGGTGGAGAGCGTTGTGCGGAACAGGTCGGCAGCACCGATGTCGGCAGCGGCCACCGGCTCGGCAAAAAGGCTGCGATAGCCGAGCCAGATCAACAGCAGACCGCCGCCGAACGCGAGCGGGATCGCGATCCTGGCAAGAACATCGGCAAAGATCGCCAGGCCTCCCACGGCGACCAGCGCGTAGCTGGCGTCACCGAGCGCCGTTCCGAGGCCGAGGGCTGCGCCGGACCAGAAGCCGCGCTCAAGCGTACGGTTGATGCACAACGTCCCGATCGGCCCGGGCGGCGCGGTGATGATGATCCCCAACAGCGCGCCCTTTAAAAACAGGATCAGCCACATGCGACTGCTCCCGGCGCGGAAAGTGCTACGACCAGGATGGAAAAAACAAAGGCCGCCCGGAATGGCGGCCTTTGTCTAACAACTGCAGGAACGTGATTAGAGGGTGGCAACCGAGGCCTCGCGCTGGGCTGCAAGGGCTGCGAGATCGGCGGGCTTCAATTCGACGGATTCGCCGCAGCCGCAGGCCGATGTCTGGTTCGGATTGGTGAAGGTGAAACCGGATCGCAGCGTCGTCGTCTCGAACCCCATCTCGGTTCCGAGCAGGTAGAGAACAGCCGATGGCTCGATCCAGACCTTGGCGCCGTCCCGTTCGATCAGGTCGTCCTTGGCGATGGCCTCCGTCACCATGTCGATGGTGTATTCCATGCCCGCGCAGCCGCCCTTCTTGATGCCGATGCGCACACCCTTGGCATCCGGACCCGAGTTCTCGACAATCGCCTTGACGCGCGCGGCGGCGGCGTCAGTCATGGTCATTACGGCAAAGCCCATCGGTTCATTCTCCTGTGGCAGCCGGGTTCAAGGCCCGGTGCTTCGTCGCTAGAGATGTAATACCACGCCAGGCATGGATCAATAGCTAAACCAGCTTCGGAACGTCACGAGCGCCGTGCACCACTCGCACGATTTCGACACCCCCTAAATCTTGACGGTAGAGGATAAGGTACCGATCAACTGGAAACAGTCTCAGGCCTTGAGATCATCTCTCGCCACGCCTAACCCGGCATGGCGCCCAATTGCCGGAAGATGCGATAAATCCCGTCGTGCCACTCGAGTGCTGCCGCCGGATTTCGCGCCGCAATGTATGAGGTGATTTCCACTATGTCCGACTCCGCCAGCGGTCTGACGCGGAAACTCACGAACGGCTCGTGGCAAGGCGCGCTACCAATTCGGCTCGGGTTCGGGAAAATGCCTGTTCGCCGTCTCCCGCAGGGCCGCCGGCAATCCCTGCGTCCCACAGTTCGCCAATCTCCCGGTCGATCAGTTCGTGCCCGCTGCGACGTGAATGCCAATCACTTAACGCAGCTTTGAACACGTCAGAAACTGAGCTGTATTCACCGGAGTCGAGGGCAGCCCGCAGAATGTCTTCCATCTCGGACGATACATCGATCGCGACGACCTTGTGATGAGACATATTCGACCTCCAAGTCAAAATTAGCCGACTGGGCATCTCAGGACAAGATCAGTACCAGCCGACCGACACCTGGGCCTCTTCCGACATGCGGTCCGGGGTCCATGGCGGGTCGAAGGTCATGCCGACTTCGACGCCGGAAATGCCTTCGACGGCGCCGACGGCGTTCTCGACCCAGCCCGGCATCTCGCCGGCAACCGGGCAGCCGGGAGCTGTCAGCGTCATCATGATCTTGACCATCCGGTCGTCCTCGATGTCGATCTTGTAGATCAGCCCGAGTTCGAAGATGTCAGCCGGGATTTCCGGATCGTAGACCGTCTTCAGCGCGGCAATCACATCGTCGCTGAGGCGCGCCAGTTCGTCGGCGGGAATGCTGGAATGGACGATGCCATCGCGCACGTCGGTCTTCTGTTCGCTGTCGTCCAGGCTCATATCGAGCACTCCTTAGGCAAAGAATTTTCGCGCATGGTCGAGGGCATCGACCAGGGCGTCGACTTCGGCGCGCGTATTGTACATGGCAAACGATGCCCGGCATGTGGAGGTGACGCCAAACCGTTTCAAGAGCGGCTGGGCGCAATGGGTGCCTGCCCGCACCGCAACGCCCTGCCTGTCGATGACCATCGACACGTCGTGGGCATGGATGCCGGCGAGCTCGAACGAGAAGATGGCCCCCTTGCCCGGCGCGTTGCCAAACATGCGGAGCGAATTGATACCGCTCAGCCGTTCGGTTGCATAGGCCGTCAGATCGGCTTCGTGGCGGGCAATCGCCTCGCGTCCGATGCCTTCCATATAGTCGAGCGCGAAGCCGAGACCGATCGCCTGGACGATCGGCGGTGTGCCGGCTTCGAAACGATGCGGCGGATCGTTGTAGGTCACCGCCTCCTCGCTGACGTCGACGATCATCTCGCCGCCGCCCTGGAACGGCCGCATCTCGCGCAGGCGCGACTGCTTGCCGTAGAGAACCCCGATGCCCGAGGGACCGTAGAGCTTGTGGCCGGTGACGACGTACCAGTCGCAGTCGATATCCTGGACGTCGACCGGAAGATGCACCGCACCCTGGCTGCCATCGACCAGCACAGGGATGCCGCGCGCATGGGCAATCCGGCAGATCTCCTTGACGGGCAGCACCGTCCCGAGCGCATTCGACATGTGCGTGACGGCGACCAGCTTGGTGCGATCCGTCAGGCTCTTCTCGAAATCCTCGATGTGAAAGGCGCCGTCGTCGTCGACCGGGACCCAGACCAGCTTGGCGCCCTGCCGCTCCCGAATGAAATGCCAGGGCACGATGTTGGAGTGGTGCTCCAGGATCGTCAGAACGATCTCGTCGCCCTCGCCGATGTTGGGCATGCCCCATCCATAGGCGACGGTGTTAATCGCCTCGGTCGAGCCCTTCGTGAACACGATGTCGTCGACGCCGGGCGCGTTCAAAAAGCGGCGCACTTTTTCGCGGGATGCCTCGTAGGCGTCAGTTGCGGCATTCGACAGATAATGCAGGCCGCGATGGACATTGGCATATTCATTCGAATAGGCGTGCGAGACAGCGTCGATCACCAACTGCGGCTTCTGCGCCGAGGCACCGTTGTCGAGATAGACAAGCGGCTTTCCATAGACCTTCGTCGACAGGATCGGAAAATCCCGTCTGATGGCCTCAACATCATAGGCACTGGCAGTGGTGATCTTGTCCATCGGTCGGATCCAATCAGGCGTGCTTTTCGAGCCAGGTAGAGACGATGCTTTCCAGCGCCCCGACCAGAGCTTCGTTTTCCAGTTCCTCGACAATCTCGATGACGAAGGCGCTGACCAGCATCGCCCGCGCCCGGTTGGCCGGGATGCCGCGTGCCATCAGATAGTAGAGATGGGTGTCGTTGATATCGATGACGGTGGCGCCGTGTCCGCACTGCACGTCGTCGGCAAAGATCTCCAGCTCCGGCTTTGCCGAAAAGTCGCCGTCGTCAGACAGCAGCAGCGTATTGCAGGACATCTTGGCATCGGTCTTCTGGGCATCCAGCGCCACCCGGATCATGCCCTGGAAAACACCCTTCGCCCTGTCGAACACAACATTGCGAATGATTTCCTTCGACGTCGTATTCGGCACGTTATGGCCGAGCGTCATGGTCACGTCCGTATGTGTCTCGCCGCCGAGGAGGTTGACACCGCGCAGCTGCAGGTCGGCACCCTCGCCTGTGACGGCAATGTGCAGTTCCTGGCGCACCAGCTTGCCACCGGCGTTGACGACGAACAGCGTGAGCTTGGCGTCCTTGCCGAGATCGATGCGGATCTGGCCGAGATGGGTGTCCTCAGTGCCCTGCTCCTGCAGGATCACCCAGGTCACCTCGGCACCCTCGCCGATGCTGACTTCGCTCACAGTGGAGACCAGCGCCGCGTCGCCCATCACCGCACGGTGACGTTCGATCAGCGTGACCTTGGAGCCGGCACCGAAATTCACGGGCAACCGGCTATGAAGCTGACCGCCGGAGTGAACGAACTGCACTTCGAGCGGGGCTTCCAGCGCCACACCCGGAGCGATGTCGATGCTATAGCCGTCGCGCACAAAGCTGCCGTTGATCCGGCCAATCGCATCGTCGCGGTCGAGCGCATCGAGCGTCTGCGTCGCGCTGCCGTCGATCAGGCTTTCGGCATAGGGGCGAACCTCGACGCCTTCTGGCATCGACGTCGTCGTGCTGAGACCTTGCGAAACGGTCGCCACCAGCGAACCCTCGACCAGCGGCGCCAGCTTCGTAGCGCTGCCATTTGCGACGCTATCCGGCACGGAGCGCAACAGGTTCTTGAGGTCTGTGTAGTGCCACGCCTCGACGCGACGCGTCGGCAGGCCTGAGGTCTTCAACTCGTCCAGCAGCCGGTCGCGCAGGGCAAAAACGTCGCCGTTGCCCGGCAGCTCACCGATATGCGTGTTGTACGCCTCGATGAGCGCGGTCTCGGCCGCCGTCAGGCGGGTCGTTGTCTGCATGTTCATGGACATCGTCCTTTCCGCCCGCTCAGGCTGCAGCGCCGATGATATCGGCGTAGCCATTGGCCTCGAGATCGTGCGCCAGCGTCTTGTCGCCGGTCTTGATGATCTGGCCCTTGTAGAGAACATGGACCGTATCCGGCACGATGTAATCCAGCAGGCGCTGGTAATGGGTAATGACGATAGTGGCGCGATCCGGCGAACGCAGGGCGTTGACGCCGTCGGCAACGATCTTCAGCGCGTCGATGTCGAGGCCCGAATCCGTCTCGTCGAGGATGCAGAGTTTTGGCTGCAGCAGCGCCATCTGCAGGATCTCGGCGCGCTTCTTCTCGCCGCCGGAAAAACCGACATTCAGCGGACGCTTCAGCATCGCGGTATCGATCTGCAGCTTGGCCGCCGATTCCTTGACGAGACGCATGAAGTCAGGCGTCTTCAGCTCTTCTTCGCCGCGCGCCTTGCGCTGTTCGTTCATCGCCACCTTGAGGAACTGCATGGTGGCCACGCCCGGAATTTCGACCGGATACTGGAAGGCGAGGAAAATGCCCTTCGACGCGCGTTCGGCAGCGTCGAGCTCCAGAATGCTCTCGCCGTTGTAAAGGATCTCGCCCTCGGTGACTTCATAGTCGCTGCGACCGGAGAGGATATAGGAAAGCGTCGACTTGCCGGAGCCGTTCGGCCCCATGATGGCAGCGACTTCGCCGGCCTTCACCGTCAGGTTGAGACCACGGATGATCTCGGTGCCATCTTCGGCGATGCGGGCGTGGAGGTTTCTGATTTCAAGCATGTCTGTAATCCATCTTCAAAGTTGCGTTGCGCGCTTTGCAGCGCTGCAGTCAGAATTTACGCAGGCTCACGGCGCCAGGACCTTCAACAGCCGAACAATCAACCGAAAGATAAGGCTGGCCAAAAAGAGCCAAATATCCGGGCCCAGCAATACGTCAACGATTTCCGAGAACCGTCCCATCCGATCCGCAAGGTAACGGTGCTTGCGGGGTGGGGCCTTGGCTGCAGAGCGGCGGTCGGTGAACGACTGCCCTGGGTTTCCCGGCCGTGTCGCTTTCATATCACCCCACACTACCTTCCAGCGAAATCGAGATCAGCTTCTGCGCCTCGATGGCGAACTCCATCGGCAGCTCCTGCAGGACTTCCTTGACGAAGCCGTTGACGATGAGGGCAATGGCCTCTTCGGTCGGGATGCCGCGCTGCAGGCAATAGAACAGCTGGTCCTCGGAGATCTTCGACGTCGTCGCCTCGTGCTCGAACTGCGCCGAGGAGTTCTTCGCCTCGATATAGGGCACGGTGTGCGCCCCGCAGCGGTCGCCGATCAGAAGCGAATCGCACTGGGTGAAGTTGCGGGCGTTGGTCGCCTTGCGATGGGCCGAGACCTGGCCGCGATACGTGTTCTGCGAGACGCCGGCGGCAATGCCCTTGGAGACGATGCGGCTCGACGTGTTCTTGCCGAGATGGATCATCTTGGTGCCGCTGTCGATCTGCTGATGACCGTTGGACACGGCGATCGAGTAGAACTCGCCTCGGGAGTCGTCGCCGCGCAGGATGCAGGACGGATACTTCCAGGTGATGGCGGAACCGGTCTCGACCTGCGTCCAGGAGATCTTGGAGCGCGCGCCACGGCAATCGCCGCGCTTGGTGACGAAGTTGTAGATGCCGCCCTTGCCGTCCTTGTCGCCCGGATACCAGTTCTGCACAGTTGAGTACTTGATCTGCGCATCGTCCAGCGCCACCAGCTCGACGACAGCCGCATGGAGCTGGTTTTCGTCGCGCTGCGGTGCGGTGCAGCCCTCGAGGTAGGACACGTAGGCGCCTTCCTCGGCGATGATCAACGTGCGCTCGAACTGACCGGTGCCTTTTTCGTTGATGCGGAAATAGGTGGACAGCTCCATCGGGCAGCGCACGCCCTTCGGAATGAACACGAAGGACCCATCCGTGAACACGGCGGCGTTCAGCGTTGCATAATAGTTGTCGGTGGTCGGCACGACGGTGCCGAGATACTGCTTGATAAGATCGGGATGCTCGCGGATGGCCTCCGAGATCGACATGAAGATCACGCCGGCCTTCTTCAGCTCTTCCTTGAAGGTGGTGACGACCGAGACGCTGTCGAACACGGCATCGACCGCGATCCGCGACGTCTGCACGCCGGCCAGGATCTCCTGCTCGCGAAGCGGGATGCCCAGCTTCTCATAGACCTTCAGCAGTTCCGGATCGACGTCGTCAATCGACTTCGGCCCCGGCGTGCTCTTCGGCGCGGCGTAGTAATAGATGTCGTTGAAATCGATCTTCGGGTAGTCGACGCGGGCCCAGTCGGGCTCCTCCATCGTCAGCCAGCGCTTGTAGGCATCGAGACGCCAGGCGAGCATCCAGTCCGGTTCCTGCTTCTTGGCAGAAATGAAATGGATGATCTCTTCGGACAGGCCCTTGGGAGCCTTGTCCATTTCGATGATCGTCTCGAAACCATACTTATATTGGTCCACATCGATCAGGCGAACCTGATCGATCGTTTCCTGGACGGCAGCCATGTCGTTCTCCAATCTCGCCGGATACAAGGTCCGGCAGCTTGTCAACGGTTTAGCAAATTTGCATTTGCCACTATGTAGGTGGCCAATGGGATTTTTTCACCCCGATTGGCAAGCCTAAACTTGCGTTTCCGCAAAATTCAAAAGGCGGTCATGCCGCCACGCTGGCCAGCTTCCGCCGCCCGGCTATTTTCGTGAACGCCAGAAGCGCCCGGTCGATGTCTTCGTCGGTGGTGGCAAAGCCCAGCGAGATACGCAGCGCACCGAGCTGAGGATCACGTCCCATCGCCACAAGCACATGGCTCTCGCCGAGTTTCCCGGCTGAGCAGGCAGAGCCCGCCGACAGCGCCACGCCTTCGAGGTCGAAGGCGATCTGCCCGGTTTCCGCTTTCAGCCCCGGCAGCGTGAAAAAGGTGCTGTTCGGGACGCGCGGCTGGTCGCTGCCGTGGATGATGACATCGGGCGCCGCCTGCCGCATCCCGGCCTCGAGCCGATCGCGCAGAGCCAGCACCGTCGCGTTCCGCGACTGGAATTCGTCGGAGGCGGCAGCGGCAGCCGCGCCGAAACCGATCACCGCGAGCGAATTTTCTGTCCCCGAGCGATGGCCCTTTTCCTGGCCGCCGCCATGGATCAGCGGCTTCGGCATCAGGATCTCGCCGCGCGACACCAGCGCGCCGGCCCCCTTCGGACCGCCGATCTTGTGGGACGAAACGATCAGGAAGTCTGCGCCAATCTCGTTGATGTCGAGGGGGATGCGCCCGATAGCCTGTACCGCATCGACAACCATGATGCCGCCATGGGCATGGACGATCTGCGCCGCAGCCTGCACCGGCTGCAGGATCCCGGTCTCGTTGTTGGCGAGCATGATCGCCACCATCGGCAGGCCTGTAGCCTTGTCGTGGGCGGCAAGCAGCGCCTCGAGTGCTGCGAGATCGACAACCCCGTCGAAGGTGACGGGGATTTCGCTGACGCGATCACGCTCAAACCGTCCGCCTTCCCGCAGCGCCGGATGCTCGATCGCCGAGACATAGAGATGACTGACGGAAAGCGGCGTACGGCCCATCCGGAACTCCGGCGTCAGCACCATATTGGCAGCCTCCGTGGCGCCGCTGGTAAAAACCACATGCGCGGGCTCGGCACCGGTGAGAACAGCCACCTGACGCCGCGCTGCCTCTATCGCGGCGCGTGTGGCGCGTCCTTCGCCATGCACCGAGTTCGGGTTGCCGAACAGATCGAGCGCCCGCAGCACCGCCTCCCGCGCCGCCGGGTGAAGCGGAGCGGTGGCATTCCAGTCAAGATAGAGGCGTGATGCCGCCATGACCTGCTTTTCCTGCCTCAGCGATGCGGTTTGCCTGCGCCGGTTCATTTTTCTTGTAATTGCCGGCGGGCTTGCCTTATGACACCTCCACACGTGTGGAAGGCCATGCAGAGTTTCGAATTGTTCTAAACTGCGTTTTAGAAAAGATGAGCGCGTTCGTCAAGTCAACTTGCTGGCTAATGCATCTTGTCAACGCCGAAAATCAGGTACGGAGTATCGATGCCCGAAGTCATTTTCAACGGCCCAGCTGGCCGCCTTGAGGGTCGCTATCAGCCCTCCAAGGAAAAAAGCGCACCGATCGCCCTCGTGCTTCATCCGCATCCGCAGTTCGGCGGCACGATGAACAACCAGATCGTCTACCAGCTGTTCTACATGTTCCAGAAGCGCGGCTTCACCACGCTTCGTTTCAATTTCCGCAGCATCGGCCGCAGCCAGGGCGATTTCGACCATGGCGCCGGCGAGCTTTCCGACGCCGCCTCGGCCCTCGACTGGGTCCAGAGCCTGCATCCTGACTCCAAGAGCTGCTGGATCGCCGGCTACTCCTTCGGATCCTGGATCGGCATGCAGCTTCTGATGCGCCGCCCCGAAATCGAAGGCTTCATGTCGATCGCGCCGCAGCCGAACACCTACGACTTCTCTTTCCTCGCTCCCTGCCCGTCCTCCGGCCTGATCATCAACGGCGACGCCGACAAGGTGGCCCCGGAGAAGGACGTCAACGTGCTGGTCGACAAGCTGAAGTCGCAAAAGGGCATCCTGATCACCCACAAGGTCGTTCCGGGCGCCAACCACTTCTTCAGCGGCCAGGTCGACACGCTGATGGGCGAATGCGAGGACTATCTCGACCGCCGGCTCGCCGGCGAGCTGGTGCCGGAACCAGCAGCCAAGCGCATCCGCTAGTTTTGCGAGACCAAATTAAAACGCCGCTGGAGCGATCCGGCGGCTTTTTTTTGTTGCGAAGTGCGTGCATCCGACGACTGCCCCAGCGGCTAGGCCAGAATCGCGAGACACCAGTCCCTGGGCTAGCCGCCAATCTTCGGCCAGGGGAACGCCAGCACGTCGCGCGTATAGCTTTCCACGACAACGCTGAACGGCTGGCCGTCTGCGCGGGTGAGAAATGCCCGATGCTGGATCACGAACTGCGGGATGTCCAGAGTTCCGCTGGTGGATGGCGGAATGTCGCCTCCCATGTCCCAGCCATCTGGAAGCGGTTGCCACAGGAGCTCGGCCGAAATCGTGTGCCTCTGAAAATGCAGATCCTTCACCGCTCTGCCGAACGCCGTGTCCGTCGTTTCCAGAACGTGATTCATCTCGGCCGTCAAACGCGCCGGGACGTACCAGTTGTCGGCTTCCGACAACACACGGTCGCCGCAGCCGAGTTTGACGCGGCGATACTTGACCGGCTCGCTATCGGTCACGCCCAGCAGTTTGCGGACACCAGCATCGGCAGGCTTTTCGATGCCGGGATCGAGATGCGCGACGATCTTCGGCGTGGCGGCAAGCTTGTGGCTGGCGCACCAACGGTCGAGCGTCAGCGTCGCGCTGTCATGGCTGAGCAGCTCGGCATTCAGCGCGCTGACGATAGCCAAGGCTTCGAGACGGCCAACGGCGGTATCGGGCGGACCGAATTGATCCGCCGATGCCGTGCCGGCGATGACAAGACCAAGCGCCATAGCCGATAGAGGGAACCATGTTTTCATATTTGCCTCGCGTAAGTTTCCTGGCGGGGTGGGGCGCCGAAAATCTGTCTAACGTCTTCGTCATGACAGCCCGATGACAAGCAAATCTCTCCAATGGCGTCAACATGTTAGATCCTGAGGAGCAAGGCTGCCACCCTAAGTCGAGACCTTGCGGATGGCAGTCCGACCAGGGGTTATGCGATCACCTGTGACGCGCCAGAACCCCGCCTGTCACCGGAGCATCCACGCCCGTTGTCCCCGGATATGTCAGCGGCAGGCCCTCCAGCGAGCGCACCGCCAGATAGGCCCAGGCTTCCGCCTCCATGCTGCCACCATCGAAGCCGGCAGTCTCGGCGGCGATGACACGCGCGCCCTGTTCGGCGGCCAGGTCCGAGAACTCGGCCATGATCACCGGGTTGAGCCGGCCGCCGCCGCAGACGACATAGGTTTTGGGCGGCTGTGGCAGATAGGCCGCGAGCTTCAGGATGGACGCCGCGGTGACATGCGCCAGCGTCCGTGCGCCGTCTTCGAGCGAGACCTCCCCCTTGACCGGCGGCACGAAATCGCTGCGGTCGAGAGAGCGGCGGATGTTGGCGGAAAAGAACGGGCTTTCGAGATAACGGCGCACGAGCGGCGGCGACACGGTGCCTTTGGCGGCTGTCTCGCCATTGCGGTCGTAGGCCTTGCCTGTATGGGCCTCGATCCACTGGTCGATCAGCATATTGCCCGGGCCACTGTCGAAGGCGGAAAGCTGCCCGTCTTCGGCGATATAGGTGAGGTTGGAAATGCCGCCGATGTTGACGAAGACAACGGGCGTCGAGAATTCGTCCGGCAGGTTCGCCGACAGCGCTGCGTGGTAGATCGGGATCAGCGGCGCACCCTGCCCGCCATGCACCATGTCGTTGGCGCGCATGTCGTAGACCACGTCGATGCCGGTTTCGTCCGCCAGGAGCTGCCCGTCGCCGATCTGGACCGTCAGCCCCTCGTCCGGCCGGTGCAGCACCGTCTGCCCGTGGAAGCCGATGATGTCGACGTCGGCCGTCGAAAGACCGTTGCGCATCAGGAAGGATTTGATCGCCGCCGCATGGCAGAGCGTCAGCGCCTGCTCGGCCTCGCCAAGATCGCCGGGCCGCTCGCGCCTGTCCTTGATGACCTTGGCCGTCTCCAGCGCCTTCTTCCAGCGCCAACGCAATTCGTCGTCATAGGGAATGTAGAGGCTTTCACCGCGCTCCACGACGTCCTGTCCGTCGGTGCGCAGCAGCGCGATGTCGATTCCGTCCATCGACGTGCCGCTCATCAGCCCGATTGCCGTTCTTGTCTTCGCCATGAAGCCCTCGCAAAACATTGCCGCCGCAATAGTGCACTTTTTGAAAAACAGTGCTAAACGCGCCGCGACGGTTCAACAACAGCGATTTTGCCCCTTGTCCGCTGACAACGGCGCAACAAAGAGACCCTATCATGGCCGACTTCAAATCCGATTTCCTCAGCACCCTGCAAGAGCGCGGCTTCATCCATCAGGTTTCCGACGAGACCGGCCTGGATGCACTGTTCGCCAAGGAGACGGTCACGGCCTATATCGGTTTCGATCCGACGGCGCCGAGCCTGCACGCGGGATCGCTGATCCAGATCATGATGCTGCACTGGCTGCAGGCCACAGGACATCGCGCCATCTCGCTGATGGGTGGTGGCACCGGCATGGTCGGCGATCCCTCCTTCAAGGAGGAGTCGCGCCAGCTGATGACGGTCGACACCATCGAGAACAACATTGCCTCGATCAAGCAGGTGTTCTCGAACTACCTCAACTACGGCGAAGGCAAGACCGACGCGCTGATGATCAACAATGCCGAGTGGCTGCGGTCGCTGAACTACCTCGAGTTCCTGCGCGATGTCGGCCGGCATTTCTCCGTCAACCGGATGCTCGCCTTCGACAGCGTCAAGACCCGGCTGGAGCGCGAGCAGTCGCTGTCCTTCCTGGAATTCAACTACATGATCCTCCAGGCCTACGACTTCGTCGAGCTGGCCAAGCGCTACGATTGCCGCCTGCAGATGGGCGGCTCCGATCAATGGGGCAACATCGTCAACGGCATCGACCTCGGTCACCGCATGGGGACACCGCAGCTCTACGCCCTGACCTCGCCGCTGCTGACCACCTCGTCCGGCGCCAAGATGGGCAAGTCGGCAAACGGTGCCGTGTGGTTGAACGCCGACATGCTGTCTGCCTACGATTTCTGGCAGTACTGGCGCAACACCGAGGACGCGGACGTCGCGCGCTTCCTGAAGCTCTACACGACGCTGCCGATGGGCGAGATTGCCCGTCTCGCAGCGCTCGGCGGCGCCGAACTCAACGACGTCAAGAAGATCCTCGCCACCGAGGTGACGGCGATCCTGCACGGCCGTGACGCCGCCGACCAGGCAGCGGAAACCGCCCGAAAGACCTTCGAGGAAGGCGGCATCGCCGAGAACCTGCCATCGGTCGACGTACCGACGTCAGAACTCGATGCCGGCATCGGCCTGTTGTCGCTGATCGTGCGCGCCGGCCTGGCCGCATCGAACGGCGAAGCGCGTCGCCATGTTCAGGGCGGTGCCGTACGGATCAATGACACCCAGGTGACCGACGAGCGTCAGACGATCGGCAGCGCCGAGGTCACGGCCGATGGCGTCATCAAGCTGTCGCTTGGCAAGAAGAAGCACATCCTCATCCGCCCGCAGGGCTGAGACGATTGAGACATCCCGACAAGGCCGGCCATCGCGCCGGCCTTCAGACTGCTGACAAAGGTATTGCCTAACGCCTCCGCAGATCACTCGGGAAATTGAACCGATTTTTAAACTCCCCGCATCCTCGCCTTCGTGGCGGGGATACAGTCAGCTCAAGTCTTTGAGCTGAAACAGTCTTTTGACCCGACAGACGTCGGGTCGCGGGTTCCCCGCCACAAGAGCAAGGGTGAGGGAAGGTAGGGTATCGCTCTCGTCCATCAAGCTTCTTCAGGGTTAGTCCGCAGACTGAAGGCTGGCTATCGCGCCGGCCTTCAGTCTTGCTAGAACTCGAAAATCTGCCGGAAGATGCCGGGTGCGATCACCGATAGCGGATTGATCACCAGATTGGGCGAATCGAAGGCGCCCGTCAGCTTGAAGGTAATGCCGATCAAACCGCGATCGCTGCCGTTGCCGAGAATGAAGCCGACAATCGGAACTTCCGCGAACAGCCTGTTCAATCCGTAGGCGGGCATGAAGGTGCCGGTCATGTCGGTATTGCCGTCGGCATCCTTGATCGTGCCCTGGAACGTCGCCCCGACCTGATCGCCGCGCACCACGCCGTTCTCCACCGAAACAACCCCCTTGCGGATCGACAGATGGGCGAATCCGCGCTGGAAATTCTGGGCGCTGGCATCGATATCGTGCTTCACAGCAGCGCTCAGACTCTCCCCATTGCGACCGGTCGGCGTCGAGACGATGGATTGCAGCTTTTTCTCGTTGACGATCGAAAAGCGGCGGATGTCGATCGAACCTTCCCAGCTGTCGTCTCCATCAGCGCGTAGATTGAGGTTAAGCAAGCCGCCCCTCAGATGGCCGTAGATATCGACGAAGCGCGCGACCGAGCCGGCATCGCTGCTGGTGACGTGAAACGTTCCGCTCTGGCCGCCCTTGGTCATCTCGGTGACGACAGCCTGCCCGGTGCGGGTGACACCGGAGAAATCGGCTTGCGTCGCCTTGCCGTTGCTCAGCGCATAGACGAGGCTGACATTCTTGATCGTCTCGTCGTTGAAGCCGATGATCTTGTCGAGCTTGGCGCGGATCGTTGCGGTCGTCTTGTCGCCGCTGTCTGCGCCAGCCTTGGCGGGCGCCTTCAGTCGGGCAAGGATCGGCCTGATGTCGGCGGCATCGCCATCGACCCGAACATCGAAGGCGCCCTTGGTCCGCTTGATCGACAGGGCAAAATCATCGACCGCCGACAGCCTGATGTTCGAGAAATCGGCCGATGTCAGTCCGCCCTTGGAGACCTGGATCGAGCCAGCCGCGCCAAAACCGTCGCCTTTCAAGGTGAAATTCTTGAGGGACAGTTGATCTTCAGGGCCGGACGCCTCGAATTCTGCGTTTGCACCAATCCCGCTTCCCTTGGACCAACCAATCCAGGGGACTGTCAGCGCTGCCTTGGTCAGGTCGATCTCGACGTTTTGCCTATTGTCGTCGATGCGCGTCAGCTCGACCTTCAACGGTCCGTCGACGAAATCCGACAGGCCCGGAAGGATCGTTTCGCGCTGCTGGTTGCTGAGGGTGACATCGATGACCCGCTCGCGCTTGACCTGCGATCCCTTTTCCGTCGGCTCGACCATGTCGATCTTTGCCGGAACGCCGTCGATCTGCGCCTGCGCATCCAGATGGACCCGTTGCGGATCCGCATCGATCTTGCCGTCGATATTGGATATCTTGCGGCCGTCGAATGCTTTCAAGACATCGACCTTGTGCAACTGCATCTGCGCCTTCCAGACCGGCGGCGGCGGGTTCTGGTCATTGATCAGACCGAGCGTCGCATCGATGCTGGCATCGACCTTGCCATTGAAGTCCGCCGGCTTGAATTCGGTCCGCTGCAGGACGCTGAGCGGCTTGAAGGTCAGCAGTTCCCCGACGGCGTCTCCCGGGCCGGAGAGCCCCAGCTTCATTTGCGCCATCAATGGCTTGTCGTAGACAGCCGGGATCGAGAAGGTGCTCGGCCCGACGGCGACCTGTCGGCCCGAAGGGAAATAGGATGTGCCCTTGGCGATGTCGACCGAGATGGTCGGGCCGAGGAGATCGAAATGTCCGGTCATGTCCCTGATCGGCGGAATATCGCCGGGTACATTGAGGCGGGAACCATCAATATCGAAAGCCAGGTGCAACTCTTTCTCGTCCAGTCGCAGGTTGCCGGTCGCTGCCGCCTGCGCCAACCTGCCCTCGGGAATGAACAGCGAGATCGTCGCGTTGCTCATGCTGCCACCGAACAGATTTGCCTGGACCCAGGTACGCGCCTTTGGCGACATCCAGAATGGCCATAGCTGCTTGACCGCGGATGTCTGAAGCCGCTCCGCCCGCGCACCGAAGCTGATCTCCGGCGATCCGGGCGCAACGCGCAGATGCAGGGAGCCGAACAGCGAGCCCATCGGCGTTATGATGCCGATACTATCGAACTGGAGCTCCTTGCTGGCTGTGATGTAACGACCCTTGGCCTGTCCGTCGAAATTCAGGGGCGGCTCGCCAGCGGCAGCGGTCGCGGCGATCGCGTCCTTGATCTGGAACTCCACGCCGAAGCCTTTTTCGGCAGCCGGATCGAGGCGGTCGAGATCGATTACCGAGCCCGAGAACGGCACCACTGTCGCCTGGAAGGTGGCAACCGACCTGTCGATCTGGAGCGCGTTGCGGTCACTGTTGAAGCTGAGGTTGACGTCGGCGTCGGAAATCTCCTGCTTGTCACGATCCATGTAGAGCGTGCTCGGCTTGACCTTGATGGCCCCCGTTAGCGTAGCAGCGCCATTCTCACCTGCCCTTGTGGATGCGAGCGAGACATCGGCGAAGCCGTTGATGCCCTGGCGCGGCTGGCCGAGCGAATCATATGCAAGCGTCAGCGGCGTCAGATCCAGGTGGGTGATGACCGCCGTCATCGAAGACGGCCGGCCCGCTTGCTGTGTGGCATTGATGTCGAGCGAGGCGATCGATCCATCGATCGACACCTGCCCCTTCAGCCGAAGGGTGTCCGGGGTTGGCCGCGAAAAGCCGAGCTGGTCGACCACCAGCGAAATCGGCGCGCTGCCGTCCTGGCGGGCCAGCTTGACTGCAAGTCCAGATATCTCCACCGCATCCGTGCCGCCGCGCTCGACGAAATGCTGAAGCAGGTCGAGGTTGGCGTAGGCGGACTCCAGCGCCGCCGGAATCGCATCGACGCGCAATTTGGCAATATCGATCGGCTCGCTCTGCGGCAGCAGTGCGGTGTCGAGGGCTATGCCCTTGGCCCGCACCGTGGCAATCGCAATGCGCCCTTGCACCAGCGCGAAGGGGTCGAGAACCATGCGCACGGCCCCCATCGTCGACAGGTGCTTTCCCGTCTGCTGGTCTACGACGTTAACGTCGCTTGCCTCGAGCGCGAGCTGGAAATCCGACGTGAAGCGAAGGACGGTGGAGCCGACCTCGGCCTTGTAGCGAGGCCCGATCGCGTTATCGAGCGCCGCCTGCGCCTTCATGGACAGCGGTTCGTCGAAAATGCCGCTTTCGATACTGGCAACGATGGCGCCGGCAATGAGCGCTAGGAAGATCGCAAAGACGCAGGTGATGCGGGTCGCATGCCACACATGGCCGCCACGTCGCCTGCGCCGCCGGGGGGAGTTCAGGATAAGCGGATCGTCGACCTGCGACGATGGCATTTGATCGAGCGCGACAAGATCCTTCTTGCGGAATTTCACTTTTTCGCCCCGGATCAATCCACCGCGTCCTTCTTCGATTCACTTCATCGTTGACGCCTCGGTTGAGTGACGCCAGACACAAATCACTATATCTGCATACCCGCCATAGTCATTAAAATCCCGGCAAAAGAAAGGTTTTCCCATGGCTGAACTCAGTATCGGCGCGCCTGCGCCAGACTTTGATCTTCCGCGCGATGGCGGCGGTCAGGTCTCGCTGTCCGCGTTCGCGGGCAAGCCTGTCGTGCTGTTCTTCTACCCGAAGGACGACACCTCCGGATGCACGACCGAATCGCTCGCCTTCACCGCTCTCGCGCCGGAATTTCAAGCTGCCGGCGCGGTGGTAATTGGCATGTCGCCCGATTCCGTCAAGAGCCACGACAAGTTCATCAAGAAACATTCCCTGGGCGTCATACTGGCCGCCGACGAGGACAAGTCTGTCCTGGAAGCCTACGGCGTCTGGAAGGAAAAGAGCATGTATGGCAAAAAGTACATGGGCGTCGAACGCACGACGGTCCTGATCGGGGCGGACGGCCACATCGTCAGGATCTGGGAAAAAGTGAAAGTCGCAGGCCATGCGGAAGAAGTTCTACAGGCTGTGAAGGCCCTATGAGACGGGTAGCGTGACATTGGCCGGCAGCGAACCCACGGAGCTTGTCTCATTGCGCGGCGGCGCCATCGCGGCGATCCGGTCGCCCGACGTCGAGCGCAAGGCGGCTCTCGCCCAGGCGACCGCCGGCCGCTGGTTCGCCCGCACGCTGTCACTGCGCTCGCCTTTCGACCCGCCCCTGCCGGACCGTCCCGGCAGGCCGGCGAAGCCGGACCTCATTCCGCCGACCAAGATGGAAAAGCGATCGCTGCACAGCGTCAGGGGCCGGATCGCCCTGCTGCACGCAATCGCCCATATCGAACTCAACGCCGTCGATCTGGCTCTCGATATCGTTGCCCGATTTTCGACCGAGAAAGTCCCGAACTCCTTCTTCGATGGTTGGATGCAGGTGGCCTTCGAGGAGGCCAAGCATTTTCGGCTGGTCCGCCAACGGATGCAGCAACTGGGCGCCGATTACGGCGATCTTCCCGCCCATGACGGTCTGTGGCAGGCCGCGCATGCGACGCGGGGCGACCTGACCGCCCGGCTTGCCGTGGTGCCGCTCATCCTCGAAGCCCGAGGCCTCGATGTCACCCCGGCCCTGCAGGCCAAGATGCGCGAAACCGGCGACCTCGAGAGCGCCGCAGTCCTCGACATCATCTACAATGACGAGAAGGGCCACGTCGCGGTCGGAGCCAAGTGGTTCCGTTTTCTCTGCGCGCGCGAGAAACGCGATCCGGCAGCGACGTTCCAGGATCTGGTTCGGCAAAATTTCCGGGGCCCCTTGAAGGCGCCTTTCAACGATATCGCCCGGGCCGAAGCCGGCCTGACGCCGTCCTTCTACCGTGCGCTGACGGCGACAAGCCGCGGCTGAGAAGACGCCTCTACGATGGCATCGGCCGCCCCTCCGGAAAGTCTTTGTTAACCATATTCATGCCTAATCACCCCACGGCGCGCAGACGCTGTTTTGGGAGGGTAGCCGTGGCGCACGGACAGCAAAACCGGATATTCGGCAAGCGCAAACAGCAGCATGTCATCATCCTGGCAAGCGGCGACACGGTCCGGCACATGACCCTCCGCCCCTGGATGACGGCCGTTGCCATCGGCTGTATTGGCGTCTTTGCGATCGGCTATCTCGTTGCCACTTCCTACCTTGTGCTGCGCGACGACCTGATCGGCGCCACCATGGCGCGCCAGGCGCGCATGCAATATGATTACGAGGACCGGATCGCAGCCCTGCGTGCCCAGGTCGACCGCGTCACCTCGCGGCAGTTGCTCGACCAGCAGGTCGTCGAGCAGAAGGTCGACAAGCTGATGCAACAGCAGATGTCGCTGTCCACCCGCCACGGCAAGCTGGACGCACTTCTCGACCGTGCCGAAAGCTCGGGCCTCACCGGCAAGCCCGCCTCCAGCGCGGATCATGCCGAGGCGGCAGGCAGTCCGAAGGCGATCGAGCTGGCACTGGCCAATACGCGCCCGGCGGAAGTGACCCCTGACAATTCGACACTGGCCTATCTGCCGGCGACGGAAACGGTGGCCGACCACGCCGATCGGGTCTTCTCGAAGGTGACCCTCTCCCTCAAGCGTATCGAGCAGGACCAATTGAAGCGCATCAAGCGCCTGACAGACGGCGCGGATGATACCGCCGACAATATCCAGTCGATCATCAAGACGGTCGGCGTTGCTGTGCCGGTAGACGCTCCGATCGCAGACGACGAAGGCGGCGTCGGCGGACCGTTTCTGCCGCCGCAAAATGTCGATCAGTTCGACCAGTCGCTGGCCGACCTCGACACAGCGCTGACGCGACTTGAAACCGTCCGCGAGACGGTCGAGCAGCTGCCGTTTCGCAACCCGGCGCCGGGCAAGCTGATCACCAGCCCCTTCGGCAACCGCAAGGACCCCTTCTTCGGCAGGCTGGCGCTGCACCCGGGCGTCGACTTCCATTTCAACCCAGGCGAATCGATTCGGGCGACGGCGCCCGGAAAGGTCGTTTCGGCTGGATGGGCCGGCGGCTATGGCAATATGGTCGAGATAGACCATGGCGATGGCATTTCGACGCGATACGGCCATATGGCCGAGATTGCCGTGAAGGCGGGCGACGCCGTGACGTCGGGCGAGCAGATCGGACGTGCCGGCAGTACCGGGCGATCGACAGGCACGCATCTGCATTACGAAGTAAGGGAAAACGGGCGTCCGGTGGATCCCATGTACTTCGTCAATGCAGGCATAAAACTTGCCAGTTATATCAATTAGCCAGCTCTGCGATTAGCGCTTTGCCGGAGCTGATTTTGTCGCTATGAATATGACAGATTGGCAACAGATGCGTCGGTGCAGGTTTTTTCTTGGCTCGGTTCGCGGAGCACGCTGCTCTATTGCCTCATTTCCTTGACTTCGGAGCGTTTTGATACTATGTGCCGCTGCATTGCGGCATATAGCCTGTCGACTCATGTGCGGTCGACCAAACCGGAACGGAAACAGTTTTCCCTTTGACCACATTTGCTGACCTTGGCCTGAGCCAAAAAGTACTATCCGCCGTCACCGACGCCGGCTACACCATACCTACCCCGATCCAGGCCGGCGCCATTCCGTTTGCGCTGCAGCGTCGCGACATTTGCGGCATTGCGCAGACCGGAACCGGCAAGACCGCCTCCTTCGTACTGCCGATGCTGACGCTGCTCGAAAAGGGTCGTGCCCGTGCGCGCATGCCGCGCACGCTGATCCTCGAGCCGACCCGAGAATTGGCGGCCCAGGTCGCTGAAAACTTCGAGAAATACGGCAAGAACCACAAACTCAACGTCGCGCTGCTGATCGGCGGCGTATCGTTCGAGGAGCAGAACAAGAAGCTCGAGCGTGGCGCGGACGTATTGATCTGCACCCCCGGCCGCCTGCTCGACCATTGCGAACGCGGCAAGCTGCTGATGTCGGCGGTCGAGATCCTCGTGATCGACGAAGCCGACCGCATGCTCGACATGGGCTTCATCCCGGACATCGAGCGGATCGTCAAGATGATCCCGTTCACGCGCCAAACGCTGTTCTTCTCGGCCACCATGCCGCCGGAAATCCAGAAGCTGGCCGACCGCTTTCTGCAGAACCCCGAGCGAATCGAAGTGTCGCTGCCGTCCTCGACGGCAAAGACCGTGACCCAGCGTTTCGTCGCCTCGCATGGCAAGGACTATGAGAAGCGCGCCACGCTGCGCGATCTCATCAAGGCCCAGACCGACCTCAAGAACGCGATCATCTTCTGCAACCGCAAGGTCGACGTTGCCGATCTCTTTCGCTCGCTCGAGCGCCACGGCTTCTCGGTCGGCGCGCTGCATGGCGACATGGATCAGCGCTCGCGCACGACGATGCTGCAGAACTTCCGCGACGGGCAGATCCAGTTGCTGGTCGCCTCCGACGTCGCCGCGCGCGGCCTCGACCTTCCTGATGTCGGCCATGTCTTCAATTTCGACGTGCCGATCCATTCGGAAGACTATGTTCACCGCATCGGCCGCACCGGACGAGCGGGTCGCTCCGGCGCCGCCTTCACGCTGGTGACCAAGCGCGACAGCAAGTATGTCGACGCCATCGAGAAGCTGATCGATCAGAAGATCGAGTGGCTGAATGGCGATCTCAATGCGTTGCCGCCGGCTGAGGAAAGCAATGAAGCAGAGCGTCCGCGCCGCGGTTCAGGCCGCGACAAGGATAAGGAACGCGGTCGTGGCAGAGGCCGTTCGGCGTCGAGCCATTCCGCGCCTAAAGCTGATGTCGATGTGGCCGAGACCCATGTCGAACCCGTCGAAACAGTCCCCGTAGCAAAGGCCGAAGTTGTGAAGAACGAGCGCAAGATCGAAACCAGCAAGCCGCAGAACAACAATTCGCGTGGCAATTCGGGCCGTCCTTACCCGGCAAACGACGACAGCCGCGAGCGTCGCGCTCGTTACCATCGCGACCATGATGACGGTCCTACGCCGCTTGGCTTCGGCGACGATATCCCCGCCTTCATGCTCATCGTAACCGCCGCCAAGGCGTGATGACAGCGCCGGGCACTGATTTTCCTGGGCTCGGCACCGGGCTTGCCATCCTTCGCGACGGCAAGCTCCTGCTCTACAAGCGCATTAAGGCGCCGGAAGCCGGCTACTGGAATATCGTCGGCGGCAAGGTCGACCATATGGAGCCGGCAGCATCAGCCGCCAGGCGCGAGGCCGAGGAAGAAACCGGTCTTCTGATCGGCTCCATCGACACCCTCTGCACCACCGAACAGATCATTGCCGCCGATCACCAGCATTGGGTGTCGATTATCTATGCCTGTACGGACTTCAGCGGCGAACCGCGTCTGGTGGAGCCCGACAAGCTCTCCGATTTTGGCTGGTTCGGGCGCAACGACCTTCCGAGCCCGCTGTCAGCCTTTGCCAACGCTGCGATCGCCGAGCTCGGCGCAGATGTCTTCCGGTAGTATCGATTATTTTCCAACTCTCAGCGCCGCCTCGTAGGCGAGCCGCACCCAATGGGCCATGACCTCCGCATCGTCGAAGGCATCCTCCGGGATCGACCAGTACGGCATATTGACTGGCTTGCCGGTCTTGCCCTCGTAAGCCCAGCGTCTCGCACCCGCCGCCTCGAATTCTGGCGCGCTCACCGCGTCGGCCTTGAGCAGCATCTCGTCGCGAAATTCTAAGGCGATAATCCGCCCCTGGTGGTAGATCCCTTTGCCGCCGAACATCCGCCGGATCGACACTGGGCCCAGCGCTGAGAACATCTCCTCTATATCGAGCCTGTCCATGGTCTAATCCCCTAAAATTCCACCGGCTGCGATCACCGCTTCCGGCGTATCGACATCAAGACGGGCCGCGTCGCCGATTTCGACGTCGACGACAGGCAGACCGCAGGTCTTGATGATCTCACGCGCTCCACCATCGCCGGAAAGGCCTAATAACGCTGTCCGCAAGGAGATTGGCAGGACGACCGGATTGCCCCGTTTGCCGTTGGACATGGCCCGCACGATGGCCTGCCCGGACGCAACGCTGAACGCATCAATCAGCGCGCCGAGATCGGTGGGCGTCAAGAGGGGCATATCGGCCAACAGGATCAACACGCCATCGAACCTGTCGGCAGCGGCGGCTTCGAAACCGGTGATGACCGAGCCTGCCAGTCCGCTGGCGTAGTCGGCATTGTGGACGAGAGCGACATCGAGACCTGTCAGCGCGACCTCGATATCGCCATGTCTATGACCGGTGACAACGATGGTCGGCGCGCCTGTCGCAAGCGCCCGCTCCGCCATTCTGCGGACCAGTGGGACGCCGTCGAATGTTGCCAACAGCTTATGTGGTCCGCCCTCGCCCATGCGGCTTGCCTTGCCAGCCGCGAGCAGAACGATGGCCACGGAAGGCAAGGGGCCGGGCGCCACCTCCATCATATGCCCTCCGGAGGATCGAGCGGGCGGCGGCGTAACGATTGAATGATTTCGGCGAGAATGGCGACAGCAATTTCAGCCGGGTTGGAGGCCCCGATGTCGAGGCCGATTGGTGCATGGATGCGCGCCAGCTCTGCCTCGCCAAAACCCTTTGCCCGCAACCGCTCGAGACGCGCCGAGTGGTTGCGACGGCTGCCCAGCGCGCCGACGTAAAAGCTTCCTCCGCGCAGACCCGCCGCAATCGCGGCATCGTCGAGTTCGGGCAGATGGGCCACGGCGACGACGGCCGTGTAGGGATCGACCGCCAGACGATCGGCGGGCGAACCAACTAGCAGCCGACCTTCCTCGAAGCGAGCGGGCTGGGCAAATTCCTCGCGTGGCTCGATGATGCTGAGATCGAAGCCGCACAGGGCTGCTATCGGCGCCAGAGCGTCAGCGATACGCACCGCGCCGATCACCACGATCCGCACCGGCGGCAGGTGGACGTTCAGGAACAAGGACCGGCCTTCCATGTCCAGCTTTGCGGATTTGCCGCTTTGAAAAGCGCTGCTGACCGCAGCGGCAAGACCAGCCTCCACAGGCTCGCCTTCGGCCAGAAGCCGCTGCTCCCCGCTGCCGAGATCGGTCACGAGGACGGTGGCGCGGCGGGCGGCGCGCATAGAATTAAGCCGGCTCAGAATATGGCGGTCCATTAGCCGACTCTCTCGATATAGACCTCTATGTGCCCGCCGCAGGCAAGGCCGGCGTCACGGGCGACATCATCCGTGACGCGGAACTGGAGCAATTCGGCGCGACCCGACGCGATGGTCTCGATCGCAACGGCAATCACCTCGCTTTCGATGCAGCCGCCCGACAGCGAGCCGTGCGCGACACCATCTGCATCGATCACCATCCGGCTGCCGGCCGGCCGAGGCGCGGAGCTCCAGCTGTCGACAACGGTCGCCATGGCGACCCTTTTGCCCGCCTCCAGCCACCTCTCCGCTGTCGTCAGTACATCCTCATTTGCAGAGTTCGACATCGGATCTCCATCGTCGGTATCGGGCTTTTCAAGTGCAACCGCGATCATGCGAACGCCGGTTTGGTTGTCGATCGCCGAAGTTTATGTCCCCAGCGCATGATAGTCACGATGCATGTAGAGCAGTGCGGGACCGGGATCACTGAACCTGACCGCCACCACCTCGCCGAAAATAACATTATGGGTCGTGCCGCGCGTGACTTCGACCACGCGGCAATCGAACGCCGCCAAGGCGTCGACCAGAACCGGCGCGCCTGTGACCAGCGTATCGAAATCGCCTGCCGCAAAACGCTCTTCCACGGTAAGCTGCGCCCTGCCCGAAAACGCATCGGCCAACGCCTGGTGACGGCTGCCAAGGGTGTTCAGCGAAAAGATGCCGCTTTGCAGAAACAGGTCGTTCTTGGCATTGTGCCTGTTGAGGCAGACGAGAACGGTGGCCGGATCGTCGGACACCGAGCAGGCAGCGGTGATCGTCACGCCGCGGCGGATGCCGTCGAAAGTTGTCGTCACCAGTTGCACATGGCCGGCATATCGGCTCATGGCGTTTCTGTAATGGGCCGGATCCAGCGACTGTACCAAAGCGATCACTCCCGCCCTATGCTTCCAATTGCTGCAATATGGCGCGCAGGCTTTAGCTTTTCTACAATGCCGCAGCGAAAGCAGGCATCGATCCGCTTTTTCTTTGACGACAGGTGATGGATGGATAAAAGAACGGGAGAAGCAATCGGGATTGTCCTTCCAATGAACAGGCTGCGTCCAATTCTGCTATCGATGGCGCTGGTCTTTGCGGCGGGAAGCGGCCAAGCCGCCGGCATCAACATCGGCCTCGTCGCGCCGCAGAACGGTACATTCGCGCCGCTCGGCGCCCAGATCTCGGCTGGCGGCACTTTCGGGGCGAATGCCGGCCGGAACACCATCACACCGATCGACGAGCCCTGCAGCGAAAACAGCGGCCAGATGGTTGCCGACGCACTGATCAAGGCAAAGGTGCAGATCGCCATCGGCTTTCTCTGCAGCGAAACCCTGGAAGGCGCGCTGCCGCCCCTGAAGGACGCCGGCATCCCTGTCATCACCGTCTCCGTGCGATCGCATATCCTGATGGAAGATGCGCTGAAAAACGGCTGGCCGTTCTTCCGGCTGGCCCCTGCCGATAGTGCCGAGGCAAAGCGCATCGTCGGCGTCATCCTGCAGAACTGGGCGGCACAACCCCTGGCGCTCGTCGACGACGGGACGATCCATGGGCGCGAGCTGATCGACGCCGTGCGCACCGGCCTCGACGACAATGGCCTCAAACCAGTCTTCAACGACACGCTGCGCCCTGGACAGGACCAGCAGATCGGCCTTGTCCGCCGCCTTAAAAAGGCTGGCGCGACAGCCCTCGTCGTCGGCGGCGACCGCAGCGACGTGGCGATCATCGCGCGCGACGCAGCCAACGAGAAGATCCCGCTGCGGATCATGGGTGGCGATGCCATGCGGGCCGCCGACCAGCCCCTGCCGCTCGCCGATGGCGTGCTTGCGGTGACGATACCGGATTATGCCAGCCTTCCCGCGGCGGCAGAAACCGCGAATGCTTTGCGCAGCGGAGGTGTGGAGCCCGAGGGGTATGTGCTGCCGACGGTTGCCGCGGCCTTGATCGCCGATCAGGCCGTCACGGCGGCGTTGGCGGAAAAGGTCCCTGTTGCCGCCAAGCTGGTCGGCACGACCTGGCAGACACCGATCGGCCCCATTTCCTTCGGCAGCGACCATGAGCTGACGGAAAACCCCTATCGCCTTCTGGAGTGGCACGACCATCGCTTCCAGCCACCGCCCGCCCCCAGCAACTGAAGCCGGAGCGGACGACGATGGCTGCAAATGCCATATCGTTGCCGCCCGCGCCCTCCGATGCTAACAAAGTTCACACGCCCTGACGGAGTCTCCGATACCATGCCATTGCCGATCCGCATCGCCCCCTCCATTCTTGCCGCCGACTTCGCCAAGCTCGGGCAGGAAGTCCGCGACGTGACCGATGCCGGCGCCGACTGGATCCATCTCGACATCATGGATGGTCACTTCGTGCCGAACATCTCCTTCGGCGCCGATGTCATCAAGTCGCTGCGCAACTTCACCGACGCGACCTTCGATTGCCACCTGATGATCTCGCCGGTCGATGCTTATCTCGAAGCCTTCGCCAAGGCCGGCTGCGACCGCATGACGGTTCACGCCGAGGCCGGTCCGCACCTGCACCGCTCGCTGCAGACCATCCGCAATCTCGGCAAGAAGGTCGGCGTCACCCTCAATCCCGCGACACCGCTGTCGGCGATCGAAAACGTCCTCGACGATATCGACATGATCCTCATCATGTCGGTCAATCCGGGCTTCGGCGGCCAGAAGTTCATTCCGACCATGGCCGACAAGATTTTGAAGGCGAAGCAGATGATCGGCGACCGGCCGATCGAGCTCGAGGTCGACGGCGGCGTGACGCTCGACACCGCAGCCATGATCACCGCTGCAGGTGCCAATGTGCTGGTTGCGGGCTCCGCGATCTTCAAGGGAGGTTCTGTCGAAGCCTACCGCAAGACGGTCGGCGATCTGCGCGCTGCCGCCGAGCAGGGTCGCGTTGGCGCGGCTTGATCGGCCGGAAAATCTGGAGGCGGAGGGGACAGTCTCTCCGCCGCTTCGCTTTGCCGGAGCCCTCGCCTGGGGCTTGCTCATGGCGCTATCGGCGGCCTTTGCGCTCTACCGTCGCAACGGACTTCAGACCGACCGCCTCGAGGCCTTGCTCTTCGTCTTCTTCCTCGGCGGGGCGCTTGCCTGGCCGATTGCCTTGACGGCGGCCCGGCTCTGCGGTCGCGGGAGGCCCGTCGAGACACGCTTTGCGGCCTGCCTGCTTTGCTTGTCTATCGCCACCATGGCGATGACGGCCTTCCTCTTTGCCCTCGACTATCGTGTCTTCTATTCCCGCTGGCATGCGCCGCCGGGCTCGCTGATCTGGATGTTCCAGTTCGTCTTCACCGGTGCCAGCGCCGTCTACCAGTTCGGCATCCTCGGCAGCCGTCTGTTTCTGCCGCTCGGATTGCTCTGGTTGCCGGCCGCCAGCCTGTATCTTGCCCGTCGCATGCGATGAAAACAGGCGAAGCGTTGAGATTGTTCGCCGTCTTTGCTATGGGGGCGCCAACCCTTGAAATTCCTGCTGCAGAAGAAAGCTGAGAACTCATGATCCCGCGCTATTCCCGACCGGACATGGTCGCCATCTGGTCGCCCGAAACCAAGTTTCGCATCTGGTTCGAGATCGAAGCCCACGCCTGCGATGCTCTCGCCAACCTTGGCGTCATTCCTAAGTCGGCAGCCGAGACGATCTGGGAAAAGGGTGGCAAGGCAACCTTCGATGTCGATCGCATCGACGAAATCGAAGCCGTCACCAAGCACGACGTCATCGCGTTCCTGACGCATCTCTCAGAGATCGTCGGCCCCGACGCCCGCTTCGTCCATCAGGGCATGACCTCCTCCGACGTGCTCGACACCACCTTCAACATCCAGCTCGTGCGTGCCAGCGATCTGCTGCTGGCCGATCTGGACCGCCTGCTCGCGGCGCTGAAGACGCGTGCCTTCGAGCACAAGGATACGGTCCGTATCGGCCGCAGCCACGGCATCCACGCCGAGCCGACAACGATGGGCCTGACCTTCGCCCGCTTCTACGCCGAAATGGTCCGCAACCGCGCGCGGCTCGTCGCTGCCCGTGCCGAGATCGCCACCGGTGCCATCTCCGGCGCCGTCGGAACCTTCGCCAACATCGACCCGTCGGTCGAGGAATATGTCTGCGAGAAGCTCGGTCTCGAGGCCGAGCCGGTTTCGACCCAGGTGATTCCGCGCGACCGCCATGCGATGTTCTTCGCTACGCTCGGCGTCATCGCTTCGTCGATCGAAAACGTTGCCATCGAAATCCGCCACATGCAGCGCACCGAAGTTCTGGAAGCGGAGGAATTCTTCTCGCCCGGCCAGAAGGGCTCCTCGGCGATGCCCCACAAGCGCAATCCGGTTCTGACCGAAAACTTGACCGGTCTTGCCCGGCTTGTCCGCATGTCCGTCGTTCCGGCGATGGAGAATGTGGCGCTCTGGCATGAGCGGGATATCAGCCATTCGAGCGTCGAGCGGGCGATCGGACCGGACACCACCATCACACTTGATTTCGCACTCAACCGCCTGGCCGGCGTCATCGAAAAGCTGGTCATCTATCCCGAAAACATGCTTCGCAACATGAACAAGTTCAAAGGCCTGGTGATGAGCCAGCGCGTCCTTCTGGCCCTCACCCAGGCCGGTGTGTCGCGCGAGGATTCCTACCGGCTCGTGCAACGAAACGCCATGAAGGTTTGGGAGCAGGGCAAGGATTTCCTGGAGGAACTTCTTGCCGACGCGGAAGTGCGGGCGGCGCTCTCGGAAGAGGAACTGCGCGAAAAGTTCGACCTTGGCTACCACACCAAGCATGTCGACACGATCTTCCGCCGGGTGTTCGGCTGATCCCCGGAATGGCGGCAAAGGATAGCTTGCCGCCATCTCCTCTTCGATTGATTGTCACCGCTCTAGCATCGGCAGCACCATGAAAGTCTCTGAGGCAGATATCCTCATCGTCCCCGGCTACACCAACTCCGGGCCCGACCACTGGCAGACCCGCTGGGAGCAGAAGCTCAGCACGGCGCGGCGTGTCGAACAGGCCGAGTGGTCAAAACCCGTGCGCGAGGACTGGGCGGCGCGCATCGCAGAAGAGGTCAACGCCTCGACCAAGCCCGTGGTGCTGATCGCCCATTCGCTGGGTGTGCCCTCGGTGCTGCATGCCTTGCCGCTTCTCAAGAAGCCCATTGCCGGCGCGTTCTTCGTGGCGCCACCAGATGTCACCAACCCCGACATCCGCCCGAAGCATCTCATGACCTTCGGTCCCTATCCGCGCGATACCCTGCCCTTCCCGTCCATGACCATCGCCAGCCGCAACGATCCCTTCGGCTCCTACGAGCATGCAGAGGACATCACGCGAAGCTGGGGCTCGATGCTGATCGACGCGGGCGAGGCTGGCCATATCAATGGCGAGTCCGGCCATGGTCCATGGCCGGAAGGCACGATGGTCTTTGCACAGTTTCTGAGTAAACTGAAAGCTTGAGGCGGGGGCGGTTTCAGTAAAGCACCGCAGCGGTGCGCCACTTTAAGGTTGTTTAGAGCAAGTTAAGGCAGTTGCTCTATCGTGCGGCCAAACAGTGGGGGCGCATTTGACCTGGTTCTCAAAAGATACGCCGTTGGTCGGTCCGGTACCGTTAGCTTCTTTCGATATCCTCCACGGTATTTCGACAGCAACGATCGCAGTCTGCGCAAACGACCATCGGATTGTCTATGCGAATACCTCGTTCTGCCGGCAGTTCGGCTTTCCCGACAGTAGCGAGTCCCTAGACTGCTTGGTTTCTACCGCCGATCTGCCGCTGCTGAGGCGCCAGATTGCCAAGCTCCTAGCTTCCGGCGCGGCCGATCCGGCTCCGCTTCGTCTTCACCTTGCAACGGGCGTGGAGACGTGGTTTGCGACGTCATTTTCGAGGCTCCCGGCGAGCGCGGACTGCATCCTGATGCAGTTTATCGATAATCAGGCGAGCCAGCTCGCATCAGACGATCTGCGGGAAAGGGAAAGCCGCTGGAACGCCGCTCTGATCGGCTCTGGCCTCGGCGTGTGGGACCACGATTTCGCGACGGGCCGCATGACCTACTCAGATACCTGGCGTAGTATCCGTGGCTACGGTCCCCATGAGAGCCCGGATACTGCGCTCGAGAACTGGATCCTCTCCGTCCATCCCGACGACCGTGAAAACGTTGTCGTCTCGATCGAGCGGCAAAATGCCGGCGATCCGGCCTACAGCACCTTCGTCTACCGCGAGCGCCATCGGGATGGCCACTGGATCTGGATCGAATGCCGTGGCGCCTGTGTCGAGTGGGACGAAAACGGCGCGCCGACAAGGATCATCGGGACCGACACCGACGTTACCGCCCGTAAGGCGGCCGAGGAACTTTTAAACCAAACATCCCGGCGTCTCGACATCGCCCTCAAGATTTCCAGCATAGGCGTTTTCGAAGCCAATCTCGAAACAGCGGAAGTCGAGTGGGACGACCGTCTACTCGCAATCTATGGCCTGGAGAACACCCCGAGACTGAAACCCGCAACGGTTTGGAGGGATGCCGTTCATCCCGATGACCTCACCCGGGTCAATGCCGAAATTGAAAGCCATCTAAGATCCGGCGAAGCGGTCGAGCAGGAGTATCGCATTGTCCGGCCGGATGGCGCGGTAAGGGTCGTGCGCGGCCGGGCTGCCTTATTCAGCGACAGCTCCGGTCGAAACAAGATGATTGGCGCCAACTACGATGTAACCCCGGAAGTTGCCCTACGGGACGAACTGAAACAGGCCTATACGCTCGCGGAAGCACGAAACAGGGAACTCGAAACGGCGAAGGAGCGGATAGAACACATCGCCCTCCACGATCACCTGACCGGGCTGCCCAATCGGCGGTATCTCGACCGCGTCTTGTCCGTGCGCGCGGATGAGTGCCGGCGCGCGGGCTCCGTGCTCGTCATTCTTCACGTTGACCTCGACCGCTTCAAGCAGATCAACGACACGCTCGGGCACCGCGCCGGCGACACGATGCTGAAGCATGCTGCACACGTCCTCAATCAAGCCGTTTCCAGCGGAGATTTCGTCGCACGCATCGGCGGCGACGAATTCGTCATTGTGTGCACCCGCAAGACACTCTCCAAGAAAATCGAGAGCCTCGCAGCCCACGTTATCAGGGAACTCTACAAGCCGGTCCGATACGAGGGCCATGACATCCGTTTCGGCGCCAGCATAGGCATCGCCTTCGACAGCGGTTTCGAGTTGGACGCCAAGCAGGTTTTTCTGAATGCGGACATAGCCCTCTACCGTGCCAAGCGCGGCGGTCGCAATCGGCACGAATTCTTTTCCCTCGACGCACGACAGCACATCGTCACCACCAAACGCGTGTCCGACGAGATCCTGGAAGGCCTTGAGCTTCGGCAATTCCGCCCCTACTACCAACCGCAATTCTGCGCCCATACGCTGGATGTGGTGGGCGTGGAGACCCTCGTGCGCTGGCACCATCCCCAAAAGGGTATCCTGACACCCGACCACTTCTTGCCGGTTGCCGAGGATCTGGATGTCGTCGGCATCCTCGATGGCCAGGTCCTCGAACAGGCCTTGGACGACCGGCGCCTCTGGAACGAAATGGGCGTCGAGTTTCCGAGAATCTCCGTCAATGTCTCGGCAAGGCGCCTTGCCGACCCTAACCTGGCAAAAATCCTTCGGGCTCTGGAGATAAAGCCAGGCACCGTTTCGTTCGAACTTCTGGAATCGATCTCCCTCGACAATTGCGACGAGGAATCGATCGCCAATCTGAAATTGCTGCGACGGATCGGCATCGATATCGAGATCGATGATTTCGGCACTGGTCATGCCTCGATTGTCAGTCTTCTCAGACTCAGCCCGAAGACGCTGAAGATCGATCGGGAACTCATCAAGCCGCTAACGAAATCGGCGGAACAGCGACGGCTGGTCGGTTCGATCATAGAGATCGGCCGCTCACAGAATATCCGGGTGACGGCGGAAGGCGTGGAGACGATGGAACATGCCCGCATTCTGGCCGAGCTTGGCTGCGATAGCCTGCAGGGCTACGCTTTGGCGAAGCCGATGCCGGCCTCCGAGATACCGCAGTTCATCCTCGGCCAAAGCTGGCGGGAAAAGGACCGGCCCATCCAGGCGGCCTAGACAAGGCAGGTTAGCGCCGTTGCGCAATCCCAGTGCCGCATCGATCGCGACGGCAGCCGGATTTGGGGGAAGGCAAGGCAGGCGCATTGTGAATCCCCTTCTTTTCCTTTATGGGGACGCCACGAGATTTATCCACTTGCGCCATCCCAAGGGCGCCAACGACAGAGAATAACAAGATGAACCGTCGCCGCCGTGTGTACGAAGGCAAGGCAAAGATCCTTTACGAAGGACCCGAGCCTGGCACGCTGATCCAGTTCTTCAAGGATGACGCAACCGCCTTCAATAAGAAAAAGCATGAAGTGATCGACGGCAAAGGTGTGCTCAACAATCGCATCTGCGAGTATATCTTCAATCACCTCAACAAGATCGGCATTCCGACCCATTTCATCCGCCGCCTCAACATGCGCGAGCAGTTGATCAAGGAAGTCGAGATGATTCCGCTGGAGATCGTCGTGCGCAACGTCGCCGCCGGCTCGCTCGCAACCCGCCTTGGCATCGAGGAAGGCGTGGTTTTGCCGCGCTCGATCATCGAATTCTACTACAAGTCCGATGCGCTCAACGACCCGATGGTGTCGGAAGAGCACATCACGGCCTTCGGCTGGGCAAACCCGGCCGAGCTTGACGACATCATGGCGCTGGCCATCCGCGTCAACGATTTCATGACCGGCCTCTTCCTCGGCGTCGGCATCCAGCTGGTCGATTTCAAGATCGAATGCGGCCGGCTGTTCGAAGGCGATATGATGCGCATCATCCTTGCCGACGAAATCTCGCCGGACTCCTGCCGTCTCTGGGACGTTGAGACCCACGAGAAGATGGACAAGGATCGCTTTCGCCGCGATTTGGGCGGCTTGCTCGAAGCTTATTCCGAGGTCGCCCGTCGTCTCGGCATCATCAATGAAAATGAGCCCGTGCGCGGCACCGGCCCGGTTCTCGTCAAATAGAAGACAGGAAGACAGCAGTGATCAAGGCACGCGTTACCGTTACGCTGAAAAACGGCGTTCTCGATCCCCAGGGCAAGGCAATTGAGGGCGCGCTCGGTGCACTCGGTTTTTCGGGCGTCGACCAGGTCCGCCAGGGCAAGGTATTCGATGTGATGCTCGACGGCACCGACAAGGTCCGCGCTGAGGCTGATCTCAAGGACATGTGCGAAAAACTGCTCGCAAACACGGTCATCGAGAATTATACTATTGCTCTCGACTGAAGGTTGCGGAGACAGTCCAGTGACTGAGCTGAAGCAGGAATCAATGTACGAGCTGGTGACGCGAATCCAGAAGGACATTTCCTGCCTCAAGCAGGGCCAGCGAGACTTCAGACAAGAGATGTCGAGCGTGCGCGGACAGGTCCACTTGTTGCAGGTGATCTCAATGATCTGCGTAACTCAGTCAACCAAATGAATGTTCGTCTCGAACGCATCGAAACACGCCTAGAACTTCTTGAACTCGCCGAATCCCAAGCAAGGTTTGAACCGCACCCATGAAATCCGCCGTCGTCCAGCTTCCAGGCCTCAACCGCGACCGTGACATGATCGCAGCCCTGACAAAGATCTCCGGCGTTGCGCCGATTACCGTCTGGCAGACGGAAACGGATATTCCGGATGTCGATCTGATCGTCATTCCCGGTGGGTTTTCCTATGGCGATTACCTGCGCTGCGGCGCCATTGCCGCCCGCATGCCGGTAATGCAGGCGATCAAGCAGAAAGCCGAACAGGGCGTCAAGGTCCTGGGCGTCTGCAACGGCTTCCAGATCCTCGTCGAAGCCGGCATGCTGCCGGGCGCATTGATGCGCAACGCCTCGCTGAAGTTCGTCTGCAAGGAAACCAAGCTCGAAGTCGTCAATGCCGATACGGACTTCACCCGGGCCTACGCGCAGGGTCAGATCATCCGTTGCCCGATCGCCCATCATGACGGCAACTATTTCGCCGATCCGGAAACGCTGGCTGCCATCGAAGGCAATGGCCAGGTGGTCTTCCGCTATCTCGGGGACGGCAACCCGAACGGTTCGGTGAACCACATCGCCGGAATCATCAATGCCAAGGGCAACGTCCTCGGCATGATGCCCCATCCGGAAAACCTGATCGAGGCCGCCCATGGCGGCACGGATGGACGCGGCCTGTTCGCTTCCGCCCTCGACGTCATCGCCGCCTGAGACATTCCCGACATTATGCCATCAACGGCGCATTCTCCCTGAATGCGCCGCAAAGGCCGTCTATTCGGCTCGCGACCGGCTGAGCCAGTTCGGCCCGACATATGGAAGACAGATCGATGCGCATTTCAGCCAATGGAATATTCACCGCCAGCGCCCTCACCGCCTTGGCGATCCTCGCCGCATCGTGCCAGTCGAAGCGGGCTCCGGTGGCAACGAATACGCAGCCCCGGACGGCTTTGTCGACCATGGAGCGCGTTGCCATCGCCGCCCATGGCTGCTGGTTCAAGTCATCCGATCCTGCCTTTGCGCGCTACACCATGGCGCCCGAGCTGAACTCCTTCACCGGCCGGCCCCGCTTTCTGGTGGTCGAGCGCAACCAACCGACGGGACGTCCGGTGCTGGTCGTGCAGGCCGAAGGCAACCCCGCCAAGCTTGAGGCCTTCGGGCCGCTGATGAGCGGGCCGGAGCAGGCACGCATCTCTTCCGACATCAACCGCTGGGCCAGCGGAACCAAGAGCTGCCAGGCCTAAAGTCCGGCTACCGCCAGAAAGATGACTTTGCCGCCTCGCGTCTGACATCGTCGGGCGTGAGGCCGACGTCGCGCAGCTGATCCGCGGTAAGGCTGCGGAGAGCTGCCCGGCTGAGCCGTTTTGCGCGCCTGTCGGAAAACTGCTCGAGAATTGCCATAGCCGCAGCTCGCAGTATGCCAAACCAGTCGGGTGATTTCGTGCTAGGCGTTTCCGATTCCGCGCAGATTGTATCAATTGAACCCATGACCGCTCTCCTGCCTGGAATATGCTGAGCGCAAGACGTTACTTCGCTCCCATTGCTCCGTAATCTTGACAGCCGACACGTACAATGTAAGCATTGTCACCATGACAAATTGGCTTCCAGATATTTCAAGCGGCAGCGGACCGGTCTATGTGCGGGTTGCCGACAGCATCGAAAATGCCATCAGCCATGGCGTTTTGCCGCCCGGGGCCAAGCTGCCGCCGCAACGCAACCTCGCCTTCGATATCGGCGTCACCATAGGGACGATCAGCCGCGCCTACGCGTTGGTGCACGAGCGCGGACTGGTGGCAGGCGAAGTGGGGCGCGGCACCTATGTGCTCGACCGCGAGCATAGCCGGCCGATCACGCAGACCGATCCGATTACCCAGGCTTTGGCGGGCACGCGCGGCATCGAGGCGCCGGGCGCCACCATTCGCTTCGATACGACCGCAGCACCGGACATCGGTCAGGGCGAGATTATAGGCCGGCTGTTTGCCGACATCAGCCGGGAAAAGAGCCTGGAGATTTCATCCTATTCGCGCAGCTTCCCGGCCAGCTGGTCCCTGGCCGGACAGGCCTGGCTCACCCGCAACGACTGGCAACCGGCTGTCGAGAATGTGGTGCCGACGCTGGGCGCACATGCAGCCGCGATCGCCGTCATCGCTGCGGTGACATCGCCGGGAGACAAGATTGTCTTCGAGAATCTCACCTACACGCAGGTCAGCCGCGCAACCCGCCTGCTGGGTCGAAGATCCATTCTCGTCGAATCCGATGAGCATGGGATCGTCCCCGACGATTTCGAGCGGTTGTGCCAGCAGCAGCATCCTCGCCTCGCCTTCCTGATGCCCACGGCCCATAATCCGACGCTGACGACCATGCCGGAGGCAAGACGTCGCGCCATAGCCGCGATTGCCCGCCGGCACAGCGTCTGGCTGATCGAAGACGACATCTATGGCGGCATGACGGGCGACCCGACCCCTTTGCTGGCCAGTATCGCTCCGGAGCGGACATTTCTCGTCAGCGGCCTGTCCAAGGCCGTCACTGCCGGTGTGCGGGGTGGCTGGGTTGCCTGTCCGCCGCATTTCGCCCAGCGGGTCAAGGTGACGCACAAGATGACGACAGGCGGTTTGCCGTTCATCCTCGCCGAAACCGGTGCGCGCCTCGTCCATAGCGGCCATGCCCTGGCGCTCCGCGGCCGCACCGTCGCCGAAATCGCCACCCGGGAGGCGATGGCGCGGGAGATCTTTGCCGGGTTCGATTTCCAGTCGCATCCGAACATCCCCTTCCTGTGGTTGAAGCTGCCCGAGCCTTGGCTGTCCGGAACATTCAAGAATGCAGCCCTGGCCGAAGGCGTGCTGATCGATGATGAGGACGAGTTCAAGGCGGCCCGGACGGAGAATGTCTACCACCGGGTCCGCGTCGCCTTTTCCTCGCCGCAGCGGCGCGAGGATGTCGCCGCAGGCTTCATGACGCTCAGACGGCTGCTTGAAAACGGCTCGGCCGGCTATGACAGCGACAGCTAACGCAACTGTGGCATTTTGGTGTCAGAAACGTTAAAATTGCGACGGGCCGCTTTGCTGTTCTTTACCGAAAGCAACTGGATGGTACGAATTGGTTGCGTTGCCGATTCGGGCGGCGTTCATCTAGGGGTATACATGCGCCCGTACGCAAATTCACGCAGCCGCACTTTGGCCGGCCTAGCGATTTTTCTTGTTCTGTCCAGTTCGGCAAGCATGGCGGCGGACATGTCGCAGGCGGCGGCGGAGCCGAAAATATTCGATGAACTGCGCTTCGGTGCCAGCGGTTCCATCGCGACGGGGCATAACCACGAGAACGGCGTCTTCCCGGAAGTCCAGCTTCTCTTCAATCCCTTCGGCTACAATCCGGACGGCGACTGGAAGGATCAGCTCACCCATCCGCGGATCCATCTCGGCACCTCGATCGGAACGGGCGGGTCGGCGGACCAGCTTTACAGCGGCCTGACCTGGACGATGACCTATTCCAGCGGCATCTTCACCGAAGCAGGCTTCGGCGGCGTCGTGCACAACGGCAATCTGACGGCGGAGAACGATGGCCCAAAACTCGGCTGCCACCTGTTGTTTCATGAATATGTCGGCGCCGGCTACAAGTTCGACAATAAATGGAGCGTGATGGCGCAGGTCGCCCATTCCTCGCATGCCGACCTCTGCGATGGTCCGAACGGCGGCATGACCCGCGCCGGGCTGCTGGTCGGCTACAAGTTCTGATCGACAGGCGCGATCTTGCCTTTCCTGTGTGATGGCCGCCGCGAGCGGCCATTTTCCTGTCGCACGATCAGGTCACATGCGCTAAAGAGACCCTAAATCCCCTTCCGGTCAGGACTCTTCAGCGCTCATGGCTCTTTCCAATACCATTCAGATCACCCCCGAACTCATCGCCGCGCACGGCCTCAAGCCGGACGAATATCAGCGCATTCTGGATCTGATCGGTCGGGAACCGAGCTACACCGAGCTCGGCATCTTCTCGGCGATGTGGAACGAGCATTGCTCCTACAAGTCCTCGAAGAAATGGCTTCGCACCCTGCCCACGACAGGTGCCCGCGTCATCCAGGGCCCCGGCGAAAATGCCGGCGTCGTCGACATCGATGACGGCGATTGCGTCGTCTTCAAGATGGAGAGCCACAACCACCCGTCCTACATCGAGCCTTACCAGGGAGCTGCCACCGGTGTCGGCGGCATCCTGCGCGACGTCTTCACCATGGGCGCCCGGCCGATCGCCGCCATGAATGCGCTCCGCTTCGGCGCACCGGATCATGCCAAGACCCGCCATCTCGTGTCAGGCGTCGTTGCCGGCGTCGGCGGCTACGGCAACGCTTTTGGCGTGCCGACGGTCGGCGGCGAGGTCGAGTTCGACGCGCGCTACAACGGCAACATTCTGGTCAACGCCTTTGCGGCCGGCCTTGCCAAGTCGAATGCCATCTTCCTCTCGGAAGCCAAGGGCGTCGGCCTGCCGGTCGTCTATCTCGGCGCCAAGACCGGCCGCGACGGTGTCGGCGGCGCGACGATGGCGTCCGCCGAATTCGACGAGCAGATCGAGGAAAAGCGCCCGACCGTGCAGGTCGGCGACCCCTTCACCGAAAAATGCCTGCTGGAAGCCTGCCTCGAATTGATGCTGACCGGCGCGGTCATCGCCATTCAGGACATGGGCGCTGCCGGCCTCACCTGCTCGGCAGTCGAGATGGGCGCCAAGGGCGATCTCGGTATCGAGCTCAATCTCGACCTGGTGCCGGTGCGCGAAGAGCGCATGACGGCCTATGAGATGATGCTTTCGGAAAGCCAGGAGCGCATGCTCATGGTGCTGCAGCCGGAAAAGGAAGACGAAGCCAAGGCCATCTTCGTCAAGTGGGGTCTCGATTTCGCGATCGTCGGCAAGACCACGGACGACCTGCGCTTCCGTGTCCTCCATCAGGGCGAGGAAGTCGCCAACCTGCCGATCAAGGATCTCGGCGACCAGGCACCGGAATATGACCGCCCCTGGCGCGAATCCGACAAGCGCGCAGCCCTGCCCGCCCATCTGGTCGCAGCGCCCGAGGATTACGGCCAGGCGCTGCTGCAGCTGGTCGGCTCCGCCAACCAGTCCAGCCGCCGCTGGGTCTACGAACAATACGACACGCTGATCCAGGGCAATTCGCTGCAGCTGCCGGGCGGCGACGCCGGTGTCGTGCGCGTCGAGGGCCATCCTGCCAAGGCGCTGGCCTTCTCCTCCGACGTCACCCCGCGCTATGTCGAGGCCGATCCGTTCGAGGGCGGCAAGCAGGCGGTTGCCGAATGCTGGCGCAACATCACGGCGACAGGCGCCGAGCCGCTGGCCTCCACCGACAATCTCAACTTCGGCAATCCGGAAAAGCCCGAGATCATGGGCCAGTTGGTCGGCGCCATCAGGGGCATCGGCGAAGCCTGCCGGGCCCTCGACTTCCCGATCGTGTCAGGCAACGTCTCGCTCTACAACGAGACCAACGGCGTTGCCATCCTGCCGACCCCGACCATCGCCGGCGTTGGCCTCCTGCCCGACTGGAGCAAGATGGCCCGCATCGGCAGCGCCTCGGACGGTGATCATATCGTCATGATCGGCGTCGACGGCAGCCATCTCGGCTCGACGATCTACATGCGCGACATTCTCGGCGACACCAGCGGCCCTGCCCCGGAAGTCGACCTGTTTGCCGAACGCCGCAACGGCGATTTCGTCCGCTCGGCCATCCGCAACGACCAGGTCACCGCCTGCCACGACATTTCCTCAGGTGGACTGGTTCTGGCACTGGCCGAAATGGCGATGGCCTCGGACAAGGGCCTGGAGATCACGCTCGGCGAATGCCGCGGCCAGCCGCACGCGCTTCTGTTCGGTGAGGACCAGGCCCGCTATGTCCTGGCTGTGCCGCCGGCCATCGCCGACTTCGTCTGCATCAACGCCGAAAATGCCGGCGTGCCGTTCCGCCGCCTCGGCAAGGTCGGCGGCGATGCGCTGGTCATCGACACGCTGCTGTCGGTGCCGGTTGCCCGGTTGCGCGACGCCCATGAATCGTGGTTCCCTACCTTCATGGACGGCAGCGCCTTGGCCGCAGCAGAGTAAGGGGAGCAGACGACGATGGCCATGAAACCCGGCGATATCGAAGACATGATCAAGGCCGGCATTCCCGGCGCCACGGTGACGATCCGCGATCTTGCCGGCGACGGCGACCACTATGCGGCGGAAGTCGTCTCCGAGGCATTCCGCGGCAAGACGCGCGTGCAGCAGCACAAGATGGTCTACGACGCATTGCAGGGAAACATGGGCGGCGTCCTGCACGCCCTGGCGCTGCAGACGTCAGTGCCGGAGTGACCTCCGGTGCCGGTTCGTCAGAGAACCGGCAAATTCTTGGTGGTAAACTCAGTGAAGCTGGTGGCCGGCAGTGGGCCGGCCGTCATCAGCGTGAAATCGAAGCTCGATTTCAGATCAGGCCCCAGCACATATTGCCGGTGGACGCGCAAGAAATCGCCCTTGATCTTCTTGTAGTGGATATCGCTGAGCATCGTCTTGAAGCGGATAAGGATGATATCCGCCTGCCGCGCTTGCACGTGGCCACAGAGCGCCACGACCTTCGCCTTATAGAAGTGGATTGCATCCGTCAGGCAGTGCACGTCGATCCAGGCGATGTCGGGACATTTTGCGATGAGGCCGACGCGGGCGCGAAGCACCGTCGCCGATCGAAAGAGCGCGCATTGCAAGATGGCGCTGCCGAGCGTCGCGAAAACGATACGCTTGCCGGCAAACAGTGCCGGTTCCCGTTCGAGCAGGGCGCCGACGACATGGGCGGCAACGCTCGACCCCATGCTATGTGACGATACCAGATATTCGTCGGCCGGCTCCTGGAGCGCCAGCCGGACCTCCGAGGCGCAACGCTCGATCCAGCCATTGGCATCCAGCCCGCGCAAACCCGCCATGGCGACGGCCATCTCCCAGTCCGAAAACAGATGCAGCGTGTGCAGGCGCTCCGTCAGCGGCAGGAAAACATAGAGGAAAAGCAGGATGGCCACCGGCACGCTTAACAGCTGCGACCAATGGCCGAGACCAGCATCATAGGGAATGGTTGCAACAAGCACCGCCAACAGAAGCCCTGCCAGAATCAGCAGGAAGGGAAAGACGAAGAACAGCCCGAATCGCCAGGCGTGACGGAAGTAACCGACCATCCCGCCACCGACGGCCACGCGCAGGGCGGCAAAATAGCCGAGCACCAGGCGCGTCACCAGATTGCGCCGATTCAGCTTTCCCACCAGATCGTTGTGATCGAGGATATGGACCCGGCTGTCCGTCTGCCAGGTCTCGCCCCTGCTGCTGACGTCGAAGTAGGACGAGGTTGAGAGCGCGCGCAACTCGCCGACATCCGTGGCATATCCCCACACGGTGGCGCTCTGCTTTGCAGAGCGCGCGTAACGGGCCCTGTGAGCCGCCGCATCGAGCGGCTCGAAGCCCGGAAAATGCAGGACGACGCGCTTTTTAACCTGTGTCATGGATGTCCGTGGATATTGGTGGAACGTTGCTGATCCGGCAATCCGCATCATGCGGGCTAACCAGACACGGCAACGAGACTTGCTAGACGAAGCTGGGAGATATTCATAGGGAGAAGTCTTTTAGATTTCCTCAGCGACGGAATGGAAAGATGAAAAGTGCTGGTTTCTGCGCTTCACTGGCATGCGAAAAAAGCTCTTGCCCCGCTATTGCGGCTGGAATTTGAGCGACCACATGCTATGTAATACGAACAATTGAAGATGTGGGCCTTCAACCCGCATGTGAAAGGATGATCTCATGACCGGCATCAACGACCTGATCGACAACGAAGTGAAGAGCAGCGACGTCGTTCTCTTCATGAAGGGCACACCGCAATTCCCGCAGTGTGGTTTCTCCGGTAAAGTCGTCCAGATCCTCGATTACATCGGCGTCGACTACAAGGGCGTCAATGTATTGGCCGACCCTGAAATTCGCCAGGGCATCAAGGAATATTCCAACTGGCCGACCATTCCCCAGCTTTACGTCAAGGGTGAGTTCATCGGCGGTTGCGATATCATCACCGAAATGTTCCAGGCTGGCGAATTGCAGCAGCATTTCCAGGAACAGGGCGTCCCCGTACGCGTTGCCTGATCGGTCATCGGGCGCTTGTCCGATCTCCATAGTCCCGCCTTCCAATAGGCGCTGCCGTCAGGCGGCGCCTTGATCTGTTTATGGGAATGAATCCGTGGCGAATGATCCTGAAGCCGTGTCCGTCGGTGGTATCCCCATGGGCAAACGCGAGTTCATCGCACTCGCCGCCCTGTTGATGGCCCTCAATGCGCTGGCGATCGACATCATGCTGCCGGCGCTGCAGCAAATCGGCGCCAGCCTCGGTGTCGAGAACGAAAACCACCGGCAATATATCGTCTCCGCTTACCTGATGGGCTTTGGCGGCGCGCAGCTGATCTATGGGCCGCTCGCGGACCGCTTCGGCCGGCGCGTGCCTTTGATGGTCGGCGTGCTGATCTACATATTCTCGGCTCTGGGCATTGCGTTCATTCCATCGTTTGCAGGTCTCCTGACGCTGCGCTTCGTGCAGGGGATCGGAGCGGCAGCCACCCGCGTCATCACCATCTCCATCGTCCGCGACATCTACGGCGGGCGCCGGATGGCGGAGGTGATGTCGCTGATCATGATGGTGTTCATGGTCGTGCCCGTCATCGCGCCCGGCAGCGGCCAGATCATCATGCTGTTCGCCAGCTGGCACGCCATCTTCCTGTTTATCGCGGCGATCGCCTCCTGCGTCCTCGTCTGGGTCTACTTGCGCCTGCCGAACACGCTGCGGGCGGAGGACGTCCGCCCCTTTACGGTCAAGGTCGTCTCCCGCGGCTTTGCCATCGTGCTCACCAACCGCATCGCGCTCTGCTACACGCTGGCCAGCACCTTCATCTTCGGTGCCTTGTTCGGCTTCATCAATTCGGCGCAGCAGATCTATGTCGGCATCTACAAGCTTGGCGTCTACGCGCCACTGGCCTTTGCCGGGGTGGCGCTGTTCATGGCCTCGGCCTCCTTCGCCAATTCGCAGCTGGTCGGTCGCTTCGGCATGCGGCGCCTCTCGCATGCGTCGCTGGTCGGCTTCTCGGTGATCACCTTCGTTTGGCTGATCGTGCAGCTCTCCTATTCGGAGCCGATGCCCTTCCCGCTGTTCATCGTGTTCTTCGCGCTCGTCATGTTCCAGTTCGGATTGATCGGCTCGAACTTCAACTCGCTGGCGATGGAGCCGCTCGGCCATGTCGCCGGAACCGCATCCTCCGTCCTCGGCTTCATGAGCACCGTCGGAGGTGCTTCGATTGGCGCTGCCATCGGCCAGGCCTTCGACGGCACCGCGACGCCGATGGTGGTCGGCTATTTCACGGTGTCGCTGATCGCCCTTGGCTTTGTGCTTTATGCCGAGCGCGGCAAGCTGTTTCAGCCGCACAATGCGCCTGTTGTCACCGATCCCACCCTCGCCCATTGATAGGCTGACCCATGACCCAGGCAGAAACAACGACAAACGTGGCGCCGACGGGATCGGAGCGCATCGGTCTCGGCCTGGTGGAATTCATCGTCACCGTCGCCCTGATGACCGCCAGCGTTTCGCTTGCGATCGACAGCATGCTGCCGGCGTTGCCGAACATCGGAGAGGCACTCGGTGTGCCCACTGCCAACGACACGCAGCTGGTGATCGGCGTCTTCTTCCTGGGCTTCGGTCTGGCACAACTCGTCTTCGGCAGCCTGTCCGATACCTATGGTCGCCGCAATATCCTGCTCGGGGGCCTGGTGTTCTATGTCATCACCATGTTTGCCGCCGCCTGGACCGGCAGCTTCACCGTTCTGCTGGCCCTGCGCTTCGCGCAAGGCGTCGGCGCTGCCGCCGTCCGTATCACCACCATGGCCATGGTCCGCGACTGCTTTGGCGGCCGCGAGATGGCGCGTGTCATGTCCTTCGTGATGATCGTCTTCATGATCGTGCCGATCGTTGCGCCAGCCCTCGGCCAGCTGATCATCACCTTTGCAAGCTGGCCCTGGATCTTCATTCTTCTCGGCAGCGCCGGCGCAATTCTTTTTCTCTGGGCATTTATGCGCATGAGAGAATCCCTTCCGCTCTCCGAGCGGCTGCCGCTGTCGACCCGTTCGGTGCTGTCAGGTTTCCGCACGGTGCTGACAAACCGCGTCACCTGCGGCTACATGCTGGGTATGACGCTGTTTACCGGCGTCATCTGCGCCTATGTCATGTCCGTCCAGCAGGTCTTCGGTGAAGTGTTCGGCCTCGGCGAATGGCTGCCTCTGGCCTTTGCGGCAAGCGCCGGCGGCATCGCCGTCGCCAATTTCGCCAACGGCTTCTTCGTGCGACGCTTCGGGATGCGGCGCATCTCCCATGCGGCCATGATCCTGTTCACCATCATCGCGCTCGGCGGCCTGGCCGTGTCGCTGGCACGTCCGCCGAGCTTCGTGGTGACTTACCTGCTGATTTCCACGCTGCTGATCATGTTCGCCGTCATCGCCACCAATTTCACGGCGATCTCCCTGGAGCCGATGGGGCATCTCGCCGGGACCGCCACCGCGATTACCGGCTTCGTCTCCACGACGGGCGGCGCCCTGGTCGGCGGCGCCGTCGGACAGATGTTCGACGGCACGACGCGGCCGCTCTTTGCCGGATTTGCGATCTTCGGGGTGCTGACGATTGCAGCCGTCCTATGGGCTGAAAAAGGCATACTGTTTACCCATCCGGGCGACGACCCGCAACTTGATCCCGCCGCTATGCACGGCTGAGCGCGGCCGGGTCAGAGCGTGAAGACTTCCTGCCTGAGCATGTCCCAGGATGCCTTGTCCGGCGTCAGCAACAGGCCGCCGTCGAAATGGTGCGGCAGGTAGCGCGATCCGTCGAAGCGCGCCGCATAGGCGCCGGCCTCCTCGCTGATCAGCACGCCGGCCAGATGGTCCCAGGGCAGGATCTTGTTGTACATGGCGTAATGCACATGGCCGCCGGCGAAGGTGCGGTACTCGTGGGCGGCGCAGCGATAGTTGCTGGCAAATCGCACCTTGGCGAGATTGCCCATGACTTCGGCGCGCTTGCTCTTGTCGATGAATCCTGTCGAGGCAAAGCCTGTCATATGCTCCAACGCCACCGGCGCTGCCACCTTCAGCCGCTCCGCCTCGCCGCTCGGCCGCCGCAGCCAGGCGCCTGATCCCTTTTCCGCCATCACCCAATCGTCGCCCATAGGATCGAAGATGATGCCGGCGACAGTTTCGCCCCGCACCACCACCGAGGCCATGACGCCGAAGGCGGGCACGCCGGCTGCAAAGTTGAAGGTGCCATCGACCGGATCGACGATGATGGCGAGATCGGCGCCCTCGAGTTTGCCGAGGAGATCGGGATCGGCCGCGACCGATTCCTCGCCGATGAACACGGCGTCAGGCCAAAGCCTCTCGACCTCGCGCTTGATCATCCGTTCGGCCTGCTCGTCGGCCTCGGTCACCAGATCGGTGGCTTCAGACTTGATGCGGATATCGCCGGCCCCGAGGCGGCGGAAGCGCGGCAGGATTTCGGCCTGCGCCGCGTCCCGCAGCAGGTTAGCAAGGAGTGTGATGTCGACGGCGGCGGTCATGGCATTGTTCCTTGATTGGATATCAGAGACCGATGATCTCTCGGCGGACTGTCTCCCAGCTCTCCCGATCGGCAGCGGCGATGATGCCGCCGGTCATTTCTCCGGGCCGGTGGGCTGAGCCGTCATAGTGTGCGCTGTAGCCACCGGCTTCCCGGTGGATCAGCAGCCCGGCCAGGTGATCCCAGGGATTGAGCTTCTGGTGGGAGACGAAATCGATCTTGCCGCAGGCCAGCATCCAATACTCATAGGCCGAGCAATTGTAATAGAAACTCATACGGAGCTTGGCCATGTTGCCGGCGATGCGCGAGCGCTCCGGCTCGCCCATATGAGCCCAGGCAACGATGCCAGTCATGGCGGAAATGGGTTTCGGCGCGGCGACCTTCAGGCGTTTCGAGCTGCCGTTTCGCCGCTTCAGGTGGGCGCCGCCACCTGCAACGGCGGTGATGGTGTCGCCAAGTATGGGATCATGGATAATGCCCGCCACGGTCTCGCCATTGGCGACGACGGCCAGGATCGTGCCGAACATCGGCAGGCCAGCGGCGAAATTGAAGGTGCCGTCGACGGGATCGATGACGAAGGCAAGCTCCGCATGGTTCAATGCCGGCACCACCGAGCGATCGGTATCATAGGCCTCTTCGCCGACAACAAGCGCCTGCGGAAACCGCTGCCGCAGGGCTTTCGTGATGCGCTCCTCGGCGAGCAGATCGGCCGGGGTGACGAGATCGATGGCAGATGTCTTCTCGGCGATATCGCCGTCCACCAGATTGCGGAAACGCGGCATGATCTCCGCCTCGCCGGCCTGCCGGACCTGTTCGATCAGAAAGGCGATGTCGTTGTCGTTGATAGCCATGGATACCGGTTTCCTCACACTCTGCTGCGCTGCGGCATAACCGCTATGTCACGACGATTTTGTGACAGCAAGGCTGGAAAAATCGAACAGCGCGGGGTCGAGGAGATGCGACGGGTTCACATGCGCGAGCGCCCGCAACATGGTGTCCTTGCGGCCCGGCATGCGTCGCTCGATATCGGTGAGCATGTCCTTCATCGCATTGCGCTGCAGCCCGTCCTGCGAGCCGCAGAGATCGCAGGGAATGATGGGGAACTGCATCGCAGCGGCGAACTTCGCCAGATCGTCCTCGGCCGCATAGGCAAGCGGCCGCAGCACCATCAGGTCGCCCTCGTCGTTGAGAAGCTTCGCCGGCATCGAGGCAAGCCGCCCGCCGTGGAAGAAGTTCATGAAGAAGGTCTCGAGGATGTCCTCGCGGTGATGGCCGAGCACGAGCGCCTCGCAGCCCTCCTCGCGGGCGATGCGATAGAGGTTGCCGCGGCGCAGCCTGGAACACAGCGAACAGTAGGTACCGCCGGCCGGCACCTTTTCCTTCACGATCGAATAGGTGTCGCGGTACTCGATCCGGTGCGCCACGCCGATCTTCGCCAGATACTCCGGCAGCACGTGCTTCGGAAAATTCGGCTGTCCCTGGTCGAGATTGCAGGCGATCAGCTCCACCGGCAGCAGGCCACGCCATTTCAGATCCATGAGGATCGACAGCAGGCCATAGGAATCCTTGCCGCCGGACAGGCCGACCAGCCAGCGCTTCTGGCCCTTAAGCATATCGAAGTCGTCAAAGGCCTGGCGCACCTGGCGCAACAGACGCTTGCGGAGTTTGTTGAACGACACCGAGCGTGGCGCGTCGGCAAACAGCGGGTGAGCGCCAACCGCATCCTCGATCTCGCCATCGAGTTCATCGACCACAGGCATCGCTATGTTCATCTCAATGTCCCATCCATGCCCGCATGCAAATCGTTGTCAGCCCCATAGCAGACCCGCCCTCAAATGGCACGCCTCTCAATCGCCAAACACCGACCAACCGGTGCGGGCGGCAAGCATTTCGAGCGCCACCGCCCCCAGCAGCGAGTTGCCGACCTTGTTCAGCCCCGGCGACCAGACGGCGATGGAGGCAACCCCCGGCGCAATGGCCAGGATGCCGCCGCCGACGCCGCTCTTGCCGGGCAGACCGACATGATAGGCAAAGTCGCCGGAGCCATCGTAATGGCCGCACATCAGCATCAGCGCATTGATGCGCCGCGCCCGCTTCGGGGAGACGACGGAATGGCCGGTGACCGGGTTGCTGCCGCGTGCGGCGAGATAGAGCCCCGCCTTCGACAACTGGCTGCAGCTCATGGCGAGCGCGCACTGGTGAAAATAGACGCCCAGCACATTTTCGACCGGGCTTTCGATATTGCGGTAGGCCCGCATGAAATTGGCGAGTGCGAAATTGCGAAACCCGGTCTGCACCTCCGAGCGCGCGACCCTATCATCGATAAGGATTGATTCGTCATCCGCGAGATAGCGCATGAAGCGCAGGAATTCGCCGATTGCCTCTTTCGGCTCGTGGCCGGACAGCACCACGTCGGTCACGGCGATGGCGCCGGCATTAATGAAAGGGTTGCGCGGGATGCCGGATTCCTGCTCGAGCTGGACGATCGAATTGAAGGCCGAGCCCGATGGCTCGCGGCCCACCCGCTTCCACAGTTGTTCGCCGATCTTGCCGAGCGCCAGCGTCAGCATGAAGACCTTGGAGATGCTCTGGATCGAAAACGCGACATCGGCATCCCCGGCGCGGTAGACGCGGCCATCGACCGTGGTGATGGCCATGCCGAGCTGCGCGGCATCGACCTTGGCAAGCTCTGGAATGTAATCGGCAACCTTGCCCTCGCCAAGCCTTGGCAAGAGGTCTGCATGAATGCTGTCGAGGATCGTCTGCACGTCGGTCATCGTTGCCTCCGAATAGAAAAAAGCCGCCCCAGAGGAGCGGCTTTCCAATAGCATGAGTCCGCGTCGATTAACGCGAGTAGAATTCGACGACCAGCTGCGGTTCCATGACAACGGCGTAAGGAACGTCGGTCAGGGTCGGAACGCGTGCGAAGGTCGCAACCATCTTGTTGTGGTCGACTTCGATGTAGTCAGGAACATCGCGCTCGGCGAGGCTGACGGCTTCGAGAACCGTTACCAGCTGCTTCGACTTCTGACGCACTTCGATGACATCGCCGGCCTTACAACGGTAGGAACCGATGTTGACGCGGATGCCGTTGACCGTGACGTGACCGTGGTTGACGAACTGACGGGCAGCAAAAACGGTCGGAACGAACTTGGCGCGATAGACGATCGCGTCGAGACGCGATTCCAGCAGGCCGATCAGGTTTTCCGAGGTATCGCCCTTGCGACGGTCGGCTTCAGCGAAGATGGCGCGGAACTGCTTTTCGCGCAGGTCGCCATAGTAGCCCTTGAGCTTCTGCTTGGCACGCAGCTGCACACCGAAATCCGAAAGCTTGCCCTTGCGGCGCTGACCGTGCTGGCCAGGACCGTATTCGCGACGGTTGACCGGCGACTTCGGGCGGCCCCAGATGTTCTCGCCCATACGGCGATCGATTTTATACTTGGATGATGCGCGCTTGCTCATCGTATTTCCTTATCAAGATGTTCGACCGGTTTGTTTCCAAACCAAATCAAGGAAACACGCCCTCCTCTGAACCCGGTTTTAAGGGTTCCGACAGGTTCCTCACATTCGCGAACGGAGGAGCCACGGGACATGTCAATTAAAACACCGGGCATTTCTGCCCGGCGTTGGGCGGTCTTTAGGCAGAAGTCATGGAATTGTCAACAAGGGATGACGCTGCAAGCGGCCTCTCCCTTCAAAAGCGTGGCAAGTCCGGCCTCCGACCTCAAAGGACCGCCGGAATCACTCGGCGGCCGTCTGGGATTCCACGACCTCGTCGGCCGCATTGGCATCGCCCGGCGCCGTCTGGCAATCGATATCGGGAAAGGCGACGACCCGCCTGCCGGAGAAATCGGTGTGGACGACGACGCTGCCCTGCTCCTCGAAATAGCTGAGCAGACGCCGGGCGCGCCGGGCCGAATGGGTGCCATAGGCACGCGCGATCCTGGCATCGGACGGGCAAGGCTCGCCGCAGATGGCGGCCTTCGCGAGCATCAGGAACACGCCCTGGAGGTCGTCGGTCACGCCCTTCGACAAGGTCATCGCCGTCGCCCAGTTTTCGGTCTCGGCCGTCACGGGATCGACCCCGGAGCGCGAGATCGCAACGCGGTGGCGGAAATCCGGCATCGACAGCGGCGGTCCGGGAATGCGGCGCATCCGCACCCGCACGAGGAATTCCTGATAGAGCACAGAATCGGTCCGGAAACCGGAGGCAGGATCGTCGAGGATTTCTGCCAGCACGGCGGCCAGCCGCTCCTGCCGCTCCTCGGGGCTGACCTCGGCCTGCTTTGGCCGGGCATCCTCGATCGGCGACATCGTCGGGGGGACGAAACGCGACAGTTCCGCCAGGATATCCGTGGTCGGACGCGGCGTCGGCGCCACGCGGCGGACGCTAGCGCGCTGGAATTCCTGCGGATCGGGCGTGAAGATCAGATCCTCGACATCCATCGGCGCATCCGGCAGCGGCATCAGCTTCGGGCTCGACGAGCGGGCGGAGGTTTCCACCGTGCCGATGGTGATCGGCAGCGGACGCCGCGACAGCGCCGGACCGAGGGCCACGAAATGGCCGCGCTGCAGGTCGCGGAACATTTCCGCCTGGCGCCGGTCCATGCCGAGAAGGTCGGCGGCACGCGCCATGTCGATATCGAGAAAGGTGCGGCCCATCAGGAAGTTCGAGGCTTCCGCCGCGACGTTCTTGGCAAGCTTCGCCAGCCGCTGCGTGGCGATCACGCCGGCAAGCCCTCGCTTGCGCCCACGGCACATCAGGTTGGTCATCGCGCCGAGCGACATTTTTCGCGCATCGTCCGAGACTTCGCCGGCGACAGCAGGCGCAAACATCTGCGCCTCGTCGACGACAACGAGCACTGGATACCAATATTCGCGGTCGGCATCGAACATGCCGTTGAGGAAGGCGGCGGCGGCCCGCATCTGCTGCTCGACATCGAGCCCCTCTAGCGTCAGCACGCAGGAGACGCGATGCTGCCGGATACGGGTGGCGATACCTGTCAGCTCCGCCTCGCTGCGTTCGCCATCGACAATCACATGGCCGAACTTGTCGGCCAGCGTGACGAAATCACCCTCGGGATCGATGATACACTGCTGCACCCACTGTGCGGACTGCTCCAGCAGGCGGCGCAGCAGATGCGACTTGCCGGAGCCGGAATTGCCCTGCACCAGCAGACGCGTCGCCAACAGCTCCTCGATATCGAGCTGGGCGCTGGTCCCGCCGGACGCCGTCCCCATGTCGATGCCGACCTGCAATGCACTACCTCGTTCAGTCTAGACTCAGGAAATGTGAAGCTGCCATTGTCCCGCAACGGCGCGCCTCCGTCTATCAGAGAATTCCCGGACGTTCGCCGCCGCGTTTAGGAAACCCACAAGGGATTTTATGGATGGATGCGGAGCGCGCCCTACGCAGCTTTATCATTCAAGGGCCTGACATCCGGATGATCACGCTTCAGGGCTTGAGCGAGGTCGTAGTTCGACTGCAGACCCAGCCAGAACCGGGCCGTACTGACGCCTGCCATTTCCAATCTGATCGCCAGATCCGGACTTATGGCTGCCCTACCGTTCAGAACGCGCGACAACGATACGCGTGAAATTTTCAAACGCTCGGCAGCCTCCGTGATCAGAAGCCCCAGCGGCACAACCACATCCTGTCGCAGCAATTCTCCGGGATGAGGAGGAGATTTCATCATCTCAGCCACCTCCAGTCATAGTCGAATTTGAATATCGTTACGCGATAACCTCGCAAACTACGCCCTCAGCCCAAACCCCTGCATCAGCCGCCGTGTCGCAAAATCGGGGTTGCCCGAGGTGAACACCGCGAAATCGTCCGCCTCCGGGTGGACGGCATCGGCGAGGACAGGCACGAGGCTGCGGGCGCGGCGGGCGATCGCCTCGGCGGGGTCGAGCCAGTCGACTGGCCAGGGTGCCAGCCGGCGGAAGAGGTTAGCCATGAACGGATAGTGGGTGCAGGCGAGCACGACGATGTCGGTCTTGCGGCCGTCCTTTTCGACGAAACATTGGCCGATCTCCTGCAGCACGGCTTCGTCGGAGACCGGTTCGCCCCGGATATAGGCTTCCGCCATCCGCGCCAGGTTTTCCGAGCCGACGAGGCGGACATGGCATTGTCCGGCGAAGGACTGGATCAGGTCGCGGGTATAGGCACGCTTGACGGTTCCGGGCGTCGCCAGCACCGAGACGAGTCCGGAGCGGGTCCGCTCGGCTGCCGGCTTGATGGCCGGCACCGTGCCGACGAAGGTCATGTCGGGAAAGGCGGCGCGCAGATCGGCGCCGACGAGCGTGAAGGCGGTGTTGCAGGCAATGATGCAGATTTCGGGATCGTGTTCTGCCAGCAGCCGGGCGAAGAGCGAGATGATGCGGTCTTTCAGCGGCTGCTCTTCCCAGCCGCCATAGGGAAAGCCGGCATCGTCGGCGACATAGACGAAGCCGCGCTCCGGCATCAGCACCCGCGCCTCGCGCAGCACGGTCAGGCCGCCGATGCCGGAATCGAAGACCAGGATCGGCTTGGGCTCAGTCGTCGGCGCTGTCATCGACGGGTTTTTCCTTGACGGCATTGCGCGGTTCGGCGCGGGAGACGTTGCGCGGAAAGCGATCCAGCGACGAGATCACGCCACGCATGACGCTGATCTCCTGCTCGGTGAACCCCTGCCGCGAAAACACAGCCCGGAGATTGTCGACCATCTTCGGCTTTTTTTCGATCGGATGGAAATAATTCCGCGCGCTCAAGGCCTCCTCGACATGGTCGAACAGCCCCTGCAGCTGTGACTTCGTCGACGGCCGCTGCGGATTGGCGGCAAAGGAGGTGACGCTCAGATCCTCCATGCCCGACTTCATCCATTCATAGGACATCAGCAGCACCGCCTGGGCGATGTTGAGCGATGCAAAGGCGGGATTGACCGGGAAGGTGACGATCTCGTCGGCCAGCGCCACCTCCTCGTTGCTGAGGCCCCAGCGCTCGCGCCCGAACAGGATGCCGCAGCGCTCGCCGGCGACGAAGCGTCCACGCAGCGTCTCGGCCGCCACGACAGGCGAGCGGACAGGCTTGTAGCCATAGCGCTCGCGGGCCGTGGTGGCATAGAGGAAGTGGAGGTCGGCGATGGCTTCTTCGAGGGTCGGGAAAACGCGCGTCGCCTCGATGACATGGCTGGCGTTGGAAGCCGCCGCCGTCGCCTTCTCGTTCGGCCAGCCATCGCGCGGATTGACCAGACGCAGTTCGGCAAGACCGAAATTCGCCATGGCGCGCGCCACCATGCCGATATTCTCGCCCATCTGCGGCTCGACCAGAATTATAACCGGCCCTTCGGCCAGAAGCGGCTTCTCGCTGTTTGTTCCAGACATGACTATCCTCGGTTCGCCGCAACGGCGAATTTATCGCCGGAAATACCTGCGCAGGCCCGCAACGGCAAGCCCCAGACTCAGGGATAAAGCCGATCCAGCATCGCTCCGACCATCTCGATGCCCAGCCGCGTCCCGCCCCGCGACAACGGCAGGTGGCGCCCGGCAGACCGCGATGCCTTGCGAGCGACGAAGAAGCAGCCCGAGCCCTTGGCCGCAACCACCTTTAGTCGTTCCAGGTTCTCGGCGACGTTGAGGGCGATCTCGCCATCCGGATCGTCTCGGGAAAAGGCGACATTGCGGGCAAAGATGCGTGCCCAGTAGGTGCAGGCCATGAAGATCGCCAGCGTCTGGCGGATATGGCCCGGCTTGCGCACCAGGTTCCAGGAGGACCCCAGAGGCTTTGCCGCCGTGGTCACATCGCGGTAGGCGGCATCGAGGCTTTGCGAGAGCCGGATCATTTCCAGTCCGGGGCCGCTGCCGGCGGCAGCATCGAGCAAGGCCTGCAGCGCGTCGAACCATTTGCCCAACGCCACGTCGAGGGCGCCCCGCGTTTTGGCCGGAAAGACCAGGAAGGCAACCAGCGCGCCGATGGTCGCCCCGATGATCGTCTCGCCGATCCGAAGCTTGAGCACCTCCAGCGTCAGGGCTCCGGTCATGCCGTAGACCAGACAAAGCACGATCGAGATGAAGAAGGTCATGGTCCCGTAGGACACCTGGATGAAATAGAAGCCGAGGAAGATCGCCACCACCGACAGGCTGATGGCGACAGCCGTATGACCGGCCACAAGCACGGCCAGGGCCATTCCGACCGCGATTCCGAGCACCGTCCCCATCGAGCGCTGCACGGCCTTGACCACGGTATCGCCGCGCGAGTTGGTGTTGGTGAACACCAGAAAGGCGGTCAGTACCGCCCAGAACCAACGCTCCCGCGACAACAGCAGCCCGAAGACCATGGCAATGCCGGTGGCAAGCGTGATCTGCAGCGCCGACCGCATGGCCGGGTCATCCAGCGAAAGCTTCGGCCACTTGATCTTGGTTCGGGCGGCCCCTGCGCCCTCGACATCGCTGAAGCCGGTTGTGCGCCCCTCCGCCAGTGTCGCCCCGAGCGCGTCGCGCGCATCGCGCAGCCAGATCATCGCGCGGATGGTCTCGACGCTGCGGTTGTTCGCCTTGGTCTCGAAGCCCGCCGTTTCCCGTGCGAGCAGCGCATCGTCGTGCGCGATAACGGCGTGCACCAGCGCGAAGCTCGGCGGGGCGTTCTGGCTGAGCACGATCATGCTTTCGGCCGCCAGATGCACTTCGAACAGCCGCATGGCGATTTCGGCTGCCGGCGTGTCGCTGGATTCGGCATCGTCCGAGGGCTTCGGAATGAAGCTCTCGGCCATCAGCACCACTTCTTTCAACCTTTCCTCAGCCTGCAGAAGCGCACGATGCTCGCGCTCGGAAAGCTCTCCATCGCGGACGCAGACCGCGAGCTCGACCAGCATCTGGTTGACGCGCCCCATGACGCTCTCCAGCGCCCGCAGCAGGTCCTTTCGCCAGTTGTCCGGCAGCAGGAAGATGCGGACGCCATGGGCGACCAGCACCGAGACGACGGAGCCCAGCGCCACCAGCGGCATCTCTCCCAGCTGCGGCCGGAAATAGGCGCCCATGAAATAGGACATGAAGGCAAACATCCCGACGGCGTTCCAGCGCACGCCGAGCGCCCTCACCCAGCTCGCCGCAAAGATGATCGCCAGGAAGGCAAAATCGCTGAAGTAGCGCTGATCGGCCAGCACTGCGGCAAGGCTCACCGCCAGAACGCTGGCGAGACAGCCGATCAGCCGGGTCACCAGCTGCTCCGACGGCCGCTTGTCGCGCACCGTGAAGCCACCCTGTATCGACAACAGGATGCCGAGGGCATAGGCGACCTCGGGCAGCGGCACGATCGCTACATGGATCGCGAAAAGGATGATGAAGGACAGCGCAATGGTCAGCGTCACGCGCGAGGCCTGGCGCAGCCGCGAAAAGGCGGGGTCGTTTGCCGCCAACCAATCGCGACACTGATGGGCGAAGTGCATCCAAATCCTTCGGCGTTGGTCGCTGGCATCAGCGACAGGCATGGCTACTGCTGCTTGACGATATCCTGCATGGCGGCCTTCAGCGAGTTGGGCTTGCCGGCGTCATCGGTGGTGAGGATGTCGTCAACCACGGGTTTGCCTGCTTCCGTCACCACTTCAAACCGCACCTCGGTAAAGGCCTGCGACGCCGCGTCTGTTCCCATGCAGCGCGCCTTCTGGAAACGCACCAGCACCTCGGTCCTGCCACCCGCGGCCGGCGCCGGGGCAATGGTCAGGTTTTCGAGCGGACAGGCATCCTGGCCGCCGACGATGACGTCGTAGTCGAACGGCGAAATGCCATCCTCCGTCGCTGGATAGTTCTGGGCCGTCTGATAGCCGCGGATGAACTCGGCACTGAACAGTTTGCGCAGGTGGGCGGCGTCGAAGAGATCCTGCCAATCGCTGTCGCCACCGGCCCAGTTGGCCACTGTCGCGTCCATGATCACCTTGACCGGAGCGACCGCCGGCTCGGCCGCGGAGGCGGGCAGCGCCTGGACGGATAGAAGGGCAAAAAACAGAAGGGTGGGCGTGTTTCGGTTCATGGCAATGTCCGTCAACAATCAAAAAAATACCGCTGAAAACTTGGCCTCATTCGGCTGCTCGCGCCCGTATCCGGCTGGAGCAGCGCGTCCCCGACAGCGCGGAATGGAACTGCAAAAACGCCGATTCCGCCACCTTCTTGTCTTTGCCTCGGCGTCTCTCGGTGCTATAGCGCTCGAGACTTCAGTCCAACACACCGGGCCGCCCGGCCACCAGCAGAACGAGGCAGATATATGGAAAAGATCAAGGTTGCAAACCCCGTCGTCGATCTCGACGGCGACGAGATGACCCGCATCATCTGGCAGTTGATCAAGGACAAACTGATCCTCCCCTACCTCGACCTCGACATCCAGTATTACGATCTCTCGGTCGAAAATCGCGACGCCACCAACGACCAGGTGACAATCGATGCGGCGCACGCCATCAAGAAATACGGCGTCGGCATCAAGTGCGCGACCATCACCCCGGACGAAGATCGCGTCAAGGAATTCAACCTCAAGCAGATGTGGAAGTCGCCGAACGGCACCATCCGCAACATCCTCGGCGGCGTGATCTTCCGCGAGCCGATCATCTGCGAAAACGTGCCGCGCCTCGTCCCCGGCTGGACCAAGCCGATCGTCGTCGGCCGCCACGCCTTCGGTGACCAGTACAAGGCAACGGACTTCAAGTTCCCCGGCAAGGGCAAGCTGTCGATCAAGTTCGTCGGCGAAGACGGCGCCGTCATCGAAAAGGAAGTCTACGACGCCCCCGGCGCCGGCGTGGCTCTGGCCATGTACAACCTCGACGAATCGATCCGCGACTTCGCCCGTGCTTCGCTCAACTACGGCCTGATGCGCAAGTGGCCGGTCTACCTGTCGACCAAGAACACCATCCTGAAGGCCTATGACGGTCGCTTCAAGGACATCTTCCAGGAAATCTTCGACACCGAATTCAAGACGCAGTTCGACGCCCTGAAGATCACCTATGAACACCGCCTGATCGACGACATGGTCGCCTCGGCGCTCAAGTGGTCCGGCGGTTATGTCTGGGCCTGCAAGAACTACGACGGCGACGTCCAGTCCGACATCGTTGCCCAAGGCTTCGGCTCGCTCGGCCTGATGACCTCGGTGCTGCTGTCGCCCGACGGCCAGACCGTCGAAGCGGAAGCCGCCCACGGCACCGTGACGCGCCACTACCGTCAGCACCAGAAGGGCCAGGAAACCTCGACGAACTCGATCGCCTCGATCTTCGCCTGGACCCGTGGTCTTGCGCACCGCGCCAAGCTCGACGACAACGCGGCACTCGCCAAGTTCGCCTCGACGCTGGAAACCGTTTGCGTCGACACCGTCGAAAGCGGCTTCATGACCAAGGACCTGGCGCTGCTCATCGGCCCGGATCAGCCTTGGCTGTCGACCACCGCCTTTCTCGATATGGTCGACGAAAATCTTCAGAAAGCAATGGCATAAGCCATCTTCTTAATGTGATAAAATAACGGCGGGGCATTCCCCGCCGTTTTCATGTCAGCCTCTCGTGCGAGACCTCATCCGATGACAGCCCTTATTCGCCCGCTGATGCCCGACGACCGCTCCGCCTGGGAATGGCTCTGGGCCGGCTACCAGGATTTCTATGGCATCGTCGTTCCAAGAGAGACGACGGAACTCACATGGAACCGGTTTGGCGACGAGCGGGAGCCAATGCATGTGCTGGGTGCCTTCGACCCGGAAAGTCGGCTGGTCGGCATTGTCCACGTCGTCTTCCATCGCTCGACGGCGTTGCCGGACTGGAGCTGCTACCTGCAGGACCTCTTTGTCGATCAGAGCTGCCGCGGCCGCGGCTACGGTGCTGCCCTGATCGAGGCCGTTGCCGATCTCGCGCGCGCCAACAGGGCCGGCCGGCTTTACTGGATGACCGACGAACACAACCTCACGGCCCGCCGCCTCTACGACCAGGTCGCCGCGCGATCGGGCTTCATCCAGTACCGCAAGAGCCTCTGAACGCAAAACGGCGGAAGCCTGCGCTCCCGCCGCTGAAGAACTCGCGTCCAATCTGCTTCGATCAGCCTGCGAGCGCCGCCGCAACGGCCTCGATCGCCTCATCGGCCTTGCCACCGTCGGGACCACCGGCTTGGGCCATGTCCGGCCTGCCGCCGCCGCCCTTGCCGCCGAGCGCCACCGAAGCGACACGGACCATATCAACGGCGCTGAAGCGACCGACGAGATCGGCTGTCACGGCGACCACCGCGCTGGCCTTGCCATCTTCGGACACACCGATCAGCGCCACGACGCCCGACCCGAGGCTCGTCTTGCCCTCATCGGCCATGCTTTTCAGATCCTTCGGATCGATGCCGGTGATTATTCGACCGAGGAACTTGACCCCGCCGATATCGCGCACAGCCTCGCCACCGTCGCCCTGCCCGCCGCCCATGGCGAGTTTGCGCTTGGCGTCGGCGAGCTCGCGCTCCAGCTTGCGGCGCTCGTCGACAAGCGCTTCGACGCGCGAAACGACCTCGGTCGGCTGGACCTTCAGGGCCGTCGCCAGCGCCTTGACGCGGTCATCCTGCTCGGCAAGGTAATCGCGCGCCGATACACCCGTCACGGCCTCGATGCGGCGGACGCCAGCGCCGACGGCACTTTCCGAGAGCACGCGGATCAGGCCGATCTGGCCGGTGGCCGAGACATGGGTGCCGCCGCAAAGTTCGATCGAATAGGGCTTGGCAGCTTTCGCTCCGCGCACGCCCGTCCCCATCGAGACGACGCGCACCTCGTCGCCGTATTTCTCGCCGAACAGCGCCATGGCGCCCTCGGCAATCGCATCGTCGACGCTCATCAGGCGCGTCGAAACCGGTGCATTCTGCAGCACGATCTCGTTCGCCATTTCCTCGACCACCTTCAGCTCCTCGGCCGACATCGGCTTCGGATGCGAGATGTCGAAACGCAGGCGCTCGGGCGCGACCAGCGAGCCCTTCTGGGCGACATGGGTGCCGAGCACTTCGCGCAGCGCTTCGTGCAGGAGATGGGTCGCCGAATGGTTGGCGCGCAGGCGGCCGCGACGGTCGTGATCGACCGTCAGCACGACGGGATCGCCGACCTTGATCGAGCCGCTGACCACGGTCGCAACATGCGCAAAAAGGCCGTCGCCCTTCTTCTGGGTGTCGGAGACGGTAAGCTTGCCCGCGTCGCCGGAGATGACGCCGGTGTCGCCCATCTGCCCGCCCGACTCGGCGTAGAATGGCGTCTGGTTGACGACGATCTGCACGCTGTCGCCTTCCGATGCCTGATCGAGCGAAACGCCATCCCTGACGATCGCCTGGATCACGCCTTCGGCCGTCTCGGTGTCGTAGCCGAGGAATTCGGTGGCGCCGTTCTTGTCCTTGAGCTCGAACCAGACGGTCTCGGTGGCCTTGTCGCCGGAGCCGGCCCAATGGGAGCGCGCCTCGGCCTTCTGCCGCGCCATCGCGTCGGTAAAGCAGCTGATGTCGACGCCGATGCCGCGTTCGCGCAGCGCATCCTGGGTCAGATCCAGCGGGAAGCCATAGGTGTCGTAGAGCTTGAAGGCCGTCTCGCCGTCCAGCATGTCGCCCTTTGCCATGGTCGCCGTTGCGTCCGACAGCAGGGAGAGGCCGCGGTCGAGGGTCTTGTGGAAGCGGTTTTCCTCGAGCTTCAGGGTCTCGGAGATCAGCGATTCCGCCCGCACGAGTTCGGGATAGGCGCGGCCCATTTCCTGGACCAGCGTCGGCAGCAGCTTGTACATCAAGGGATCGCGGGCGCCGAGGAGCTGGGCGTGGCGCATGGCGCGGCGCATGATACGGCGCAGCACATAGCCGCGGCCTTCGTTCGACGGCAGCACACCATCGGCGATCAGGAAGGCGGAGGAGCGCAGGTGGTCGGCAATGACCCGGTGGCTGGCGCGGTGATCGCCTGTTGCCATCACGCCAGTTGCTTCTTCCGAGGCCTCAATCAACGCCCGGAACAGGTCGATGTCGTAATTGTCGTGCTTGCCCTGCAGCAGGGCGGCTACGCGCTCGAGGCCCATGCCGGTGTCGATCGATGGACGCGGCAGATCGACGCGCTCATCCTTCGTCACCTGCTCGAACTGCATGAAGACGAGGTTCCAGATCTCGATGAAACGGTCACCATCCTCGTCGGGCGAACCGGGAGGGCCGCCCCAGATATGATCGCCATGGTCATAGAAGATTTCGGAACAGGGGCCGCACGGGCCGGTATCGCCCATCGCCCAGAAATTGTCGCTGGTCGGGATGCGGATGATGCGGTCGTCGGACAGGCCGGCGATCTTCTTCCAGAGATTAAAGGCATCGTCGTCGGTGTGGTAGACCGTCACCAGCAAACGCTTGGCGTCGATGTCGAATTCCTTGGTGATCAGGTTCCAGGCAAGCGTGATCGCCTGCTCCTTGAAATAGTCGCCGAAGGAGAAATTGCCGAGCATTTCGAAGAAGGTGTGATGGCGCGCCGTATAGCCGACATTGTCCAGATCGTTGTGCTTGCCGCCGGCACGCACGCATTTCTGGGCGGACGCCGCCGTCGAATAGGGTCTGTTCTCAAGGCCGGTGAAGACGTTCTTGAACTGCACCATGCCGGCATTGGTGAACATCAATGTCGGGTCGTTGCGCGGCACAAGCGGGCTCGACGGAACGATCTCATGTCCGTTCGTCTTGAAGTAGTCGAGGAAGGTCGACCGTATTTCATTCACGCCGCTCATGCTATGCCCTTATCGCTGCCCCAGGCAGTCTTCTCACAAAATCCATTGGCTTTTATCGCTCGCTCTTGATCCTGTCCAGCCACAGGAACGAAAGCGGCCGCACATCCCTGAGGAGTGTGCGGCCGCGAATGAAAACTGACGCTCAGACCCTAAGGTCCGGCCCCTTACATGTCGGCGGCGACGTCGCCGTCATTGGCATCGGGACCACCGTTGACAAGCAGCTTGTCGGCGATCAGGCCGGCGCTCTGGCGCAGCATGGTCTCGATTTCGCGGGCGAGTTCCGGATTGTCACGCAGGAAGATCTTGGCGTTTTCACGCCCCTGCCCGAGACGCTGGCTGTTGTAGGAGAACCAGGCACCCGACTTTTCGACGATGCCGGCCTTGACGCCGAGGTCGACAAGTTCGCCGGTCTTCGAAACGCCTTCGCCATACATGATGTCGAATTCGACCTGCTTGAAGGGCGGTGCCATCTTGTTCTTGACGACCTTGACGCGCGTCTGGTTGCCGATGACCTCTTCGCGGTCCTTAACGGCGCCAATGCGGCGGATATCGAGGCGGACCGAGGCATAGAACTTCAGCGCGTTACCGCCGGTCGTCGTCTCAGGCGAGCCGAACATCACGCCGATCTTCATGCGGATCTGGTTGATGAAGATGACCATCGTGTTCGACTTCGAAATCGACGCGGTCAGCTTGCGCAGCGCCTGGCTCATCAGACGGGCCTGGAGACCTGGCAGGCTATCGCCCATTTCGCCTTCGATTTCAGCGCGCGGTGTCAGAGCCGCGACGGAGTCGATGACCAGAACGTCGATGGCGCCGGAGCGCACCAGCGTATCGGTGATTTCGAGTGCCTGCTCGCCAGTATCTGGCTGAGAGATCAGCAGGTTCTGCAGATCGACGCCGAGCTTGCGGGCATAGACCGGATCGAGCGCATGTTCGGCGTCGACGAAGGCGCAGATGCCGCCCTTCTTCTGGGCTTCGGCGATGGTCTGCAGCGCCAGCGTCGTCTTACCGGAGCTTTCCGGTCCATAAATCTCAACGATACGCCCCTTCGGCAATCCGCCGATGCCGAGTGCGATATCAAGGCTCAGCGAGCCTGTGGAAACTGTCTCGATCTCGACGATACTCTCGTTCGAGCCGAGCTTCATGATCGAGCCCTTGCCGAACGACCTCTCGATCTGAGAGAGTGCGGCTTCGAGCGCCTTGCTTTTGTCCACCGATTTGTCCTCTACGAGCCGCAAACTATTCTGTGACATAGGGTCCACCTTTAGGTTATTGAAGCCGTACAGGCAACGAAGCAGTTCATAGAGTTTTTGTACTCTTTTTGTTCTGTTTCTGCAAGTGCCTATCAAATTATTGAAACGAAAAGGTAAAATCGGATTTGTTCTATATTTGCTTTCCCTTTTCGCGGCAATGGCTTAGGGCCCATAAGAAGCTCCTTCCCGACTTCGAAAACGAGCTCCGAATCGACCGCTTGAGCGCCGTTGGAGCCTTCGATGTCTAAGTCGATTCTCGTTCTGGGCGGCGCCCATATCGATCGGCGCGGTCGGATCTTTGGGGAGACGAATGCCGGCGCCAGCAATCCCGGTGCCTGGTTCGAGGAGCCTGGCGGCGGTGGCTTCAATGCGGCCCGCAATCTGGCAAGGCTCGGCCATGCCGTGCGGATGATTTCCCCGCGCGGGGGCGATGTTCTCGGCGAGATGGTCGCTGCATCCGCCCGCAACGCCGGCGTCGACGACCGTCCGTTCGTCTTCCTCGATCGCAAGACGCCGAGCTACACCGCGATCATCGAGAATGACGGCAATCTGGTCATCGCTCTGGCCGATATGGAGCTTTATAAGCTGTTCGGCCCACGCCGGCTGATGATCCGCGCGGTCCGCGATGCCTTTGCCGAATGCGACCTCGTCCTCTGCGACGCCAACCTGCCAACGGAAACGCTGGCGGCGATCGCGGCCAGGTGCGCCGATATGGCCAAGCCGCTGGCCGCCATCGCCATCTCGCCGGCCAAGGTGGTGCGCCTCAGCCCTTGCCTCGGCGGCATCTCCTATCTTTTTCTCAACCAGGCCGAAGCGGAAGCTTTGAGCCGAAGCCGACCAGAAGATCCGCGCGAATGGGTTGCGCAGCTCAGGACGCTTGGCCTCAGGGGTGGCGTGATCACCCGGGGACAGCGGCCGCTGGTTGCCTTTTCAGAAAATCTCACGCTCACGCTACAGCCACCGACCCTCCCCGAGATCGCAGATGTCACGGGCGCCGGCGATTCGCTTGCCGCCGGTGTCTTGGCGGCGTTGCTGGCCGGACACGATCTCGCGCAGGCTATCCGCAACGGCGCAGCGGCCGCGGCGATCACCGTCCAGTCGCCCTACGCGACCTCTGAAAATCTGTCGCCAGAGCTGCTCCAGCAGACGCTAGCCCTTGTCCCGGAGGCCGAAATACTGTCATGAAGCCTCATCCCGCTCGTCAAACACGTCAATTCAGGTGGCCAAGCCCATGACCAGACCGTTTTCCGCCCTGCTGCCGATCTCCTATTCGACGGAGGTCGCCGCTGCCAAGGCGCGCGGCGCAGCGATCGTCGCGCTCGAATCGACGATCATCACCCATGGAATGCCCTATCCCGGCAATATCTCCATGGCCCGCAGCGTCGAGGCCATCATCCGCGAGGAAGGTGCTGTTCCGGCAACCATCGCCGTCATCCACGGGACGTTGCATATCGGCCTGGAGCCCGCCGAGCTCGAGAGCCTCGCCCAGACCACGGATGCCATGAAGGTTTCCCGTGCCGATCTGGCCTTCGCGATTGCCGAGCGTCGCACCGGCGCGACGACGGTCGCCGCGACGATGATTGCCGCCGCCCGGGCGGGCATCAAGGTCTTTGCGACAGGCGGCATCGGTGGTGTCCACCGCGGCGCCGAGACCAGTTTCGACATCTCCGCCGACCTCGAGGAATTAGCCCGCACCGGCGTCATCGTCGTCTGCGCCGGCGCCAAGGCGATCCTCGATATCCCTAAGACGCTCGAAGTCCTCGAAACCCGAGGCGTGCCGGTTGTCACCTTCGGGAGCGCCGAGTTCCCAGCTTTCTGGTCACGGGCATCGGGCCTGCCGAGCCCGCTGACGCTGAACAGCCCGGCCGCCATTGCCAATTTCCAGACCGTGCGCGAGCAGCTGGGCATCGATGGCGGCATGCTGATCGCCAATCCGGTGCCGCAGGAAGACGAGATCGAGCGCGAGGAGATGGAGATCTACATCGAGCGAGCGCTCGACAGTGCCGAGCGCGAGGAAGTGGTCAGCAAGGCCGTCACGCCCTATCTGCTCAGCACCATCTTCGACATTACCGACGGCCGCAGCCTCAAGACCAACATCGCGCTGGTCGAAAACAATGCCCGGCTCGCCGCCGAAATTGCCGTCGCCCTGGCGGACTGAAGCGCACCGCAAGGACTGAACACATGCCGCGCCTGATATCGGCGCGGCTTTCTTTTTTGGTCAGCGCAACAGGACGACGCCCTTGTCAAAGCTCATCCGCTCCGATGCCGCTAAGGCGGTCGACAATGGCATTCCGCTGGCGGCCTTGATCCTCGGGGGCGCGGCCATCGGCGGCTCGCCGATCTTCGTCAGGCTCTCCGAGGTGGGCCCTCTGGCCACCGCCTTCTGGCGGGTCGCGCTGGCGCTGATCCCGCTCCTCATCTTCGCCCTTGCCAGGCGGGAAAAATCGGCCATCCGCCCGGCCAGTCTTGCCGACAGCTTCATGCTGGTGCTGCCGGGCCTGTTCCTTGCGACCGACCTCGTCACATGGCATCTCTCGATCCACATGACGTCGGTTGCCAATGCGACGCTGCTCGCCAATCTGGCGCCGATTTTTGTCGCCGTCATTGGCTGGCTGTTCCTGCGCGCCCAAATTTCGGGGCTGTTCCTGCTGGGGCTGGCGACGGCGATGGTCGGCATCGTGACGCTCAAGGGCGGTCTTGCCGGTCTTGCCCATGGAGATCTGCGCGGCGATGGACTGGCGACCGTCGCGGCCCTCTTCTATGCCGGCTACATCCTCGTCATCGGCCGGCTGCGCAGCCGGTTCGACACGCTGCAGATCATGATCTGGAGCACGGCCGCAGCGGCTGTCTGCCTGTTGCCGATCGCACTGCTGGCGGAAGGGGTGATGCTGCCGCCAAGTCTGTTTGGCTGGTCGATGCTGATCGGCCTGGCCTTCATTAGCCATGCCGGCGGCCAGGTGGCGATCACCTATGCGCTCGCCTACCTGCCGCCCGCCTTCTCGTCCCTGACCTTACTTCTGCAGCCAGTCGTCGCGGCCATCCTCGCCTGGATCCTGCTCGCAGAAGCCATCGGGCCGCTCCAGGCCATCGGTGGCGCGGTCGTCCTGGTCGGCATTCTCGTCGCCCGCCGTGGATAGGATGGCGGGACGGCGTGGAGCCTGGCCTTAGCTGTCGAGCATCTCGCGGACCGCCACTGCCAGCTGCTTCAGCGAGAACGGCTTCGGCAGGAAGCCGAACTTGGAATCGGCCGGCAGATTGCGGGCGAAGGCGTCCTCTGCGTAGCCTGAGACGAAGATGAACTTCATGTCCGGATAGATCTTGCGCAATTCGCGCAGCAGGGTGGGGCCGTCCATCTCCGGCATGACGACATCGGAAACGACGACATCGACCTTGCCTTCCAGTTCCTCAAGAATCTCCAGCGCCTCGACGCCAGACCCCGCTTCGTGAACCGTGTAGCCGCGCGTTTCCAGCATGCGCTTGCCGCCGCGGCGGACCGCTTCCTCGTCCTCGACCAAAAGGACAACCGCCGATTTGCCGGTCAGGTCCGCCTGCTCGACCTCGGGCATGACGGCACCCTGGCCCATCGGCGGTGCGTTCGGTGCCTCCAGTTCGCCTTCGCCAAGCGGCAGCACTTCGATGATGTGGCGCGGCAGGAAGACGCGGAACGTCGTACCTTTGCCGACCTCGGAATCGGGCTGGATATAGCCGCCGGACTGCTTGACGATGCCGTAGACCATGGCAAGGCCGAGGCCGGTGCCCTTGCCGACGTCCTTGGTGGTGAAGAACGGCTCGAAGATCTTGTCCATGATTTCAGGCGCAATACCGGTGCCGTTGTCGCTGACTTCGACCAACACCATGTCTTCCTGCGGCAGGTAGGCCGAGTTGAAAGCGGCCATATCGGCAGCCGAGACATTGCGGGTCCGCAGCACCAGCCTGCCGCCCTCGGGCATGGCATCGCGCGCATTGACGCAAAGGTTGATCAACACCTGTTCGAACTGCGAGAGATCGGTCTTTACCGGCCAGAGATCGCGGCCGTATTCGACCTCGAGCTTGACGCGGGTGCCAGACAGCAACCGCTCCACCAGCATCCTGAGATCGCCGATGACATCGGTAAGGTTGATGACGGTCGGGCGCATGGTCTGCTTGCGGGAGAACGCCAGCAGCTGGCGGACCAGCACGGCTGCGCGGTTGGCGTTGCGCTTGATCTCCATCAGATCGGCAAAGCTCGCATCGGCCGGCCGCGCCTGCAGCAACAGATGGTCGGAGGACAACAGGATGGCGGTGAGCACATTGTTGAAGTCGTGGGCGATGCCGCCGGCAAGCGTTCCCACCGCGTTCATCTTCTGGGTCTGCGCCATCTGTGCCTCGAGCGCCTTCTGCTCGGTCACTTCCACGGCGTAGACGATCGCCGCTTCCTCGGGCGCCTCATCGCTCTGCTCGATGACGGCGTTGATATAGAAGCGGAAATGCCGCGTCTCATCCATCGGATTGCGGGAATCGATCGATGGAATGTCACCCTGGCGATCCTTGGCGGCGGCGAAGGCCTGGGCCAGCCGTGGCCGCTCGCTCTCGCTGAAGATCACCTCAAGCGCAGCACCGCGCTCGATATCGTCACGCGAGACGACGTTGGAAAACAGCTTCAGGAACGGCGCGTTGGTGCGCAAAATCCGCCCGGCTCCGTCAACGGAAGCGATCGCCATCGGCGTGTTGTTGAAGAAACGGGTGAACCGCATCGCTGCAACAGAGGCCGACTGGTCGTCATCGTCGTCCTTCTGGCGACCGAGGACGATGGTCCGGCTCTCGCCCGGCGCGCCATCGCGCATGGAGGTGACGCTATGCACGAGGCGGGCCGGCAGGCTCTGGCCGTTGCCCTTCCTGAGGTCGAGGTCGAGTGTGACGGTCTTCTTGAGACCAGGCTCCGCCTGCACAGACTGGATCAGCGCCAGGCCCTCGCCGGCGACGAGATCGCCAACGGAGATTGAACCCGGGGTGAACTTGGTGAGATCGAGGCCAAGCCACTCGGCAAGCGTCGCGTTCAGATAGAAAATCTCGCCCTTGCGGCCGGCGGAGAAGAACCCGGCCGGCGCATGGTCGAGATAGTCGATGGCGTTCTGCAGTTCCTTGAAGAAGCGCTCCTGATCGTCGCGCTCCGAGGTGATGTCGGTAATCTGCCAGATATGCAGTGCCTTGCCGCGCGACTGTCCGGGCGGCAGCAATCGCGCCTTCAGCCTGTACCAGTGGGCGCCCGAGCCGCTGGTGCCCACGGGACCGAGCGGCTTCATCAGCCGGAACTCCTCGCTTCCCTCCTTGCCTTCGCGCAATGCGTTCGAAAGCCGGTAGAGCGCCTGGTTGGATTCGCGGTTGCGCGATAGCAGCGTGTCGAGCGACTGGACCTCGCTGGTCTTCTTTGCCCCGGTCAGATCGCCATAGGCGAGATTGGCGTAAACGATCCGCCCCTTGTCGTCGGTGATCAGCGTTCCGTCCGGGTGGCTGTTGAGAAAGGACCGGGCAAGGCTGTCCGACTGGGTCTGCGGCATGACCTCGACGAAGCCGATCACGGACGAGACGAGAAAGAAGATCCCGACCATCGCCAGGATCCCGAGTGCCCCGAGCACGATCTCGTTGTCGAGCTCGTTCTTGAACACCACGAACGCCGCAGCGGCGGCAATCAGCACCAGCGCCAGAAGAATGATGCGAAGCACGATTCCGGAACGAACCCCGCGATCGACCAGCGGTACGCTATACTCGTCGGACTGACGCAGCTTGGTCATGAACCCCTCGTTGGTCCGCTCCGCATTCCGTCAAAGGTGTCGACGGACTTTTGGAATCAGGACTTTGATCTTCTTAGCAAGTCGCGGCACCGGCAAAAAGCGGCCTGCAGCCCAGAAAGGCTTGAATTCACAAGGAACTGCGCCAGCTTCCTGCAGAACATGGTTCAGAGCGCCGCGCGCGGCAAGATTTCCGCTGAGCTTGTTGGACAAAGGCCAAAGACATCTTGTTTCTCAGGCGATCCTATACCTATGATCGTCGACCGGTGCGCGATCAAACATCCGGTTCCCAACACTTGTGAACTATCGCGACGCCGAATCAACATAACGGAGGATCGACAATGCTGGACGACATAGCAGGAACCTATGGCAGCCGCCTGTTCGTTGCCGCCGGAGGCGTGGCGGTTGCCCTGCTGGTGCTGTTCGGGGTGCTTTGGCTCGTGCGGAACCGCGCACCGTCTCCTTTCGTGCGCGGCGGCAAGGGCCGCCAGCAGCGCCTGCAGGTGCTGGACGCCGCTGCCATCGACGCGCGGCGCCGCATCGTGCTGATCCGCCGCGACGGCGTCGAGCATCTGGTGATGATCGGCGGTCCGACCGATATCGTCATTGAGAGCGGCATTGGCGATAACTCGCGGCAGCCGGGCGCGCAGCCACTGGTGACAGAACGACCAACACTGGAGACGTTGTCGGCAAGAGAGCCGGCCCAGCCTGTCCAACAGCTCGATGCACCGCGGGAGCACCCCCGCGTTCCCAGCCGGGAGCCCGAGCCGGCACCGCGCATCCAGCCGCCACCGGTACAGGCCAAGATCGAAGCGCCCGTCGCGCCCGCTCCGCAGCGGCGCCCTGCGCCGGAGCCGAAACCTGTGGCGGCAGTAGCTTCCCCGTCGGCAGACACGGTCAAGCCGGATGACCTTGCCCCCGCCGTCGAGCGGCTGGAAGCGACCCGGCAGGTTCCTCAGCCAGCACAGCCCGCCCCAGTTGCTCCCCCGGCCGCGCCGTCACCCCCCGTGCAGGCGTTTCAACCGCCGCCGCCCGTGCAGGTCGCCCCTCCTGAACGGATCGAGCCCGTCGTCTTCGGGCGCAAGGAAGAGGCCGCAGCGGCCGACGTTCTCGATGCCGCCCGCAGCCGCGTGCTGGCACCGCAGCCGGATCGCCGGATAGAGCCCGAGGTCGCAGTGCTGCCATCACCGCCGAGCTCGGCTCAGGCGGCGCCTATCCTGGCACGCGACGCCTACAACGAGGACTTCGACATCCCGACTCCGGACATCGTGCCGGCGCGAAAGCCAAACACCGACTTCGAGAGCATCCTCGATGCGGAGATGGCAAGCTCTTTGACCGCCGAACGCTTCGGATCGACCACGGCGCCAGCGCGCCCCGAAGCGACCGCCCCCCAACAGCCGCGACGCGAGCCCGAGATGGCGCCCATCGTCGGCGGCGATGCGGCCTTGCAGAAGGAAGTGGCGCGGATCTTCGGGGAAATGAGCGTTACCCGCGACAAATAGGCTTGCGGAGAGCCGGCTCGGTCTCAACGGCCGCAGCCGGTCTCGTGAGACAAAAGAAAAGGCACGACAAATTGATGTCGTGCCTCTGGTTTTCGGATGGAATAAAGCAGCTCTTACTCGTCGCGGTAGACTTTTTCGCGACGCTCGTGGCGTTCCTGGGCTTCGATGGACAGGGTGGCGATTGGCCGTGCATCGAGACGCTTGAGGCCGATCGGTTCACCGGTTTCTTCGCAGTAGCCGTAGGTACCGTCGTCGATCCGCGACAGGGCCGCGTCAATCTTGGAAATCAGTTTGCGCTGGCGGTCGCGGGCGCGGAGCTCGATGGCACGGTCGGTTTCGGAGGATGCCCGGTCGGCGAGGTCTGGGTGGTTGGCGCTTTCTTCTGCGAGATGCTCTAGCGTTTCGCGCGCTTCTCTGAGGATATCGGCTTTCCAAATGACGAGCTTGGATCGGAAATAGGCCTTCTGCCGCACATTCATGAACTCCTCATCTTCCGAGGGAACATAGGTGCCAAGATCGATCTTCTCACTCAACGCGATTCTCCTGAAGAACATCTCATATGGCGCGGGGTATACAGCAACCGGTGGTACCGATTCAAGCCAAATAGAGGCCGTCAAGAGATTTTTAAATCTGTCATAAAATTCAGCTAAACGTCTAATCTTTCATCGCTTTATTTCGCCGGCAATGGCGTCCAGGCTATAAGCCTTCTGTGGACCACAGCTTTGTTTTCGTTGTTGCTTCAAGCGCGGCAGTTGACGAAGGGGTCCGGGCAAACGCAAGGTCGGCGACGAACTTCAGGATGGATTTGACCCATGATCAGTACCTTGCCGCAGCTGTCCCGCATCTTTCTATTGCGCCACGCCGAGGCCGCGCAGGCCCAGCCCGGAGAACGCGATTTCGACCGTGCGCTCAACGATAACGGCTTTGCGCAGGCGGAAATCGTTGCCGACAGGGCCGCCGACAAGGGATATCGGCCCGATATCGTCATCTCCTCCACAGCGCTCCGCTGCCGCCAGACGACGGATGCCTTCAAGCGGGCAACGGGTGCTACAACCGAGGTGGAATATGTCGATGGTCTCTACGAGGCTTCGCAAACGACCTATCTCGAGATCCTGTCGGCTCAAACAGCCGACAATTCGATCATGATGGTCGGCCACAATCCCATCATCTCGCAGGTGCTCGAGGCGCTGATCGGGCACGACGCCATGCAGAAGTCCCTGCCCGGCGGCTTCCCGACCGCCGGCTTTGCCGTGCTTGATGCCATCGAGAAGACGGATAGCTCCGGCGTCACCTGGATCCTCAGCGATTTCCTCCGCGAATAGGGCGCGCGCCTAGCGGCGCTGCTTCTATTTGCTGCAGCCCTCCCTATATTGCGGTGGACTTCAATCAAGGGACGCCGCTTTGCCTCCGAGCCTGACCTCCTTTACAGACGACGCGCTGATTGCCTTCGACAACATGGCCGATCGCGCGGCCAATCTGGTCAATCCCACCATCCGGCTCGGTGTTACCGGGCTGTCGCGGGCCGGGAAGACGGTCTTCATCTCGTCGCTCGTTCACAATCTCCTCAACGGCGGCCGCCTGCCGCTGTTTGAAGCCATGCAGTCGGGCCGTGTTTCGGCCGTGCGGCTTGAGCAGCAACCTGACGACGCGGTGCCGCGCTTCCAGTATGAAGACCATATCAGGGCGCTGGTGAAGGACAGGATCTGGCCGGACTCCACCCGGGCAATCTCGGAGCTTCGCATCACGCTCGAATATCAGAGCGCCAGCGGCTGGAGCCGGCTGTTATCGCCGGGACGACTGTCCATCGACATCGTCGACTACCCCGGTGAATGGTTGCTGGATCTGCCGCTGCTCGGCAAGGACTATCAAACCTTTAGCGACGAGACGCTGGAGCTGGCAACAACCGGGGTCCGCGCCGAACTCGCGCGCGACTGGTTGACGCTCTCGGCATCGACCGATGGCGCAGCCCCCGCCGACGAGATGCGGGCGCGCGACCTTGCGGTCGCGTTTACAGCCTATTTGCGGGCCTGCAAATCGGACGAGCGCTCGCTGTCGACGCTGCCGCCGGGCCGGTTTTTGCTTCCCGGAGACCTCGACGGCTCACCGGCGCTGACGTTCGCGCCACTGCCTCGACCTGCCGACGGCAAGGGTCCGAAGGGATCGCTCTGGGCGATGATGGAGCGGCGTTACGAGGCCTATAAGTCCGTCGTCGTCAAACCGTTCTTCCGCGAGCATTTCGCCCGGCTCGACAGACAGATCGTGCTTGTCGATGCGCTGCAGGCGATCAATCGCGGCCCCGAGGCTATACAGGATCTGGAGCGGGCGCTGGCCGACGTGCTCGCCTGTTTCCGCCCCGGCACCAACAGCTTCCTGTCTTCCTTCCTCGGCCGTCGCATCGATCGCGTGCTGGTCGCAGCGACCAAGGCCGATCATCTCCACCATGAAAGCCACGACCGGCTCGAGGCCCTGACGCGCCGTCTGGTCGAGCGCGCCACCCAGCAGATCGGCATGACCGGGGCCGGCATCGACGTCATGGCGCTGGCCTCGATCCGCGCGACGCGCGAGGCGACCGTCAACCGCGAGGGGCATGTCCTGCCCGTCATCGTCGGCACGCCGATGGCGGGCGAAACGATCGGCGGCGAGGTCTTCGACGGTATCCGCAACACGGCCGTGTTTCCGGGCGACCTGCCGCGCGATCCGCAGCAACTCTTCAGCCACGGCAAACCCCAAAGCGATGCTTCAGCCCTGCCTGACGTCAACGTCGTTCGCTTCAGGCCGCCGCTGCTCGACCGCACCGATACGGGCATCGTGCTCTCGGTGCCGCATATCCGGCTCGATCGGGCCATGCAGTTCCTGTTCGGAGACCGCCTCGCATGACGCCATCGATCGACGACAATCCCCCGCGCCAGCCCGCAGCCTTCTCGCTGGAACCCGATCCGCGCCAAGGCGTCGAAAATGCCGCGCCTGCCGTGCAAAACCGCAGGCCACAGAGCTTCGACGCCGACGTGGTGCTGACACCCGACGAGGAAGATCCATTCCTGAGCCCCACGGGCTCGCTGGAGGACAGCGCGTCGCGCCTCAGCTCGCGCCGGCGCTTCTCCTTTGCCAAGGTCGCGCTCAGTGCCTTTGGCATCCTGCTGTCGCTTGCGTTCGGCCTGTGGACGGACACGCTGATCCGCGACCTGTTCAGCCGTGCCGACTGGCTCGGATACACCGCGCTTGGCGTTCTTGCCGTTGGCATCCTTGCGGTGCTCGGCATCGTCGTCCGCGAGACGGCGGGCATGATGCGGCTCGCCGCCGTGCACGAGATCCGGACGGAAGCGGAGGCTGCGTCACTGGAGGCAAGGCCGGCCCGCGCGCGCGCGCTGATCGACAGGCTCTCCGCGCTGTTCGCCGCACGCCCGGCCACCGCAAAGGGCCGCGCAGCACTGAAAGCAACCGAGAACGACATCATCGACACGCCCGGCCTGATCACGCTGGCAGAGCGCGAACTATTGGGACCGCTCGACCGGGAGGCACGGACCTTGATCCTGACCGCCTCCCGGCGCGTCTCGGTGGTGACAGCCGTCAGCCCCCGCGCCATCGTCGACCTCCTCTATGTGCTCTACGAATCGACCCGGCTGGTGCGGGCCATGGCCGATCTCTACGGCGGTCGTCCTGGTACGCTCGGAATGCTGAAGTTGATGCGAGACGTCGTTGCCCATCTGGCCGTCACCGGCTCGATTGCTGTCGGCGACGGGCTCATGCAGCAGATCGTCGGCCACGGCCTTGCTTCCAAGCTCTCGGCAAGGCTCGGCGAAGGCGTGGTCAACGGCTTGATGACGGCGCGCATCGGCATTGCCGCGATGGACTTGTGCCGTCCCCTGCCCTTCAAGGCGCTGAAGCGGCCCGGCATCGGCGACTTCATCGGCGACCTCTCGCCGGGCGCGAATAAAAACCGGTCCTGACAGGGTCTATCGTCAGGCTTTCTCGGTCACTGAAACATCCTGTTAACCATTCTGAGGCAAAACTGCGGCTTAGTTTCCGGTTCCCCTTCGCCAAGGAAAGCCTATGTTTTCGCGTAAATTTCTTCTTGTTTGCGGCTTTGCCGTAGCGGCCCTTCCCGTCGTCGACTGGGCCCAGTCGGCCAGCGCCGCGTCACGCGACAAGGCGTTCTTCCAGTCGGTGTCCGGCACATGGCGCGGCCCGGGTGAAATCGTTGCCGGCAAGTACAAGGGCACGAAGTTTACCTGCAACCTGATCGGCACGCCGAGCCAGGGATCGACGGCTGGCGTCAAGCTCGACGGCACCTGCCGCGTCGGCGTTTTCCAGCAGCCCATGTCGGCAGAAATCACCCAGAACGGCGCCTCCTACAACGGCAAGTTTCTCGATGGCGCGGCCGGCAAGGGCCTCGACGTGACCTCCGGCTCCGTCAACGACAACACCGTGGTCGTCGGCCTCAATCGCCAGAAGCTGAACGGCGCCATGATCGCCCGGCTGCAGGACGACCAGTCGATGAACGTAACGATTTCGGTGAAGGTCGAGGAGACCATGGTTCCGGTCATCGGTCTCAGCCTGAAGCGCGAAGCGGTCGACACCATGACCGTCGGCTCCATCAAGTAAGGCTCTCGCGCCAAGTCTCGAAGGCCGGGCGACTGCTCGGCCTTTTCGTTTCAGTCGCGTCGCCACCAGTCGCGGTCGGCGTCGGCGACCTCGATGCCCCCGACGTCGGCCCGGGACAGCCACTGCGCGACCGTGTCTCCAGCCACGTTAAGGTCGGCCGCAAAATCGGCAAGCGGCATGAGCACGAAACCACGCTCCGTCATGCGGGGATGCGGGATCTGCAGCTTCGGGGTGTCTGAGGTCACCGAGCCGAAGGTGAGGATATCGATATCGATCGTGCGCGGACCCCAGCGCTCTATCCTCTCCCGCTTCATCTCCCGCTCGATATCCAGGCAGACATCCAGCAGCTCTACCGGCGACAGCCGGGTGGCGACCGAAGCGCAAGCATTGAAAAAGAATGCCTGGTCGGTCTTACCCCAAGGCGGCGTGCGATAGAGGCGGGACACCCGCACGACATCGCAGTCGGCACGCAGGTCGAGGCTTCGCAACGCGCTGGCCATGGCGTGCACCGGATCTGCGATATTGCCGCCGAGCCCGAGCGTCGCTTCGACGAAATCGGCTTCAGGCAAAATGCTCAATGCTCACCTGAACGTAGTCGAGAACGCCGGGCACCGGTGCGTTCGGCTTGCGCACGGTTATTTGGGCGCGCTTGATCTGGGCGAACTTCTCGCAGAGGCCCTTGGCAATGTCGAGCGCCAGCGCCTCGATCAGATAGCGCCTTTTACCGGTGACGATCTCTTCGATCACGGTAAAAGCGATCCCGTAATTCACGGTGCCATCGATGGAATCGCTGACCAGCGCCTCGCCGGCGGCGACATCGAGTTCGGCATCGACGAAAAAGCGCTGACCGAGAAACTCCTCCTCGTCATGCACGCCGTGCCGGGCAAAGAACGCGCAGTTCTGCAGGGTAATTGTGTAGATGCCGCTCATGATGGTTTCATTCCTGATTTCGCCTGCATCGCCAGCATAGCATCTGCGACCGCAAGCGTGTCCCTGTTGATTGCGACATTATGCACGCGGAAAATCGTAGCACCCTGCATTCGCAGAATGACCGTCGTCGCCGCCGTCCCCACATCCCGGTCCGCCGCATCCCGGCCAGTCAATTCCCCGACAAAGCGTTTCCGTGAGGTTCCGACAAGGAACGGCAGTTCCAGACATCCAAGCTCGGAAAAACGCGCCATCAGCTCCAGATTTTCGTCGGCGCCCTTGGCGAAACCGAAACCCGGATCGAGGACGATTTGACCGCGCCGGACGCCGGCTGCATCGGCGATCTCCAGCGAACGGCTGAGGAACAGCAGCTGATCCTCGATCACGTCGGCGAGCTTCTGGCGATCGCGCCCGGTGTGCATGATACAGAGCCCGGCTCCCGTCTCGGCCGCCAGTGCCGCGATATCGGGTTCGCGCTGAAGGCCGAACACATCGTTGATAATGTGGGCGCCTGCCGCCACGGCGCGCCGCGCAGTCTCGACGCGGTAGGTATCGACCGAGATCAGGGCGTCGGTCTGTCCGCGCAAGGCTTCGATGACGGGCAGAACCCGCGCCTGCTCTTCGGCCGCACTGACGGGTTCGGCGCCGGGCCTGGTCGATTCGCCGCCTATGTCGATGATCCGCGCGCCGTCTGCGACGCATGCGAGCGCGTGGGAGACGGCGGCTTCGACTGCGTCGAACTGACCGCCGTCCGAAAAGGAATCGGGCGTTACGTTGACGATCGCCATCAGCGCGCTGTTCTCAAGGTCGAGGTGACGACCGTGACCCACATGCCAGAGATTGTCGCGAAACCCCGTCACGAAACGTCCATCCTGCTCAAACTGAAAAAAGTCGCGCCCCGATATTGCGCTCGCAGTGCCTATGCCGCAAGCTTCCTCGAAGTTCAACTGGTCCCGCCGCGAATGCCGCCTGCTTCTCGAATTGCCTCGCTCACCGTTGCCACGCTTCTCGCCTGGGGTCCGTGGCACAGAGCAGAGGCCGAGGTCATCGCGCAAACTTCCGTGTCCTACTTCGACATCAGCGGCAACACCGCCGACCAGCTGGACGCCGCTCTCAATGCCCGCGGGCCGGTCGCCATGGGCGCCAGCAGCCGACATCCCGGTGCGACGCGTATCCGCTTCGGCGGTCAGGCGACCTATGTCGAGAGCGGTGGACGCTGTCATATCGGCGGCGCCAGGGTCACGGTCGATACCCAGATCATCCTCCCACGCTGGCGCGATCGGCGCCATGCCGAGACCGGACTACCGGCCGTCTGGGACCGGCTCGCAACCGACATCAGGCGCCATGAGGAACACCACGCGGAAATTGCCCGCAGCCACGCAAACCGCATGGAAAAAGCCATCATGGCGCTTCGCCCGGAGCGCAGCTGCGATTTACTGCAGGACAAGGTCAGCCGCGAATCAGCACGCGCGATTCGTCTGCATGACAGGGATCAGGAGCACTTCGACCGCGTCGAGGCTGCCAACTTTGCGGATCGCATGGAACGACTGGCACGTCGACCAGAAATCAAGCCTTCGCTATAAATTGATCTATATCAATAAGTTAATCTTTATCGGAGCATGGCTGGGAAGTCGCGCCTGTGCGATATCTGCCACGCTGCGCTCTAAAGATATGGGGAAAAATCGGCCTGGTGCTTTACGCGCGGAATAATTAGTGCCAGCTTATTTAACACATCCCGGGCGATATGGCGTTCGGTTGACTTGGTTCTCCTGGCGTATCCGAAGCCGCAAGCGCTTCCTCCCTCGCCTGTCGGTGATACGCCCGCCTGACCTCGCTCTTCAAAGGGCGAGGTTTTTTTTGGGCTTCGGAATGGCGCGTCGATCAGGCCTGCCGCTCGGGCACGTGGACCACCAGCCCATCCAGCGCCTGCGTCAGCTTGATCTGACAGGACAACCGCGAGCTCGGACGGACGTCGAAGGCGAAGTCGAGCATGTCCTCTTCCATCGCCGCAGGAGGACCGGCCTTTTCGATCCATGCATCGTCGACATAGACATGACAGGTCGCACAGGCACAGGCGCCGCCGCACTCGGCTTCGATGCCGGGGACCGAGTTGCGCACGGCATTTTCCATGACTGTCGAGCCCTCGTCGGCATCGAAATCAAAACGGGTGCCGTCGAAAGCGACGATGGTCAGTTTGGTCATGACGTTATCCGGTATGCGCGAGTAAGATTGGAAGACCGGAATTCCTTCCAACAATTCTAAACAGCAGTCAACATCGCCGTCCGCGAAAGCGAATGGTCGCTATGAAGCGCAGCGGCGGCGCATGCAGGCGTCCGCCGTCCCATTTGGGGACGGCGTGGCGGAGTCCAGATCAGCGGCAGAGCTTCAGGATGAAGTTCTCGGCTTCGACAACGGCGGAACCGACCGCAGCCATCCGCGAGGCATCGTTTGAGTTGGCTTCGAAGCCTTCGGCCGATTCCGCAACCTTGAACGCGCCGACCGCACGGGCGGCCCCTTTCAGGCGATGGGCACCGGCCTTGATCTGCTCGTCGTTGCCGCTGGCGATATCCTGTAGGCAGCTGCGCGCCTGGCGCGCGAACATCTGTAAAACCTCGATTTCGAGCAGTTTGTCGCCCATCGTTTGGCGCGCGAGGTGGACGAGATCGATCGGCTTTTCCCGAGACGGGCCGAGGCCTCGCGAATTGTCTGGAGCTTCGAATGCGATGTTCAGTGCGGCCATGTGCCAATTCTCCCGTTCTAGTCTTGCTGCGTTGCTGCATAGTTGCGGCCGCGGCGTGGCCATCGCGTTAAATTCCGGCGCATTGAGGGCGAAAAACTGCACCTATGGTTAACGTCCGTTAAACACGGTTAAATTCTCATCTTTTGGGCAATGCCTTGATTTAAAAGGTGTTAACAACATCCTAACGCATGAGAGCGTTTGCCATCCGATAATTGTAACACTGCTGCTAATGTGTCACTACGATACTGGTACTTCCTGTCCCGGCGTCGTCTTTGCCCAACGGATAGATAGTGGTAATGTTTTGGTACCGTCTGTGCACGAAAGTGCGGTCCGGACGGATTGTAACGAGGATGCCGATGCCTTGTTAAGGAAATCGGTAGTACGGCTGGCGAGATTGCTGGATTTCGGATCTTGGCGGATTTTCGAAATGCCCGATCAGTCGGAACGAGTGTAACGAGGCGTATCCGTATGGCGAACAACAAATACAGCGAATCGGTGGAAGACAAGGCCTTCAAGGCATTGGACGAGGCGCTGCAGATCGATTTCAGCGATGACGGAATACCAGCTCGCACCGGACCTGCACCGGGTGCCACGGAGGCAAATTTGGCTGAGACTTCGAATGCACGTGCAAAGCGGGCAAAGGAAGAAGCGGCTCGTGCCGCCGCCGCTCGTGGCGGAAGGGCGCAGGATGCTCCCCGCGCCCCGGTGTTCGAACCAGCCAACGATACCAGCAGGGCTAACCCACATGCTATTCTGCGCGCGCTCGACAACGCCTCGATCGGCGGAGCGATCCGCAATGCAACGATCTTTTCCTTCATCTGGCTGATCGCCGGCCTCGGTCTCACCAGCATCATCTATTCGCCACCGATCTGGCAGATCCGATCGATCGGTGACCTCGTTGCACTGCCGGGTGTCATTGCCTGCCTGATCGGCATCCTGGTTCCGATCCTGCTGTTCTACGCCTTCGCCATCATGCTGGCCCGCGCCCAGGACATGCGCAACGCAGCGCGCTCGATGGCGGAAGTGGCGCTGCGCCTTTCCGATCCTGAATCGATCGCATCGGAACGCATCATGACGGTCGGTCAGGCCGTGCGCCGCGAAGTGTCGGCCATGAACGAAGGCATCGAGCGCACCATCGCCCGTGCCACCGAACTCGAGACCCTTGTCCACTCCGAGGTCAACGCGCTTGAGCGCAGCTATGCCGACAACGAACTGCGCGTGCGTGGTCTCGTGCATGAACTCGGCTCCGAACGGGATGCCATCGTCAATCATGCCGAGCGTATCCGGTCATCGATTTCGGGCGTCCACGAGCAGATCAAGGAAGACATGTCGCTGGCGACCGAAGAAATCGCCATCCGGCTGGCGACCTCGGGCGAAGCCTTCGCCACGCTGATGGACACCCGCGCTGCCGCGCTGTCGGAAAAGTCCAATACAGCCCTCCAGTCGCTCGGCTCGTTGCTGGCCGCTAAGACAGACAGCCTGATTGAAAACCTCAGCGCGTCCGGCCTCGCGCTGAACCAGGAGTTCGATACCCGCCTGGAATCCCTCTCCACCACCCTGACCGAGCGCGGGCGCAAGCTGCTCAGCCAGTTCGAAACGCGCGCATCCACGCTCGACGCCAACACCGACAAGCTGAACGCGGCTCTTAACGACCGCGCCCGCCAGCTGAACGAGACGCTGATTGCCCGCACCCGCGAGATCAGCGACAGCCTCAACACCGGCGAACGCGGCATCACCGACACGCTCGACACCGTCCTGTCGAAGCTCAACAGCGCGCTCGACGAAAAGGGCGCGACTTTCCGCCAGAGCCTGCAGTCGAGCGTTGACGATACCGTCATGGATCTCGACCTGCGCTCCGGCTTCTTCGAAGAGCGGCTGCAGTCGACCGTTGCCCAGGTTTCGACGAGCTTTGATGAACGCGTCGCAGAATTCACCGATGCCTTCGACAAGCGCGCGGGCTCGCTCGACAGCAAGCTGATGGAAAGCCTTGCTCGTATCAACGAGACGCTGGCTGGCGGATCCGACGCGATGGACGGCATCCTCAACAGCAGCATCGAGCGGATCGGCTCATCGCTCACCGACCACTCCTTCGCGCTGGCAACAGCGCTTTCGACCGGCCACGAAGTCCTTGAAAGCGCCATTGGCTCCAAGGCCTTGGAAATCACCTCGGCACTCGAGAGCCGCACCAGCGAATTCACGTCAGCGCTTCGCGGCGCCACCGGCGACGTCGCGGCCGTGCTTGGCAGCGGTTCCGAGGAGCTACAGGCAGCCTTGAGCGCCCGTACCCAGGAGCTGACATCCGCACTGCGCGGCGCCACCTCGGAACTCTCCACCTCCCTCACCGCCGGCAGCAGCGATCTGACCACGACGATCACGGCGCGCTCGAACGAGCTGACCTCCGCGCTGCAGACGGTGACGACGGATGTCTCCTCCGCACTCGCCTCCGGCACCGAGACCATTCACGCCGCGTTCAACGGTCGTGTTGAGGCGTTGAACGAGACGCTTGCTGCCCGTTCCGGCGAATTCACCGGCGTCATCGAGACGGCCACGTCCGAGCTGACTTCGGCGCTGGCATCCGGCACCAACGAACTCACCTCGGCCTTCGTCGGCCGCACCCAGGCCCTCAACGACACGCTGTCGGCCCGAACAGGCGAGATTACCCAGACCCTCGGCTCAGCCCATGAGCGGATCGACGCTGTCATGGCCGAGCGCAGCGGCGCCTTGTTCAATGCGCTCTCCGACAGCCAGTCGCGCTTCGAGCAGACCTTGGCCAGCCGCTCCGAGACCATCGTCAGTGCCGTCTCCGAAAGCCACGAGCGCCTGACGGAACAGCTGGACGACCGCACCATGGCGCTGGCCATCGCCCTGTCGGAAAGCCAGGAGCGTCTCGACCAGACCTTGACCAGCCGCTCCGAAGCCTTCGTGAGCGCAGTTGCAGGAAGCCAGGAGCGCCTGACGGAGCAATTGGACGACCGCACCATGGCGCTGGCCATCTCTCTGTCGGAAAGCCAGGAGCGCCTCGAAAACACGCTTGGCAGCCACAGCGATGCCATCGCCGCATCTGTCTCAACCGGCCACGACCGCCTGCGCGATACAATGGACGAGCAGACCCGCACCCTCGCCCAGACGCTTGCCGACAACCAGGCCCGCCTCGACGAGACACTGAGCGTTCGCGTCGATGCCATCAACGCCGCCGTCACCGGCAGCCATACCCGCATCGGCGAGACGCTCGACGAGAAGACGATGGCGCTCGCCATCACTCTCGACGAATCGCAGAGCCGCTTCGACGGCGCGCTGGAAGCGCGCACCAGCGCCATCCTCGACAGCGTCGCAGGTGCAGAAGCCCGCATCGCCGGTACCTTTGGCAACGAAGCCGAGACGATCCGCGCTGCTTATGTCGACAATCAGGAACGCCTGGACCAGACTCTTGCCGCCCACACGGAAAGACTGTCTGGTGTCCTCAACAGCGGCGGCGAGCGCCTCGAAAATGTCGTCGGCCAATCGACCGCACGCGTCGAGAACGCGCTGTTCGACACCACCGGACGCCTGGAGGCAACGATCGGAACCGGCCTGGCGCAGATGGACCAGAGCCTGGCCTCGGCCCACGACCGCATCCGCACCACGCTCGAAGAGCGCAGCGGTGCCCTTCAATCGACCCTTCGCGAAGCCCATGAACAGATCGATGGCACGCTTTCAGACCAGGCGATGACCATCGGCACCTCGATCGCCACCAGCGTCGGCATGATGGAAATGTCGCTCGAGGACCACGAGGCGTCGCTGCGCAACGCCATCGAGCAGAGCGCTCGGTCGCTGGACGAGCGCCTGCAGAACAGTGCTGGCGAGATTGCCGGCAAGTTCCAGGAAGCCGCCGGCGAAATCACCCGCTCGGCCGAAACCTTCTCATCGCATCTCGACGCCTCGGTCGAAGGCATGTCGGCCCGCTTTGCCGAAACCGGTGCGCGCGTCGAAACCGGCCTTGCCGGCGTGGAAGGCCGCATCCGCGATGGCCTGACGGCCGTCGTCGGACAGGTCGATGCCGCAGGCGTCCGGCTGGCCGACAGCCTTGCCGGCGGTGTCAGCGAAATCGATCGCGCCAGCGGCGATGCGGCTGTCCGCCTGGCGGAAACCATCGACGCTCGCACCTCGACGATCGCAGAGGCGATGGATGCCGGCAGCGCCCGCATCGATGAACGCCTGTCGACCATGGACCGCGCGCTCAACGTCGGCCTCGACGCCGTCAACCGCACCATCGAAGGCAAGGCAACGGCCTTGGCAACGACGCTGCGCACGGCCGTTGCCGACGCTGCGCAGGGCATGGACAACGAAGCCACCCGCACCGCCGACCTTCTTGCCCGCACGGGCCAGCAGTTCGCCGATGAACTCGGAAACCGCAGCGACGACTTCACCCGCACGATGGAAGAGCGCTCGCAGGATATCGTCAATCGCGTCTCGGAAACCCAGAGCCGGCTCGCCGGCCAGGCGGCTGCCGTCGCCCAGACATTCTCGGAAGCCGGCAACATCATCGTCAACAAGGTCGGAGAGGCCGAAGGCCTGGTCGGCAAGCAGGTATCGGCGCTGTCAGCGGCACTGACCGAGGTCGAGAGCTCGCTCGAAGCCCACGGCACATCGCTGCGCTCGACCCTGACGGGCACCGGCGAGGAGATTGCCTCGACCATGTCGCGTGTCGAACGCGCGCTCGAAGACCGCAGCAACGCCATCCGCAGCAACCTCGAAGAGCGCGCCCGCGAAATCGATGCCAGCCTCTCCGACGTCGACAAGACGCTGGAGGCGCGCGGCATGTCGCTTCGCTCGTCGCTGTCGGGAACGGGCGAGGAAATCGTCTCCGGTCTCACCCGCGTCGAACGCGCCCTCGAGGATCGTAGCAACGCCATACGTTCCAACCTCGATGAGCGTGCGCGCGATATCGATGCCACGCTTGCCGATGTCGACAAGGCTTTGGAAGCCCGTGGTTCGGCCATTCGCAACAGCCTCGACGAGCGCAGCCGCGACCTCAACTCGATGCTGGCTGGCCGCTCGAACGAGCTCGCCCGGATCATCGACGAAAAGGCGCGCCCTGTCGTCGAAGCCTATGCTGCGACCGGCGCACAGGCCGCCGAACGCATCGCGGCGGCTGCACAGGATGCAGCCGAGCGCCTGCGCACCGAAAACGCTGCTCTCGTCAGCGCCATCGCCTCGCGCACTAATGAAACGCTGGCCGCGATTTCGGCCCGCACGGAGAGCGTTGCCGGCACCGTCAATGCGCTGGAAAACAGTCTGCTCTCCAACGTCAACGGGCTGATGGAACGACTGGCCGACAACAACTCGGCCCTGGTCGCCATGCTCAACCGCGCCTCTACCGATTTTGCCGATGTCGACAATCGCCTTGGCTCGACGAGCCAGCGCTTTGCCGAAAGTGCAGGCAAGGCCTCGGAGCTGGTCTCAGCCTCGACGCGCCTGCTCGAAGGCAAGATCGACAAGCTCAGCGACATTTCCGTCCATACCCTGTCGCAGGTTGGCGGCATCATCGGGCGCTTCGACGAACACTCGAAGGTTCTGACCCAGGCTTCGCAGCTTCTGGGGGCGGCGCAGTCCAACCTGATGTCGACGCTGGAAGAACGCGAAGCCGCCCTCGAAGGCCTGTCCATCGGCCTCGTGCAGCGGTCGGAAGAGATCGAGAAGACGCTTCGGGCGGTCGGTGGGATCGTCGAGACTGCTTTCGAAAGAGCCGAGCAGCGCAGCAACCAGGTGGCGGGCAACCTGCGCCAGGGCGTGCAGGCATCCCTCTCCGATATCGGCCGTGTCCTGTCCGACACGGAAGCACGCGCCCAGCAAACCGCAGACACCATGCGCGATGCCCTCAGCAAGGCCGGCGCAGAGGCGAACCAGGCGATCGAAGGAACCTTCGCCAACGCCGAGCGGCGCTCGAGCGAGCTGACAAATCGCTTGCGCGGCGGACTGACGGCGTCGCTTTCGGACGTCGAGACCATGATGTCGGAAGCCGGCAAGACGACCGACAATGCCGCCTACTCCATGCGTGAAACCTTGCGCGGCGCGGTCGAAGAAGCGATCGATCGCTTCTCCGGCGCGACCGACGAGATCCGCCGTTCGGCTGGCGATATCCGCAAGGAACTCGACCTGACCCGCACGGAACTGAAGCGTGGCGCCTTCGACCTGCCCGAAGAAGCCAAGGAAAGCGCTGCCGCCATGCGCCGCGCCGTCGCCGAGCAGATCAAGGCGCTGCAGGACATCTCGCAGATCGTCGGCAAGTCGTCGCAGCATCTGGAAATCGCTGCTCCGGTCGCCAGGGCCCCGGCTCCGCGTCCAGCACAGCAGCCTGCTGCCATCGCCCCACAGCCTCAGGCCCAGGCGCCCGCACCGCAGCCGCAGCCCGTCGCCCAGCCGCGTCAGCCGGCGGCACCGCAGCCGGTACCGCAATTCCTGCAGCAGCCGGCGCCGGTACAGCAGCCACGTCCGATCGAGCCGATGGGCCTTCGCGGCACCATCTCGGCCGATCGCGCGCCGGTATCGCAGCCCCAGCGTCAGGCCCCGGAAATGCCGGCACCTGCCCGCCAGGAAGCAGCCGGTGGTGGATGGATCAGCGACCTCCTGCGTGGGGCATCCCGCGAGGACGCCGCCGATACGGCGCCAGCCCGCGCCCCGGCGCAGAGAGCACCGGTCGAGACCGCCGCTCCCGCTGCGCGCTCGGGCGACACCCGCAACCCGCGTCATGTGGTCGAATCGCTGAACTCACTGTCGGTCGATATCGCCCGTGCCATCGATCACGATGCCTCGGTCGATCTGTGGCGCCGTTACCAGCGTGGCGAACGCGACGTCTTCACCCGTCGCCTGTACACGCTGAAGGGGCAGCAGACATTCGACGAGATCAAGCGCAAATACGAGCGCGAGCCGGAGTTCCGGACGGCAGTCGATCGCTATATCGGCGACTTCGAAAAACTGCTCGGCGATGTCGCGGCCACGGACCGCGACAAGTCGGTGACCCAGTCTTACCTGACGTCGGATACAGGCAAGGTCTACACCATGCTCGCCCACGCAGCCGGCCGCTTCAGCTAGGGGCAGGCAAACAGCTGAGCACACCCCCGGTTGAGTGCCACATCCTCAACCGAAATGAAAAAGCCTGCGCTTACATCAACCGCTCGCGACACTGACGTCGCGAGCGGTTTTCGTTGTGTGTCGCTAAAGTTCACGGCTCAGCCGGCGGTCGAGGAAATCGGACTTGAGGAGGCGAAAAACGGCATGGCGGCACGAGCGGCATCAGGTCGATCTTATGGATTTTCCGAATGCCAGGCGCTGGTACGAGGCAGTGATGGCGACGCCTGCGATCGGACGCGGCTTAGCTGTACCGCTGTCCTGATCGATCAGCAGGCCTGCGCCGTGCCGCGAGCCTGATTTTCTTCCGCGACAATGTGCTCTTCATATTGCGGCAGATCGTCGGTGATGGTGAACCACGGCGCTTTCGAACCGACGAAGATATGGGCAGTGGGCCGAATGGATGGATCGTCGACGATGGTTCCCATGGCAATATGGGCAAATGTTCCATCGCGGACGACCGAGAACAGGAACGAACCGCAGCGACCGCACCGCTCGTCGTGCCACCCCTCGGCGTCGATGACCTGAATATCATCCTGCCCGCTGGTGACGCACAGCTTTTCACGCTCAATCCCGGCGAGGGGTTTGAAAGCGGCGCCGGTTGCCCGGCGGCAGATTGAACAATGGCAATTGGCGGCGAAAGTGAACTCGTCTGCCACCCGATAGGTGACCGAACCGCATTGGCATGATCCTGCGAGATCGCGGCTTTTTGCCAATCCTAAATGCGTCACGCAGCGAAACCTCTGCACAATGATTGGCAACGACTAGCATATGATGAGCAATTCGCACAGTCGCATGGGGATCGCCAGTCTCGTGTTTGGCATGTCCGCTGTCGGTCATAAGGAAACATTCAGGGGCCGCTCTCCGGAAAACTGAGATCGGGTAAAAAGCGGACAGTCGCCTTGCCATTGGGTTCTCGGAGCACTCGCCACTCGGCGTCGTAGAGGAAACTCTTCGGAGTTGGATTGGAAGCTTTGTGACAAGCGGTGGCCGATACTCTTTCATAGGGAACGATTGCTCCAGAATGTGTCGCCGGATTAGTCGCGGAGCGCAATAAAGTGAGTGTTGACAGTCTCACGCATATTCTGCATTTTGAAAATGGCGCTTCGTAGGGTGCACCGGCCTTTGAGCCGACTGGGCAACGCCCGCCTACAACTTCAAAGGTAGCGCCTATGCCGAATCTCGAAAACCTCAAGAAGCAAGCCAAGCAGTATTTGCGGTGGCATCGCGAGCGGTATTATCCAGTCGCGGCCCATATCCGCGCTGCGTTGCCACGATTTCAACACCTCGACGATAGTCAGATATTGGAATCCAGTTTCAAGCTGAATGACGCGCAAGAACTTGTCGCACGTCAATTGGGGTTCGAGGGGTGGCTGGCGCTCAAGTCAGGGGCCTGTGGCATGACCAATCAAAGCAGACAGACCGCATCCCACCCGGTTCTGAGTTCGGTCTCCGCGCAACTCTTCGTCTCCGACATTAAAGCGTCGTGTGAATTCTTCACCGACAAACTCGGCTTCGCGCTCGACTTTGCTTACGGCGACCCTCCATTTTATGGACAGGTTGTTCGTGACAATGCGCGCCTCGCTCTGAGGCTGGTTTGCGAGCCTGTGTTTGTCGGCGACGTTCGACAACGCGAACATCTGCTCGCCGCCTCGATCACGGTTGACACCGCAAGTGAGATCAAGCGACTCTTTCTGGATTTCCAAGCTACCGGAGTGGATTTTCACCAGGCGCTCAAGAAGGAGCCGTGGGGTGCTCGAAACTTCATTGTTAGAGACCCGGATGAAAACCTCATATTGTTTGCTGGTCCGGCCGACTGAATATATCTCAAATCTCTGAATACCGACCTAGATTGTCGCAGCATTCCCGAAATCTGCGACATGCTTTTCCGGTAGGTCAATGTCAGTCTTCGGCGGCTCGACTGAGCCGACGTCCGCAATAAAGTTTGAAAGACGATAATATCGAGCTGTGCTGTTATGTCCCCTTTTGGCGCGAAGCGGCCGATATCGTCCACGATACAATCGGCATTGGCAGCCTGTCGTCGCAGCAGCGCAGACCGTCTTCCCGGCTGGACTAGCTGTTCACCTTTTGCAGAGCTTGATGAATGGCTCTTGCGAGATGCTCCCGCTCGTAAGGTTTCTGGATGACGATCTGCTGGGTGGCACCTGCCTTGAAGGCAAACTGATCGCCGTAGCCGGTTGCAAAAATAAACGGTATCGCTGCCGCCTCGAGCTTTTTCGCCAGATCGAAGCTTGTGCCCCGGCCCACATTGATGTCCAGCATGGCGAAGTGGAACCGTTCATCCGCAACGTAGCGGGATGCCTCATCGATCGTGGAGGCCACTGAAACATCGGCCGCCCCCAACTCTCGCAACATGTCTTCGGCCTCAAGCGCGATAAGCATATTGTCTTCCAGCAGAAGCACGTTCATGGCGCTCAACGGCTGCTCGGATGGTATTTCGTCTGTTGATGCGGAACGAGGGCGGATGGCCGTTCCGAACGGTGCGCCCTTTCCAGAGACGAAAACGTGGTGATCTGGAATGAAGAAATCAGCTTCCACGCCCGGCATCAAGAACCGGACCTCTGCAGTGCCCTGCAGATCGAAAGGGATCGTTCGTTCGACAATGACCGATCCGAACCCCCGTCGGGTGGGGGCGACCACGGCGGGCCCGCCCGTTTCCCGCCACTCGATATAGACGCCCTCTCCGTCGACGGCCCTCACAGCGACGTCCACACGGCCGCCTGCAGAAAGCGCCCCATGCTTGCAGGAATTGGTGACCAGCTCGTGCACCACAAGCGCCATGGTCGAGATGGCCTGCGGGTGCAACTGAACTTCGGGGCCATGCAAAGTAAGCCGCCTGCTCGTCGCGTCATGGGCAGCGATCTCGTCCTCGAACAGCCCTGCCAGACCCGTGGGGCCCCAGCTCTGTTTCGTCACCCTGTCATGCGCGCGGGCTAACGCTTGAACCCTACCCCCAAGCGACTCGACATAGCTGGAGACGTCGGTGCTCGCCTGGCTGGTCTTGGTGACCAGGCTTCTGATCAAGGCCAGAATGTTGCGAACCCGGTGATTGAGTTCCGCTATCAGCAGTTCTTGCCGTTCCGTGGATCGCCGCCGCTCTTCCGTGGCGTCGTTGGCAAAGCGAAGGATCACTTCGATCAGGGCTTGTCGAATAGCCTCCCCAATTCGCTCCTCGCGCCCGGAAAAGGGCGCGGCGCGCCCGCGCACAAGCTCGGAAAATGCGGCAAAACTCTTCCGCGGTGTCAAACGAAGGCCGTCCTCGCTTTGCTCCATCATCTTGGTGGGATCGCCGCCCCATTTGATCTCCGTAAGCCGCTCGCGGCGAAACAGCATGATGTAGTCGCGAGGAACGCGAGAGATCGGTATCGCCAGCATACCCGCGGCCAGATGGGATGTCTGCGCGCATGGGGCGTGGACGGAAGCCAGATTGTCAGTGGTATAGACGCGGCTCGGAGATGCCGCATTCAGATGATGCGCGAGAGCAATCACCTGTTCCTCGGGCGGAGTTGAACCGTGAAGATGGACATGTTCGGCACGATAGATCCCGACGCCGTCGCAGTCGATCATGTCGCGCGTCATGTCCTGCAGCCACCCGGCATTCTCCAGCAAGGTCTCATCACCGGCAATCATGACGATGAGGCGATCAGCAAGGGAGCGGGCCTTCTGCTCATCTTCGCCGGCACCACGCCGCAGTCGACTTTCGAGCATCATGGAATACATGGAGCCGAACAACTCTGCCGAAGTTCGCATGATGAAGCTTGGCAAGCGCGGGTCGCGGGAATGGCAGGCGATCAGACCCCACAGCTTCTCTTCAACAACGATTGATATGGAGAGAGAGGCGCCCACACCCATGTTCTTGAGGTATTCGATGTGGACGGGCGAAACCGAGCGGCTGATAGCCATGGACAGGTCCAATGACTTGGTGACCGCATCCACGGGCGGCAGCAGTTGAACGGGGGGCGAGCCGACGTCTGCAATAATCCGGAACGGGTTCCTGAGATACAGCGCCCGCGCTTGGCTCGGAATATCAGACGCTGGATAGCGGAGGCCGAGAAAACTCTCCATCCCTCCGCGGATGGCTTCCGCAGTGACCGCGCCATGCCCTTCGCTGTCGAACTCATAGATCATCACGCGATCAAATCCGGTGATCGCCAGAACCTGCCGCGCGGCATCGCTGTGAAACCTGGCGGTCGAGCGCGCCTTGGTGAGCCTTGCTGCCATGGCGCGCACCATGGAGGCGGCCTCCATCTTTTCCGCCTTTTTGGACAGTTCGCCCTCGATGATCAAGAGATCATCCTGGAAATGGATAGCCAGATCGACGCGCGGCATTCCCTGGACAAGCTTGATCCCGAACAGCCGCTCGCCACCCGTCGTTCCGAGGATCGATAGCCTGTTTCTGATATCATGCACGGCAACGGCGCTGATAAACGGATCGAGACGCGCGCCCAGCAAGACCTCGGGCTTTACCTTCAGAAAATCTTCGATATTTTCGGAAACTCTGACCACCGACCAGTCATTCGCCAGGGCGATGAGGAAAGCGAAGTCCTGAATGCGTTCGTGCCGGGTGATAGGTTCCCTGTCGCAGGACGTCAGATCGGGGCCCGGCCCCTTCGTCTCTGGTACACTATTCTCGTAACTCATCGCATCACCCGGTATTTCGACGGCGGCATACCCATGATTTCGCGAAAAGCGCGCGCGAATTGCACAGACCCGTTAAATCCAACCGATGATGCAATGGCATCGATCGGCAATGGACTATTCTTCAACAAACTACTTGCTCGAGCGATCCGACGCCTTTGAACGAAGGCATATGGACTCTCACCCGTCGTCGCTTTGAAAGCGCGCGAGAAGTGGAAGCGGCTTAGCCCTGCAACCGATGCCATGTCGGCCAGGCTGATCTCACCGTGGAGATGGCCCTCCACAAAGTCGGTGACCATAGACACCTGTCGATCAGACAAACGCCCCTGACTGTCCGCTGCGACCCCGAAAACTTCCAGTGACGCAAGTAGCGACACGCTTTCAGCATGAAGTTCGTCGACTTCGGGCGTCTTCAGAAGCGTTTCAAGCTTTCTCAGCGTTGCACGAAGGTGCGGGTCGCGGGAGTAGGCGAAAGGCGCGGGCTCGTTTCGGTTATATTTTGAACCGAGATCCTCACGCATCGCCTCGGGATCGAAGTACATGGCGACAAAGCTGTTCTTTCGGCGCTCTGGATCGGACCAGCCTTCGACAGTGCAACCCTTCGGCACGAATGTGACGGTATCGCGCAGATCACGCGTGGTCAGCGTCGGCAGCCCGCTGATGCTCAGCTCGCCGTCGCGCAGCACAATATCGTGCAGACACATGAAATGGCTGGAGCCTTCGTATTTGAACGCATAGGCCTCCTCGCGCAGCTCAACAATCTCCGCCGAAAATCCATTCCAATCCCGTGGTTTCCTAACCCATGGGACTGAAGCATCACCCACGAACTCCAGACTGACCGTAGCACGTGAGCCCATGCGCAAACATCTCATTTTGCTTATAAAAACATATATTGCTATTTTAAACAGCAAGAATGCTATTGCCAAGCAATATTCGTATTCCTCCAAAACCGTGGACCTGAGATTTCTGCTCGGGGCATGGAACACAGGTTTACAGACTGAGTGGAAGCCGCCAGGAGGGATTGGCCACCCACTTCGTGAGGCCGTGGAATTTACGGAAATGGATGACAATCGCTCGGCTGGCCTGGCGCCCCAGGACAGCCGAAACTATGCTGAGCTGCGCGGCAGGTAGAAACATGATCGGCAAGACTATTGCCTTGCGGAGCCCAAGGGATCGCGGATTTGAAAATAGCTCTTGTTATCATTGATATGCAGATGCTCATGCAGGACCGCCTCGATGGCGGTCGGGATCATGTTCATGGCGATGCCATCGTGAAGATCGCGGCGCTGGCTGCCAAATTTCGTTGGGACGGAGAGACGGTAATCCATGTTCATCATGGTGACCCCGATCCGGCATCGCCGATGCATCCAGGCGCACCAGCACAACGGGTGATGCCGGAAATCGAACCCCTTGCCGACGAACCCGTTTTTGTCAAAAGCACGTCATCGCCCTTTGCATCGACCGGCATCGAAAGCTATCTCCGGGACAATCACATCGAGACTCTCGTCGTTACGGGTGCCGTTGCAGGTTACTGTGTAAACACGACCGTGCGGGTTGGATCTGATCTCGGGTTCACAATGATCGTGGTCCGCGATGCCGTCATGGGCTTCGACCTTCCCGATGAAAATCTGTCTGCCCGGGCGATTTTTGACGTCACCATGGCCCATCTCAAATCCGATTTTGCCAAAGTCGTCGACAGCCACGAAATGATGGCTCCCCCTGGCGAATGATTACTGCGGGCGCAAAACTCCGTCGCGGACTTCCGATTTTCCCGATACATCGTGATCGTCGAATAACGAGACGCATTTCCGCTGAAAAGTCGATTGCACAATGCGGCGTCTGCGACCGATTTCAGCGGTCGCCCGCTGAGTGCGCCTTCGCGTCAAGGCTGAACCCGGGAATTGTGGCTCATGCTACGACGGCCAGACAAGGCTTGGGTCTATCGAGCCGCCACCACATTGAGGATAAGGCCGCTCGTCAGCCCGACCATCAGGAAGCTGCCGCCAATCTTGACCCAGCGATAACCATGCGGCGGCGTTTTCAAGCGGTAGCGGGTATAGTCGAAGGGCTCGGCGCGTCTTCGGTCGGACGCCGACAGTCTATGGCCACGTGTCCAACTGCCCTTGTGCTCAGTGGGACGATGGATGTCCCTCGGGGGCGGCGCGGCGCTGGCCGCCGCATGCGCTGTCGCCAGCGGTGCAAGCAGGCATGCTGCGGCAAGCAGTGCGGCGATCGACTTCGTCATGGTATTTCCTCGTGGCTTTCAGTCTTTTTGCCGCGCAGCCTTATCTCAAAAAAATGACGGTTAGCCGTCAAATATATTAAATTTTGGCAATGGAGCTTTGGGGGCTCGACCGACTGCAGGCAACGCTCTGCCGGAGCGACTTACCTACAGCACATCGTAATTGAACCAGTCGAAATCTGCGGGCTTGCCTCGCCCTGAGATGTCGAAGGCAAACAGGGCCGCGAAGGCGCCGGTGAAGGAGCCATGTTCACCACGCCCGCCCTCGTCCGAGATCACGCCCGCGTCAAGCACAGGGCCGATGGCCTGCCATGCGCCCATCCCCTCGGCCTGCCAGTAGAACTGCAACTCGTTATCGCGCACCTCCATCGACAATTGCAGCCGCCCATCCGGCACCGCGACACCGCCACCGATCGGAAAGCTCAGCCTCCCGTCGGGATAGTCGCCGGCGCAGGAAAGGATGGTCAGGCAACGGCCGAGCGTCTCGTGAAGGGTGACGGCCAGCGCGTGCAGCTTGAAGCGGTTGTAGTAATGGGTGAGACCTGCGACCTGCTGATAGGTGTCGGGCGAAAAGTCGATGGTTGTTTCCGCCCGGAAGCGGTGATGCTCCTGCCGGCGGGCGACGAGGGACTGCTCGAACCAGGAGCCGATGCTCTCGCGCCCAAACAGGCGCAAATGCCCTGGTCGCTCGGTCAGGCTGAAGATCCGCTCCGGCTTCGGCGTGCGCAGCCATTGAAAATCCGCCGGCAGATCGGGACCGTCGAAATTGGTCTCCCGGCGGCGCGGTTTCTCGATCGGTTCGGCGCCATCAAGGCCCGGCACCTCGACATCGGGGACTACGGTACCGTTTTCGAGGTAGAGCCAACCGTCCTCCTTCCACACGCATTTCTGCAAGGCGGTTTCGCGACCGAGCGTGCAGCGGGTATGCGGCGCAAGCGGCCGGCCGCAGAGATGGGTGTGATAGGCCCCTCCATCGGCCGTCTCGACATATTGGCCGTGCCCGGCGCGCTGCAGTGCTGCCTCCGGATGGTCCTTGGCGGTGATGAGATAGGTGTTCGGATGCATCTCGTAGGGGCCGCCGATGTCGCGGGACCGCGCCATGGTGACGGCGTGGTCATAGCCCGTGCCGCCTTCGGCGGTGGTGAGATAATACCAGCCGTCGCGCTGGAACAGATGCGGACCCTCAACGAGGCCAAGCGGGCTGCCGGCGAAGATGTTGCGGATGGGGCCAACAAGCGAGCGGCTTGCCGCATCCCATTCCTGCAGCAGGATGCCGTCAAAAGCCGGCGATTTCGGCGATCCGCCAAAGCTCTCGCTGCGGTGGTTCCACTGCATGTTGACGAACCATTTGCGGCCGTCAGCGTCGTGGAACAGCGACGGATCGAAGCCCGAGGAGTTGACATAGAAGGGATCGGACCATTCGCCTTCGATGGTCGCGGAGGTGACGATGTAGTTGTGGGCATCCTTGAAATTGCCGTCGTAACGCTTGACGTCGGTATAGACCAACCAGAACTGCCCGTCGGCATGGGACAGGCATGGCGCCCAGATGCCGCAGCTGTCGGGGTTGCCGCGCATGTCGAGCTGCGACTGGCGCTCGAGTGGGCGGCGGATAAGCGTCCAGTTCACCAGATCGCGGGAATGGTGGATCTGCACTCCGGGATACCATTCGAAGGTCGAGGTGGCGATATAATAGTCCTCCCCGACCCTGCAGATGGACGGGTCCGGATTGAAACCGGGCAAAATCGGATTGTGTATCATTGTCGACCTCCTCCAAGGCAATTGACGCGCCGCTTTGGAGCGGCGCATCTTTTCAGGCTATGTAGCGCACGCCACCGAGGAGTGACTATTCGCGCTCGGCGGACTTCGCCCAGAGATTGATATCGGCTTCCTTGGCATAGACGTCGATCTCCGCCAGCTCCTCGGCGGTAAACTCGGCATTGTCGAGGGCCGCCACGCAGTCGGCGATCTGCGACGAGCGGCTGGCGCCGATCAATGCCGAGGTCACGCGGCCGCCACGAAGGGTCCAGGCGATCGCCATCTGTGCCAAGGTCTGGCCACGCTTCTCGGCGATGCCGTTCAGCTTGCGGATGTTGTCGAGGATCGACGGACGGATGAAGTCCTTCTTCAGGAAATGGTCCTGCGCGGCGCGGCTGTCGTCCGGGATACCGTTCAGATACTTCGTCGTCAGCATGCCCTGGGCCAGGGGCGAAAAGACGATCGAGCCCATGCCGACCTCATCCAGCGTGTCGAGCAGCTTATCGTCCTCGATCCAGCGGTTGAGCATCGAGTAGCTTGGCTGGTGGATGAGGCAGGGCGTGCCGAGCGACTTCAGGATGTCGGCAGCCTCGCGCGTCCGCTGCGAATTGTAGGACGAGATGCCGACATACTGCGCCCGGCCGGAACGGACGATATAGTCGAGCGCGCCGCAGGTTTCTTCAAGCGGCGTTTCGGGATCGAAGCGGTGTGAGTAGAAGATATCGACATAGTCGAGACCCATGCGCTTCAGGCTCTGGTCGCAGGAGGCAACCAGATATTTGCGGCTGCCCCATTCGCCGTAGGGACCCGGCCACATGTCATAGCCGGCTTTCGAAGAGATGATCAATTCGTCACGAAGTCCGGCGAAATCGGTCCTCAGGATTTCGCCGAAGGCGGTTTCGGCCGAGCCTGGAGGCGGGCCGTAATTGTTGGCGAGGTCGAAATGGGTGATGCCGAGATCGAAGGCGGTCCGGCACATGTCGACCTTGCGGTCGTGCGGCGTGTCGCCACCGAAATTGTGCCAGAGACCCAAGGAAACGGCCGGCAGCTTCAGCCCGGAGCGCCCGGTGCGGTTATACTTCATCTTCGAATAGCGGTCTTCCGCCGGTTGCCAGCTCATCGCAAAATCTCTCCCATACTGAAACGCGGGCCTTCCGGGCCGCGCGAGGACAATAGTGGCTGCCGGCTTTACTTCAAGAGCGCCTGCGCCTCTTCGATGCCGAGCGCCGCCGGCTGGCTGCAGGTCGTCGTCAGGTCGATGAAGCGATTTTCCTCTCCCGATCTCAGGATCGAGGTCATCACGTCGACGCCGTGCAGCGTCCGGTCGAGCGAGCAGCGGGCATCCCGGCCATCGATCAGCGCTGCCGCCATGTCGGCAAGCCCGGCGGTACGGTAATTGGCGCGCGGTCCCTGGGGGCTTTCCTGGTTGGCGATGCCAAAAGGGTGCTCCCAGGCATCGAGCGCGCGGATGTCCTTGTCGCGGCCGCTGGCTTCGACAGTCCCGCCGAAGAAATTCGGGTCGGGCACGTAGAGCGAACCTTCCGTGCCGTAGAGCTCGATGCTGCCATGCCGATGCGACCAGACATCCCAGCTGGCGGTCAGCGTGATGGTGGCACCGCTGACGAATTCCAGCAGCGCCTGGATGGTCGTCGGCGTCTTCACCGGAATGATCTCGCCATGACGCGGCTGGCTGGTGATCGTGCGGGTCTCCGACGCCATCGAGGTCATCGCCCCGACGCGCTTGACCGGCCCGATCAGGTTGATGAGGTCGGCAACGTAGTAGGGCCCGAGGTCGAGGACCGGCCCCGCCCCCGGCAGGAAGAAGAAGTCCGGATTGGGATGCCACATCTCCATGCCGGGGCTCATCACATGGCAGGTGCCGGAGGTGATCCGGCCGATGCCGCCGTCATCGATGAACTTGCGCGCCAGCTGGTGCGCGCCACCCAGAAACGTGTCCGGGGCGCAGCCGACGGCAAGGTTCTTCTCCTTGGCCAGACGCCGCAAGGTTTCGCCCTCCTCCAGCGTCAGCACCAGCGGCTTTTCCGAATAGACGTGCTTGCCGGCCTCCAGGATACGCTTGGAAACGGCAAAATGCGCATCCGGGATGGTCAGGTTGACGATCACGTCGAGATCGTCGTTGGCGAGCAGATCGTCGATCGTCTGCGCCCTGACCCCGTATTCTTCGGCCCTGATCTCGGCGGCATTCATGTTGATGTCGGCGCAGGCAAGCACCTTCAATCCCTTGAACAGCGGCGACAGCGAGAAATAGGTGGTGGAGATATTGCCGCATCCGATGATGCCGACACCGAGTTCCTTGGCCATGGTCAGCCCTCCGCTCAATAGGTCTTGAAGGATGCGATCGAGCGCGTGATCACGCGGTCGAGATCATTCGGATTGTCATGTTCGACGATGAAGTGGCGGGCCTTGGTGGATTTCAGAGCCGCCATCAGCCCCGCCCAGTCGAGCGTGCCGTGTCCGACATCGGCCCAGCCGCCCTCGTCCTTGTTTTCACCCTCCGGCGCGACATCCTTGACGTGCACGGCGGTGATGCGCGGGCCATAGGTCTTGATCCAGTGCAGTGGGTCGGCGCCACCGCGGGCAACCCAGGCAAGATCGGCTTCCCATGAAAGGCTGGGGCCGCCGGTAAAGATATGCTCGATCGGCAGGGAGCCGTCCGGAAGGGCCACGAACTCGAAGTCGTGGTTGTGCCAGCCGAAATCGAGGCCGGCATATTTGAACGGCACCTTGGCCTTTTCCAGCCGAGCGCCGAAAGCATGCCAACCCTCTGCATCCGTTGGCCGCTGGTCGGGCATGATATGTGGGGCGTAGATTGCCTCGATGCCCAGCGTCCCGGCAATGTCTATCGCCCGCTCCGGATCACCTTCGAGCATGTCCAGCCCGAAATGGCCGGTCGGCATGGTCAGGCCATTGCTGTCGAGATCGGCGCGCATGGCCTTGAGGGCGGCGTCATCCAGCGCCGCATACATGGCGCCATAGCCCTCGACCTCCTTGTAGCCGGCCTTGGCGAGCTTCGCGAAAACCTCTGAAAAAGGCTGGAATTCGCGCGCGCTGTAAAGCTGAAAACCAAGTGTCGTCATTGCTTTCTCCTCCAATGGCCTGATGGCCTGTCACCGACCGGCCCGCGCCGGACGGATGCCGCTGTCGTAAGCGGCGTTATAGTTCAGTCCAGCGACTGGCAGGACTGCAGATCGTAGAAACGGAACTCCGGCAGCGCACCGCCGGCAAGCGGCGTCGATGGTGTGAAGACGATGCGGCGTGTCTCACCGGCAGTAAGGTCGAAGGCGTTGTCGGAGTAGCGCCCGTCCGTCGCGCTTTCGATCATGACCAACAGCGCCAGACCGCTGGCGGTGACGGTCAGCTCGACGGTGCCGTCCTCCTCGCGCTCTTCTCGGCGCACGCTGAGACCGGAGGGCTCCAGCTCCAGCGCCTTGTAGGTTCCGATAACGTGGTGTCCCTGCCCGCCCATGCCGTTCGACGCCGTGAACGTCCACCCGAGTAGGCAGCCGGCCGGAATGGCATCGGCGCGGATTTCGGTTGCCACCACCGCTGCGTCGGGCCCGCAGATCGCCTGCACCGTCGTCAGGGGGCGAACCTCGCCCGACATGGTGATAATATGCAACGCCAGATCGACGCTGACCTCGTCAAGCGTGTCGTTGACGACCGACATGCGAATGGACGCGTTGTCCTCGGACGGGATCGCCGCTACGGCCACCGGCTGGAAAAAGCGCCGGACCATATAGTGCATAGCCTTCCAGCGGCCGCCATAGTCGAGGCTCGACCAGGAGGCGACGGGCCAGGTGTCGTTCAGCTGCCAGTAGATCGTTCCCATGCAATGGGGTTTCAGCGAGCGCCAGTAGTCGACCGCCGTCCGGATGGCGAGCGCCTGCTGGATCTGGCTCAGATAGACGAAATTGGCGAAATCCTTCGGAAAGCGGAAATAGCGGAACATCGTCGCCGCAATCCGCTCGTTGCCGCCGGCATTCTTCTGGTGCAATTCCATGACCGGCGATGCGACGTTCATGTCCTTGGGCTCGGCATAGGTCTGAATGACCGGCAGCGAGGTGTAGGACTGGAAACCGAACTCGGAGCAAAATCGCGGGCGGACCGAGCGGTAGTTGTCGAAACTCTTGTTCTCGTGCCAGACCGACCAGTAATGCATGTCGCCGGAGCCGTCGGCATGCCAGGCATCGCCGAAATCGAGATAGCCCGAAGCGGGGCTCGACGGCCACCAGATGGCATCGGGCGCCGCCTGCTTCATGGCCTGCTCGATCGTCCGGTTCAGCCTGTCGTAGGAGACGAGGTATCGGTCGCGATCCTTGCGGGACTCGTCGAACCAGGTCAGCGCGCCGACAATCTCGTTGTCGCCGCACCAGAGCGCGATGGACGGATGGCTCGCCAGGCGCTTCACCTGATAGCTGACCTCCACGGCGACATTGTCGAGGAAGTCGCCGGTCGATGGATAGAGATTGCAGGCAAACATGAAATCCTGCCAGACCATCAGCCCGAGCCGGTCGCAGATGTCGTAGAACCAGTCGGCTTCGTAGAAACCGCCGCCCCAGACCCGGATCATGTTCATGTGCACGTCGGCGGCCGACTGCAGCAGGTCCTCGGTCTTTTCCCGGCTCGAGCGCGAAAACAGCGCGTCGGCGGGGATCCAGTTGGCTCCCCGGCAGAAGATTTCCCGACCATTGACCCTGAAGGCAAAGCGGCTGCCGGCCTCGTCCTTGTCAGTGATCAGCTCGACGGTGCGTAGCCCGATCTGTCGCGTCACGACTTCGATACCGGTTTCGACCGATAGCTCGTAGAGCGCCTGTTCGCCGCTGCCGGCGGGCCACCAGAGCCTCGGCTGCTCGATGTGGAAGACGTGGGTGATGACGGTCTCGCCTGCCGCCACGCCGCAATCGAGCCGCAGGCGTTCCGCATCCAGCGCAAGAAACAACTGCGCCACGCCCTGCCGGCTGGCATAGAGCGTCGTCGTCACCAGCAGGTCGATGGTGCCGTCGTCGTTGTGCACCTGCCGCGTCGTCACGCTCTCGATCCGGGCGGTCTCCAGCCGGTTCAGCGTGATGGTGCCGTAGAGCCCGAGCGGCGCGATGGCAATGTTCCAGTCCCAGCCAAAGTGGCTTTGCGGCTTGCGCAGCATATTGCCGTTGGCAATGGGCGAGTTGCCGGGGTGGTAGGGAATGTAGAAGGGCTGCTTTTCCTGGAGCGCCGCGCCGGTGGCGATGCTCGAATGCAGCAGGATACGGATGCTGTTCTGGCCGGGCCGCAGCGCCTTGGATATATCGGGCCGGTAGCGACGGAAGCAATTGTCTGCCTCGAGCACGACCACGTCATTGACGAAGACGGTCGCCACCGTGTCCAGGTAGTCGAGATCGAGATACCAGTCGCCGTCGATGTCATCGACCACGAAATCCCGCTGCAGAACCCAGTCGCGGTGCGCCACCCATTGCACGACCTCCTCGTTGCGCCCGACATAGGGATCGGCGATGACGCCGGCCGCCTGCAGTGCCGAGTGAACGTCACCGGGAACGGCCATCGCGACGTCGTGGTCACTGCCCGGTGATGTCAGTCGCCATGAGCCGGCGAGATCGAGTGGATTTGTTGCGTCAGTCATGCCGTCAATTCCCAATTATCCGCTGAAGCCGCTTTGCTTCAACCAACGTCCAGTGCCGGTCATGGTTCGCCCGTCTGCGGCGCATCGATCCCGCTGCCCGGACGGACCTTGCACGGCGCAGGCTCGCCATGGCGGGATTCCAGTGGCGGGCACGCGTGAACGCCCACGAGGTGCCCGATGGCCGCAGTAAGCACTCATTGCTAGATCCGCAGTTCCGTCGTCGCATCGAACAGCGAGGCGACCGACATGTCGAAGACCAGCTTGATCGGCGCACCCGGTGCAAAGCGCCGCGCGCCATTGATGCGGACCGACATGGTGTGCCCCGCATGCTTGATCCAAAGGAGATTGTCGGCCCCCATCGGTTCCTCGATGTCGACAACCGCATCATGGACTTCGGCGTTGGCTGCTGCAGGCTCATTGACGCCGATATGCTCGGGGCGGAGGCCGAGGACCACCTTGCGGCCCGCCTCAAGCTTTTCAGCGGCAGCGTAGCCCTCGAGCGAGAAGGTGACGCCATCGGTGGCAAAGACAACCTTGCCGTTCCGCTCCACCAATTCGCCGTGCAGGAAATTCATCGACGGAGAGCCGATGAAGCCGGCGACAAACAGGCTGCGCGGGGCGTTGTAGATCGTCGTCGGATCGTCGAGCTGCTGGATGACGCCGTTCTTCATGATGGCGATGCGATCGGCGAGCGTCAGGGCCTCGATCTGATCGTGGGTGACGTAGATCATCGTGTTCTTCAAGGCATGGTGCAGGCGCTTGATTTCGACCCGCAATTCCGAGCGCAGCTTGGCATCGAGATTGGACAGCGGTTCATCGAACAGGAACACATCGACGTCGCGCACCAGGGCACGGCCGATGGCGACGCGCTGGCGCTGGCCGCCCGAGAGCTCTGCCGGCTTGCGCTTCAGCAGCGGCTGGATCTGCAGGATCTCGGCGGCCCTTGCTATGCGCTTTTCGATCTCTGGCTTGGGCAGCCGCGCCACGCGCAGACCGAAGGACAGGTTCTTCTCGACCGTCATCTGCGGATAGAGCGCATAGGACTGGAACACCATGCCGATGCCACGGTCCTTTGGCTCCTCCCAGGTGACGTTCTTGCCCTTGATGAAGATCTGGCCTTCCGAAATGTCGAGGAGGCCAGCGATGCAGTTCAGAAGTGTCGACTTGCCGCAGCCGGACGATCCGAGCAGCACCAGGAACTCGCCGTCCTCGATCTCGATATTGAGGTTCTGCAGGACATTGACCGCGCCGAAATTGAGCGACAAATCGCGGATGGAAACACTGGAATTCATGATCAACCCTTCACTGCGCCAGCGGCGATACCCCGGACGAAAAGCCGTCCCGAGACGAAATAGACGGTCAACGGAACGAGCGCCGTCAGGATCGTCGCCGCCATGTTGACGTTGTACTCTTTGACCCCCTGGACGGAGTTGACGATGTTGTTGAGCTGCACCGTCATCGGATAGAGGTCGGGCGTCGTGTAGACGACCCCGAACAGGAAGTCGTTCCAGATCCCCGTCACCTGCAGGATCATCGCGACGACGAAGATCGGCAGGGACATCGGCAGCATGATCTTGAAATAGATGCCCCAGAACCCTGCCCCGTCGACGCGCGCCGCCTTGAACAGCTCCTGCGGCAGCGATGTGAAGTAATTGCGGAACAGGAGCGTCAGGATCGGCATGCCGAACACGGAATGCACCAGGATCAATCCCGTCAGCGAGCCGTAAAGCCCGATCGAGCGCAGCATGATGACGATCGGATAGAGCATGACCTGGTAGGGAACGAAGGCCCCGAAGATCAGGATGGTGAAGAAGAGCTGCGCGCCCTTGAAGCTCCAGTTCGCCAGCGCATAGCCGTTGACCGAGGCAATGGCGATCGAGATGATCACCGAGGGCACGGCGATCCGGACCGAGTTCCAGAACCCACGGCTCAAGCCGTCGCAGTTCAGCCCGGTGCAGGCAGACGACCAGGCCTTAACCCAGGGCTCGAAGGTGATTTCCATCGGCGGCGAGAAGATGTTGCCGAGCCGGATCTCCGGCATCCCCTTTAGCGACGTCACGATCATCACGTAGAGCGGCAGCATGTAATAGGCGGCGACCACGAAAAGCGTGCCATAGAGCATGATGTTGCGGGGCGAGACGATCCGCCGGGGCTTTGCACCGCTCGGACCAGACATCGTCCGCGTCGCAGCCGTGCCGGTATCCAGTTGATTGACAGCGAGAACCTCAGGCATGCTTGCGCCCTCCACCGAATTCGAGATAGGCCCAGGGAATGACGACGATGAGCACTGAGAGCAGCATCATCGTCGAGGCCGCGAAACCCTGGCCGAGGTTCTGGGCCAGAAACATAAGGTCGTAGACATATTTGGCCGGCACCTCGGACGCGATGCCGGGCCCGCCGCCGGTCTGCGCCACCACGAGATCGTAGAGCTTGACGATGCCGCTGGTGATGATGACGAGCGTGGTGATGAAGACCGGGCGCATCATCGGGATGATGATGAGCAGATAGGTCTTCCACGTCGGTATGCCGTCCACCCTCGCCGCCTTCCAGATGTCCTCGTCGATACCGCGCAGGCCGGCAAGCATCAGGCACATGATCAACCCCGTGCCCTGCCACAGGCCGGCAATCAGGACGCCGTAGATGACGATGCTCTGGTTGTAGAGCGGATCGAAGGTGAAGGTCGAAAAGCCGAAGCCGCGGACGATGTGCTGGATGCCGAATTCCGGGTTGAGAATCCACTGCCAGACGAGGCCGGTGACGATGAAGGACATGGCGAAGGGATAGAGAAAGATCGTCCGGAAGGTATTCTCAAAGCGGATCTTCTGGTCCATCAGCGCGGCCAGCATGAAGCCGATCAGCAGGCTGAAGATCAGCGACAAAATCCCATAGATCGCCAGGTTCTCGATCGAAATCAGCCAGCGCTGCGTCGTCCAGAGACGGTGGTACTGGTCCAGTCCGACAAAATTCAGCCGGGGCAAAAGCTTCGAGTTGGTGAAGGAGTAGACGACCGTCCAGATCGTTCCACCGACGAAGACGCAGAGCGCCGTCAGGATCATCGGGATGGAGGCAATCTTGGCGTTGAGATTCCTGAAAAGCTGCCGCGGGCGGGCATTTTGGGGCATAGGGGCCTCGCAATCCTGTCTCGGGATAAGCTGCCGGCCCCTCGGGGCCGGCACCAAAGCAGGCTTAGTCAGCGCTGCCAATGATTTCGGCATAGCTCTTCTGCGCACTTTCCGGCGTGATGCTGGCGTCGTTGAAGAACTGCGTCATCAGGTTGTTGAGCTGGGTCGTGGTATCCGGCGTGATCAGCTCGTCCGTGCTCTTGACGACGTTGCCCTTCTTCAGAACGGCAAGACCCTTCTTCATGCAGTCATTGGCAGAGGTCAGATCGACATCGCCACGGACCGGCATGGAGCCCTTCTTCAGGTTGAAGGCAAGCTGCGCGGAAGGCGACATCATGACCGAAGCAAGTACCTCCTGCGCCTTGGATTGGTCGGCGTCGGCCAGCTTCGGGAAATAGATCGAATCGCCGCCCGTGCTGATATAAGGATCAGCGGCACCGAGATCGACGAGGCAGGTGTAATCCTTGCCGGCAACCTGGTTGGCCACCTGGAACTCGCCCTGTGCCCAATCGCCCATCGACTGCGCGCCAGCCTTGCCTGTTATCACCAGATTGGTCGCCTGGTTCCAATCCTGCACGTTCGAGCCCTTGGCGAGCTTGCGGGCATCGTCGGCGGCCTTGAAGATCTTGGCCATTTCAGGTCCCGCCGCAGCCTTGGCGTCCTTGTCCTGATAGACCTTCAGATACAGATCCTTGCCGCCTTGGGCCAGAAGCAGGTTGTTGAACAGACCGGTGACCTGCCACGACTGCTGACCAAGCGCGAGCGGAAGAATGCCGGCTTTCTGCAGCGCGGGACCGGCCGCGACGAACTCGTCCCAGTTCTTCGGAACAGCCACGCCGGCCTTTTCGAAGGCGGCGTTCGACAGCCACAGCCACTGCCAGGCGTGAATATTGACAGGGACGCAGTAGATCTTGCCGTCGACCGTGCAGCCTTCGAGCAGCGACGGCGGATTGATGACCGCTTTCCAGTTTTCCTTGGTGGCGACATCGTCGAGATCGCGCATCAGGCCGGCCTGAACGAGTTCCTCGGCCTGGCGACCGTGGTTGAACTGGGTCGCGGCCATTGGTTTGCCGCCGGTGATGCGGCTGATCATGATTGGCCGGGCCGTGTCGCCGGAACCGGCAATGGCACCGTCCACCCAATGGTTGCCTGTCGCATCGAATGCCTTGGCAAATTCCTTGACCGCCGCAGCCTCCCCGCCGGACGTCCACCAATGGGTGACTTCGAGATCGGTCGCCTGCGCCGAAACGGCAGAAAGCGCCACGGAAGCCAGCATGGCGACCGTCAACAAACGCATATTCATGAGTTCTCCTCCCTCACTGAAACGTTACAGTAAAAACGTAGAGCAATCGATTTGAAGGCGCAACCGCCTTGCCGGAAGTTTTTTGCCAAAAGCGTTAGAACGATGATTTTGAACGGAAAATATGCGACGCTTCCATTTTTGACCATTTTATGAGCAATTGCGCGGATCTATAGTTGCGTGAGCATAATCGTTGTTTTCGTTGCCTTTTCTATCGTCGTCGCCCTTGATTTATAGGGGAAACTAGCCTCTCCGCATATTTTTGCGGCACCGCACAAGATTTTCGAGATTTTACACGCACCCACCAGCGCATCTCAAAAATGTCTCGACAAAAGAACTGTATCGTTACAGTTTCAATGCGGACGATGGGTTTTTCGCGCGACCGCCCATGCTTGCGGTAAGGTGACAGGCGCATTATGGCATACAGCGGAAAACGGCGCTGGGACGGTATGGATAACAACAACACATCAGACGAGGATCGACCGGCTGCAAGCCCACGCGAACGTCCGACGCTGAAGACGATCGCCTACATGACAGGCCTTGGCGTCACCACCGTCTCGCGCGCCTTGAAGGATGCTCCCGATATTGGTGCCGAGACGAAGGCGCGGGTGAGGCTGGTTGCGAGCCAGCTCGGCTACCAGCCAAACCGCGCCGGCGTGCGCCTGCGGACAGGAAAGACCAACGTCATTGCGCTGGTGCTCAGCATCGACGAGGAAATCCTCGGATTCACCAGCCAGATGATGTTCGGCATCACGGAAGTGCTGGCTGGCACCCCGTATCACCTGGTGGTGACACCCTACTCGCACAGCAAGGACCCGATGGTTCCCGTGCGCTATATCTTGGATACCGATTCCGCCGACGGCGTGATCATCTCGCGGACCGAACCGGACGATCCCCGCGTCCGTCTGCTTTCGGAACGCAACCTCCCCTTTGTCGCCCATGGACGCACGGAGATGGGCATCGTCCATCCGTTCCACGATTTCGACAATGAGCGGTTCGCCAAGGAAGCGGTTCGGGCACTGGTGGCCAAGGGACGCCGGCGCATCGCCCTCCTGTCGCCGCCAGGCCGGTTGACTTACTACACCCACACCCGCCTCGGCTTCCAGGCCGGGCTTGCGCAATACGGCGCCGAGGAGGTGCCGCTACGCATCACCATCGACGCGCCGCTTGCCGACATCCGCAACGCCACCGAGCGGCTGATGCGGTCCGCCAATCCCCCGGATGGCATCGTCTCCGCTGCCGGCGGCGGCGCCATTGCGCTCAATGCCGGCATCGAGGCCGCCGGCCTGCGGCTTGGCAAGGACGTCGACATGGTCGCCAAGCAATCGACCCACATTCTCAACTGGATTCGGCCGGAAATCATCACCGTCTACGAGGATGTCCGCCATGCCGGCCGCGAACTTGCCCGTTCTCTGATCCGCAGCATCGATGGTGTCGATCCCGCGCAGTTGCAGAGCATCAGCCCGCCTGTCTGGCCGGACCATTAAGCGCATTACAACTCAGGCTGACACTGCCAATGAAAAAGCCCGCCGCAATCTGCGACGGGCCGTTGAGTGTGACTACGGAGTGGCTGGAAATCAGCCCTGTGCGCCGCTGCCCCAAGGGCCGTGGTGGATGTCCTTGCCATCGACGCGGTCGAAGCCATGGGCGCCGAAGAAATCGCGCTGTGCCTGGATCAGGTTGGCGGTGCCGCGCGCCTGGCGGTAGGCATCGAAATAGCCGAGCGCGGAGGCCAGCGCCGGAACCGGCAGTCCAGCCGTCATAGCTGCCGAGACGATGCGGCGCAGCGACGGCAGCGATTCCTTGACCATGGCCGAGAAGGCCGGGGTAACGACCAGATTGGCTGCGTCCGGAGACTTGGTGAAGGCGCTGGTGATCTCGTCGAGGAACTGCGAACGGATGATGCAGCCGGCGCGCCAGATCTTGGCGATGACAGGCATCGGCAGCGACCATTTGAACTCGCGCGAGGCTTCGGCCATGACGGCAAAGCCCTGCGCATAGGCGCCGATCTTGGCGGCGAACAGGGCCATTTCCAGGTCGTGCAGCAGGTCGGGCCCGAACTCCATCGGGAAGCTGTTCGACGGCGCGCCAAAAATCTTCTCGGCGGCTTCGCGCTGCTCTTTCATCGACGACAGGCTGCGGGCAGCGACGGCGGCCTCGATGGCCGTGGCCGGGATGCCCATGTTCTGCGCTTCGATGACCGACCACTTGCCGGTGCCCTTCTGGCCGGCCTTGTCGAGAATCAGGTCAGGCATCGCCTTGCCGGTCGTCGGGTCCTTGGCGGCCAGAACCTTCTCGGTGATCTCGATCAGGTAGGAGTTGAGGCGGCCCTTGTTCCAGTCGCCGAAGATCGTGCTGATCTCGGCGGCGCTCTTGCCAAGGCCGTCGCGCAGGATGCCGTAGATTTCGGCGATCATCTGCATGTCGGCATATTCGATGCCGTTGTGGATGGTCTTGACGAAGTGCCCTGCCCCATCGGTACCGAGCCAGGCGCAGCAATCCTCGCCATTGTATTTGGCCGAGATCGACGTCAGGACCTTCTCAACGCGCTTGTAGCTTTCCTCCGTTCCGCCGACCATGATCGAGGGACCGTGACGGGCACCTTCTTCACCACCGGACACGCCCATGCCGATGAAGGTCAGGCCGGTGTCCTTTAACCGGTCGAAGCGGGCCATGGTGTCGCGAAAATTGGCATTGCCGGCATCGATCATGATGTCGTTCTTGGACAGATGCGGCTGCAGCGCCGCCATCTGCTGGTCGACCGGCTCGCCGGCCTTGATCATGATGACGATCGGCCGCGGCGGACGGATGGCCTCAACGAACTCCTCGATCGTCCGGCACGGGATGATCTGCTTCTTGAGGTCGCCGGCGCTCTCGTAAAACTCATCCGTCACCGAGGTGGTGCGGTTGAAGACGGCGATGCGGTTGCCTTTCTCGGCAATGTTCAGCGCCAGATTGGACCCCATGACGGCGAGGCCGATGAGCCCGATTTCTGCCTTTTCCACGACAACTCTCCCTTGTTGAAACCTGGACGGACTTTGTTGCACCACCTCCGGCGCTGGGCAAGCCTCGAAAACCTTAAATACGGCCTATTGCGAGGACCATGCAAAATTGCTGGAGGATCGGGCATCTGGTTTGCACAACCCAACCCGTTGGCGCTTCCATCAGTCTGTTGTAAAAAGACGTTGCAGGCAGGAGAAACGATATGTCGACAATGGTAACGAGGGTCGTCCATCTGTCGATCGAGCGCGACTGGCAGTCGGTTTATCGGTTTGCTTCCGATCCGAAAAAAATGCCGCTCTGGGCGTCCGGACTGGCTTCGGGGCTGACGCCGGATGGGGAAGACTGGCTGGCCACTGGCTTGCTTGGCGCCGTGCACATCCGCTTCGCGCCGCCCAATGGCTACGGCGTCATCGACCATACAGTGACGCTGGGTTCCGGTCTGCGTGTCCACAACGCGTTGAGAGTGGTTCCGAACGGCGACGGCTGCGAGGTGATTTTCATGCTGCTGCGGCTCGCCGGCATGACAGACGCCCAATTCGACGCCGATGCAGTGCACGTCGCCAAGGATCTGGCGACGCTCAAGTCAATGATGGAAAACGCAATCGGCTAGATGCCCTTCAGCGTCCAGTCGACGATCTGCGCAGAGACGGAGGCAAATGCCTTGTCGAGCGACTTCACATAGGCATCGTTGGTCGTGCCAGTCGTCGGAACGGCCTGGCGGAAGACTTCCTGCTTCCGGATCGTGCCGGTCTTGTCGTTGAGGATTTTTGCAGAGATCTCGACAACGGCCGCCTGCTTGGTGGTATCGATCTCGAAGGCCCGGATGTCGGTCACGACCTGGTAGTCGATCGCCAGTCCCTGTCCGGGGACGCCCACGCCGCCGACCTTGCCGGAGTTCTCGAATGCCTCAACGAGCTTGGCCTGGACCATGCGGCTGAGCTTGTCGCTCCATTGGGCCTTGGCAAGATACTGCAACTCCGAACCGCCGACGCGCACCACGATCTGGTTGCTGTCGACCGCGCTCAGCGCCGTTGGCGTCGGAACGAGGATCTGCTTGCCGTGCGCCGCAGGTCCCTTGCCGCTGACATTGGCCGCCAGATCGAACGTGTCGTTCTTGGCGCCGCCGCCGCAGGCCGTCAGCAGCATCGCTACCAGCGGCAATGCGACCACGGATTTGCGCGCCGTCAAAGTCTCAACCGAACCAAATCCCACCATACTGCGCCTACCTTCTGAAACCTTGCCGCCGGTCAATGCCGTGTCCGCCCGTTATACTGCTTGACGGTGTCGCCACCGAACAGCAGGCGCTGCGGGTTCTTGTCGAAATTGCTGATCGTGTCGTTCAGGTTCTGAACCGTCCGACGGGTGTCGTTGACCAGCGTCTGCACGTCGTTCAGGCCGCCGGACGAGAAGCGCTGCAGATTGTCGGCGATCGGGCCGATCCGCGAGTTGATGCTGTCGGCGACCTTCTTGAACGATTCCAGCGTGTCACGCGCCTCGGTGAACAGCGACTGGGTGTTGTCGGTGCCCAGCAGCGCGTCGACCTTGATCAGGATGCCATCGACCCGGGTCGAGGCCGAATTCAGCTTGTTGGCCATCTGCGAAACGTCTTCGATGGTCTTGCTGATCTCGGCCTGCTTGCCGGAAACGCTGTTGGCGACATCGCGGATCGACGCCACGGCCACGCGGGCATCCTTGGTTGCCTGCGAGATATCGTCGACAGAGCCCTTGACCTTGGACGGATCGATCGAAGCCATCAGCTGGTCGACCTTGTCGAGCGTCAGCTGCGCCTTCTTGCCGAACTCGTTGTAGGTATCGGACGTCTCCTTGATGCTCGTTATCGTCGCCTTGAGGTTGCTAGACGCATCGGCAACATTGGCCGTCAGCTTGTCGACGTTGGCGACAACGTCGTTGATCTGGTTGGCATCGACAGCGCGCACGAGCTTCTCGACTGCATCGAGGGTCGAATTGACCTTGCCGGACACGCTGCTGAAGGTCTTCGACAGTTCGCCGGCGCTGGCCAGGAACTGGTCGATATTCCCGGCATTGTCAGCCAGCGCCTTGGAGAAGGTATTGGCGTTCTTGACGGTGTCGGTCAAAGGTCCGCGCGAATCCTTGACGAAGCCCTGCAGGTCTCCGATCGTGTCGTTGGCGCGGTCCATGATCTTGTCGGCAGTGGCAAGCAGGTTGGTGACGCTCGATTGGTCGGCGAGCAGCACCGCGCGCTTGCCGGTCTCGAGCGACCGCTTCAGGATGTTTTCGTCGCCAGTCCGGCCGCCGGAAAGTTCGATATAGGCAGCACCCGTCAATCCCTGGATCTCGAGGATGGCCTTTGTCGTCTGGTAGACCGGCGCATCGGCACGGACTTCGCCGAAGGCCAGCGAATAGCGTGGATCGTCCGCGTCGATCGACAGGCTCTTAACGCTGCCGACCTGGATGCCGTTGAAGCGCACCGGCGAACCGACGCTCAAGCCGTTGGCGGAGCCGGGAATGCGGACGACCAACTCGGCCATTGGCCCACCACGACCGTATTCGGCCATCCAGTAGACAAAGCCGAAGGCAGCAGCGATGACCAGCACCGTGAAAATACCGACGATCGTGTAGTTAGCTCTGGTTTCCATGATCAGTTCTTCTCTCGGCTCTGGTGGCCGGGTTCGGCAATGTCATCTTGGCGCACGACAGAGCGCGCCCTTTTCCCGCGGAAATAGGATTTTACCCAAGGATCATCGCAAGCCAGCATGTCGTCGACGGTCCCTTCCACCAACACGCGTTTCTGCCCGAGCACGGCGATACGGTCGCAGACGGAAAACAGGCTGTCGAGGTCGTGGGTAACCATGTAGACGGTCAAGCCCAGCGTATCGCGCAGCTTGGCGATCAGTTCGTCGAATTCGGCGGCGCCGATCGGGTCGAGGCCGGAGGTCGGCTCGTCGAGGAAGACAAGATCGGGGTCGAGCGCCAGCGCCCGGGCCAAGGCCGCGCGCTTGATCATACCGCCCGAAAGCTCCGAGGGATATTTGTTGGCGGCATCCGGAGCAAGGCCGGCGAGCCTGATTTTCATATGCGCCAGCTCGTCCATCATCGACACAGGCAGATCCAGATACTCGCGCATCGGCACCTGGATGTTCTCCTTGACGGTCAGCGACGAGAACAGGGCACCCTGCTGGAACAGCACGCCAAGCCGCATATCGAGCTTGTTGCGCGTCGATTCGTCGAGGCTATCGTAGTCGGCACCGAGGATCTTGATCGTCCCGGCGCTGCGCGGCAGGAGGCGCAGGACAGTGCGCATCAGCACGGATTTACCAGCGCCAGAGGCTCCAACGAAGCCGAGGATTTCACCGCGATAGATGTCGAGGTCGAGCTTGTCGAGGACGACCTTCGGTCCGAACGTCACGGTGACCCCGCGCGCCGACAGCACGACGTCGCGGCCATCGGCGCCGCGGTCGTTCTGTGTCTCGCCGGGTTCAGGTTGAAGCGCGTCCAAATGCAGGTCCTTAAAAATCGATTGCGGCATAGAAGATGGCAAATACGCCATCCATCATAATGACGACGAAAATCGCCTTTACGACCGACGATGTCACATGCTGGCCGAGCGATTCCGCGCTACCGCCGACCTTGAGCCCTTCCACCGCCGCAACGATACCGATGACCAACGCCATGAACGGTGCCTTGATCATGCCGGATATCACGGTCGAGACGCTGATTGCCTCATGTAGGCGCGCGATGAAGGTTGAAAAGGTGATGCCGGAATAAAGATAGGTGACCGTTGCGGCACCGAACAGCGAGGCGAAGTTGGCAAGCACGGTCAACAGCGGCAAGGCGATGGTCAGCGCGACCAGCCGGGGAAAGATCAGCACGCCGATCGGGTTGAGGCCCATGACCTTCAGCGCATCGACTTCCTCGCGCATTTTCATCGATCCGATTTCGGCTGTGATGGCGCTACCGGAGCGGCCGGCGATCATGATCGCGGTGAGCAGCACGCCGATCTCGCGCAGCTGCAGGATACCGACGAGGTCGACGACGAAGACCTCAGCCCCGAAGGCACGAAGCTGAAAGGCGCTCTGCTGGGCGATGATCGCGCCGATCAGGTAGGACATCAACAGGATGATCGGAACGGCCCGCACACCCATATGATCGAGCTGGTTGACGATCGACGCCGGCGACACGCCGCTGCCGCGGCCGAGCTTCAACTGGGCGCCGCGGACGGCCGAGCCCAGGATGTACATCGCTGCCACGAAAAAGCTGCCGAGCTCGGCAACCATCTCACCGATCGGCGAGAAGATGCGGTCGAGCAGCGGCGCCTTCGGCGTCTTGAGACCAGCCTGTTCACTGGCCTCGTCGTCGAAGGCCCGCAACAATTCATCGATATGATCGTTGGAGCCGTCTATGGTAACGGTGGCGTTGTGGACTTCCTGGCTTAGCTTCAGTCGGCGGATCAACAGCACGCCCGTCGTATCGACGTCGGACAGACCGCTGAGGTCTATCACCACCTCGCCGCCGCTGGTGCGTTTAGAGAGATCGTCGATCCGGCGCAGCACGCCGTGGATGCTGGCGCTGCGCCAGTTTCCAGCGAGCCTGTAGCGATGCCCGGAACCGTCGGCTTCATCGTCGATGGTCGGAGCATCCGGGATTTGTTCAGCTACGCTCAACGCATGCGTCTTTCAGATTTGCGGCATCATGCCGACTCAACGAATTACAGTAACCCGCTCAATACGCTACTACACGCAGACGATCTACGGCATCGAGAATAAGAAAGAGCAGATATGTCACGCCTTCTCAACGTTCAAATGAATTCCTGGCCGATCGCCGGCACATTCACCATTTCGCGTGGCAGTAAGACCACAGCCGACGTCGTGACATGCTCGATCACCGAGGGAAATTGGTGCGGCAACGGCGAATGCGTTCCCTATCGCCGCTATGGCGAGAGCGTCGAAGGCGTGTTGGCGGAGATCGAGGCCGTGCGCGGACGGATCGAATCGGGTCTTGACCGGGATGCACTCCTGCGCGAGATGAAGCCCGGCGCGGCGCGCAACGCCATCGATTGTGCGCTGTGGGATCTGGAGGCCAAGCGTTCGGGCGTTCCCGTTTCACGAAGGCTCGGATTGCCGGACCCGATCGCGCTGACGACCGCCTTCACGATCTCGCTCGGCGAACCCGACGTCATGGCCGCCCAGGCGGCAGCAGAATCCCATCGGGCGCTGTTGAAGGTCAAGGTCGGCACGGCGGACGACGAAAGCCGAATCCGCGCCGTTCGCGCGGCGGCGCCGACATCGCGGATCATACTCGACGCCAACGAGGGCTGGACGGAGGACAATCTGGTCCGGCACCTGCAGATCTCGGCAGAGGCCGGCATCTCGCTCGTGGAACAGCCCCTGCCCTCCGGCAAGGACCAACGGCTTGCCATGATCGACCGCCCCATCATCGTCTGCGCCGACGAAAGCGTCCATCAGACGGCCGATCTTGCCGCCCTGCGCGACCGCTACGATGCCATCAACATCAAGCTCGACAAAACCGGCGGCTTGACCGAGGCATTGCGCATGAAGGCAGAGGGCGAACGTCTCGGCTTCCAGATCATGATCGGCTGCATGGTCGGCACGTCGCTGGCGATGGCGCCGGCGGTGCTGCTTGCCCAGACGGCTGCCTTCGTCGACCTCGACGGGCCGCTGCTGCTGGCGCGCGACCGCGAACAGGGCTTGCGCTACGCCGATTCCAATGTTTTCCCGCCGTTGCCCGAACTCTGGGGCTGAAGATAGAAGGCCGTGATGATCATCCCAAGCCCGACGGCGGCCAGCAGCGCCATGGTGTAGAAGCCGGCAACACCGAGCCATGCGTAGATATAGCCGGAGGCAATGGTCGCAAGGCCGAGGCACATGCCGTTATAGAAGAAGTAGACGCCTTGCGCCGAGGCTTCCTGCGTCTCCTGGACGGTGGCGACGATCCGCCGCTGCACGCCGAGATGAACGCAGGCATAAGTGAAGGCGTGAAAGCACTGCAGCACGAAATGGCCGGAAAAGCCTAGATCCATCGGGAAGATGATCCAGCGGCAGACGCACATCGCCGCCCCGAACCGCATCAGCGTCCAGGCGCTGAAGCGCCGGCCAAGGCGCTTCGACAGGAAGAACACCGTGACTTCGGCCGTCACCCCGGCACTCCAGAGCACACCGACCTGGGTGCCGGAAAAACCGATGTGGTGCCAGTAGATCGAGGCGAAGGTGTAGAACAGCGCATGGCTGGCCTGCTGGATCGATACGCCGATCATCGTCAGCAGCAGTTGCGGATTACGCAGCGCATTGCCGATCGGCGGTGCCTTGATATCCAACGGATGGCCGCGGCGGCGGGTCGGGCCGATTCTTGGGCAGTAGAGCGCCATCAGCGTCGTCAGCACGAAGCCGACGACCATCAGCGGCGGCACCATGCTGCCGCCGAAAGCGCCGATCAATTGGCCGCCGATCAGTGTCGAGACGATGAAGGCGATCGAGCCCCAGACGCGCGTCGACCCGTAGTCGATGCCCCATCGCCGGACGCCGGATATCGTGATCGATTCGACCACCGGCAGATAGGGCGCATAGGTCGCGCCCTGCAGCGCGTAGACCAGCAGCACGGTGGTGAAGTCATTGGCCCAGAACAGCGCGATCGCCGTCAGCAGCGACAATCCGCCGGACCAGAGGAGTACATAGGCGCGCTCCTTCATCCGATCGGCAAACAGCGCCACGACCGGAGCCACCAGCACGCGCACGACCATCGGCACGGCAAGGATGATGCCGATCTCGTGGTCGGTGAAATTCAATGTCGCGAGCCAGACCGGGAAGAACGGCAAAGCGATGCCGTTGACGATCAGCGGCGCGCAATAGGACAAGGCGCTGCGCAGCCGGAAATAGGGAGGCGCGCGCCCGGCTGGCGAGGGAATTGATGCGGGAATCATGGCATTGCCTGAAGGGGAACTATGATTCCCTTATCATGCAGAGGCCCAGTCGCCTACGCCAAGGATGGCGTGGCTCCGAAAACGTTTCCAGAAAGACGGTCGGCGTTACTCCGCTGCCGTCATGCCCGAGCCTGCTTTGGCTTCCGCTATCAGCAGCGCAAGGTCCATCGTCGGACGCGATGCAGCGCGCTCCGGCCTAGCGTCGCTAAGGGCCGCCGGCTTCGCATCGAGAATCTCGCGCCAGGTGATCAGCTCGAAGCTGCCATCCTGGTGCTCGGCGACAGCCGTGCAGCTCTCCACCCAGTCGCCGGTGTTGATGTAGCACAGGCCATCGATGTCTTCGATGACAGCGTGGTGGATATGTCCGCAGATAACCCCGTCCGCATGGTTGCGCTTGGCCTCTTCGGCAACGACCCGCTGGAACTCGCCGATGAAGTTCACGGCGTGCTTGACCTGCTGCTTGGCCCATGCCGAGAACGACCAATAGGGCATGCCGAGCTTGCGGCGGATGGCGGCAAGCGCGATGTTAAGGACGATCGCCACGTCATAGGCCCAGTCGCCGAGATAGGCGAGCAGCCGGGCGTTGCGCACCACGACATCGAACTCGTCGCCGTGCAGAACGAGATAGGTGCGGCCATCGGCGGTCGTGTGGATCGCCCGTTCGGCGACCTCGATGCCGCCGAAATGGGTGCCGGGGAAATCACGCAGGAATTCGTCGTGGTTGCCGGGGATGTAGACGATCCGCGTGCCCTTGCGCGCCTTGCGCAGGATCTTCTGGACGACATCGTTGCAATCCTGCGGCCAGTACCAGCTGCGCTTCAAACGCCAGCCGTCGATGATGTCACCGACCAGATAGATCGTGTCAGCCTCATGGTAGCGCAGGAAATCGAGCAGATAGTCCGCCTTGGCCGCCTTCGACCCCAGGTGAACGTCGGAAATGAACAGGGTTCGGAAGTGTCGAGTGTCCATCAATTTCTTCACGAGCATGATGCCCGTGTCCCAAGCTTCGCTAGGGCGGGAATAATCAGACTCGTGTTTCAGGATGATGACATCAAGCCAAATGCCCACTCATCCGCCGGCGCGCAGACTCGGCAGAATCTTCCGCGTCCGCCACAATTCCGTACTGTGCACCTCGGAGGATTGTTGTATGCAGTGACGCAAAATCGTCAGACGAAATTGGAATGGAGCAGCGTGATGGACCCGCAGGACGCATCGAAGGCACAGAAAAACATGACCAGCGGTGACCTCGACGAACAGGCGCTTTTCTTCCACCGCTATCCCCGTCCGGGCAAGCTGGAGATCCAGGCGACCAAGCCGCTCGGCAACCAGCGCGACCTCGCGCTCGCCTATTCGCCGGGCGTTGCCGCCCCCTGTCTCGCCATCCGCGACAATCCTGAAATGGCCGCCGAATACACCTCGCGCGCCAATCTTGTCGCCGTGATATCGAACGGCACAGCCGTTCTCGGCCTCGGCAATATCGGCCCGCTGGCCTCCAAGCCGGTCATGGAAGGCAAGGCCGTCCTGTTCAAGAAGTTCGCCGGCATCGACGTCTTCGACATCGAAATCGAGGCCCCGACCGTCGACGAGATGGTCTCGACGATCTCGGCGCTGGAGCCGACCTTCGGCGGTATCAATCTCGAGGACATCAAGGCACCCGAATGCTTCGACGTCGAGCGCCGCCTGCGCGAGAAGATGAAGATCCCGGTCTTCCACGACGACCAGCACGGCACCGCCATCATCGTCGCTGCCGCCATTCTCAACGGCCTCGAGCTCGCCGGCAAGACCATCGACAACGTCAAGATCGTGGCTTCAGGCGCCGGTGCCGCAGCCCTTGCCTGCCTCAACCTGCTGGTCATCCTCGGTGCCAAGCGCGAAAACATCTGGGTCCACGACATCGAGGGCCTCGTCTACACCGACCGCAACGTGCTGATGGACGAATGGAAATCCGTCTACGCGCAGCCGAGCGACAAGCGGACGCTGGCCGAATCGATCGGCGGCGCCGATGTCTTCCTCGGCCTGTCGGCCGCCGGCGTGCTGAAGCCGGAGCTGCTCGCGCAGATGGCCGACAAGCCGCTGATCATGGCGCTCGCCAACCCCAATCCCGAAATCATGCCGGAACTCGCCCGCGCCGCCCGGCCGGACGCGATGATCTGCACCGGGCGCTCGGATTTCCCCAACCAGGTCAACAACGTCCTCTGCTTCCCCTACATCTTCCGTGGTGCCCTCGATTGCGGCGCGACGACGATCAACGAGGAAATGAAGATGGCCGCGGTGCGCGCCATCGCAGCCCTTGCCCGCGAGGCACCGTCCGACGTCGCCGCCCGCGCCTATACCGGCGAGACGCCGATCTTCGGACCGGAATACCTGATCCCCTCGCCCTTCGACCCGCGCCTGATCCTGCGCATCGCGCCTGCCGTCGCCAAGGCCGCCGAAGAGAGCGGCGTCGCGCTGCGTCCGATCACCGATTTCGATGCCTATCTCGACACGCTGAACCGCTTCGTCTTCCGCTCCGGCTTCGTCATGAAGCCGATCTTCGCCGCCGCCAAGCTGTCCCAGCCGAAGCGCGTAGTATTCTCCGAAGGCGAAGACGAGCGCGTCCTGCGTGCCGCCCAGGTACTGCTGGAGGAAGGCACGGCGGTGCCGATCCTGATCGGCCGCCCCAACGTCATCGAGACGCGCCTCAAGCGCTACGGCCTGAAGATCCGCCCGCACACCGATTTCGAAGTCATCAATCCGGAAGACGATCCGCGCTTCCGCGACTATGCCGATCTCTATTTCTCGCTGGTCGGCCGAAGCGGCGTCATCCCGGAGGCAGCCCGCACGATCGTCAGAACCAACACCAGCGTGATCGGCGCCCTGGCGCTGAAGCGTGGCGATGCCGACGCTCTGATCTGCGGGCTGGAAGGCCGTTACGAACGTCATCTGCGCGTGGTGCGCCAGATCATCGGCAAGCGGCCAAACGTCCGCGACTTCTCGGCCATGAGCCTGCTGATCTCGCAGCGCGGGAACACGTTCTACACGGATACCTACGTCAACTTTAACCCGACTGCCGAGGAAATCGCTGAATCGACGGTGCTGGCGGCCGAGGAAATCCGCCGCTTCGGCATCACGCCACGCGCGGCCCTGGTCTCGCACTCCAACTTCGGGTCGCGCGAATCGGAAAGCGCCACCAAGATGCGCAATGCGCTGCGGCTGATCCGGCTTGCCGCCCCTGAGCTCGAAGTCGATGGCGAAATGCACGGCGACAGTGCGATCTCCGAGCATCTGCGCCGCCGCGTGATGCCTGACACCACGCTGTCGGACGAGGCGAACCTGCTGGTGTTCCCGACGCTGGATGCGGCCAACATCACCCTTGGTGTCGTCAAGGAAATGACCGATGGTCTGCATGTCGGACCAATCCTCCTTGGAACGGCTTTGCCGGCGCATATCCTGTCGCCGTCGGTGACGTCGCGCGGCGTCGTCAACATGGCCGCCATCGCGGTGGTCGAAGCTTCGCAGCCCGGATAGGCAACAACAGGACGCATCCGATCGCCGGCTTGCGCTGGCGATCGGGCAGAAAATCCCCGCAGAACGTGCAGCGGGATACCAAGGAGCGCAATTCGACTGGACAGCGCAACTCTGAGTGGACAAAATCCGTCCTCTATTTCAGGGTTCTCGAGATCAGCGATGCGACACGGTTATTTCGAGCTCTTCGATTGGCTGGAGCAGACGGAAAAGGCTCAGCCACAGCAGTTCTTCGAGCGGATGCGGCACACTTACGGCATCACGCACCTCCTCTACCTCGACGTTATTCCCTATTCCCGCTCCGTCCACCTGCACAGGCTGTTCCACACGCTTTCGGCTCCGCAGTGCGAGGCTCTGCAGGACATGGCTTGCGACCTTTACCTGCCGGCCCTGAAGTTCGTACTGGCTTCGGTCAAGCCGGTCGCGCATGCGACGCTGCGCCAGCAGGTGCCCTCGTCCTCCACCCTGTTTCGACACGCTGCGGATATCGGCATCGCCAGTGAGGGGATTTCGTATCCTTTGCTCTCCCGCGCCAATCGCGGCGCGGTCTTGTCGATCGGACTGCCGCTGCATGCCCCGGAGGTACCGTTGTTCCTGCGCAGCTATGGCCGCGACATCCAGACGCTCGCCGCCCTCTTCCATGCCGCCCTTATCGATGCCGAGCGGCCGCAGGTGAGCCTCCACCGGACATCGGTGATCACGCCTCGCGAACGGGAGGTGCTGCGCTGGTCGGCGGCCGGCAAAAGCTACTGGGAAATTGCCGTCATCCTCGGCATCAGCGAGCGCACGGTGCGCTTCTTCATGAGCAGCGCCCGCCAGAAGCTCGACGTCGTCTCCAACACCCAAGCGGTGGCGGAGGCTCTCTGGCGCGGCCTGATTCCAAACGCATGAAGGCCCATCCGGCCGGTTCGCGTCACCTGTCGCAACCGCCAGTATAGTGCAGCAGCTGCCTTTGCCAGTCTCCACCGGTCATCAACCGAGGGAGACCGAGATGATCAGACTTTACAGCGGCACTACCCGCCACCACCATTTCGGCGCGATGGACGAGATGTTCCGGCTGCGCAAGCGCGTCTTCCACGATCTGCTCAAATGGGAGGTCCTAGTCGACGGCAACTGGGAAATCGACCAGTACGACCTGTCCAACCCGATCTATGTGATGTCTTATTCGGATGAGACGGGAAAACTACGCGGCGCACTGCGGCTGCTGCCGACGCTCGGGCCGAACATGCTGGACGACACCTTTCCGATCCTGCTCGGTCACCGACCGCAAATCCGCAGCGCCACCGTCTGGGAATCCAGCCGCTTCTGTATCGACCCGGAGATCTCGCAGGACCGGGCCTCCAACCAGGTGACGGTGGCGGCCGCCGAATTGATGTGCGGCGTCGGCGAACTCGGCCTGTCGTCCGGACTGACCCATATCGTCACCGTCACCGACGTCTTCCTGGAGCGCATGTTTCGCCGGATGGGTTGCCCCGGGGAACGCATCGGCGAGCCGCAGAAGATCGGTTCGGTTCATGCCGTCGCCGTCTCCTGGGAGGTCAACCAGGGGCTCTTGCAGCGGATGAAGGCCGTGGCCGAGATCGACGGAACCGTGCTGCCGCCGGAGACGACGGTGGCGCTTGCCCGCGCCGCATGACCAATCGCGCCAGTCGCTGGGTCGCAGGGCTGGCGCAAGTCGCGCGGCGTCAAATGGCTGGCTTGTGCTATAGGGTGACTCGCCGCACGCTTCCCGAGCGTCGCGGCGCATTCAAGCAGGGCAGGCCAGAGGCGTCACGGTGGGCTGGAAACATTCATTCTTCGCGATCGGCACGTGGCTTTCGATGACGGCGCCGCTGGCTGCCCAGACGAACGAAATCTGCGACGACCTGCGCGGCCGGATGGCCGATCTCACCGAGACAATCGGCACCGGCACGCAGCTTCGGCAATATCGCAGCGCCGTTGCCGAACAGAGTTCCGAGATCCGCAAGGTCGAAAACGACCTGGAGGACAACGAGTGCTCCTCCGGCAGCATGGTCATCATCAACGGCGACGATGACGGCACCTGCGGGCGGATCGAGGATACGCTGCGGCGGATGCAGCAGAATCTCGACGACCTCATTGCCAAGCGCGACCAGTTGCAAAAGGGCGGAAATTCAAGCGACGGCGAGCGCCAACGGCTCGCCAGCGCCCTCACCGCCAATGGCTGTGACGAACCCGACAGCAGCCAAGGCGACACCATCATCAGCAACCGACCGCCGCCGCTGGATGCAGCGCCCGGCCCAGGTTCATCCGGCGTTACCACACTCGACCGCAGCGGCGGCCCCTCGACCGGCGCCGAGCCGCCGCTATCACCGGGCCAGAGCTACGCCGTCGGTCAATCCTATGCCGGCAGCAATGTGCGTACCGTTTGTGTGCGCACCTGCGACGGTGGTTTCTTTCCGATGACACCCAATGCGACAGCGAGCGACTTCCCGCGGGACGGCGAGACCTGCGCCAAGATGTGCCCGGGCGTCAAGACCGAGCTGTTCTTCCACCAGCTGCCGAACCAGGAGACGTCGGCGATGATCTCGGCCTCCTCCGGAGCGCCCTACAGCGCCATGCCCTATGCCTTCGCCTATCGCAAAAGGCCGCCGAACGAGAAGACCAGCTGCACATGCAATTTGCCGGCTTACTATGAGGAAATGCGGCGCCAGAACGCCATGAGCGGCCGATCAGAGGCCCCTGCCGCCGGCTCGATCACCACCATCGGCCCGAAAGCAACGCCTCCGGCCGCCGCACCCGCCCCTTCCAAAAGCGACGCTCCGCCGGTCGATCGCCCCTATGACCCGGCAACAGACAAGGCGCGACAGGTCGGTCCGGCCTTTCTGTCGTCGGATCAGCACAAGCTCGACCTGGACCGCCCCGCCGGCCCAAGGCTGCAGCCGGAACAGTAGCGACCGTCAGCGCCGCTGCTGACCCCAGCCATCCTGGAAAATCAAATCCTGAAGCGGCAGGCGCTGGCGCCAGCCTCTGACGGCGAGTTCCGGTTCCCCGTAGAGTTGGTCGACGAAGCCCAGACAAAGCCAGGCGATGATCTCGATGCGCTCTGGGATACCAAGCAAGGCGCGGAGGTCGGCATCGTGGAAGATGCTGACCCAGCCGACACCGACGCCCTCAGCCCGCGCCGCTAGCCAGAGATTCTGCACGGCGCAGACGGTCGAATAGGCGTCCATCCTCGGGTTATGCGTCCGACCGAGCACGACCGGTCCGGCCCGATCCGGATCGCAGGTGATGCAGATGCTGAGCGGCGCCTTGCGGATGCCTTCGAGCTTCAGCGCCCTGTAGCTGTCCTGGCGGGCGCCGTCGAACTGCAGTGCCGCCTCTTCATTGGCGCGCTCGAAGGCTTCGAAGGCGCGTTGCCGAAGGGTAGCGTCGCGCACCAGGATGAAATTCCAGGGCTGCATGAAGCCGACCGAAGGCGCATGATGGGCGGCACCGAGGAGACGCGCGATCAGATCGTCAGGCAAGGGGTCCGGCAGGAACTGGTCGCGCACGTCGCGCCGGGTTTCGATGGCGTGGTATATGACGTTGCGCTCGGCAACGGAAAAGGCTTGCTCCCGGACGAGATCGTCCTTCGCTTCGGATTGCATCGTTTTCTCCCCAACAATGCCAACCGCCCGCCGTCCGCGCGGGCAAGTCTATCGCATCAGGCCGGTCTTCTGGCTCGGCGTCGTCTGGTCGATGCTGCCTTCCCGGTCTGGCGACCAGTGACATCGATCTGGGGGCAACCGCCCCCATGCATCGCCATCCGCCATACAGCGTTGGGCACGCGCCGGGTTTTCGCCGGCTTCCCGATTCTCCCGCTCTCGCGGGCACCTGATGGCAGTGATATGCGTGATCTACCGAACGAAGGCAAGCCGATCGGGATGAACTCAGACCTCGGCTTCGTAGCGGACATAGGCAAATTCATCGCCATCAGGCGCCCAGCTGGGCACGTTGATCGTCCCCTGACCGCCGAACAGTTCGAACAGCGTGGTGATGTTGCCGCCATCCATATCCATCAGCCGCAGCCGCACAGGCAGATCGCGGGGGTGATCGAAGACGTCGCCGTCGTAGGACAGCAGGACGACCTTGTCGCCTGATGGCGAAGGATGCGGAAACCAGTTGCCGAATTCGTCATCGGTCAATTGCTGAAGATCGGTGCCGTCAGGCCGGACGCGCCAGATCTGCATACGGCCGCTGCGGCTCGAATTGAAATAGATCCACTGGCCATCGGCGGACCAGTCCGGGCCGTCGTTGCGGCCTTCGCCATGGGTGAGCCGCGTCTCCTCGCCGCCGTCAACCGATATCGTGTAGATATCGAAGAGATCGCCGCGAATGCCGCAATAGCTGAGCCGCCGTCCGTCCGGCGACCAACCATGCCAGTAGGAGGGCAGATTGGCCGTGACCCGACGCGGTGTGCCGCCTTCCGCCGGTACGAGATAGATGCAGGATTTTCCGAACTGGACCTTGTCGCAGAGCGCAATCATCGAACCATCCGGCGATATGCCGTGGTCGTTGTTGCAGCGCGTGGCAAAATCCGTTTCCACCTGTTCGACATCGGCCTTGCCGTCGAGCGACAGGCGGTAAAGCAGCCCCTCGTCATTCACCAGCAGGTAGCGCCCGTCCGGAGAGAAATTGGGCGCCTCGACGAGGCGATCCGTTTGCCAGACCACCCGTGACTGTTTCGTGGCAATGTTGAATATCTCGATCGAACTGCGCATGCCTCACCCGCTTTCCAATTCCTGCCGCCCTCAATTGCCGGCGGCAGGCTTGTTTTAACGGGGCCGCCACCTGACGGCAACCGCAGGCCGGAGCGCGAATGCGTGAGACGCTGCCGGCTGCGCTGTTTTGCCGTTGCAATTGCCTGCTTCAACCGAATAGTGGAGCCAGACAGAACCGGAGCGACGCATGCCCAATTTTCCGCATTTGATCCAGTCCCATTTCGACAAGCCCCCCGAGGATCTTGGTGCCATCGAGAAGCGTGTGCTGAAGCGGGCCCATGAACGAAAGGTCATCTCGACCGACGTCAACGCTGCATTCTCGGCCAATGCCTCGCTCGGCGAGCGCGTCGCCGACAGCATTGCCCGCATCGGCGGCTCGTGGTCTTTCATCATTTCCTTCCTGACCTTCCTGGTGGCCTGGACTGCGCTCAACACCTTCATCCTCGCATCAGGCGCCTTTGATCCCTATCCCTTCATCTTCCTCAACCTGATCCTCTCGATGATCGCTGCCATCCAGGCCCCGATCATCATGATGTCGCAGAACCGCCAGGCCGAGCGCGATCGCTTCGAGGCCGCGAAGGACTACGAGGTCAACCTCAAGGCTGAGCTCGAGGTGCTGTCGCTGCACCAGAAAATCGATATCCAGGTGATAAACGAGCTGTCGTCCTTGCGCGAGGACGTAAGCCGGTTGACGAAGCTGCTGCAAGCCAGGGGTTAAGCTGCCCTCCCGAAAGGGCCAGCGAGCGGAATGCCGACGCCGCCCCGCCGAGCTTAGTCGGACTGCGGAAACTGGCGCAGTCCGTCAGTGAGCTCGTAGAAGTCGCCCTTGTCGGCGCAATAGATGTGATGGCTCATCCTGAGCCCGGTCGGCTTGTCGAACAGGCCGGCCATGATCGAGATCTGGTCGGCATCGTCGGCAACCCAGAACAGCGCCGAGCCGCAGGTCTTGCAGAATGCGCGGCTGGCGGTCGGGCTCGACCGATACCAGCTGATGCTGTCCTTGCCGTCTATGGTGAGATCGGCAGTCGCGGCATTCGTCGCCGCCAGGTAGAGGCCGGTCTGCTTTCGGCACTGGGAGCAATGGCACCCGACCACGTCGCGCAACGGACCGCTTGTACGAAGACGGACCGCGCCGCAGAGGCACGAGCCGGTATTCACGTCTGCCATGTTGCGCTCCCGGATGCTTGATCGACGCGGTCATGGTCGCCTATAGGCGGGAGGCGGTCAAATTCAAAATCATCACAAGAGGATGAGGCGCGCTGATCTGTACTACCGTCTCGCAGGACAGCCTGGCTTCGTGCCGTTTGCAGGCGGCGCAAAGGCTGCCGAGCTCGCGGTCACGGCGCATGAAAAAGGCCGGTCTCGCGACCGGCCTGATCCAAGGGGATGACACTGATCGTCAGCCGTTGACGGCGAGACGCTTCTCGTCGCGGCCGCCCTTCATGCGCTCGGCAAGAAGAAAGGCCAGCTCGAGCGCCTGGTCGGCGTTGAGACGAGGATCGCAATGGGTGTGGTAGCGATCCTGCAGATCGTCGGCGCTGACGGCGCGGGCACCGCCCGTGCATTCGGTCACGTCCTTGCCGGTCATCTCGATATGAATGCCGCCCGGATGGGTGCCCTCGGCGCGATGGATCTGGAAGAAGCTTTCGACTTCCGACAGGATGCGCTCGAACGGCCGCGTCTTGTAGTCGTTGAGGGTGATCGTGTTGCCGTGCATCGGGTCGCAGGACCAAACAACCTTGCGGCCTTCCCGCTCGACGGCGCGCACCAGCTTCGGCAGGCCGTCGGCGACCTTGTCGTAGCCGAAGCGGCAGATCAGCGTCAGCCGTCCGGCCTCATTGGCCGGATTGAGGACATCGATCAGCTCGAGCAGGTTGTCGGCCGTCAGCGACGGACCGCATTTCAGGCCGATCGGGTTCTTGATGCCGCGGAAATATTCGACATGGGCATGGTCGAGCTGGCGCGTGCGATCGCCGATCCAGATCATGTGGCCGGACGTCGCATACCACTCGCCCGAGGTCGAATCGATGCGCGTCATCGCTTCCTCGTAGCCGAGCAGAAGCGCCTCGTGGCTGGTGAAGAAATCCGTCTCGCGCAGGCTCGGATTGTTCTCGGCGGTGATGCCGATCGCCTTCATGAAATCCATGGTTTCGCTGATGCGGTCGGCAAGCTTGCGGTAGCGCTCGCCCTGGGGGCTGTCCTTGACGAAGCCGAGCATCCACTGATGGACGTTTTCCAGATTGGCATAGCCGCCCATGGCGAAAGCGCGCAGCAGGTTCAGCGTTGCGGCGGACTGGCGATAAGCCATGATCTGCCGTTCCGGATCCGGGATTCGGGCCTTCTCGGTGAACTCGATGCCGTTGACGATGTCGCCGCGATAGGCCGGCAGCGTCTGCCCTGCCTTGGTCTCGACATTGGAGGAGCGCGGCTTGGCGAACTGCCCGGCGATGCGGCCGACCTTGACCACCGGCAACTGGGCACCGAAGGTCAGCACGACGGCCATTTCCAGGAAGGCGCGGAAGAAGTCACGGATGTTGTCGGCACCATGCTCGGCAAAGCTCTCGGCGCAATCGCCGCCCTGCAGCAGGAAGGCGTTGCCTTCTGCCACATTGGCAAGATGCTTCTTCAAGCGCCGCGCCTCGCCGGCGAATACCAGCGGCGGATAGGTTGCTAGCTGCGCTTCCATGGCCGCAAGCGCGGCTTTGTCCGGATATTCCGGAACCTGGCTGATCGGCTTCTGCCTCCAGCTGCTGGGTGTCCAATTCTGTGCCATCGTGCTCACCTGTTTCACGCCCGGTCTCCGCCGGTTCTCCCGTCACGTTCGGAATAATCGCGGCTTATAGCCCTTTGCGAAGGACTTGCATAGGCGGGCGTATATTAGCGGCGCAGTCGGGTTTTAACGGACCGAAAACCACTGAGATTGGGGGATTATTGACGAAGTTGACTTACAACAACTGCATCCGTCCGCGAATGGACCAGCGAGAAATGGACTATGGGCGATGCGTGTTCCGAAACTCTGGCAAGATCGTAGCGGCAACTTCGGAATTCTGACGGCACTCATGTTGGTGCCGATCCTGGGAACCGCCGGCATGGCGATCGATTTCGCCAATGCGCTGAACGTACGCAACCAGCTCTTCGCCGCAGCCGACGCTGCCGCCGCCGGATCGATTGCAGAAAAATCGTCCGGCGTTGCCGCCGCCATGCAGATGACCTCGGATGGTACGGTTTCCGTGGCGCAGAGCGATGCAAACACTTTGTTCTTGAGCCAGAACAGCGCTGCGCTTGCCGATGACAACGTTCAGGTTGCGATCACCGTCACCAAGACAGGCAACACGCTGGTTTCGAATGTTAGCTTCACCGCGACCGTGCCGACCACCTTCCTGCATGTGCTCGGCAAGGACAGCATCACCATTGCCGGCAAGGCAACGGCGCAGAACCAGACGCGGACCTACATGGACTTCTACATTCTGATCGACAACACCCCGTCGATGGGCGTCGGTGCGACACCGACGGATGTAGCCAGACTCGAGGCAGCAACAAGCGATAGCTGCGCCTTTGCTTGTCACGAGACCCAGCAGAACGTCGGTCATGACTACTACACAATAGCCAAAAGCCTACCGGGCTTCCAGATGCGTATCGACGTCGTCCGTGAGGCGACCCAGAGTTTGACTGAAACGGCAACCACTAAAAGAGGCACGATAAGCAATCTTTACAGAATGGCCGTCTATACGTTCGGCTCTGCGGCGGAAAAGGCTGGTCTGACAACGATTTCGCCGCTGACGTCCGATCTCGCCGCTGTCCAGACCTACACCAGTAAGGTCGATCTTATGACGATCCCTTACCAGGGTTATAACAACGACACGCAAACGAGCTTCGACAACGCCTTGACGAGCCTCAATAACAGCATTCCGGCTCCCGGTAGCGGCTATACAAGCGCCACCCCGCAGAAGACCCTCTTCTTTGTCACGGATGGTGTCGGCGACAGCATCAAGCCGGTCGGCTGCACAGCGCCGCTGACTGGAGACCGCTGTCAGGAACCGCTCGACGCATCCTTTTGCACGCCTCTCAAAAACCGCGGCGTCCAGATCGCCATCCTCTATACAACCTACCTGCCCTTGCCGAACAACGGCTGGTACATGCAGTGGATTTATCCGTTCAGGAACCAGATCCCGGCAAGGCTTCAGAGCTGCGCATCCCCGGGCCTCTACTTCGAAGTCAGCCCGACCCAGGGCATCAGCGACGCCATGAACGCGCTCTTCATGAAGGTGGTCAACGGCTCGAGGCTGACGAGCTGATCCGAAAGCAGCGGTAGGGCGCCGAGGCGCCCTAGCCTGCCTCTATCAGATGCGCACGCCGTTCTTGATGCGGTAGCTCGGCGTGTACATCGTCACCAGTTCTTCGGCCGCCGTCGGATGCACGGCCATCGTCCGGTCGAAGTCGTCCTTGGTGCAGCCGGCCTTCAGGGTGATGCCCAGCAACTGCGCCATCTCACCCGCGTCGTGGCCGAGAATATGGGCACCGAGCACCTTGCGGTCGGCGGCATTGACGACGAGCTTCATGATCGTCTTCTCGGCGCGTCCGGACAGCGTCGCCTTCATCGGCCGGAACTGGGCGCGGTAGATTTCGACCTCGTCGTAGGTGCTGCTTGCCTCTTCCTCGCTGAGGCCGACAGTGCCGATTTCGGGCTGCGAAAATACGGCCGTGGCGATCAGCTTGTGATCCGGAATGGTCGGGTTGTTTTTGTATTCCGTTTCGATGAAGCACATCGCCTCGTGAATGGCGACAGGCGTCAGCTGTACCCGGTCGGTAACATCGCCGAGCGCGAAGATGCTCCGCACCGATGTCCGCGAGAAATCGTCGACGACAATCGCGCCGCGCCCATTGACCTCGACGCCCACAGCCTCCAGCCCGAGATCCTTGGTGTTGGGATCGCGGCCGAGAGCCAGCATGATGGTATCGACGATCAGCGTATCGCCCTGTTTGGTGCGAGCATGCAGGCCGTCCTCGGAGCGTGTTACCGCCTCGATGACGTCGTGGCAGCGGATATGGATGCCCTTGGCCACCATCGCCTCGTGCAGGCCATGCCGCATGTCATTGTCGAAGCGCGACAGGATTTCGGCACCCCGATAGATCAGGGTCGTCTCGACACCGAGGCCGTGAAAGATATTGGCGAACTCGACGGCAATGTAACCACCGCCGGCGATCAAGATCGACTTCGGCAGGGCCGGCAGATCGAAGGCCTCGTTCGAGGAGATGCAAAGCTCATGGCCCGGCAGCGCTGCATGAATGTTCGGCGTGCCACCAACGGCGATAATGATGCGCTCGGCGGTGAATGTCTGCCCAGTTTTGGTCAGTCGCACCGTATGCGCATCGACCAGCAAGGCACGGCTGTCGAACATCTCAGCCTTGTTGTTTTCGAGCCCCTTTCTGTAGAGGCCTTCCAGGCGCGCGATTTCCTTGTCCTTCGCCTCGACCAACTTCCTCCAGTCGAAGGAACTTTCGCCGACCGTCCAGCCGAAACCGGCGGCATCTTCGAAACCCTCGTGAAACTGCGATGCGTAGACGAACAGCTTCTTCGGCACGCATCCACGGATGACGCAGGTGCCGCCGTAGCGGAACTCCTCGGCGATGCCGACCTTCTTGCCAAGCGATGCGGCGACGCGGGCAGCGCGCACCCCGCCCGACCCTCCGCCGATGACGAAAAGATCAAAATCGAAAGACGACATGGAAGCTCCTGATAGAACGGGGCCGGCAGAGCGGCGGAATTGCTAAGCTGATATGAGATGTCCGGGCAAAAAATAAAAGCCCGGAAGATCCGGGCTTTTGAATAGCACATATGCGAAAGCGTTACTGCTTGGGCGCAGGCGCCGGCTTGGCGGCTGGCGTCTTTGCCGCAGGCGCCGGAGCGGCTTCGGCGACGGGTGGTGCCGGCGGCACCTTGACGATCTTTTCCAGCGCCTTGTTGCTCTGGTTTGCGAGATCGCGGGAGATGCCCTGCCCCCAGATATCGGCGGCCTTGTAGAGTTCGCGGGTGGCGATCGGGCCGTCCTTCAGAAGCTTCTTGCCGGCGTCGGAGTTGTAGAATTCGGCAATCGCATTCAATTCCGCCGTCGAGAAGGCCTTTGCGTAGGTGGCGGCGGCTTCCTTCTCCAGGTCGGAGCGGCGGGCGGCGAGCGCCAGCGCCTGCTGGTCGACGGTCGAGCTGATCGCATCCTGGAAGTTCGGGTTGGCCTGGATCATCGTGCTCTTCAGCTGTTCGGCCAGCGTCGGCAGGATGTTGTCGAACTGGTTGGTGATGCCGAGCGCGTTGATCGCGGCGCGGGCGGCCTTCATCTGCTCTTCGGAGATTTCCTGGGCACTGAGGGAACCGATCGCCATTCCGGACAGAAGAACGGTTGCAGCGGCCAAGCGGCCGAAACCTGCCAATTTGATCATATGTTCAATCTCCTGTTTAATGCGCTTGAAGCGTCTGAACGCCCGCCGGACCGGCAATGATCGCAAGCGTCGCCAAGTTGATGAAGAGCCCGTGTTCGACAACGCCGGGTATGGAATTCAGTGCCATGGCCAGCGCCTCTGCATCAGCAATGCGGCCAAAAGATGCATCGAGGATGAAGTGTCCACCGTCGGTCTTGAAAGTCTGGTCGCCGGCCATGCGCAGGGTCAAATCGCCCGACAGGCCGAGCCGCGCCGCCGCCTTCTCGATCATGATCCGCGTCGACACCAGTCCGAAGGCATTGACCTCGATCGGCAGGGGGAAGACGCCGAGCGTCTCGACCAGCTTGCTCTCGTCGGCAATGACGATCATCCGGGCAGAGGAAGCAGCCACGATCTTCTCGCGCAAAAGCGCGCCGCCGCCGCCCTTGATCAGGCGCAGGCTGTGGTCGAGTTCGTCGGCACCGTCGATGGTGAGATCGAGCTCCGGGCTTTCGTCCAGCGATTTCAGCGGCACGCCAAGCTCCAGGCATAGCCGCGCCGTCCGCTCGGAGGTGGGAACGCCGTTTACCTGAAGCCCGCCGGCGACCTTTTCGGCCAGCAACCTCACGAATTCCTCGGCGGTGGTGCCGGTACCGATCCCCAGCCGCATGCCGTTCTCGACATGGCCGAGAGCCACTTCCGCAGCCTTGATCTTCATTTCGCGGGCGTCCATGCGCCACGTGCTCCCACCGTTTCGTTGGAACGCTGTTTACACGGCTCCCCCGGCAAACGGAAGCCAAAATTCCGCCGCGGGACATAAATGCCGTGACGTTTTCGCGCCGTCCCGAAACCGATGCCGCAAGCGCCGGCGTTGCAATGAACCGGTCGATCTTCTACTGGAAACGCTCGTCTTTTCCCGCGATCCATTCAAGGCAGTTTCCCCCGTGAAAACCACCACCATCGTCTTCGATCTCGACGGAACGCTGATCGACACCGCACCCGACCTCGTCTCCAGCGTCAACCACACGATTGCAGCGCTCGACCTTCCGCCTGTCGGCTATGAGGATCTCACTTTTCTAGTCGGCCACGGCGCCAGGACGATGATCGAGCGCGCCTGCAGGCTCGGCGGATACGAACTCACGGCGGAGGAACTGCCGGTTCTGATGGAGCGCTTCATCGCCTTCTACAGCGCCACGATGCCGGGTGACAGCAAGCCTTATCCGGGCCTTGTCACAGCGCTGGATGGGCTGCAGGCAGCCGGCTTCAGGCTTGCCGTCTGCACCAACAAGATGGAGGCGCTGGCATCGACGCTGCTGAACAAGCTGCAGCTGGATCACTATTTCGCAACGATCGTCGGCGGTGATACCTTTGCCGTGCGCAAGCCGGACGGTCAGCACATCGTCGGCACCGTCGAAAGGGCGGGTGGTGACCGCGCCAGAGCGATCATGGTCGGCGACAGCGTCAACGATATCCTGGCCGCCCGGGATGCCGGCGTGCCTTCGATCGCCGTTCCGTTCGGCTACTCGGACGTCGCCATCGACAGCCTGTCGCCGGACCACATCATCCAGCACTTCGACGAGTTGACACCCGAACTCGTCGAGCGGCTGTTGGCCGGACGCTGACGGAAAGAAACGAGGCGGAAACACAACAGGCGACCCGAGGGTCGCCTGTTGTGTCTGTCAACTTCGATTGCCCGCTCAGATCTGAGCCTGGCGAACCTTCGTGGTCGCATCGAACGCCTTCTGCGTGTAGGTGTCGCGGTCGTAGACGTCGTTGAAATAGCGCACGACGCCGTCCTTGTCGGGCCAGGCCGTGAAGTAGGCGATGTAGACCGGGAAGCGCTGCGGTACCGGCACGGCCTTGTTCTCGCCGGTCGCAATCTGCTTGGCGACATCGGCAACCGTGGTGTTCAGCACCGCCGCTGCCATGGCACGCGGATCGGCCAGACGCACGCAGCCGTGGCTGAGGGCGCGCATGTCCTTCTTGAAGAAGCTCTTCGAAGGCGTGTCATGCATGTAGATCGCGTGGCTGTTCGGGAACAGGATCTTCAGTTCCCCCAGGGCGTTGTCGCTGCTCGGCGGCTGGCGCACGGCGATGTTGGTGGTCGAGCCATACCAGTCGACGCTGGAGGACGCCACCGGACGTCCGTTGACTTCGACCTGGTAGCCGGTCTTGTCGAGATAGTTCGGATCGGCGCGCAGCTTCGGCAGCATCTCGTTGACGATGATCGACTGCGGCACGCCCCAGTAGGGATTGAACTCGACGGTCTGGATCTGGTTCTCGAAGAAGTTCGTCTGGTGGCCCTTGGCGCCAACCACGACGCGCATCGACAGCGCTTCCTTGTTGTCGTTGTAGTAGTAGACCATGAAGGCCGGCTGGTTGATGAACACGTAGCGCGGTCCCAGCTGGTCAGGCAGCCAGCGCAGCTGCTCCATGGCGATGGTCAGCTTGCGCAGCTTGGCGTCGCTGTTCTCGCCGACGATGGCACGCACCGTCGACTGACCGATGACGCCATCGGCCGTCAGGCCCTTCTCCTTCTGGAAGGCTTCGACCAGGGCAACCAACTCCGGCGTATATTGCGGCGTCTGCTGGTAGGACGCGAACAGGTCGGCATGCGACGTCTGCAACGCATCGGAACCCTTCGCCTGGATCCCCTTGATGATGGCGGCGATCTGCGGCGAGCTGTCGCCGGGCTTGATGATGCCGGAGAGCGTAATGGCAACGCGGTTGGCATCGCCCGAGCTTTCGCTCTTCAGCTTCGCATATTCGGCCTTCAGCGAATCGAACTGAGGATTTTCCGGGCTGCGGCTGTTGAGATAGGCGGCAACGTCGGGGCTGAGCGCGATCACGCCGAGAACCGGTGCAAGGTTCACGTCCTTGCGCTTGAAGTCATGGTAGCCGGACAACTTGTTCGGGTCGATGCGGCCGCGCTGGTCATCCTGCACGAAAGCCAGAACCTTGGCCGACAGCGCCAATTCGAACTGCATCAGGGCGCGGTCGCGGTCGGCAGGATTGATGTTGTCGCCAGAAAGGACGGGCACGGAGACTTTGTAGTCGTTCGGGTCGAGGCCGATCATGTCCGCCTGGGCGAGAACGTCCATCGCCGCCTTTGCCCGGTCGCTGACATTGTTGTCGGCAATCCAGACGAGCGGCTTGCGGCCGTCGGAGTAGTAAGCCTCCAGCGCCTTGGCAACGTCGTTGGTCGCCGTAAGCCGCGCTTCCGTCAGATAGCGGCGCTGCGAATTCGACGGATCGACGGCGACGGGCGCGGAGGAAGCATCGGCAACAGCGCCGGTGACGACAGGATCGGCGAACTTGTTGGTGGCCACTGCGCGCATCGGCTCAGGCTTGTAGGTGTAGTAGGTCGGGGAACTGACCTTCGGGGCAGGACCGCTTGCAGAATTTTCCTTCGGCACCGGCGCGATCGGCATGCTCGGCGGCAGGATCTGGCTGCTGTCCACCTGCTGCTGCGAGCGGCCCTTGCCGCCACGGATGAAATCCATCAGCGTCATCGCATGCGCGGACGTGCCTAGCATGGTCAGGCCACAGGATAGGGCCAGAACGGATGCTGCTGCTCTCGTCGGAAATGTCGTTCTCAATTCAGTCCCCTGTCATGGGTGTGTCGGGCTGCCCGAACATGTCAAATAAATCAGCGATACCTTAGAAGATCGGACGGCAAATGGGAAGAAACCAGCCGGTCTTAACGACGCACTCAACCCCACCCTTGGAACGGGATTCGGCGACGTCGAACGGCCCCGAGTTCACACAAAATTATGAAATTATTGGTTAATTTTTCTTACAATTTTAAGTGTCCGCGTCGGCCGAAAAACAGCCGAAAAACATTGAGCAGACCCGTGATATAAATGGCACTCAGTTTCCCGCTTCAGGCGAACACCCGCCGAAAGCCGCACAGGCGCGACCTTTCTTTCCTGTTTTCTTGTGCGCAGATCGGACTTATAACAGCGCGAAATTCGAACGGAGCGATCGCTCCACGGTCCCACGAAAGGCACTAGAATGACTTCCACCCGCACGGAAACCGATACTTTTGGCCCGATCGACGTGGCCAGCGACCGGTACTGGGGCGCCCAGGCGCAGCGCTCGCTCGGCAACTTCAAGATCGGCTGGGAAAAGCAGCCCGTGTCGATCGTCCGGGCGCTGGGGATCGTCAAGCAGGCGGCGGCCCGTGCCAATATGAATCTCGGCGGCCTCGATGCCGATCTCGGTAAAGTGATCGTCGCCGCTGCCCAGGAAGTCATCGACGGCAAGCTCGACGCGCATTTCCCGCTGGTCGTCTGGCAGACCGGCTCCGGCACGCAGTCGAACATGAATGCCAATGAAGTGGTTTCCAACCGCGCCATCGAAATGCTCGGCGGCGTGATGGGCTCCAAGAAGCCCGTTCATCCGAACGACCATGTCAACATGAGCCAGTCGTCGAACGACACCTACCCGACGGCCATGCACGTCGCCTGCGCCGAACAGATCGTCCATCACCTGCTGCCGGGCCTGCGTCACCTGCACGAGGCTCTCGAAGCCAAGGTCAAGGCCTTCGCCCATATCATCAAGATCGGCCGCACGCATACCCAGGATGCCACGCCGCTGACGCTCGGCCAGGAGTTTTCCGGCTACGCGGCCCAGGTCGGCTCCGCCATCAAGCGCATCGAGCTCACCCTGCCCGGCCTTTACGAACTGGCCCAGGGCGGCACGGCCGTCGGCACAGGTCTCAACGCGCCCATCGGTTTTGCCGAAAAGGTTGCCGAGGAGATTTCGGCGATCACCGACCTCCCCTTCGTCACGGCACCCAACAAGTTCGAGGCGCTCGCCGCCCACGACGCGATGGTGTTTTCCCATGGTGCCATCGCCGCAGCTGCTGCCGCCCTGTTCAAGATCGCCAACGACATCCGCTTCCTCGGTTCCGGCCCGCGCGCCGGCCTCGGCGAACTGTCGCTGCCGGAAAACGAGCCGGGTTCGTCGATCATGCCGGGCAAGGTCAACCCGACCCAGTCGGAAGCCTTGACCCAGGTCTGCGCCCACATCTTCGGCAACAACGCCGCCATCACCTTCGCCGGCAGCCAGGGGCATTTCGAACTGAACGTCTACAACCCGATGATGGCCTACAACTTCCTGCAGTCGGTGCAGCTGCTCGGCGACGCTGCGGTCTCGTTCACCGATAACTGCGTCGTCGGCATCGAGGCTCGCGAGGACAATATCCGCAAGGGCGTCGAAAACTCGCTGATGCTGGTGACCGCGCTGAACGGCCGGCTGGGCTACGACGCCTGCGCAAAGATCGCCAAGACGGCCCACAAGAACGGAACGACCCTTCGTCAGGAAGCCGTCGGCGGCGGTTATCTCAGCGACGAAGAGTTCGACCAGTTCGTTCGTCCCGAAAACATGATCGGCCCAAAGTAACCCCGAAATAGAACGCCATTCCGGCCACGCGCCGGAATGGCCTACTCAATCCCTGGTTATGTTTTTTAGTTGAGCGGCCACCGACCGGCCTGTTTCCATTAAGGAAAGTGCTTGAGAAAAGCAGGCTGCGGTCTGAAGTAAACGTCGAAGACACACGCTTTTCTGCAAGACTAGGCAATTTTATTAACAAACACTTGCAATGTTACCCTTAATCTTTTTACAACAATTTTAGAGTACTTAAACGATGCGCGATTAAACCATTAGGAGTTCGCCGATGAGCACGGTGATTACGTCCAAGTCGCAAGTTCCGGACGTGGCAGGACAGATCATCTATGCAATGCGAGCAATGGGCGTCGCTCCCATACCGCGCAACTATGAGCTCTTCTACGAAGCCTATATCGGCTCGAACCCGGCACTGACCAAAGATCTCGCTGCTCTTGGCAGCAATGCCAGCCAGACGGAAATCGATTCCCTATCGGCGCAATACTTCGCCCACTCGACACGTATCTATGACGATGCTCATGCGCGCATCATCACCGAACTCGACGGCGTACTGCGCACCCTCAGACAGGAACAGACCTCGCTCGAAAGCTACAACAAGCTGCTCAGCGAGACCTTCAGCCGCATCTCCGCCAAGACCGCCAACAGTGCCGATCTGCTTCGAAATGCGATCACCATCCTGACCGAAGCCACCGGCGACACGATGGCGCGCGGCGAAAAAACGGTCGAAGACGTGGCGCAGCGCTCACATGAGATGGACCAGGTTCGCAAGGAACTGGATGAGTACAAGCGCATCGCCAACACTGATTCCCTGACCCGGCTATCGAACCGCCGCGCTTTCGACGATCGCCTCGCCAGCATATTCAACAATCCGATGAACAAGGCCGTCACCGCCCTGGTGCTGGCCGACATCGACAATTTCAAAAAGGTCAATGACAGCTTCGGCCACCCCGTCGGCGACAAGATCCTGGCGACGGTCGCCTCGGTGATCCGCGCCAATGTCCGCCGCGATGTGTTCGTTGCCCGCACCGGCGGCGAGGAATTCGCCCTGATCGTCGATGGCAACACTGTGGATGAAGTGATGTCGATTTGCGAGCGCATCCGTCGGACGCTGGAATCGACCCCGTTCCGCAATTCGCGCACCCGGGTCGATTACGGCCCGATCACCATGTCGCTCGGCATGTGCATGGCGGCCGATGCCAAGGACCCCGGCGAACTTTACAGCAAGACCGACATTGCCCTCTACCAGGCGAAAAACTCAGGCCGAAACTGCTCGTACCAGTATCAGAACGGCATGCAGAAGGACTTTGGCAAGAGTTGGCTGATCTACAAGTCGTAGGCCGTCAGCGACGCGGTCCGGGGCGATCGCGGCTCAAGCCTTTTTCAGCCAGTTCCGCCTCGTAGGCGGCCATCAGGGACGGCGTGTTTTCGCCGAGCTCGCGCAAGTAGGTCCAGGTGAAGATCCCGGTGTCGTGCAGATCGTCGAAACCGACACGCACCGCGTAATTGCCGGTCGGCGTCATCGTCATGATACCGACGTCGCGCTTGCCCGGAACCGTGACCTTCTGGCCAGGCCCGTGGCCCTGGACCTCTGCCGACGGCGAGAGCACGCGCATCAATTCCGCCGATAGCTCGAAGCTGGCGCCGTCGTTGAAGGTGACGAGCAGCCGATGTCGATCCTTCGACACCCGCAATTCGGTTGGCCAGATATCGCTCATTCTTCGTCCCGCCCGCGTCTGATGGCCAACGACTAGGCCGCGCCGTGCCTGCGCGCAAGTTTCTTTTCAAAGAGTTTTCCTTGACGCCACGGACAGCGAACCCACATAACGCTGACTACGGAGGTTTCTGTGAACAGCATCGTCAGCGCGATTTCGGGCGCGTCCCCCATACCCACGGACCCGTCCTCCATGATCGATCCTTTCGGTCGGATGGTCAGCTATCTCCGCGTTTCCGTCACGGACCGTTGCGACTTCCGCTGCACCTACTGCATGGCCGAAGACATGACTTTCCTGCCGAAGCGGGACCTGCTGACGCTGGAAGAGCTCGACCGCCTCTGCTCGGCCTTTATCGCCAAGGGCGTCAGGAAGATCCGGCTGACGGGCGGCGAGCCGCTGGTTCGCAAGAACATCATGCAACTGATCCGCAGCCTCGGCGACAAGGTGAAATCCGGCGCGCTGGAAGAGCTGACGCTGACCACCAACGGTTCGCAGCTGTCGCGTTTCGCAAGCGAACTCTACGCGTGCGGGGTTCGCCGCATCAACGTATCGATCGACACGCTGGACGCGGCCAAATTCAAGGAGATCACCCGCTGGGGTGATCTGGCACGGGTCATGGAGGGCATCGACGCGGCGCTTGCTGCTGGCCTGAAGATCAAGCTCAATGCCGTCGCTCTGAAGGGCTTCAACGACGCGGAAATCCCGGATCTCCTGCGCTTTGCCCATGCGCGCGGCATGGACCTCACCGTCATCGAAACCATGCCGATGGGCGAGATCGACGAGGACCGCACCGACATGTATATGCCGCTCTCTCAGGTCAAGGCGGATCTCGAGCGGCAGTTCACACTGACGGAGATCGGCTACAAGACCGGCGGCCCTGCCCGCTATGTCAAGGTCGAGGAAACAGGCGGCCGGCTCGGCTTCATCACGCCGCTGACCCACAATTTCTGCGAAAGCTGCAACCGCGTGCGCCTGACCTGTACCGGCACGCTCTACATGTGCCTCGGCCAGAATGACGCCGCCGATCTGCGCGCCGCTCTCCGGGCGACGCCGGACGATGATCTACTGAACATGGCCATCGATGAGGCCATCCGCCGCAAGCCCAAGGGCCACGACTTCATCATCGACCGCGATCACAACAGGCCGGCAGTCGCCCGCCACATGAGCGTCACCGGCGGGTGACGCTCCTTCATTGATGCGCTTCAGGCCGCCCGGCTCTGCCGCGCCCGTGCCTGTGCCCGGGTGCCTGTGCGGAAACGTTCGATCTTGTCCGACAGGAGTTCGACGCGCTGCCGCAGGCCATGGATCTCGGCATTGTTCTCCTCGACCATTGCCGCATTCTTCTGGGTGATCAGTTCGACATCGTTGACAGCGGTTGTGACCTCGGCGATGCCGGTCGACTGTTCCGCCGTTGCCGCCGAGATTTCCGAGACCAGGCTCTGGATGCCGGTGATGTGTTGGATGATCTCGGTCAGCGTCGTCCCGGTCTGCTCGACCAGCTGGACACCGTTCTGGACCTGGACCGAGCTTGCCGAAATCAATCCCTTGATCTCCCTTGCCGCACTGGCGCACCGCTGTGCCAGCTCGCGGACCTCCTGCGCGACGACGGCAAAGCCGCGGCCCGCCTCGCCCGCCCTTGCAGCCTCAACGCCGGCATTGAGCGCCAGAAGGTTGGTCTGGAAGGCGATTTCGTCGATGACGCCGATGATCCTGGCGATATTGTCGGAGGAGCGATTGATCTCGCCCATGGCTTCTACCGCCTTGGCGACGATCAGGCCGGACTGTGTCGCATAGGCCTGGGTTTCGTTGACGCTGGCTGCCGTCTGCTTGGCGCGTGCGGCCGTCGAGCGAACGACGTCGCTGAGGTGACGGAGTGCGCGCGAGCTCTGCTCCAGGGCGGCGGCCTGCTGCTCGGTGCGACGTGCGAGATCGTCTGCGGAGCTGGCGAGGTTGCCCGTTCCCCCACGGATCTCCTCGGCCGTGCTGCGCACGTCGGCGAGCGTCTGGCGCAGCGCCTCGATCGCATTGTTGTAGGTGAAAGCCATGTCGACAAAATCGGAAGCAAGGTCCTCGCGCATGGCTTCTTCGAGATTGCCGTCCGCCAGTTTACCGAGCACATCCGACAGCGCGTCGAGGGCTTCAGCCTGCTCGGCCCCAACGCGGGCCCGCTCGGCGTTGCGGCGAGCCTCCTCTTCCGCCGACAGCGTGCGCGCAGCTTCGGCTTCGCGCCCGAGCCGGACATTCTCCAGCGCCGCATCGCGGAAGACGGTGACGGAGCGCACCATGTCGCCGATCTCGTCGCCTCGGGCGCGGCCGTCGATGGCAACATCGAGATCGCCGCCGGCAAGTCGCGTCATGATCTCGTTCACCCGCCTCAGGGGTCCACGCAGGGTTTCCACCAGCATCAGTCCGCCGACGATCGCCAGCAGCGTGCCGAGGATCATCGCAAAGACCGAAACCTTGGCGGAGCGTTCGCTGTCCTCCTTGCCTATCTCCTGCGCCTGGGCAACGAAGCTGCGCAGCGATGCCATGGCATCGGAGAGAATGGAAGCAGACGCCAGGCGCGTCTGCTTCCAGTCGACGTTGGTCTGCAACAGGTCGGCGGAAGCGGCCTGTAGCGCGGTCGCCAAGGGTCCGATGCGCGCCGAAAAATCACGCATCGTGCTGTTGGTCTGGCCAAGGTCGGAGATCTTGGCCGCCGTCGCGGTCAGGTCCTTCAGATCGGCGAGGACGACACTGCGCGAGGCATCGTCGCGCACTGCAACCATCCGGCTTTCGTGCAGTTGCAGACGATCGATTGTCCGCAATGCCTCGTCGACATAGGACAGCAATTCCTTCTGGCCATCGACGATCTTGTCGAGGCTGACGAACCGCTCACCGGCGGTGTCGGCGTTCTTGACGGCCTGCAGCGTCATCTCGCCTTCAAGCTTGACGAAGGTCTGCAGGACCGGGCCGATCTTCTCGACCTTCTGGTCGGGGGTGTCGTCGCCTTTCAGGATCGCGTCGAAAGTACCGGCTGCCGTCGCGACGTCGCCGACCATCTTGGCGGCGCGCTTCGATACCAGGGCCTGCGAAACGGACAACTGCTTGAGCACGGCGTCGAGATAGAGCCGGGCGTCGGAGACTTCCTCGGCCGAGTCGGCTGCCATCTGCGCCTGGACGCGCAGCTTGCCCATCCGGTCCGTCAGCGCCTTGTAGGCGGTCGCGTCGTAGAGGAGTTCCTTGGCGAAGGTCTCCTTGTCGCTGAAATCCTTGCGGATGATGTCGATCTGCTTGGCAGCCGCGTCGCCGCTGGCTTTGATGCCCGATACGGCGGCTGTTGCAGCATCGGTGCTCGCATCCTGCTTCTGCTTCAATGCCCACAAGGCCGTTGCCTGGCCGCGCATCTTTTCGGAGAGGTCGCTGACGGCACCGACCTTGGCGCGCTGTTCGTCGCTTCCAAGCAGCGCGTCGAGCCGCTCGGCGCCATTTTGCTGCGCGTCGATTGCATCCGACAGCAGCGCGCGGCTTTTGTCATCAGGCGCGGTGGTGAATTCCTGGAGGGCTGCCTGCAGGGCTTCGAAATCACTGATATTGGTGATGGTCGCGCGCGTGACCGTCATGTGCCCGTTGAGGATATTGGCGGTGTGGTAGCCGAGCAGACCGACCCCGGCGATCAGGACGACCAGCGGGATGATGAAAATCAGAACCTTGGTGACGATGCGGCGGGACTGCAAAAGACGATCGATGAAAAACATGCCGAGCCTCAAATGAACAAATAAACACAATTGGCAGGCATCATCCCTGCTGCATTGCACCAAATGTCCGCCTCATGCGCGACCCGCGAAGCCTCCGAAAATAAGATTGAATAACAATTAAGCTTCGTTGCCGGGTGTGAACATTAGTAGAATTTGCGGAAATACCTGTGGTCTGTTGCGTCACGTCGGCGCTGGCCGTCGTTCACAAAAGCGGAATGCTGCGACGCACAAACGAATTCCGGAGGAACCGCCGCGTAGGCGATTCCCAAAGCGGCGTTTCCCGGATAAGCACACCGGCGAAACCGGCGGAAGCAAATGATGACCCTATCGAAGAACATGGAAGGGGCGCTGTACATGGCGCTCGCCATGGCGGCCTTTTCCTTGAGCGACGCCTTGTCGAAGACGGTCATCACGGTGATGAATGCCGGCCAGATCATGCTGCTGCGCGGCGTGCTGACAACCCTTCTGGTGTTTCTGATCGCAAAACGCATGGGTGCGCTGCGCTCCTTCAAGGTCATCGCCCAGCCGATGATCCTGTTGCGCGTCGCCTGCGAGGCCGGCGCCGCCGTCACCTATATTTCCGCTCTCGGCATGATGCCGATCGCCAATGCCTCGGCGATCATCCAGGCATTGCCGCTGGCGGTGACGCTTGGGGCGGCGCTGTTTCTGAAGGAGCCCGTCGGCTGGCGGCGCTGGTCGGCGATCGTGGTCGGTTTTCTCGGCGTCCTCGTCATCGTCCGGCCGGGACCGGAGGGTTTCACCCCGGCAGCGCTGATCGTCATCGCCAGCGTCTTCATTACCGCGGCCCGCGATCTAGCGACACGCTGCGTCAACAAGGAGGTGCCGTCGCTGATGGTGACGGTCTGTACGGCCATCGGCGTTTCGCTGATCGGTGGACTGCTGATCGTTCCGCTCGGCGGCTGGCACGCGCCCAGCCAGAGCGCGCTTCTGCATCTCGCTATGGCTGCCGTCATGGTGCTGGCCGGCTACCAGGCGGCAATCCTTGCCATGCGGACCGGCGACATCGCCTTCGTCGCGCCGATGCGCTACCTCAGCCTGATCTTTGCTGCCTTGCTGGGCATGGTGTTTTTCGGCGAAATTCCGGATCTGTGGACAGGCGTCGGCGCGGCCATTGTCATTGCTTCCGGCCTCTATACTTTCTACCGCGAGAGCCGGCGCCGGAATGCGCAACTGGCGCAACGGTCGGAACCACGCGTTCCGGTCTGACATGGGAAAAGACGATCATGACGCCTGACACACCCGCGCTGCCTTGCGTCATCCTTGCCGGTGGCCGTTCCAGCCGCATGGGCAGCAACAAGGCCCTTGTGCTTCTCGGCGGGCTGCCGATGCTGTCGCATGTCGTTGCGCGGCTGACGCCGCAGACGAGCGCGATTGCCCTCAACGCCAATGCGGACTGGGCCGACGACAGCGGCCTGCGCCGTATCGCCGACACGCTGCCGGATCAACTCGGACCGCTGGCCGGCGTGCTTGCCGCCATGCGCGACACGGCAGCCAACCATCCGGATGCGAAGCTCGTCCTCACAGTGCCGATCGATTGTCCCTTCCTGCCGACAGACCTCGTGCAACGGCTCTCTGCTGCGCGAAGTGGCGAGCGGACCATTGCCATCGCCTCTTCGTCCGGCGAGCAGCATCCGATCGTGGCACTCTGGCCGGTGTCGCTGGCCGACGAGCTGGAGGAGTGGATCATCAAGGACGACAAGCGCCGCGTGCGCGACTTCCAGCGCCGCTACCCGCTGGCCGAGGCGATCTTCCCGCTTGCCGAGACCGGTAGTGGCGCGCTCGACCCGTTTTTCAACATCAACACCCCGGAGCAGCTGGCGATCGCCGAGCGCTGGGCGGAAGCGAGAACCCTGTGACCCGACCCAGAATCTTCGGCATCTCGGGCTGGAAAAACTCGGGCAAGACGGGGCTTGCGGTGCGTCTGGTGACGGAATTTACCAGGCGCGGATACCGCATCTCGACGATGAAGCATGCCCACCACGATTTTGACATCGACAAGGTCGGTGCCGACAGCTTCCGCCATCGCGAGGCCGGGGCCCATGAGGTGGCACTGGTGTCGGGGACGCGCTACGCGATCATGCACGAGATGCGCGGTGCACCGGAGCCGGCCTTCGAGGAAATCCTGGCACGTCTCGCGCCCTGCGACCTCGTGCTGATCGAGGGCTACAAGCGTGAGCCGATCCCGAAGATCGAGGCCCGCCGCCTCGCCTCGGCCAATCGCGAACCCTTGGCACCCCAAGATCCGCACATCGTCGCGATTGCCGCCGATCACGCTGTCGCCGACGGCGGCCTCCCTGTCTTCGACCTCGACGACACACTCGGCATCGCCGACTTCATCGCCAAGACCGTCAATCTTTCATAATCGCAAACGAAGGGGCCGCCGGATTGCTCCGGCGGCCCCTGCCTGTTGTCTCGGGATCGAGCCCTACTTGGCTGCGACCGGGCGAACCAGCGCCGTCACGCGGCGGATGGTGACGCGGCGGTTTTCCTGCTCCGGACCATCCGTGTTGATCTTCAGATACTGCTCGCCATAGCCCTGCGTCGCGAGGTTTTCCGGCGGGATGCCGTAGACATCGGTCAGCACGTTGGCAACGGATTCGGCGCGCTGGTCCGAGAGGATCAGGTTGCTCTGAGCCGAGCCGACAGCATCCGTATGGCCTTCGATGAGGAAGGTCTCGGTCGGATCCTTCTTGACGATCTTGCCGATCGCATCGGCAATGCTGCGCAGCGTTTTTGCCTGCTCCATCGGGATTTCGGCACTGCCGGTCGCAAAGGTGATGGTATCGAGGTCGATGCGACGCACCTTGTCACGCAGACGGGCCGAATAGCGGACTTCGTTGAGCGAATACACCCGCTCGACGCGTTCGACCGGCGGCTTGCGCAGGAAGTCGTAGTAATCCTGGTCCTGATCCGCGCTGGTGTCGATAATATACTGGTTCAGCGGGATGCTCAGGCGCATCGGCGGCAGTTCGTCACCGGGATCGCGGTAGTAGTCGTCCTGATCCGGCGTATTCTCCAGTTCAGGCGAGTAGAACAGCACGTATTCGCGGCCGCGAGCATCGATGCGCGAGCGCTGGATGATGTCGCCGTAGCGATTGCGGACGGTGATGATTCGGTCGCCGTCCGGACGGTCGATCGTCTCGCGATACCGGTCGCGTGGCAGCTGCTCGTAGACCGGGCGTTCGCCGTCGCGCACGAAGCGCTGGGTGTCGTCATGGCGAACGTAGACGTTGTCGCCGAAGTTGACGATCACGCGGTTGTCCTGGCGATCGTCGATCCGCACGCCTTCAGGGGAGACGAAGTCCGGGCGCCTGTCCATACGGCGACCCTGCTCGCTGGTCACCGCTTCGATCTTGACCGGCGGTGCCTGGTTGCCACCGACGACGCGCTGCGAATCGGCGTCGGATGTAGGTGGGGGCACGTTGGCAGGGGCTGGCGGACGCGGTCCACCGGCTGCCTGGCCTGCGGGTGCCGGCTGGCCGGCTACAGGAGGCTGACCGGGGGCTGGCGGCTGGCCGTTACCTGGCTGTCCACGGTGTCCGCGGCGCGCTGCATCCTTGTCGCTGTCGAGCACGGCAGTGCCGTTCTGGACCGGCAGGATGACCGGGCCGGCACCGGCGCCGGCTGCGGTCGGATTTTCAGCGATCTTCTTGCGGCGCTCCAGTTCGGCTGGCGATACCTGCTCGCCTGCTGTCGTCGGCGCGGCCTGGGCGGGCTCGGCCGGAGCAATGGTAGCAGGCGCAGCAGCACCAGCCGGCGCGGGCTTGCCGTTGGCGGCAGGCGCAGGCGGTTCGGTGCCTGGGGCGACCGGCTTCTGGCCTTCCGCTGCGGGTGCCGGCGGAGCTGCGGGCCTCGCGGGCTTCTCACCTTCGGCTGCGGGCGCTGCCGGCTTTTCAGCCGTCGGTGCGACCTTCTCGGCAGGCATCTCCGGCTTGGCAGGCTTTTCGCCTGGTGCGACGGGTGCGACAGGCGCGGCTTCGCCATTGGCGTCGGCAGGCTTCTGATGCTTGCGCGTCGGCTGCGGCGCTTCCGGCTGGGCCGCGGGTGCGGTCGGTTCGGCGGCTGGCGCCTCGGCCTTCGGCTTCACGGCCGGTGCTTCAGCGGCGGGATCCTGCAGCTTGCGCTGCTCCGGCTTGACCTCCGGCTCGGCGGCGGGCTTCTCAGCCTTTGGAGGCTTGGGGGCTTCCGGTTCTGCAGCCGGCTTCTCAGCTTTCGGCGGCTTCGGGGCTTCCGGCTCGGCGATAGGCTTCTCGGCCTTGGGCGCTTCGGGTTCTACCGGCTTATCGGCCTTGGGAGGGCGAGGTGCCTCGGGCTCAGGTGCCTTTTCAGCCTTGGGAGGGCGAGGCGCTTCCGGCTCAGCCGGCTTTTCGGCCTTGGGCGGGCGTGGAGCCTCGGGCTCGGGCGGCTTTTCAGCCTTGGGCGGCCGTGGAGCTTCCGGCTCCGCGCGCTTCTCACCCTTTGGCGGCTCCTTGCCCGGCTCCTCGGGAGGCTTCTTTCTTTTTTTCGGGTCCTGATCGTCTTCGGCAGGCTCAGCGGCGGCCTGGGCTACATCGTAGGATGCAGTATCGTTCTGGTGACCGGCAGCGACGCTGGTTGCGCCAACAAGCATTGCGGCGTGCACCGGTTGCAACATCAGCGATAGCGACAGCAGCGGGAACGCTGCACTGGCGAACAATCTTGATCTGGTACCCACGATATTTCCTCTTCGGTTCTTTTCTTCTGGTGGCCTGCGAACGAATTCGAAGGCACCGGCGTGTTGTTCTGCCACAATCGGGCCGATTTACGGTCCGGCGCAGCCAAATGCACCGGAGTCCGATTTGTTCCGCTTTTTAAGGAGTGGGCCGTGTATCGCCGATGAATGCCCCGTGCAGGTAAGGTTCATCTCGGCCCAACGGGACGAAACTGTGCACTGCATCATTCTTGTGCGATTCCAGTTGCAATTCGCTCGAAAGAGGAAAATTATCTAAGCAAGGCGGCCTTTGGAAATTCCGCCCCCATCCAGACCGCGCGCGGAAAACAAAAATACCGCGCGGTTCCCAACAGAGAGGATCCACATGCGCAACACCACCCGTCTCTTCGCCGCAGCGTCGCTCGCCGCGATGTCCCTGTTTTCCGGCGTGGCCATGGCCGACGGCGACACCTTGACCATCGGCACGGATGCGACCTATCCGCCCTTCGAATCGCTCGATGCCGGCGGCAAGTTCCAGGGCTTCGACATCGATATCGCCAACGCGCTGTGCGATCAGATGAAGGTCAAGTGCACCATCGTCAACCAGGACTTCGACGGCATCATCCCTGCCCTGCAGGCGAAGAAGTTCGACATGATCGTTTCCTCGATGTCGATCACGCCTGAGCGCCTCAAGTCGATCGACTTCACCAACAAGATCTACAACACCCCGCCGGCCATCGCCGTGCCGAAGGATTCGACCGTTACCGAAGCCACCGATGCCGGCCTCAAGGGCAAGACCATCGGCGCCCAGTCCTCGACCACCCACGCCAACTATGCGACCGAGCATCTGAAGGACGTGGAGCTGAAGCTCTACCCGACGGCTGACGAATACAAGCTCGACATCGCCAACGGCCGCATCGATGCCGTCATCGACGACGTCGTCGTTCTGTCGGAATGGGTTAAGTCTGATGCCGGCAACTGCTGCAAGATGCTCGGCACCCTGCCGGTCGATCCGGTCATCAACGGCGCAGGCGCCGGCATCGGCCTCCGCAAGGGCGACGACGCGCTGAAGACCAAGCTGAACGCTGCCATTGCCGCGATCCGCGCCGACGGCACCTACAAGAAGATCCAGGACAAGTACTTCGACTTCAACGTCTACGGCGAATAGTCATAGAATTTAAACCGACACGAAATACAGGCGGCGGAAGGCTTGCTCTTCCGCCGCTTTTATTTGAGAACTGTAGGCAATAGAAAGCGACGATACAGTCGCAAGGGGAAAATATGGCATGAGCGGATTGTTTTCCGCGCTCGGTTCCCTATGGGATTCCGTCAGCACGATCTTCGACCCTTTGTGCGGTCCTGTCGGACTTTTCAGCCTGTTCGGTCCCGGGACAGTGATCGCCTGTGGAGATACGGGCTGGGGCGACGAAATCGCGCTTGGTCTGAAAGTCACGATCATCGTTGCGCTCGCGACCCTGCCGATCGGCCTGATGATCGGCTTTCTTGTCGCCCTGGGCCAGCAGTCAGAAGAAAAGTCCGTTCGCCTGGCCGCCAGCATCTACACGACGATCTTTCGCGGGCTGCCGGAACTGCTGACGCTGTTCATCGTCTACTACGGCATCCAGATCGCCATCCAGGCAGCCCTGTCGTCGCTCGGCTACCAGGGACGCGTCGAGATCAACGCCTTCGTTGCCGGCATGTTGGCGCTGTCGGTGGTGTTTTCCGCCTATTGCGCCGAAGTGCTGTTGTCGGCCTTCCGCGCCATTCCGAAAGGCCAGTATGAGGCGGGCTCCGCCCTCGGTCTCAGCCGGAGCCGGACCATGCGCCTCATCGTGCTGCCGCAGCTGATCCGCATCGCCCTGCCTGGCCTCGGTAACCTTTGGATGAACCTGCTCAAGGACACGTCCTATGTGTCGATCATCGGCCTGACCGACATTCTTCGACAGACCGGGATTGCTGTGCGCGCCACCAAGGAGGCGTTCTTCTTCTACCTCGTTGCCTGTGCCCTCTATCTGATCCTGGCAATCGTCTCGTCGGCCGGCCTCGGCTTTATCGACCGCTGGACCAAACGCTCGGAGGCGTCGCGATGAGCTATTCGAAGGCCCTCATTCCGCCCCGCGCGCCACCACCGGAAGCCGCGACGCGCATGCGCCCCGCACGCATGACGGGCTATGTCGTCGTCACGCTCTGGGCGCTGCTCGGCCTGGCGCTGCTGGCGATGATGATCTCGAACTGGGACAACGAGAAATTCTTCAAATACGGGCCGCGCTTCCTGCACGGATTGCTGACCACGGTGGAGCTTGTCGCCGTCTCGATCGTCTTTGGCGCCCTGCTCTCAGTGCCGCTGGCCTTCGCCCGCATGTCGAAAAACCGCCTGTTCAGCGGCCTCGCCTATGTCTACGTCTACGTCTTCCGCGGCACGCCGATCCTGGCGCAGCTGTTCCTGATCTATTACGGCCTCGGGGGTTTCAGGACCGAATGGCAATCGGTCGGCCTCTGGTGGTTTTTCCGTGAGGCCTGGTATTGCGGACTGCTGTCGCTGACGCTCAACACCGCCGCCTACCAGACCGAAATCCTGCGCGGCGCGATCATCAGCGTTCCGCGCGGACAGCACGAGGCAGCCTCGTCGCTCGGCATCGGCAAGCTGGTCGCTTTCTTCAAGATCGTCCTGCCGCAAGCCCTCATCGTCGCCTTGCGTCCCTATGGCAATGAAATCATCCTGATGGTCAAAGGCTCGGCTGTCGTGGCGATCATCACCGTCTTCGACCTGATGGGCGAGACGCGCTACGCCTTCTCGCAGACCTACGACTACCAGGCCTATCTCTGGGCAGCGATCTTCTATCTCACCATCGTCGAGATCCTCCGCCACGGGCTGGAATGGACCGAACGACGGCTGACCCGACATCTGACCCGCTAGGTCGGCTTGGCTGCGGTCCTTCAATCGATTGGCAGCACTCACCCCTGAGAGCTGCTAACCGATTGATTGTTGTCACAAAAATGTCTTTTTCCAGCCTGTCGTAAAGCTTCGGTTAAGCACGTCGTGTTCCCATGACCCTGTGGTGGAGAGCACCACGGAGAGTTGGAACCAAGTGAGGGACCGATGCACAAGGAAATGGAACTGCAGCTGAAAGGCTATGGACTGACCACAGCAGAAATTCTCTACCGCATGCCGGATCACCCGGCGATCCTGCAGAGCTACCTCTGGCAGGACTATGATCTCGCCCCGAATTTCCCGGAAATGCGCGGCTTCCTGAAGTTCTGGCAGGAAAAGCTCGACGGGCCGCTGCATTCGGTGCGCTATGTCCACCGCAAGCTGATCTCGGCCACCGACTGGCGGGCGCTGCAGGGCGAATTCATCCTCAATTGAAATAGCGGTTGCAGCCGCTTTTCGCCCGGCATAAAAAGCCGGCATGAAAAACAAGATCGACGAAGACGCGCTGGCCGACGCCTATAACCGTGCCCTAGAGCTGGAGAAGTCCGGCGACATCGACGCGGCCGTCGCCGCCTACAATGAAGTGCTGGCGATCGACCCCGACGACCATGGCGGCGCCTCGGTGCGCATAGCCTCGATGGGCCGCGGCGAAACCCCGCCCAAGGCGCCCGATGCCTATGTCGAGACGCTGTTCGACCAGCATGCCGAGGTGTTCGAGGATGTGCTCGTCGAGCAGCTCGGCTACCACGTGCCGATGCTGGTCCGCCAGCGCCTGCAGGCGCTCGGTCTCGGGCCTTTCAAGCGGTTGCTGGACCTCGGCTGCGGCACGGGACTGACCGGCGGCGTGCTCAGCGACATCGTCGACGACATGACCGGCATCGATCTGTCGGAAAACATGGTCGAGATCGCCGACGAGAAGGAGATCTACGCTTCGCTGTTCGTCGCCGAAGTCGAGGACTTTCTCGAGGACAACGATGAAGAGCCCTTCGACATCATCACCGCGACCGACGTGCTGCCCTATCTCGGCGCCCTAGAGCCGCTGTTCTTCGGCACCGCCGAGAACCTGACCCCCGGCGGCCTGTTCATCTTCTCGTCGGAAACCCTGCCCGAAGCCACCCTCGCCGGCCGCCCCTACATGGTCGGCCCCCACCAGCGCTTCGCCCATGCCGAGGCCTATGTCCGCGAACGGCTGACAGCCACCGGCTTTGAGCTCCTCGAGATCACGGATATTAATGTGCGGATGGAAGATGGGATGCCGACACCTGGGCATCTGGTGATAGCGAGGTTGCGGCAAGAATAGCTAGCTGAGGTTTCCGTCCGCTTGAATTGCATTTTAGTATTGATTCTCCCGTTAGAAGAGCGTTAATCTTTTACTACGCCTTTTCGACGGGGGGTTGGAATATGCTTCATATTTTCAACGCATGGCAGACTGGTGGTTTACTTGGCTTCGCGGACGCCATTATTGCATCCTTGCCAGCAATGTCGAGGACTGACTGGTTTTCGCTATTCGCCGCACTCGGCATTCCGGTTCTTCTTATTTATGCCCGAAACGAGATACGGTCTCGTCGCATCATCTCATCTTTTGTTTCGTCGTATCCGGCAACGAGCGATGCAGGCCAGACAGCATCTAGAGGAGGTTCGGAAAAACCTGGCATTAATCCCTCGCTCGAGTTTGTCACCACAAAATACCTAGCCGACCTCAGGGAGTTCGACCAAAAGTCCGATCTTCCCTACCCTTCGACAAAAGATGCTTTGGATCTGCTGAAAGAAATCGAGACACGAATACGAAAGTCCAGGCTGTTCGGAAATCTGGGCGATTACCGACTGCTTTTTGCTTCCGCCGGCTTTGTTGTCCTTTGCTTCCTCGGCTTTTCAAATCTATCGTTGGCGGTGATGGGCGGCTTCGAAATTTGCGGCAAATTGGCGTTTCAGCCCTGTTCGCCTCCGGTTCCCGGTTTGGCGACCTGTTTGCCGCTGGTGGCTGAAAACCAAGTGCGTTTAGTGGGTTCCTTGGCTTTTGCAGGGGCGTTTATTGCTGCCGCCCGCCAGTTTGTCCGCAGCCTCGCCGTCTTCGATCTTTCAGCCTATACGTTCCTTTGGCAAACAGTCGAGATTTTTGCCTCCGTCGTCATCGTCATATTTCTCTTCAAGGCGTTCAACGATCCAAGCCAGCAAATTGCTACGCTGTTGACTGGAGCTGTAGCTATAAACGGCTGCGGCAACATTCCCCGCGCCTGGATGGCGCTTGCTCCGGTTTTGGGGTTGTTGCCTCAGAGCTCTTCCAAGTTCCTGCTTTTAAAAACACAATCGCTTATATCGTGGATAAAGATTGACGATGACCGCTTCAATACCGTGACGCGCCTGATGCCTTTGGACATCATTGATGGCATCGATTACTCGACGCGGTTCCGGCTCGAAGAATGTGGCATTTACGATGTTCAAAACCTTGCGGTCTATAATCCCATTCTCCTGCATATCGAGTCTCCGCATGGAATCTACCAGACCGTAGACTGGGTGGCACAAGCGCAGCTCTGCAACATTGTCGGCCTCGACAAGTTTCTGCTGCTCCGCCATATGAACATCCGGACAATTTTTGACCTCGAGCGTGCCTTGGACTTTGAAAGCTACGATGGGCCGACACCAACGGAAAGCCCGGATGAGTTCGATAAGATATATGCGGGCATCCTCTTCGCGCCGAGCAAGGTCATGCGGCAGATCGGCGAGATCAGCGGCATCAGGCCCTTCACTATCCGCGAGACAGGGCCGCAACCATCCCCAACAGCACCGGAGCCTCTGCAGAAGGACGCCGCTGTCGATGCTCAACAAGACAATAAACTTGATCCAAAAGAAGCAGTGGCGAAGAAAGTCGGCGTCACGCAGAACGCACTTGCGGCTGATATCGACGCCTATTGCCAATGGGCTTGCGCTACGGTGACTGCTAACCCGGAGACCACAAAAAGGTGTTTAGAACACATGATGGCTTGGATTGCCGATGACCTGCACGTACGGCGTCTGAGAAGGATCTGGCAGGAGATGTCGGACAATCTCGGAGAGCGCTCAACCCGAATAGATATTCGCGGCGCCCCTCCCGCCAAACAGGCCGGCGATTAAGGTACCATCGCAACAAGCAGCCCTAGGTCTGCCCTATCTTATGGGCGCCCTCACGATCGACAGGCGGACGCCCAGCGGCGTCTGCGCCCCTCAATGCCCCAATATCGCCGCCAGCAGCTTGCCCTCAAGCTCCGCCAGCGCCGGATTGCCGTGTCGGCGCGGGTGCGGATGGGGAACGGCGAGGTCCATGGCGATGCGGCCCTCCTCAAGCACGATCACGCGGTCGGCCAGGTGCACCGCCTCGCTGACATCGTGGGTCACCAGCACGGCGGTGAAGCCGAGTTCGCGCCAGACGCGGTTCAGAAGTTCCTGCATACTGATGCGGGTCAGGGCGTCGAGCGCGCCGAGCGGCTCGTCGAGGGCGAGGATGCCGGGTTTGCTGACCAGCGCGCGGGCCAGTGCCACGCGCTGCCGCTGGCCGCCGGAGAGCTGCGCCGGCCATTCGCCGGCCTTTTTCGCGAGCTGTACTTCGGAGAGAACCTGTGCTGCAGCTGTGCGGCCCCTGGCTTTGGGAACGCCCTCGCCGAGACCGATGGCGACATTGTCGGCGACGGTGAGCCATGGCAGCAGGCGCGGCTCCTGGAAGACGATGCGAGCGTTCGGTGCCGCTTCGCCGCTCGCCGTGCCGAAGGCGACGCTGCCGGCGGAAGGCGCGTCCAGTCCCATCAGGATGCGCAGCAATGTGCTCTTGCCGCAACCGCTCTTGCCGATCACGGCAACGAACTGGCCGGCCGGGATATCGAGGTCGAGGCCGCGCAGCACCTGATTGTCGCCAAAGCGCTTCTCGAGGCCGCGAACGCGGATAGCGCCGGCACCGGGGGCCGCCGCCACCGCTGGCTCCTGGCCGGCGGTGGAGTGCTTGTCATTGCCTTTGTCTATCGGCTTGAAACGGGGGTGGGCGATGACGTTCATCTCTCTCTCCTCAGCGCTGCTGATAGGTGGGGTTCCAGCGCAGTGCCCTGCGCTCCATCGCCCGGGCGGCGACGTCGGCCACCTTGCCGAGCAAGGCGTAGATCACCAGCGACAGCACGACGACGTCGGTCATCATGAATTCGCGGGCGTTATTGGCCATGTGGCCGATGCCGGAGGATGCGGCGATCGATTCCGAGACGATCAGCGTCAGCCACATGATGCCGAGCGCATAGCGCAGGCCGACGAAGATCGATGGCAGAGCGCCAGGGAAGATCACCTTGCGAAACAACGTCCAGTTGCCCATGCCGTAGACGCGGCCCATCTCGATCAGGTCGCGGTCGACGTTGCGCACGCCATGATAGGTGTTGAGATAGACCGGGAAGAGCACGCCGAGCGAGGTCAGGAACAGCTTCGATTCCTCGCCGATCCCGAACCACAGGATCACCAGCGGAATGAGCGCCAGGTGCGGCACGGTGCGCATCATCTGCAGCGTCGTGTCGGTCAGCTTCTCCGACAGCCGCGACACGCCATTGGCGATGCCGAGCAGGAAGCCGATGGAGCCGCCGACAAACAGGCCGGCAAAGGCGCGCCCGGCGCTGACGGCGATGTCCTTGGGAAGCTGCCCCGATGTCGTCGTCTGCCAGAAGGCAAGGACGACATCGACCGGCGACGGCATGACGCGCGACGAGATCCAGCCGGCAGAAGAGCCGAGCTGCCAGAGGGCGATGATGGCCACCGGCACCAGATAGGGCAGCCACCCTTCCAGCACCTGACGCGACCGACCGGCCCGCTCGCCCTCGTCGGCCCGCGCCGCCCTCACCTCGACAAAATGGGTATCGACTGCCGCCATGATCTCGTCCTTTCCGCCGGATCAGGATCCGGACACGACCTTCAGGTTGCCACCATGGCTGCCGCCGCCGAACACCTGGCGCTTGCCGAATTCGACATCGAAGCTGCCGCGCTGCAGTTCGCGGCCAAGCCCGAGTTCGGGGAAGAGCAATTCGGAAACGCGATAGGCCTCTTCGAGGTGCGGATAGCCGGAGCCGATCACCGTCTCGATGCCGATCTCCTGATATTCGCGCAGGCGGGCTGCAATCGTCTTCGGAGAGCCGACCAGCGCGGTGCCCGCGCCGGCGCGCACCAGGCCGACGCCGGCCCAGAGGTTCGGCGAGACTTCGAGATTGTCGCGGCGACCGCCATGCAGGGCGGCCATGCGCTTCTGTCCGACCGAATCCGATTCCTTGACGAAGCGCTCCTGGGCCTCGCGGATCGTGTCGTCGTCGAGCTGCGAAATCAGCCGGTCGGCAGCTGCCCAGGCCTCGTCGTCGGTCTCGCGGACGATGAAGTGGAGGCGAATGCCGAAGCTGACGTCGCGACCGGTGCGCTTGGCAGCCGCGCGGACCTTCTCGACCTTTTCAGCGACCTGCGCCGGGGGCTCGCCCCAGGTCAGGTATTTGTCCACCCGGCCGACGGCAAAATCGATGCCGGCATCCGAGGAGCCGCCGAAATAGAGCGGCGGACGCGGCGATTGCACCGGCGGCAGCGCCAGCCGGGCGCCCGTCGCCTTGATGAACTTGCCGTCGAGCGTCGACGTGCCCTTGGCCATCAGTTCCTCGAACACGTCGAAGAACTCATTGGCATGATCGTAGCGCTCGTCGTGCTTCAGGAAGATGCCGTCGCCGGCCAGTTCCGAAGGGCTGCCGCCGACCACGATGTTGAGCAGCAGGCGGCCGTGCGAGATGCGGTCGAGCGTCGAGGCGAGACGGGCATAATAAGCGGGCGACGCGGTGCCCGGACGAACGGCGACCAGGAACTTCAGCTTCTGCGTCTGGGTTGCAAGCGCGGCTGCCGTAACGAAGGATTCCTCGCAGGACACGCCTGTCGGCAGCAGCACGCCGGAAAAGCCGAGCCGGTCGACGGCCTGGGCGATCTGCGTGAGATAGCCGATATCCGTGTCACGGTTGAGGTCGGCCGAGCCGAGATAGCTGCCATCGCCGGAGGTCGGAATGAACCAGAGGAAGTCGATGGGCTTGGAAGTGTCGGTCATGTCATTTTCCCTTGTTCGTGGTCGCGGGGATCGATCAGCTGGCTTTCGGATGCCAGACGATGTCGCTGACCTTGAGCTTCTTCGGCACGATGCCGAGGCTGTAGAAATCGTCCGCCAGGGCCTGCTGGTAGGCGAGCGCCGCATCAGGCACGAGCGACACCTTGCCGAGGTCGGCCTTGCTGCGGGTCAGCGTGACGCGGGTAATCGGCTCCGGTACGCCGGTGATCTCGGCCAGCGCCGTCACCGTCGCGTCGAGATTGGCCTGCGCCGCTGCACCGACCTTGGCGAGCTCGTCGATGACATCGGCGATCACTTGCGGGTTCTTCGCGGTGAAGGCGCCGTTGCCGAGGAAATAGCCCCAGTTGTCGATGATCCCGTCCGAGGTTGTCAGCACCCGTGTCTGCGGGTCTGTCTCGGTCACGGCAAAATAGGGATCCCAGATTGCCCAGGCGTCGATGCTGCCGTTCTTGAAGGCAGCGGCGGCATCCGGTGGGGCGAGATCCACTTCGGTGATGTCGGCAACCGTCAGCCCGCCCTTGCGGAGAACCTGGATGGCGAAGTTATGGCCGCTGGAGCCGCGCTTGTAGGCGAGCTTCTTGCCCTTGAGGTCCTCGATCTTCTGGATCGGCGAATCCTTGTGCACGAGCAGGCCGTGGAAAGCGGCCGGCCCCTGATAGGCGCCAACATAGAGCAGGTCACGCCCGGCGGCCTGGGCAAACAGCGGCGGCACGTCGCCGGTGATGCCGAAATCGATGGCGCCGGCGCCGATCGCCTCCAGCAACGGCGGGCCCGAGGTGAACTCGTTCCACTCGACGGTCACACCCTTGTCCGCCAGGCGCTTTTCCAGCGCTCCGCTCTTCTTGGCGAGCGGCACCACGCCGAATTTCTGCCAGCCGATCCGGAGTGTTACGCCGGTGGCGGCCCTGGCATCCCGGACTTGCGGCAATATCGCCACGGAGGCGGCTGCACCGAAAAGCCCAAGCGTCTGTCTGCGGGTGATCATTGAAATGCCTCGTAAAAATCACAACCGGATCTCTGTCCGTTGCGTCAATAGTGTCATGGGGATCGGTAGAGATCGAAGCTGCGGATTTTGAACCGCAGCAGCTTGCTAGAATAATTTTGCTCGAATTGTCGGTTGAACAACGATCCGGCCTGCTTTCCGGTGACGCGAGGCTCAGCTCGCCTTCGGCCTCCAGACGATGTCGCCGACGTCGAGCTTCTTCGGCAAGATGCCCAGCGTGTAGAATTCGTCGGCCAAAGACTGCTGATAGGCGACCGCTGCATCTGTCATCGTCGAGACGCTGCCGAGATCGGAGCCCGGCCGGGTCAATGCTACCCGCGTGATATCGGCGGGCACGCCGGTGATTGCCGCCAGCGCTGCAATGGTATCGTCGAGCTTTCCCTGGGCTGCCGCGCCGACCTTGCCGAGTTCGTCGATCACAGTGGAGATGACGTCGGGGTTTTCCTTGGTGAAATCGTTGTTGGCGAGGAAAAAGGAGTAGCTGTCGACAATGCCCCGTGCGGTCGCCAGCACGCGGGTCTGCGGATCGGCTTCGGCAATCGCCAGATAGGGGTCCCAGATCGACCAGGCATCGATGCTGCCGGTCTTGAAGGCGGCGGCGGCATCCGGCGGCGAGAGATCGATCGGCTCGACATCGGCAGGCGTCAGCCCACCCGCCCGCAATGCCTTGACCGCGACGTTGTGGGCACTCGAACCACGCTTGAAAGCGAGCTTCTTGCCCTTCAGGTCAGCCAGCGACTTGATTGGAGAATCCGCCCGCACCAGGATTGCCGAGGCCTCCGGGCTCCCCCTGTAGAGACCGACATAGAGGAGATTGCCGTTCGCCGCCTGGGCGAAGAGCGGCGGCACGTCGCCCGTTGCACCGAAATCCAGCGCACCGGCACCGAGTGCTTCGAGCAATGGCGGACCGGACGTGAACTCCGACCACTCGACCGCAATGCCCTGCCCGGCCAGACGCTTCTCCAGCGCGCCGTTGCGCTTGGCAAGCGCCAGCACCCCGTTCTTCTGCCAGCCGATACGCAGATGCGTGGCGGTCGCGGCATTCGCCTGTCGGGCAAGCGGCAGGATTGCCGAAGCGGCGGCGGCTCCCAAGAGCCCCAATGTCTGTCTGCGCGAAATCATGCTGCGTCTCCCAGAGTTTTGGCTCGATTGCGATGCGTTAACACTGAAGAAGTCTAGGGATTAGATCGACAAAGGATTTTGTGAAATTCGGGCGCTTGCCGGAATGCGCTGCTGCGGAAACGACCATTCGCGAAATCGACAACCTCGACCCTTGCCAGGGCTTACGGCCTTTCCAGCTTTTCTGCTTTGGGCTAATGCTCTGGCGAAATCTGCAAAGGAATGCGCGAATGGCGAATGTCACCTTCATCGGCCTCGGGGTCATGGGATATCCGATGGCCGGCCATCTGATGGTCCAGGGCGGTCATGCCGTCACCGTCTACAATCGGACCGCTGCCAAGGCCGAGGCCTGGGTCAAGCAATATGGCGGCACGTCCGCTGCCACCCCGGCAGAGGCGTCAAGCACTGCCGACTTCGTCTTCACCTGCGTCGGCAACGACGACGACCTCCGTTCCGTCACGATCGGAAAGGACGGCGTGTTCTCCGGAATGAAGCCGGGCGCGATCCTGATCGACAACACCACCGCAAGCGCGGAAGTCGCCCGCGAACTCGATGCGGCAGCCAGAGCCAAGGGCTTCTATTTCATCGACGCGCCGGTCTCCGGCGGCCAGGCGGGTGCCGAAAACGGCGTGCTCACCGTGATGTGCGGCGGCGACGCTGCTGTCTTCGAGAAGGCAAAGCCAGTGATCGACGCCTATGCCCGCATGGTCGGACTGATGGGCGATGTCGGCGCCGGCCAGCTGACCAAGATGATCAACCAGATCTGCATCGCCGGCCTTGTCCAGGGTCTGGCGGAAGGCATCCATTTCGGCCAGAAGGCCGGCCTCGACATCGAGAAGGTCGTGGACGTCATTTCCAAGGGTGCCGCCGGCTCCTGGCAGATGGAAAACCGCCACAAGACGATGATGGCCGGGAAATACGATTTCGGCTTCGCCGTCGACTGGATGCGCAAGGATCTCGACATCGTGCTCAGCGAAGCGCGCCGCAACGGCGCTGCCCTGCCCGTCACAGCGCTGGTGGATCAGTTCTACGGAGAGGTGCAGGCGATGGGCGGGAAACGCTGGGACACGTCGTCCCTGCTGGCGCGTCTGGGCAAGAAGTAGCGTCGATCTCCGGGGAGGTCGGCGCTACCGTCCGCCTATCCTCAGGCGGCCGGGTGCCGCCTGTCAATGATAAAGCAAGCGGCCCGATGACAGGCCGCCCGCCAGTTACTCTTCGTTCGACTTGCCTGCGTCGAGAAGCATGTAGTCGAGCGGCAATTGCGTCGAGTACTTGATCTGCTCCATCGCGAAGACCGAAGATACGTCGCGGATTTCGATCTTGGCGATCATCCGCTTGTAGAAGGCGTCATAGGCCGCGATGTCGGGCACGACCACCCGCAAGAGGTAATCGACATCGCCGCTCATGCGGTAGAATTCCACAACTTCGGGAAACTCGCCGATCACTTCCGAGAAGCGCTTCAGCCATTCGATCGAATGGCTGGCGGTGCGGATCGACACGAAGACCGTGACCTTGGTGTTGACCTTGACCGGGTCGAGAAGCGCCACGCGGCGGCGGATGACGCCATCCTCTTCCATCTTCTGGATGCGGCGCCAGCAAGGAGTGGTCGAAAGGCCGACCTTCTTGGCAAGATCAGCGACTGCAAGCGTGGAATCTTCCTGCAGAAGGCGCAGGATCTTTCTATCGAGACGGTCCATCCCCAATGTCCTTGTTCGAAATATATTCTCTCTATAGCGCGATTCCGAGGGAAGAAAAGAAACTCGTTTCAGATTCCGAGGTTTTTCACCCGATTTCGCAGGACGGGCAGAAGTTCGGCCTCAAACCACGGATGGCGTTTCAGCCAGCCGCTGTTGCGCCAGCTCGGATGCGGCAGGGGCAGAACGGGCACCCCGTCATTGATCAAAAGATATTGCTTCCAGGCAGATACGGTCTCGGTCATGGACTTCCTGCGGGCTGGCCCCAGATGCCAGGCCTGGGCATATTGACCGATCGTCAGCACCAGTTCGATCTGCGGCATGGCGGCAAGCACCGTCGCCCGCCAGGTCGGCGCGCATTCGCGCCGGGGCGGAAGATCGCTGCCGGTGGCATCGTAGCCGGGAAAGCAAAAGCCCATGGGCAGGATGGCGAAGCGATCGCGGTCGTAGAAGGCGGCCCGATCGACGTCGAGCCATTGCCTCAGCCGGTCTCCCGAAGCATCGTCGAACGGCAGGCCGCTCTGGTGGACCCGCAGACCCGGCGCCTGCCCTGCGATCAGGATCCGCGCCTTGGATGAGATGATCGTCACCGGCCGCGGCTCATGGGGCAACCGGTCCTCCATACCCCGCGCCGGTGCGTCGCGGCAGATGCGACAGGCAGCGACACTCCGGCGCAGCGCCTGCAGCCCATCTTCCTCGGCAATCTCGGTCATGGCCAGCCGATCCACCCGCGGATGGTGTCGCCAACGGCCGCCAAGGGGTCATCTCCGCGCCGGGCTGTCACTCCGCCGTCCCGCCTGTAGTCGCGCGGCCGCTCGAAGCTGCCGGCCCAGAGCCCGACCTTTGCCGCCTTCGCCACCGCCTCGTCCGCCTGGTATTCGCCATAGGAAACGGCCATGCCGCGCCGGACCATTTCCCTGTTGACCTCCAACCCGCCGGCCACGCATGTCACCAGCAACCGGTCGTAGCGATCCCTTTGTCCGCCCCGACATTCGGCGCGCCCGCCGGGCAGCAACTGGCCCAGCGCCGCGCGCGCCGCGACGCCGCAATCCCAGGACAGTCCTTCACGCCGGCACTGCTGCCGCAGCTCGGGCGCGTCGATGCCCCGCAGCCGAAACCGCTGCTCGCCGCTGGCAAGGCTGTATCCGTCGATGACAGAAAATCTTTCGAATGAAAGGGTTTCCACCGGCTTGTTCAACTTCCATGCGAGCAATCCCAGAAGCGCCAGAAAAGCAAACGTCATGAAGCTATCGCGCGCCAGTCCGCCCGACCGCGCCACCTTTCCGCCTTTTTCCAAAACAACTCCTTCCCGAAGATGGCAAACAAATCCTTGCCTGGCAGCATCTTTTTAAGGATTGCCGCATACTCTCTCGGCATCTGCAGAACAAGTATCGCGCACATGAGTACCGGCGTCAGCATATCATCAGACAAGATCATTGTGGATCGGTCCCGCCAGCATCGCAACAAGGCGGTGTCGAAGGCCGTGCGGCAGACCCGCGAGCGTTTGCAATCCGGTCATGTCGGTAGTTTCGACCGCGAATTGCTGACGATGTATATAATGAACATGCTGCAGGGTGCCAGCCTGGTACCGCTCTTCGTCGTGGTCGTCGCGGCCCTCGGCGTCTGCGTTACCCAGGACATCGCCATCGTCGCCTGGGCGCTGCTGACGCTCAGCATCCATGCCGTCAACCTGATCCTCGGCAAGCGTGCCAGCCGGCAGCAGATCACCGTCGAAAGCGCTCAGACCTGGCGCCGCATCCTGCTCTGCGGCCAGGTCTTCCTCGGCTGCTGCTGGGCTCTTTTCGCGCTGAACGGTTGCGCCACCTGCACCGGCGAAAGCTTCCTGCTCTACAAGGGCGCGACCCTGCTCGTTGCGCTCTGCGTGATGGCCATGTCGAACTTCCTGTTGCCCCGAAGCGTGCTTTACGCCTTCGCGCCGGCTGTCGCGGCTCTCTGCCTCCGGGCCTTCGTGACGCGGGACATTCTCGATGTCAGCCTGGCCTCCACCTTTGCCGCCGCCGTGCTGTTCTTCGTCTTCATTGGCGACCGGATCTTTCAATTCAACGTCAAGATCCTGTCTTTCCAGTCCGAGAAGGACGACCTGATCGCCGAGCTCGAGGTCGCGAAGGCGATGTCGGACGAAGCCCGCCGGCGCGCCGAGGAGGCCAATCTGGCAAAGTCGCGCTTCCTCGCCTCGATGTCCCACGAGCTGCGCACCCCGCTTAACGCCATCCTCGGCTTTTCCGAGGTGATGTCGGCCGAGGTGATGGGGCCGCTCAACAACCCGACCTACAAGGAATACACCGACGACATTCACAGCTCCGGCCAGCACCTGCTCAACCTGATCAACGAAATCCTCGACCTCTCGCGCATCGAGGCGGGCAAATACGACCTCAGCGAGGAAGCCATCTCGGTGCTCGATGTCGCCGAGGACTGCATCGGCATGGTGCAGCTAAGGGCGCGCGGCAAGAACATTTCGATCCTGCAGCAATTCGAGGGATCGCTGCCATCGGTCTGGGCCGACGAGAAGTCGCTCCGCCAGGTCATCCTCAACCTCCTGTCGAATGCCGTTAAATTCACCCCACAGGGCGGCGAAGTCATGGTCAAGGTTGGCTGGACCTCGAGCGGCGGCCAATACGTATCGATCAAGGATAACGGCCCGGGCATTCCGGAAGAGGAAATCCCGATCGTGCTCTCGGCCTTCGGACAGGGATCGATCGCGATCAAGAGCGCCGAACAGGGGACCGGCCTCGGACTGCCGATCGTCCAGGCGATCCTTGCCAAGCATGACGGTCAGTTCGTCCTCAAGTCGAAGCTGCGCGAAGGCACCGAAGCCATCGCCATCCTCCCCGCCAAACGCGTTCTCCAGACGCTGCCAGCGGAGAAGACGATGCCCGTCGACAGGAAGCGCAAGAGCTTCGCCTGATCAGGGGTTGAGGGACAGTATCCGACGCATATCGTCGTCATCCGCAAAGTCTTGAAGATCGTTATCCCTACCATTCGGATCTAGCAGCATTGTCAGGCGCTTCTTGTATTTTGGGTCGAGGCGAACAGCCTGTCGTGCGGCGTCCAAAACTGCGTTTCGGATTGTCCTGAGATCGTCAGCAGAAGAACCCTTGAGCTTAAGTTGATGATGCTTCTGCCCGAGAGCAGCGCACATCAGGAACCAATACTTTGGTAGCTTTGCCGCACTTGTACCTGCAATTGTATTCCCAATGGCGATTGCCTTCTCATAGCCATCCTTTTCGTAAAGCAGATTGAAGATGACATCCAAACTTTCATTGACGGAAAGACTCGCCGCACCAGCAGCATACGTCATTGAGGGACTTTCTGAAGCCTGGGCGAGCTGCGCTGCGGCTTCCTGAACCTCCGGCTGCCCGACCTTCAGCAGTTCCTGTCCAGGCTCCCCCCTCTCTCCAAAAACCTCCTCAACATGTTGAAAAAGTGGAGAAAGGTAGATGCGCGTATAAAGATATAAGAAAACGAAGCCGCTGACGATGCCAAAGATGAGAAGGAACGGCCCCACGACGGGCAAAGCGCCAGCATGAGACGTCGACCCAGTACCGAACACCTTGGCATGGCTTGCGAGAAAGTCGGCGAACATTTGAAATTTGGCGCCCAAAAGCGTCAACTGAGACAGTCCCACCCCGACCAACATTGTCGTCAGCCACTCTGAGATGCGCTCAAGATTGGTATTGGAAGCCAAAAGGCGGGCCCGCCGAGGGTCCTCTGATTTCACCGGTTTCGCTTGTCGCCCTTCGTCGCCCACTGCCTCCTTTGTCAGGATCCGAGGCACTGAGAACAAGAAACCGAGGAAGCCTCCAACCGCAACACCCGCTCCGAGAATAGATCCACCTATCCCTATAGCTGCCGCCCACCCACTGAATTGCGAAAGAATGAGTGAAATCAAAACAGCAAACATTGCCGTCAAACCGACACGCGCTAAGAACCCTGCGTGTTTATCTCTTTGAAGGGCGCTTCGATCTTCTTGGCTATTGACGAACATCACTTCTGTTTCCCCACCAAGTTCTGAACTTACGGAGAATTACGAAGAAATCAACACCCTAGATTGTAGGTAGTAGGTGCGTTGCTACATACCAAAAGTATGCATTATTCCGAGCTATCAAACCAGATAGAAATGCGCAAAGACCGTAAACGCCAGATGCAGGCCGCAGGCAAGGAGCATGCAGAATACCGCGAAGGAACCGAGGTCCTTGGCGTGCTTGCCGACGATCGACATCTCAGGTGAGATCCGGTCGATCACCTCTTCCACCGCCGTGTTCAAGGCCTCGGCCGCAAACAGGCCCAGAAACAGCAGGATCGAGACGAGGATATCACCGAGCCCGACACCGGTGGCGACGAGGATGATCTGCGCGACGGCGAAGAACAGCAGCTCCTGGCGAAACGCCGCCTCCCGCACGAGGCGGCGGAAACCGCCCCACGAATAGCCGGCGGCAGCGAAGAAGTGTCGGACGCCGGTTTCCTTGGTGACTGCTGATTTCGACAATGTCTGGTCCCCGCGCCTCTGGCGTTTGAGGCCTTGCGCATACAGAACCCAGGAACACAATTCAAGTGAGGGCGAGCCGGCCCTGGGCCGACCCGCCGTTGCCCAAGCGCAGATTTAGTGCGTGTGGCCGTGTCCGTCGTTGACGCCAGCGGCGGCAAAGGTTGCCATGCCGGAATGGCAGGCGGCGGCGGCCTTGACGATGCCGGCCGCAAGGGCTGCGCCCGTACCCTCGCCAAGCCGCATGCCCAGCGCCAGCAGCGGCGTCTTGCCGAGCTTCTCGATGGCTTTGAGATGGCCGGGCTCGCCGGAGACATGGCCGATCAGGCAGTGGTCGAGGGCTGCGGGATTGGCAGCCTTGAGAACGGCGGCGGCTGCTGTCGCGACATAGCCGTCAATGATGACCGGTATCCGCTCGACACGGGCAGCCAAAATGGCGCCGGCTATTGCGGCGATTTCGCGACCACCGAGGCGCCGAAGGATCTCGAGCGGGTCGGACAGATGGTCGCGGTGCAGCGCCACCGCCTTTTCGACCACCGCGATCTTCCGCTGCAGCATCTCGCCCTGGGAGCCCGTGCCCGGTCCGACCCATTCCTCGGCCGAGCCGCCATAGAGCGCATAGTTGATAGCAGCAGCGATGGTGGTGTTGCCGATGCCCATCTCGCCGATGCAGAGGAGATCCGTGCCGCCGGCAATGGCCTCCATGCCGAAGGCCATGGTTGCCGCACAGTCGCGTTCCGACAAGGCCGCCTCCTCGGTGATATCGCCGGTCGGATAATCCAGCGCCAGGTCGAAGACCTTCAGCCCGAGATCGTAGGCAACGCAGATCTGGTTGATCGCCGCCCCGCCGGCCGAGAAATTCTCGACCATCTGCTGGGTCACCTCAGGCGGAAAGGGCGTGATGCCCTGGCGCGCCACACCGTGGTTGCCGGCGAAGATCGCCACCAGCGGCCGGGTGATCGACGGCTTGCGGCCGCTCCAGGCAGCCAGCCAGAAGGCGATCTCCTCGAGCCGCCCGAGGGAGCCCGGGGGCTTGGTCAGATGCTTGTCGCGCTCGCGGGCATCGACAAGCGCGCGCTGGTCCGGGCCCGGCAGATCGCGCAACAGCGCCCGGAAATCGTCGAAGGGAAGGCCGCTGACGCTCATTCTGGTGGTTCCTTGTCTTTTAGTCGCAAATCGGCTTTTTTGCTGGACGACTCTCATACTGACGGAAGCCCAGGCGAACAACCGCAAAAGCGTCGTCCGGGAGCCGCAGCACAAAGGATAGGCCGCCATCACCCGCTTTGCCGGCATCACCGCCTACGCACTCGATACTGCCCGTGCCATCGGCTTCCTCAGTCGCATCCGCATGCCCTCGGCGGTCTTTGCCGGCGATGACGGCAATCTTGCCCGCGTGGCCCGCGCCTTCCCGCTCGCCGGGGCGCTGATCGCTTTGCCCGCCGCGCTCCTGTTCGGACTGCTGGCGGCTGCGGGCGTCGATCCGCTGCTGGTTGCGCTGCTGACGCTCACGGTACAGACGATGATCTCCGGCGCCCTGCACGAGGACGGTCTCAGCGACACCGCCGATGGGCTTGGCGGCGGCAGAGATGCCGCCAAGGCGCTCGCCATCATGAAGGACAGCCGGATCGGCACCTATGGCGCCATCGCGCTCATCCTCTCCTTTGCCCTTCGTGCCGCGGCGCTTGCCGCTATCGCCCGCGGCCTCCCGCCGGTGCCAGCAGCGCTGACCTTGCCGGCAGCCTATGCGCTCAGCCGCGCAGCCCTCGTCTGGCACTGGCATGTTCTGCCGCTCGCCCGGCCCGATGGTGTCGCTGCCGCAGCCGGGCGGCCGCATACCTGGCCGGCCCTCGTCGCCCTCGTCGGCGGCATCGCCATATCGGCCTTGCTCCTCTGGCCGAACCTGTCGACGATCGCTTATCTGGACGTGCTGGCGCTGTCGGCGGTCGCAACCCTCGCCTTCACCGCCTATGTCAAAAAGCGTCTGTCCGGCCATACCGGAGACACCATCGGCGCCACCCAGCAGATTTCCGAAATCGCCATATTCTGCGCTCTTGCCATGGCCGTCTGAACACCCGATATGGAGCGCATGCAAAGTCCCTGTGTCCTCATCTGCCGTATCGACGCCGACAGCGATCTGTGCCTCGGCTGCGGCCGCACGCTCACCGAAATCGCCGGCTGGTCGCAATATGACGACGGGGAGCGCAGCGAGATCATGACGCGGCTACCGGCAAGGCTGGCCGAACTCCGACCCACCCTGGACGCCGGCGAATGAGCCGCCTCACCGTCTTTCTCGGCATCCTCGCCATCGGCCTGGCGCTGCTGGTGTTCAATCACGATAGCGGCACCACCTTCGGCATCGACAATGACGATTTCGGTCGCATGGTCTATCTGCTGCCGATCTCGCTGATGCTGGCGGCCGGCATCTGGGCGAGCCGCCGCAATGTCAGCGAGACGCTGCGAAACCTGTTCATCTGGCTGGTCATCCTGCTGGGGCTGGCGACCGCCTTTGTCTACCGCGGGGATGCCGCTGATGTCGGCAACCGCCTGATGGCCGGCCTGCTCCCGGGCCACGCCTTCGTCGTCACGACAAGCGAGGGCGGCCAGGAGGTGATCCTCCACAAGCGGCTGAATGGCCATTTCGAGGCCGACGTGACGATCAACGGCCACCGCATCAACATGCTGGTCGACACCGGCGCGAGCCTGCTGGCCCTCACCCAGGCCGACGCCAGGCGCATCGGCCTCGACCCGGACAGCATGACCTACGGGATGACGATCATGACCGCCAACGGCCGTGGCCGGGCGGCGCCGGTGATGCTGAAGACGGTCGGCATAGGCCCGATCGACCGCCAGAATGTCAGCGCCGCCGTCGCCGAGGCCGGCAAGCTCGACCAGAGCCTGCTCGGCATGACCTTCCTCGAAACCCTCGGCTCGATGCAGATGCAGACAGACGAACTCAGGCTTCGGGACTGATCGGAGCGCCGCAGATTGGAAGATCCGGCTCGTTACGCGATATCGAACACCAGCATCGTCTCCACCCCTTCTGCAGCCTGGGCCACGACGGTCCCGGCTGGATCAACAACGGCGGTGCAGCCGAAGCTCGTCCAGCCGTCGGCGCCGTCGCCTGTCACGTCCGCAGACACGACCCACGCATGGTTATCGCGGGCGCAATTGCGCAAGGCTTCCAGCGCCGGTTCGCGCCACAAAGGCGCCTTCTCGCGTCGCAGCATCATGTTCAGCGGGCAGCAGATCAACCCGGCCCCTTGCTCGACCAGCGCGGCAGACGCATCGGGGCGGCGCAGGTCGCTGCAGATATTGATGCCGAAGGTGAAACCCGCGCGATGCCAGACGGGAAATCCCGACCCAGGCGTGCAGCCGTCCTCGAAGGGATTGATCTTCGCATAGACACCCGTCACCTGCCCCGCTTCCACCAGCATGGCGCTATTGTGGATGCTCTCGCCGCGCCGCTCGAAGAGGCCGATTACGGCTGATGCTCGCACAGACGACAGGCCCTTCAGCATCTCCAGCAGAGCGGGATCGTCGATGGCCATCGCCAGCCTCTCGACCAGATCACGGTCGTAGCTGTGGCCCTGCAGAAAACATTCGGGAAAGACGGCGAGATCGGCGCCTTTTTCGTCGGCTGCCAGGAGGTCGCTGTGGATCACCTCGATCGCCGAGCGGACATCGTCGAAGACCGCGAAACGCTGGAAGGCGGCAATTCTCATCTCTGCTCCCTCCGGCGCAGTCGGGCTTTCGGTTCGCTTTAGGTCCCGGCCCGACGCCTGAAGGCCGCGGCTGCGGTTTTCGACTCATGCGGTCAACAGTCGAGGATCGTCCAGCATGATGGCATCAAGGGCAAGCTCGCGGATCTTCGCAAGCCCATCGGCATCCACCTGCCCAACGGGGAAGGCTGGATATTCCGGCAGCGGCTCGTTGCGCGGCTGTCCGACCATCACCACGACCTTCATTCCGGCCTGGCGCGCCAGGGCGACGCGGTCGGCCGTCAATTCACCCTGCCAGAAACGGAACCCGTCGGCACCGGCTGCAGCCGCTTCGATCTCGGCATCGGCGTCCGGCAGAAGCGCGAGTATGCCGATCCGAGGGCCCAAGGAACGGGCAACCGTGATGTGGGTCAGATGGCGCAGGCCGAGCATCGTCCGCTCCAAGGCCCCGCCGGCCTCGACGGCTTCAATGATTTCGGCGAGACAGCTTTCATCGGGCAGTTTGACGTCGAGCAGCAGCCCAAGCGGTGCGGACGCGGCAATTGCCGCCTCCAGCGTCAGCAGGCCGGGAACAAGCGCCTGAAGCGCCGCAAGGTCGAGCTCGGCCACCTCCCGTGGATCGCCGCAAAGCCGTTGGAGATCGGCATCGTGCAGGCAGACGAGCGCGCCATCGGCGCTGCGGCGAACGTCGGTCTCGACCGCGTCCGCGCGCGCGTCCAGGGCCGCGCGGAAGGCCTGAGCAGTGTTTTCCGGCCCCAGCGCCGCGCCGCCGCGATGGGCGATGACGAACGTCTTTGCCGGTGACGCTTCCGTCCAGCAGGTCGATATCATCCGCGTCTCCAATCGCAGGCCAGGAACAGCTGTTCTCTAGCCCGCATTTGTATCGAAGATGCGACGGGGAGCGCTTTGGGAAATCAGTTTCTGAGCCGATAGCCGGTGCGGAAGATCCAGTAGACGGTGGTCAGGCAGATCGCCAGGAAGAACAGCACCATGCCGAGGCTGATCAATGGGTTGACGTCGGCGATGCCGTAAAAGCTCCAGCGGAAGCCGCTGACGAGGTAGAGCACTGGATTGAAGTGGCTGACCGCCTGCCAGACCGGCGGCAGCATGCTGATCGAATAGAAGCTGCCACCGAGGAAGGTCAAAGGCGGGACGACCAGCATCGGGATGAGGTTGAGCTGCTCGAAGTTCTTTGCCCAGATGCCGATGATGAAGCCGAAGAGGCTGAAGGTGATTGCCGTCAGCACGAAGAACAGCACCATCATGAAGGGATGCATGATCGTCACATGGACGAAGAAATTGGCGGTCAGCAGGATGATCGCGCCGATCAGCAAGCCCTTGGTCGCGGCCGCCCCGACATAGCCGAGCACAATTTCGGTCATGGCGACAGGTGCCGACAGCACCTCGTAGATGGTGCCGACGAACTTCGGGAAATAGATGCCGAAGGAGCCGTTGGTGATGCACTGGCTGAGCAGCGTCAGCATGATCAGGCCGGGGGTGATGAAGGCGCCATAGGAAATGCCATCGACCTCCTGGATGCGCGAGCCGACGGCTGCGCCAAAGACGATGAAATAGAGCGACGTCGAGATGACCGGCGAGACCACGCTCTGCAGCAGCGTGCGGCGCGTGCGGGCCATTTCGAACATGTAGATGGCTTTGACGGCCTCGAAATTCATTGATCGTCTCCGACGAGCTGGACGAAAATATCCTCGAGCGAGCTTTGCCGCGTCGAAAGGTCCTTGAAGGTGATGCCGGCTGCGTTGAGGTCGGTCAGCAGCGCGGCGATGTCGCCCTGGCCCCCACCGGCATCGAATTCGCGGATCAGGGACGCGCCGCCGGCACCGATGGTGAGCCCCCGTCCTTCAAGCGCCGGTGGGAGTCCTGTGATCGGCGTGGTCAGGTCGAGGATGAGCTGCTTTCGGCCGAGCTTGGCCATCAACGCGGTCTTCTCCTCCAGCAGCAGCAGCCGACCACCGTTGATGACGCCGACGCGATCGGCGATCTCCTCGGCTTCCTCGATATAGTGGGTGGTCAGGATGATGGTGACGCCCTTCTGGCGCAGCTTTTCGACCACCTGCCACATGTCCTTGCGCAAGGTCACGTCGACGCCGGCGGTCGGCTCGTCGAGAAACAGGATCTGCGGCTCGTGGCTAAGCGCCTTGGCGATGAGAACCCGCCGCTTCATGCCGCCCGAGAGTTCGCGCAGCGTGTTGTCGCGCTTGTCCCACAGCGACAGGTCGCGCAGAACCCGCTCGATATGGGCCGGGTCGGCCTTCTTGCCGTAGAGGCCACGCGAAAAGCTTACCGTGTTGAAGACCGTCTCGAACTGGTCGGTGGTCAGTTCCTGCGGCACGAGCCCGATCAGCGACCGGGTGGCGCGGAAGTCCTTGACGACGTCGTGGCCATCGACAAGCACTGTACCGCCGCTTGGATTGGCGATGCCGCAGACGATGGAGATCATCGTCGTCTTGCCGGCACCGTTCGGTCCGAGCAGCGCCAGGATTTCGCCCTTCTGGATGTCGAGGTCGATACCCTTCAGCGCTTGAAACCCATTGCCATAGGTTTTGGTGAGATTACGGATGGATACGATCGGGGGCATGGGCGCGGACGGGCTCTTGGATTATTTTTTCAGCAACAGCCCGCTATATAACCTCACCTTTGTCGTTTGCCAGAGTGTCAAGCACGAACAATCTATTCGCGATATGCGACCGCTCCAATCGCCCGCGCATTCAAAAGTCAGATTACCGATGGATCGTGATCGCGCTGCCGGGACCGTCATGGCTCAGTTGCAATAGCGTCGGCCGCCCTTGCGCTCGCGCAGGTCGAAGTGGAAGTGGTTCCAGTGCTCCTTGTTGCTGCCGGGCCCCATTACCGTGTCGAAATAGTTGCAACTGTCACTGCGCACCGCCTTCAGCAGCGCACCCTCGCGGAAGGAAAATAGTCCCTTCTTGCGGATGTCGATCGCATGGCCGTTCTTCAAGACAAACTTGCCGACGTCGATGGCATTGCCATGGGCGTGTTCGGACATCGGGTTGTAGCGCTGAGCGCTGTTGTTCATCCGCCGGCAGGAGTAGCCGCCGAGCGGGATGATCGTCGAGATACCCGAGAGGTAGCGAAGCCGGGCGGAAGGCGCGAGCTCGTTCTTGACCCATTTGGCAAAGGCGAGCGTCACCTGGCAATTCAGCGTGACGGCAGGCCGCACCGCGATGTTTCCCGACAGCCCGCGCAACGATACCGGATATGGGACTTGGCAGGCTGCGCCCTGGGAAATCGCCGGCTTGTCCTGGAAGACGACGCCGAGCTGCCGCAGTTGCTGGCGACACTGCAGCTCCGAGTTCGGCATGGCGGCGGATAGCGGCGGCGGTGCCGGCGGCGCGTCATATTGCGGTTCGCTCGACGCCATCGGGTTTTGCGCACGCGGCAGCATCGCCACCTGCTGCCCCTGAACCCGAGGCAACCGCGATTGCGGCGCGCGCGTCTCGGCGCTGGTGAGCATCATCGATCGGTTCGACTGGACCGGATTGTCGGTACCGATGCCGTCCACCACAGGCTCTTCCGACTGACCCTCGGCGATATTCTGTTCTTCCTCCTGGGCAAGCCCGACAATCGGCTGCGACGCGCCGCCGACGCCGAGTTCGGCATCCATGTTGACGCCTTCCGAAGCGGACGGCGCGCTTGCCGTCGCCGCGACGTCTTCTCCGCCCGATGCGGCGGGTACGCGCCCGCTGCTGACCCGACCGGTATCGGCAAGGTTCGGCGTGTCGAGATAATCGACGGAGGCCGTACTCACCGGTTTGGTGGTGGTCTGGTAGGAATACTGCGCCTGAGGCGCGACCGCGCGGCGCGGCTGGATCGAACTGACGCGCGTGGTCCTGTCGACGCTTGCCGGCGGTACCAGGCTTTCCGCCGAGCAGGCAACCAGGGCCGAAGACAGCAGGACGGGGAAAAAAGCCCGCCGGAGAAAGGGATAATACGCCATACAGTCACCACTTCCGCCGCCGCGAGCGATCGGCAATTCCGTTCAAATTTAAGCAATATTGGTGAATGAAAGCTTAGCGCCGGCAATCGCCCCGGATCCGCACAGGAAATACGACGGCCCCCTTTTGCAATCGCGATGATTTGCCCTAGGGTGACGACCACAACAAGGCCAGGAGCGACCAAGATGAACGACACCGCCAAGCCGTTAGGCGAACTGACGCTGCGCACGCTGGCGATGCCCGCCGATGCCAATCCCGCCGGCGATATCTTCGGCGGCTGGGTCATGGCGCAGATGGACTTGGCAAGCGGCATTCGCGCCGCCGAACGGGCCCGGGGCCGCGTCGTCACCGCCGCCGTCAAGGAGATGGCCTTCCAGCTGCCGGTCAAGATTGGCGACACGCTCAGCATCTACACCCATATCACCCGAGTCGGCACGACCTCGATCACGCTGCTGATCGAAGCCTGGGCGCAGCGCTCCCGCTACGAGAAGATGGAGAAGGTCACCGAGGGCACCTTCATCATGGTGGCGCTGGCCGAGGACGGCAAGCCGAAGCCGGTCCCAGCCCTGGACTGAAGCCCCCCTGGGTCAGCCGGGCGGCGAAGAGCTGCCGGCAACCATGGGGATCGTAACCGACGGTCTGCGAGAGGTCAGCAGCCGCAAGGTCCGGCGCTGGATTTCATAGGTCGCGGCGCAACCGACGGCCGTGACGCCGATAATGAGCGCAAACGACCCCGCGCCCAGACCATAGGTCTGCTGCAGCCAGTAGGCGAAGAGCAGCAGGATCGTCTGGTGCATGACGTAGTAGCTGAGCATCGCCCCGTTGAGGTAGCTGATCACGCGGTGCGGCCGCTTGATCGCCATGCGGCAGACACCGAGGATCGCGACGATCGTCGACCATTGATAGGCCGAGCGCACGATCCTGCCGACGATGAGGATGCCGGTGCCGCCGCTGCGATTGGGGAAGACCAGGAACAGGCCGATCATCACCGTCAGCGACAGGCCGGCAATCAGCGCCGCCTGACCGCGGCGCGCGACCATGGCGTCCCAGAATTGCCTGTTGTCGGCGATCAGGTAGCCGAACAGAAAGAAGCTGAAATAGACGAGATGGGTATACCAGTCCTGACTGACGGAGAGCGATTCGCCGAAGATCGGATAGAGGCAGAGCCGCAGCGCCGCCAGGTATAGGACCGGCCAGATCAGCACGCCGGAGCCGCGCAACACTAGTGCGCTCGCTGCCTCGATCCTCGCCAGTTGGCCGCCGCCGAGGGCAACCGCCAGCGTCAGCAGGAAGGTATAGACCCAGAGATAGGCAATGAACCAAAGATGCTCCAGGCTGAGCGGCGAGATGGGCGCTCCGTCGCGCCCGGCGATCGAGCCGAAGCGCAGACATGTCAGCCAGAAGTCGAGATAGGACATGTTCAGGCCGAACATCGCCGTGGCAGCGACGTAGATCTGCGGTGGTACGATGACGAAGATCCCGAACAGCAGAGGCGGAATGAGCTGGCGCGAGCGCATGCCGCGAATAGCCGCTGGCGACAGGCGCTTGGCCAGCATGGCCGTGGTGATGCCCGAGATCATGAACAGCAGGCTGATGCGCCAGGGGTGCAGGACAAGCGAGATGACATCGAAGGCTCGGCTGGGGCTATCCGTATGCACCAGCCAGGCCCTTGTCCCGAAGACGAGACCGGCGTGATAGACGATCAGCAGGCCGAAGAGCCCGACCCTGATGAAATCCAGGTCATGACGACGCGTATCTTCGCCCTTCTCTGCCATGCCCTCACACCCCGATGGCAGCAAGATAAATACAACCATCCTCTAATATAAGAACGATTTCCTGCAATCAGAGGTTATGGAAAAGGCGTTAACGAGGGGTAAATGGAGGTGTATCCCCACCAGAGCATTGGCTCTGGTGGTTCGACTGCATTGATCTAGAAGACTGCCGCCGGCTCGGTGCCACTGCGCTCGCGCGCAACACCTAGACCTTCAGGAACTGCGATCCCTTGCTAAAATCCAGTCCCGGGAAGATCTTCGCTGTAAGGTCGCCCGGGGGGACGTCGAATTGCTTGTAGAGCATGGCGGCGGCCACTTCCCGCACGTCGGCAGTGGGCATCAGGTCGCGGTCGTCGAGCAACTGGTGATCGCCGATGCCGGGCCATCTGCCAAGCACCCTGCCGCCCGCAATCGCGCCACCGGCAAGCAGGCAACAACCGCCCGTGCCGTGGTCGGTGCCGCCCGAGCCATTCTGGCGGACGGTGCGGCCGAATTCGGTCATGGCCAACACGACAGTCGTCTTCCAGACCTCGGGCCCGAGCGTGTTCTTGAGCGTGAGGATGGCCTCGGTCAGATCGCCGGCGGCCTTCTTGAACTGGTTGACCTGCTGGACATGGGTATCCCAGCCATTGATGGAGAAGCTGGCGATGCGGTAATCGCGCAGCAGCATCTTGCCGGCCAGCGAGGCGATGTCGGCGATCTGCTCGCCGCGCTTGGTGCCCGGTGCCATCCCCATCTCTGCCGCCTGGTCGGCGCGGGTCGCCTCGTCCATCGCCTTGGCGAAGACGGGATCGTTGGCATAGAGACGCTTCAGGAACTGCGCCTCGTCGGCACCCGTGCCGAGCGTCGAGTCCGAGGCCCAGACATCGGCGATGTTCGGGCCAGAGAGGATCAGCTCCGTCGAGGTGTTGATGTCGATCGCCTTGCGCGCCGTCGAGCGCGGAATGACGGCCAGCGCCCGGTTCAGCCATCCGGTCTTTTCCTCGGCGACATGATCGCCACCGGATTCCAGCATGTCCTGTCCGTCGAAATGGCTGCGGGCGTCCCGATAGGGCGTCGAGACGGCATGCACGAAGGCGAGCTCTTTCAGCTGCCACAGGGGCATCAGCCCGGCGGCGGCGGGATGCAGGCCGAAGAATCCGTCGAGGTCGAGCAAACCCTGATCCGGCCGCATGGCGATGTCGGGCCTGAGGGCGGCGAACGCCGCCTCGCCGTGGGGCTGCACCAGATCCAGCCCGTCCATTGCGCCGCGCAGAACGATGGTGACGAACCTGTTGTCGCCGGGCATCGCCGCGAAGCTGAGCGGGGTGAAGACCGGGGCTGCCGCCAGGCAGCAGGCGGAGGCGAGAAAGCTTCGGCGAGAAATGGACATGGTCCTGCTCCTAGCGTCTGTTGAAGTCTGGCGAGGCAAGCACCAGCATCAGCCCCGTCACCCGGCTCGGTGCCTGCGACACGACGCGGATGGTGTCTTCGCGCGCCGCATCGCCGAGCGTATCCCTCAGAAACTGTCGGGGGTCGGTCTGCTTGCCATAGCGTCCGATCGCGCGCCGCGACCACGCCAGCCGCTCCGACAGGGTGCTGGCATTGATCCAGGCGTCGAAATTTTCGGGAAAGCCGGCAGGGCTCGAAGGCTGCCAGACCGGCTGCCCCATGCGCCGGAGCGCATAGACCCCAAGGCCTGATGGCACATAGAAAATGGCCTCCAGCGCCGCCTGCTCCTGCTTGCGCCTTAGCACTTCCGCAGCAGGGTCACCGACCGGTGATAACGCTGTTCCAGCCGTCATCGTTGCACCTATGGGCGCCCTCGCATCGTGTTTTGCCGCGTCCATAGCGGCAGGCGCTGGCATTGCTGCCGCAGCATTGCCGTCGTGGCCCGCATTGCCAGCCGGCACCGGCACGGCGCGGCTATCGGCAGCCATGGGCGCGGCGCTTCCTGCCGGCGGTGCGGAGGATGGGGGCGGAGCAGTCGGTGCCGGCGAGGCCGCCGGACCTTCCATCCCCGGCCCGACATCAGCGACCGTCAGGCTTTGCGTGGCGGCGCTGTCGGCCAGCGGATTTTTCGGCAGGTTCAGGGCGCGCAGCCCCGCCACGACGAAATCGAACGGGGAACGAGCCTTGGCGCCCTCGCCGCTCCAGGCGTCGGGATGATCGAGCATCGTCGCATAGACCGCGGAAAGGTCGCCCTTGGTGTTGTTCCAGCAATCGGCCATGACGTCGATCATGGGCTGCGGCGGCTGGTCGGCGATGAAGTGCGCGACCAGCTTGCGACAGATATGCTGGGCGGTCTTCGGATGGAGGGCGAGATTGTCGAGCATGGCGAGATAATCGGCCTCGCTGCGCGGCTTTGCGCCATAGCTGACACCGAGCACGGCGTGGCTTCCCGGCTCCGACATTCCCGGCTTGAACTCCGCCGTCAGCCCCTGTCGATCGAGCGCGATACCGGTCAACACCATGGCGGCCGATCGCACGTCGGTCTGGCTATAGCCGCTGCCGGCGCCGAGCGTATGCAGCTCGATCAGCTCGCGTGCCAGGTTTTCGTTCAGCCCCTTTTTCTGCTTGAGGCCTGCAGGCGAATCCGGGCCGATCGACTGCGCCTGGTCGAGATAGATCAGCATCGCCGGATGCCGGGTCACGGCTTTCAGCAGCTCCGGAAAAGGCTTGCCGATATTCGGCCGGATCGCCTCTGCCTCGAACAGCGGCACGATCAGCCGCATCTGCTGGGTCTTCTGCAGGCTGACGGAGAAATGGTTGACCCAGAAACTGGCCAGCCGCTCGTAGAAGCCGTTCGGCGAGAACACCGCCTGGGCGATGCGGGCATCGATGTCGCGCTGGGACATCTCCCCCAGGCGCCGATACATGGCATTTTCCGCAGCCCGCTTGTCGGGATCGGCCGCATTGCCCTTGCGGATGGCCTGCAAGGCGTCCGCAGCGTCGGCGATGGCCTTGCGGCGGGCCTCGATGCCGCCGATCGGAAACAGCGGCGCACTGGCCGCACCGCCCCGGACCTGTTCGAGCAAGGCGCGCTTGTCGGAAGGAACTGGCTCGCCGGGCTTGAAACCGTAGCCGAACCGGATTGCCGCCATCGTTTGGAAGGAAACGCTCATCGCCGCTGCCCTATCTCTTCGAGACTACGAACAGGGCCATGCTGACAGCCGATTGCGTCGGCAATGTTCAGAAATTGCGGCTTTTTCCGGACATGGACAACTTGTAACGGAGCACGGGGCCGCGCCTTCGGCGCGTCAGCCGAGGGCGATCAGCGCCAGCAGCGACAGCACCAGCGACGGCACCATCACCACGACGCCGAGCTTCAGAAAGGCCAAGGCGCTCACCTCTATGCCTTCGCGCCGGAGCGCCGAGAGCCAGAGGATGGTCGCCAGCGATCCGGTGACCGAGAGGTTCGGGCCGAGATCGACGCCGATCAGGATCGCTCCGGAGATGGTGTCGGAGGCATGCGCTGCCTGAACCGCGCCGGCTGCCACCAGTCCGGCCGGCAGGTTGTTGACGAGGTTGGCGAGGAAGGCGACGGCAACGCCGGCGACCGCCGCAGTCTGGGCGGGCGCATCGGCGGCGCCAGAAGAGAGCCAGTCGGCGAGCATCTTGGTGAGGCCGGTTTTCTCCAGCGCCTGGACGACGACGAAAAGTCCGGCTACCAGCGGCAGCACGCTCCATGACATCGAGCGCAATGTCTCCATCGGGCTTTCGCGACCGACCACGACGATCAATGCCGCCGTCACCAGGCCGCACACGAAGGTCGGCAGCCCGAGATCGAGCCCGAGCGCCGAAGCGCCGATCAGAATCACCGCTGTCACGACGAGGCCGGCACCGGCGAGCTTTGCCGTGCCGGACAGATGCGGCGACGCTACGTCGGAGGCGACGCTGTCTGCCGCCAGCACCCGGCGCTGGGTGAGGTAAAGGAGCACGTAGGTCGAGATGACGGCGACGACCGACGGCACCGCAAACGTCGCCATCCAGCGCCCGAGCGGTGGCATATGACCGCCGCCGAAGATCACCAGGTTGGCCGGATTGGAGATCGGCAGCACGAAGCTCGCGGCATTGGCGATGAAGGCGCAGATCAGCAGATAGGGGAGCGGCTCCTTGACCTTGGCGGCCTTGGCAGCGGCGTAGACGGCCGGTGTCAGCACCACCGCCGTCGCATCGTTGGAAAGAAAGACGGTGACCACGGTGCCGACGACATAGATCAGCGTGAATAGCCGGATCGGCGATCCCTTGGCGCGGCTGGTGGCGATCGCTGCCAGCCAGTCGAACAGGCCTTCACTGCGGGCAAGCTCGGAGAGCAGCATCATGCCGATCAGGAACAGATAGACGTCGAGCCCCTTGCCTACGCCGATCCAGGCCTCCGGCAGCGACAGCAGCCCCAAGCCAACCAGCAGCACCGCGCCGGCCACTGCCCAGATAGCTTCCGGCCAGCGGAACGGACGCGTGATGACACCAAGCGCCGTCAGCGCGGCGATGCCCCAGGTAAGCGATACGGCAGACATCATCGCAGGCTGCGCTGCATCTTTGGCGTTGCCCGCATGTCTGTATCTCCTGTCCGTCGATCCAATATCTGTGCCCGCCGGCTGTGTCGAAACCCAACCGCGCGGCCGGCCCTTTACGCAGCGCCGACGCGGTGGATCACATGGCTGTACATCGCCCTTCCTGAGGCGGTGGCGGATGGGCGCCGTTGCGCAAGATTACTCGGCCACCTTCTTGCGGGTCGCCTTTTTCTTCGGCGGAGCCTCGGCGGCGGCCTTGGCATCTGCCTCTTCCTTGGCAAGGCGCAAGGCGCGCAGCCGCGTGGTCTTGGCTTCCCGGGCGCTATCGCGCGCATCGATCAGCTGGTAGGCAGCCTCGTTGGTCGCATCGATCTTGGTGATGGCGGTCGGTCGTTTCGTCGGTGCGTCGCTCATAAGCCAATCTCCGCCTGATGATCATAGCCAAAGTCGCAGGCCGAAAAACACCGCCCAGACCGCTATCTATTTGACTCGTCGTCCGTTCCGTGCGGTAACGAACTGACGTGAGTATGTTCGCGCAATCAACACCAAGCGGCCCTTGAGGTCAATCGACGCTTCTGCGGATAATCATTGATGTGTAAGAACTGCCTGGCAACTCCGTTGCCGACACGCCTCTCCCGCGCCTCGCGGTTCGACCGTCTAAGACAATGGGACCTTGTCCAGGCATGATGTCCGATGACTTGATCCCAACGCCTTTCGATTCGGCCGACCTGGACCACCTGCGTCGCCTCGAAGCGCTGGAAGCCTATGATATCCTCGATACCGCGCCGGAACCCGAATTCGACGACATCGTGCTGATCGCATCTACGGTGTGCTGCACGCCGGTATCCCTGGTGAGCCTTGTCGAGACGGAGAGGCAATGGTTCAAGGCGCGTATCGGCTTCGAGGCTTGCGAGACACCGATCGCCCAGTCGGTCTGCTCGCACGCGCTCGCAATGAACGAACTCCTGATCATCCCCGACCTCACCGCCGATGTCCGCACGCGCAACAACACGTTGGTGACCGAAGCGCCGCATATCCGCTTCTATGCCGGCGCCCCGCTCGTCGTCCCCGACGGCACCGTCATCGGCACGCTCTGCGTCATCGATACTGTCCCGCGGCCGCAAGGCCTTGACGACAACCAGCGCAAAGTGCTGCAGGCCCTGTCGCGTCAGGTCGTGGCGCTGATGGAGACGCGCCGCGTATCCCAGCGCAAGGACGAATTGTTCCAGCGCCAGAAGCGCCTCGCGGCCAGCATTCGGTTCAACGCCAACAAGACCGTGGCGGCGCAGAAGGCAGGCCGGATCGGCACCTTTGAAATCGACATCGCCACCAACATGATCCGCGGCTCCGACGAGTTCTGCCGCATCTTCGACATCGCGCCGGCCGACCTCATTCCGACCTCGCAGCTGGAAGCGCTGATCGTGCCGGAGGATCGCCATATCCACTCCAACAACGCCACGCGCCGCGACGCCCGGGCCGCGACCGAAGTCGAATACCGTATCCAGACCGCAAATCGCGGCATCCGCTGGATCGCCCGGCATGCGAGCTACGAGCACGATGCCTCCGGCAGGCCGATTACCATGTTCGGCACGGTCCAGGACATCACGACATCGAAGCGCGAGGCTGCCCGCGTCCAGGCCCTGCTCGACCTCGGCGATCGCCTCAGGGATCTCGACGACGTCGAATCCATGGCTCTCGCCGCCTCCGACCTGATGGCCAAGGCGCTCGATGCCAGCCGTGCCGGCTTCGGCATCGTCGACCCGATTGCCGAAACCGTGATGATGCAGCCGGAATGGCGGGCACCCGGTGTCTCCAGCCTCGTCGGCCTCCATCATTTCCGTGACTACGGCAGCTATATCGACGAGCTGAAGGCGGGCCAGACGGTTATCGTCACCGACGTCGTCAACGACCCGCGCACGGCGGACAAGGCGCAGGCGCTTGTTGACATCGGCATCCGCGTGCTGGTCAACCTGCCGATCTTCGATCATGGCCAGTTCAATCTCGTCGTCTTCGTCCATCATGATCGACCCCATGACTGGACCAGCCAGGAGATCGCGCTCGTCCGCAGCTTCGGCGACCGGATGCACCTTGCCATCGCCAGACTGCAGGCCGAGGCCGACCAGGACATGCTGAACCGCGAGATCGGCCACCGCCTGAAGAACACCTTCGCCATGGTGCAGGCAATCGCTTCGCAGACCTTGCGGCCGATCGTCGAGCAGGAGCATGTCCGCAACTTCGAGCGTCGCCTGCATGCCTTGAGTTCGGCCCATGATTCGCTGCTATCCCAGGACGGCGACGGCGCCGACATCGGGACCGTCCTCCGCCGCACCGCCGACACGTTGGGGGTCCTGGAACGCATCGACGCTATCGGTCCGGCCATAAGCTTCGGGCCGCGCAGTACCCTGTCGGTCTCGCTGTTGTTCCACGAGCTGATGACCAACGCCATCAAGTACGGTGCCCTTTCCGAGCCGGGCGGGCGCGTCGTGGTGGAATGGCAGGCGGCCGCCAAGGGCGACGACAGTGTGCTGACGCTGCGCTGGACGGAGCGCGGCGGACCTCCGGTCGTCGAGCCGGAACGCAGCGGCTTCGGTTCGAAGCTGATCAAGCGCGGTTTTATGGGAACAGGCGGCGTCACGCAGAGTTACTCTAGCCTGGGCTACTCGGTCGAAATGACTGCAGCGCTGTCCCAGCTTCAAAGGGCGAGCTGACGCATGACACAAAGCCCGCCCGCTGCCAAAGAGATCGTCCTCGTCGTCGAGGATGAACCGTTGCTCCGAATGATGGCCGCCGATATCGTCGAGCGCGCCGGCTTCGAAGTCGTCGAGGCGACCGATGCGGCGGAAGCCGTGTATATCCTCGAAACGCGCACGGACATCCGGATCGTCTTTACCGATATCGACATGCCCGGAAGCATGAACGGCATGCGTCTGGCTGCCGCCATCCGCGACCGCTGGCCGCCGATCGACATCATCATTACATCAGGTCATTTCAGGGCCGGCGAACTTCACCTGCCGGGGCGCAGCGTGTTCTTCGCCAAGCCATATGATTCCGTTGCACTGACCGCGACCTTGCAACAGATGGCGGCGCAGCGGCACTAAGTCTCGTCATCAAAGACCGCAAGCCATTGCTCCGCCGCATTAATCGTTGCAATTTGCGCAAGCCCGCTCTTGCGCCGCGCGCCTCGCGTTCATACCTATTCAGGATGAGATTGGGGCGGCTAGCGCTCTGCTATCAGCCCTCCGCCGAACTGACGCCGCGAGGAAGACCCATGCCAATCGAAAAAATCCTGCCATCGATCGTCGCACTCCGCTCGAGCATTCCCGAGGACGCTTTCACCGCCTCGACGCTTGGCACCATTCGCGAAGGCAGCGGCGTGGTCATCCGCGACAACGGTCTCGTGCTGACCGTCGGCTACCTGATCACCGAGGCAGAAGAAGTCTGGCTGACGCGCCGCGACGGCAAGGTGGTACCGGCCCACGCGCTGGCCTTCGACCAGGAAACCGGCTTCGGTCTGGTCCAGGCGCTCGGGCCCCTCGATGCCCCGGCCATTCCCTTTGGCGACGCGACCGCTACCGAGCTCGGCGACGCCGTGGTGCTCGTCGACGGCCTCGGCAATGCCGTCTCCTCCAAGATCGTCGCCAAGCAGGAATTTGCCGGATACTGGGAATACCTGCTCGACGAAGCGCTGTTCATCTCGCCGGCGCATCCTTCCTGGGGCGGTGCCGCCCTGATCGACGAGAACGGCAAGCTCCTGGGCGTCGGCTCGTTGCGGCTGCAGATGAGCCAGGGCGGCCGGGTGGCCGATATCAACATGGTGGTGCCGATCAACCTTCTCGCGCCCATCCTCGATGACCTGCTCAATCGCGGCCAGATCGACAAGCCGCCACGCCCATGGCTGGGTGCCTTTTCGGCGGAGAACAATGGTGAAGTGGTGGTGATGAACGTCACGGCTGGCGGTCCAGCGGCGGAAGCAGGCCTGAGGCCGGGCGACGTCATCTCTGAAATCCGCGATGCTGAGGTCGACGGGTTGGCCGACTTCTATCGCCAGGTCTGGAACAGCGGGCCAGCTGGCTCCGAGATCCCGATGCGTGTGCTGCGAGACGGACGCGAGGCATGGCTGCGCGTCAAGTCCGCCGACCGCGGCAGCTTCCTGAAGAAGCCGCAGATGCAATAGGCTGAAATCTACCGCCCGGCGCGCCCAAGCGCCGGGCAGTCGTGATCAGTTGAAATCCTTCGATTTGGTTTTTTTCGCGAGCTTGAGCACGTGATCGTCGGCTATGTCGGCAAGAACGATCGCGATCTCCATCTCGCGCCATCCGGCAGCAAGAGCGTCGGAGAGCAACTGAGCGAAGGCGACCTCCATCGCGCGCTGACAATCCAGCGCGCGGTCCTGGTCTTTTCCTGTGTTCGGTGGCGAAATATGGCTACCCATGGTTTTACCTAAAAAATAATGAAGCTGTTAACTCTTCCTCTCCCCATAGCGCATAGGGTCGGATGCAAGCGGCCCATTTTTGGGCCCAACCCGATATTGCGTCCCTACCCCATCATCGCGTCACCTCCTCCCGGCACTACGCATTGGCAAGCTCGCCATTACAATGACTCAAATCAACTTGAGATGGCAGAAAAGTCGATTTTGGCATAGTCCACAAGCTGGTTGTCATCGGACTGATGCGCATGGGCCTGGGGGGACCCGGAACCATTTTTGTATTGAAGCGTTGCGCAGTCCGAAGTAGCAAGTGCGAATATGGACTCGTTTTCAATCTGATAGATGTTCAGTTGCGCATTGGCTGAAGCGGCCGCGCGGACTTTCCGGAGGTATGCTTGCAGCGCTCTTCGATTTCCGGCCTGTCCGGCCGCACGCTTGTTGCCCTTGCTTTCGTCAATTTCTTTCTGGCCGATGCCCGCGACGGACTGGGTCCCTTCCTGGACGGTTTTCTCGCCACGCACGGCTGGACGCCGATGACCCTCGGCTTCATCGCCACGATCGGCGGCGTCCTTGGCATGATCACGACGCCGCTGTTCGGCGCCTGGGTCGATGCCTCGACCCACAAGCGGATGCTGATCATCCTGCCGGTCATCCTTGTCACGGCTGCTGCCGTCTGGACGCTGGTGAGCCCGGACGATTTTTCGGTGTTCGGCGGGCAGTCGGCAACGGCGGTTGTCGGCGCCGTGGTCGGACCGGCACTGATGGGCCTGACACTCGGGCTCGTCGGCCAGAGGGCCTTCTCCCGCCAGGTCTCGCGCAATGAATTCTGGAACCACGCCGGCAACGTCGTGTCGCTGGCGGGCGTCTATGCCGCCTCGACCTACTTCGGCCTTACCGGCATCATCGCGCTGATGATCGTCACGGCGGTTGCCACCATCGTCGCCGTTCTCGCCATCGATCCCAGCAAGATCGACGACAAGGTGGCGCGCGGCCTCGGGCAGGACGACGGCGCGACCGCCCCCTCCGGCTTCAAGGTGCTGGCCGGCAGCAAGGGCCTGATCCTCCTGGCCGTCACCTTGCTTGTCTTCCATTTCGGCAACGCGCCGATCAGCCGGCTGATCGCTCAGGACTTCTCGCTGCAGCTCGGCACGCCGTTTCGCACCACGGCGATCACCACCGGCGTGTCACAGCTGTCGATGATCCTGATGGCCCTCAGCGCTCCCTGGCTGATCCGTCGGTTCGGCCTCGGCGCGGTGTTCGTGATCGCGCTCTGCGCGCTTCCCATCCGCGGCGCCATCGCCGGCAGCTTTCATAATTTCGATGCGATCTTTCCCATCCAGATCCTCGACGGTATTGGCGCCGGCCTGATCGGCATCGCCACGCCGATCGCCGCCGAACGCATCCTTGCCGGCAGCGGCCGCTTCAACGTCGGCCTTGCCGCCGTGATGACCGTCCAGGGGATCGGCGCGTCGCTCAGCAACGTCGTTGCCGGATGGCTCACCAAGGAGGGAGGCTATGCGCTCGCCTACTGGGTCCACGGCGGCGTCGCGCTCATCGCGCTCGTCATTTTCCTCTATGCCCGCCACAGCATCGCCCCCGACCGCAAGGAGCATCCGGAAACCAAAGCTGCGGAGGCATAGCCGAGGCTGTGCTACGGGGCGAAGGCCCGGTGTCGGACGACGCGTGTGCTAGGACCTCCGGGCTCACCACGCGATCATCCGTGCTCTCTCGCCCGAGGCCAAGACCGAAGCAAACCGCGGCTTGACTTCTGGGCCGAACAAGAACATTTTGAGAACAAATAAAGGGCATGCAGTATGGCGGCGGAAAAATTTATCATCATTCCTTACAAGAAGGTCCGCAATGGCCTGGCGCCGGGCGAGATGCGCCAGGCATCCAATGCCGCCAGTGCCGAGAAGATTGCCGCAGCCATGTCGGAACGATTCGTCGGCGTTGCCGCCTATGCCGTCATTGTCGACGAGGAAACCGGCGACATGACCTCGCCGCGCCTGCTGGCGCGCCATGGCGAGATCGCCGATCTCAATCCCTGACGCCTGTCGCAATCTGCCCGGTTCGGCCTGTTCAATCGCCTGACGCGTGATTCCCCTTTACAAAGGGAGATGCCTTGGAGAGTTTTTTGCGCCTGCTCCAGGGCACACGGGCCGGCGTTGGCAGCGTTCCTGTCCCCAATTCGCCCTCAGCGCTGCCCGATCGTCGGGCTCGTGGCCTTGTCGCCGACGGCAAGACCGAGCTTGCGAACGATGCCGGCGTTGACTTCGATGACATATTTCACCGGGCCACCGGAATCGATGATCGTGCGGGAATAGGGCACGGCATTCTGGACGACATGGGTCACCTTGCCCGAGGCATCGAGAAACAGCATGTCGAGCGGCAGGACGGTGTTTTCCATCCACATCTGCACCCTTTGGGCTTTGTCGAATTCGAACAGCATGCCGTGATCGGCTGACATCTGGGTGCGGAACATCAGTCCGTATTCGCGCTGGGCGCCGTCGAGCGCGAGCTCGACGGTGAACGGATGGCTGGCGCCGCTCTTCGTGGCGATGGTCAGCGTTTCACTGGAAAACTGCGGCGCGGTCTTCGCAGCATCTGCTGCCGAGGCCGTAGCAATCAGGCTGGCAGCAAAAAAAAGCGCCAGGACGGCGCTTTTGACGATTTTGACAATGCCTGATGTCATCAGTGCGACCTGCCGACCGGGCTTGGCGTATCGGGGTGGATTTCCGCTGCCATCATGCCCTTGTCTCCAGGTCCGAAGCGCACCAGCACCACCTGACCGGGACGCAGCTCGGTGAGGCCGAAGCGGCGCAGCGTTTCCATGTGCACGAAGATGTCCTCTGTGCCCTCGCCCCGCGTCAGGAAACCGAAACCCTTGGTCCGGTTGAACCATTTCACGATGGCGCGCTCGAGGCCGCTGGTTGGTGTCACCTGCACATGGGTGCGGGCGGCCGGCATCTGCGAGGGATGGAGGGCGGTCGACTGATCCATCGACAGGATCTTGAAGGCCTGGTAGCCGCGCTCGCGGCGCTGGATGAGAGCGACGATGCGCGTGCCTTCGAGGATGGTCTGGTAGCCGTCACGACGCAGGCAGGTGACATGCAGCAGCACGTCCTGCATGCCGTTGTCGGGAATGATGAAACCGAAGCCCTTGGCGACGTCGAACCACTTTACGAGGCCAGTGATCTCGATGAGATCGACGGCTTCGCCCGCCAGCTCCTCAAAGTCGGCAATCTCAGTCGATGAAGTCCTGTCACCCATCTTCGCCAGCCCCTTGGATACACGTTACGCTGTTACGGTTAACTGATTCTCGAAATCAAGATTAACATCTTGCTAACGGGAATGCACAAGTCCTGTTTTGTTTATTCCCGCCGCCGTTTTCGCCAGCTACACTTGCCTGAGGCTGGTGTTCGCACAGATAAGCATGAGCCCAATCACATCACGAAGGATAAAGTATGCGTTATCTCCACACCATGGTCCGCGTCAAAGATCTCGACGCCTCGCTGCATTTCTACACGACGCTGTTCGGGCTGACCGAGATTCGCCGCTACGAGAACGAGAAGGGCCGCTTCACGCTGGTCTTCCTCGCCGCCCGCGACGACATCGACCATGCACGAACCCACATGGCGCCGGCCCTCGAACTCACTTACAACTGGGACACCGAAGACTACGACGGCGGCCGCAACTTCGGCCATCTCGCCTATGAGGTCGACGATATCTATGAAACGTGCCAGACACTGATGGATGCCGGCATCGCCATCAACCGCCCGCCCCGCGACGGCCACATGGCCTTCGTCCGTTCGCCGGATGGCATTTCCATCGAAATCCTGCAGAAGGGCGACAACCTGCCGAGCACTGAGCCCTGGGCTTCGATGGCCAATACCGGCGCCTGGTAGGCCGAGGCTTTCCCGAGGCTTGCAGGAAAGACGAATGCCTGCCTGCAAGCCGCTTTCGCCCTTGCCGATCCGCCGGAGCGCGGTTCATGGTCTGGCTACTCGAAGCATCACGCATCGAATCGTCGCGGCCATGTCTTTCTTCCGCCGGCGGATCACGGCGTCGTCCCTCCGGACAGCGGTGCTTTTTGAGAGCTATCGCGGGGGCCGATTCTTTGGGCAGATTTCAGACGACTTCAGACAGACATTTCATGGCGAGGACCGTGACAGCGACCGCCTGTCTCATGATGCTGTCCGGCTGCATGACCTCAGCCAAGGACAAGGCACAGCAGACGGCATCGACTGCGGAGCCGGCACCCGAAGTGGTGATGCGCTCGCCCGCCGAACAACTGGCGGCAGAGATGAACGCCAAGGCGCAGGCGCAGGCGCAGAAGCCCGGCGGCTATCGCGATCCACAGGTCCGCACGGCATCGGGCCAGCAGCTTGTCGCCCAGCAGCAGGCATCGACCGGCCTCTACCCCAATGCGCCGCAAACGCCCCCACCAGGCGCCCCGGCGCCCGCCAATATCGGCGGCCTCATCACCCAGCCGACCGGCGTCAATGCCAACCGCTCCAGCATCTATGCCGCCCCGGCGCCGATTGCCGTCAATCCCGATGGGACGCTGGCGCCGGTCTCGGCCTACGCAGCACCGGCGTTGCGCAATGTCTACAGCCTGCCTCCCGGCGCGATGGCCGACCAGGCCCAGCCGATGCCGGTCTCCAACCAGGCCGCGCAGGGCATGCCCCCGGCAAGCCCACCCCCTCCGGCCCCGACGGTGGCCTATGGCAGCGGCGGCAGACCGACGGCCGACGCAACGCCGTCCCACATCCTGCCGGCACCCGGCAAGGGACACCACCTCACCAGCCAGGAATCGCTGATGATGGCGCGCAACCTTGCCTCCGGCGGACAGAGCACACCGCAGAACGCGATGATGCCGCAGGCCTCCTCCGGGCTGACGCTACCGCCCGGCGTGACCTTGCCACCGGGCGTCACCCTGACCCCGGGAATGGCGGCCTCGCTGAAGTAGCATTCGCCCGGAAAACAGTGCCCGGGCCCATGCGAACACATCCGAAAGCGGCCGCAAGCTGCTGTTTACGCCCGTAAATCACCCCATGACAAAAATGCGATATGACTTGTGATTTTTTTCGCGAAAAAGCCAAATGACCGCTTGCGGGATCTGAAACACGCCCCTATAAGGGCGCCACAAGTTATGCGCCCTTCGTCTATCGGTTAGGACGACAGATTTTCATTCTGTAAAGAGGGGTTCGACTCCCCTAGGGCGTACCACTTGTTCTTCCCCTTCATCGCTGAAATTCTACCGCGTTTGTTGCCAGGCGGCGGCTACGGGATGACCATTTTGCTTTCCAGCCTGCGCCCTCCGTTCATCGATGAGAACCGTAAATTCCCGTTCGACCAAGAGCGGTTAGGCTCTCCGAGAGCACACCGGCATCGTTGATCGGGGCCGCGTTCTGCGCCTGTGGAAAAACCGCTTTTCATTGTGAATTTGTGACGATTTTCCGCTTGCGGGATCGGAACGGCCTGACTATAAGGGCGCCACGGTATGCGCCCTTCGTCTATCGGTTAGGACGACAGATTTTCATTCTGTAAAGAGGGGTTCGACTCCCCTAGGGCGTACCACCGTCTTCCCCTTGAATTTGATGATTTTTCTCTGCCCGCACAAGCGGTGGACGTACGCGCGTCCATCCCACGCGACGCATGAAACGCGTTGCCCGTTACAATGCCTTGGCGGCGTCGGTGACGCGGAGCTGGACGCGGCGCGAGCCCTGCCAGTGGTCGGCACCCAATGTTCCCGCCACATGCAGCTGCGCCCCGCGCGAGCCCAGCAGCAGGTCGCCCAGCGGCGTCTCGGCGGCGCGGAAGGCGATGCCTTCGAGCCGGCCGCCATCCATCGCCTCCAGCGTCACCTTGATGTGGTTCTGGCCGACCAGGCGCGAATCGCGGAGCCGATGGCTGGGGATGGCGAAGATCGGCTGCGGATGGCCCGAACCATAGGGCCCCGCCGTCTCCAGCTGGTCGACCAGCTCGACGGTGGCACCGCTGGCACCGAGCGCGCCATCGATCTTCAGCGTTGAATCGGCGACGAGGCCGAACACCTGCTTTTCGGCCCGCTCGGCAAAGAAGGTTCTGAGCTTGCCGAGATTGGCGCGCTCCACCGTCAGACCCGCCGCCATGGCATGGCCGCCGCCCTTGACCAGCAGCCCGGCGTCGACCGCCGCGCGCACCATCTTGCCCATGTCGAAACCGCTGATCGAGCGGCCGGAGCCGGTGCCCTTGCCCTGCGAATCGAAGGCGATGGCGAAGGCCGGCCGGCGGAAGGCGTCCTTCAGCCGCGACGAAATCAACCCGACGATGCCGGGATGCCAGCCCTCATGAGCCGTGACGATGACGGCGGCGCCCTCGCCATTGCCGTATTCGGCCAGCGCCTCGGCCTCCGCCTCCTTCAGCATGACGGCTTCCATCGCCTGGCGCTCGCGGTTCAGCTCGTCGAGCTTCTCGGCAATGACGTCGGCTTCGGATGTGTCGGTCAATGTCAGTAGCCGGCTACCGAGTCCTGCATCGCCGATCCGGCCGCCGGCATTGATGCGCGGGCCGATCATGAAGCCGAAGTGATAGGGCGTGACGGGGCCGGCAAGGCCCGCCTTGCGGAATAGCGCCGCCAGGCCCGGATTGCCTTGGTGGCGCGCGGCGAGCAGGCCCTTGACGACATAGGCGCGGTTCAGCCCCTTCAGCGGCACCACGTCGCAGACGGTGGCGAGCGCCACGATGTCGAGCCAGGCGAGCAGGTCGATGTTGCCGGCGCGCAGGTCCCCCGCCTGGCGCAGCAGCCTGAGCGCCGCCACCAGCACGAGGAAGACGACGCCGGCCGCGCAGAGATGGCCCTGCCCCGACAGGTCGTCCTCGCGATTGGGATTGACCAGCGCATGGCAGTGCGGCAGCGCGTTTCCGACCTGATGGTGGTCGATGACGACGACGTCGATGCCGCGCGCCTTGGCGGCATCCAGCGATTCGAAGCTGGTCGAGCCGCAGTCGACGGTGACGATCAGCTTGGCGCCGTTGTCGATCAGCTGGTTGATGGCGGTCGGATTGGGGCCGTAGCCCTCGAAGATGCGATCCGGGATATAGATCGTCGCCGGCACGTCGAAGTGACTGAGGAACTTGTACATCAGCGCCGAGGACGCCGCGCCATCGACGTCGTAATCGCCGAAGATCGCAACGCTTTCGCCGTTGCGCACCGCCTGCAGCAGCCGCTCGGCCGCCTTCTCGCAGTCGGTAAGCTTGTGCGGGTCGGGCATCAGGCCGCGAATGGTCGGATCGAGAAAGGCCATGGCCTCGTCGAGACCGACGCCGCGACCGGCCAGCACGCGAGCGATGAGATCGGCCATGCCGTGGGTCTGGGCCATGGCCAGCGCGCGGTTCTGCCCGGCCTGGTCGAGCCGCGACACCCAGCGATTGCCGGCAGCCGAGCGCTCGACGCCAAGGAAAGCCCGCTGTACGGGGTCTGCCGGTTCGATCGGTCCCATCAGTTTGGTCGGATCCGTTCTGTCTGTGGTGGCAGGCCGGGCCTCATGCGTCGGCCTCGCCTGGTTTCTGAGCAGATCGTCGCAAACGCCGGATGCGTCTCCACGATCCGGCGACAGCGTCCTATTGCTCGTGCTTCGGCCGCTCTATGCGGATGACCTGCGGCTCGCCGACCAGAAAGCCGTCGGACTTGATCGCTTCCACCGCCTTGCGCACCGAATCCTCCGTTGTCGCATGGGTGACGAGGATGATCGTCTGCTGGTCGGAGGGCGACAGGTGCTGCTTCGAGCGCTGCACGATCGATTCCAGCGAAATGTGGTTTTCCGCCATGCGACCGGCGATGCTGGCGAACACGCCGGTGCGGTCCTGTACGCTAAGGCGGATGAAGTAGCCGCCCTCGTGGCTCTGCATCTGTGCCTTGCGATAGGGCTCGAGCGATTTTGCCGGATGGCCGAGCACGGGGACCCGCTGGGCGCCCGGCTGGCTCTTGGCGATATCGGCGATATCGCCGAGCACGGCCGATGCCGTGGCATTGCCGCCGGCCCCGGGGCCAACCATCAGCAGTTCGCCGAGAATGTCGGATTCGATCGCCACCGCATTGGTGACGCCGTCGACCTGGGCGATGACCGAATCGAGCGGCACCATCGTCGGATGGACGCGCTGCTCGATGCCGGTCTCGGTGCGCTGGGCAACGCCGAGCAGCTTGATGCGATAGCCGAGATCGGCGGCAGCCCTGATATCCTCGATCGAGATGTTGGAGATGCCCTCGAGATAGATATCGTCGGCGGCAAGCCGGTTGCCGAAGGCGAGCGTCGTCAGGATCGCCAGCTTGTGGGCGGTGTCGTTGCCGTCGATATCGAAGGCCGGGTCGGCCTCGGCGTAACCGAGCCTCTGGGCTTCCTTCAGGCAGTCGGCAAAGGACAGGCCCTCCTTCTCCATCCGGGTCAGGATGTAGTTGCAGGTGCCGTTCATGATGCCGTAGATGCGCGAAATCGTGTTGCCGGTGAGCGACTCGCGCAGCGCCTTGATAACCGGAATACCGCCGGCGACAGCCGCCTCGAAGTTGAGCAGCGTGCCCTTCTCCTCGGCGATCTCGGCGAATTCGACGCCGTGATAGGCGAGCAGCGCCTTGTTGGCGGTGACGACGTGAAGGCCGCGGGCAAGGGCTGCCCGCACCGACGCGTTTGCCGCGCCCTCGGAGCCGCCGATCAATTCGACGAAGACATCAATATCGGCCTTGTGGGCGAGATCGACCGGTCCGTCGAACCATTCGACGCCGGCAAGATCGATGCCGCGATCCTTGCTGCGGTCGCGGGCCGATACGGCGACGATCGTGATCGGCCGGCCGCAGGTGGAAGCCAGTTCCGCGCCGCGCTGCTGAATGATACGGACAAGCGAGGCACCGACGGTGCCCAAGCCCGCAATGCCGATTTTGAGGGCATCTGCCATGATCGATCCTGATATTTTCGCAAAGAAGCAGCCGCTTGTGACGGCCGCCCTTTAAGTTGGCAAGTGGGCAGCCGCTTGGCGGCTGCCCTTGAAATTAGCGGTGGGCGTTGAGCGAGATGACGTTGTGCATCGTCTCGTCGGCCGTCGACAGGAAGCGCTTCAGATTGCGCGCCGCCTGGCGGATGCGGTGCTCGTTCTCGACAAGCGCGATGCGAACGTAATCGTCGCCCATCTCGCCGAAGCCGATGCCGGGGGCAACCGCGATGTCGGCCTTCTCGACCAGCAGCTTGGAGAATTCCAGCGATCCGAGATGGCGGAATTTCTCCGGAATCTTCGCCCAGGCGAACATCGTCGCTGCCGGCGGCGGGATTTCGAAGCCGGCCTTGCCGAAACTCTCGACCAGCACGTCGCGGCGGCGCTTGTAGATCGAGCGCACCTCGGCAATGTCGGAGCCATCGCCGTTCAGCGCGTGGGTGGCGGCGACCTGGATCGGCGTAAACGCGCCGTAGTCGAGATAGGATTTCACCCGCGTCAGCGCTGCCACCAGCCGTTCGTTGCCGACGGCAAAGCCCATGCGCCAGCCGGGCATGGAGAAGGTCTTCGACATCGAGGTGAACTCGACCGCGACATCCATCGCGCCGGGCACTTCGAGAACCGAAGGCGGCGGGGCGTTGTCGTCGAAGTAGATTTCCGAATAGGCGAGATCCGACAGCACGATGATGTCGTGTTTCTTGGCGAAGGCGATGACGTCCTTGTAGAAATCCAGCGTCGCGACATAGGCGGTCGGGTTGGACGGATAGTTGAGAATCAGCGCGATCGGCTTCGGGATCGAGTGCTTGACGGCCCGCTCCAGCGGCGGAAAGAAGCTGTCGTCCGGCTCGACCGACATCGAGCGGATGACGCCGCCGGCCATCAGGAAGCCGAAGGCATGGATCGGATAGGTCGGGTTCGGGCAGAGGATGACGTCGCCCGGCGCAGTGATCGCCTGGGCCATGTTGGCAAAGCCCTCTTTCGAGCCGAGCGTGGCGACGACCTGCGTGTCGGGATTGAGCTTGACGCCGAAGCGCCGGGCATAATAGCCGGCCTGGGCGCGACGAAGGCCCGGAATGCCCTTCGACGAGGAATAGCGATGGGTGCGCGGGTCCTGCACGGCTTCGCACAGCTTGTCGACGATCGACTGCGGGGTCGGAAGGTCGGGGTTGCCCATGCCGAGATCGATAATGTCGGCGCCGCCCGCTCGCGCGCTGGCCTTCAAACGGTTGACCTGTTCGAAGACGTATGGCGGCAGGCGCCGGACTTTATGAAACTCTTCCATTTCTTTCCCCATGGGACGGCGGTGATCGAGGCATTGGCGAAGTTCGTGGGCTTGCCGGACCACCGCGATACGAACTTCGGAATCGCGGTGCCGTATTCTCGTTTGACGCGAGGGATGCGGTGAATGTTGGGCGAGAACCGGCGATTTGCCGTCTCAAACCAGCAGGATACATCGAAACGCGGCTGAATTGAACCCTTTGCGTGCAGAGCGGCGGGTATGCCAGGCTAGTTCTGCAAATCGGAAAGGGTCTGCTGCTGCTCGGCCGCCAGTTTGCGCATCTCCGCGACTTTGGCGTCGTACTGCGCCTGGGTCAGGGCGCCTGAATCGCGTGCGGCACCCGCCGCGGTCAGCTGGTTGCGTATGTCGAGCGCCTGCGCGTCGCTGATCTGGACGTTCGCGGCCGTAATCGGGGTATTGAAGTCAGGAAAGCCGTTCTTGTTGAGCTGGCCGGTTTCGCCGACGGGCTTACCGTTCGCCGACTTCATCACCACGGCAGTGGGGGCCGCACGCTTGCGCGCGTCTTCCGCCTGCTTTTCGGCGATCGTCTTGCAGCCTGTCAATGTCAGCGCGATGAGACCGCAGACCACGGAATACCGGTAGAAACTTGCCACTATGCCGCCGCCTATCATCGTTTAACCGCCTGGTCTTCATTGTCCGATGCGACTGTTAGATTCGTCGCGGCGGCAAAGCAAGAGCAGGCCTGCTCGTCATTGGAACTTGTATTCCATTTCCCCGCCGATGTACAAACGGAAATGAGATCAAGCACCGCCGCCGGAGAATGACGCGTGAGCGACAGCAAACGGGACGATAGCGCGGGCAAGCCGCCGCCCTCAGATAAGGACGCAGCGTCGGCAGATCCCTACAAGGTAAGGGATGCCGAGGCGATGGCGATGAATTTCGCCCGGGCGCTGGAAAATCTCGGCAAGGCCGCCTCCGCCTGGCTGGCGCCGCGCGAGCGGGGCGACAGGGTCGAAGCGGATGATTCGATGAGCGACATGGTGAAGACCCTGTCGGGCGTCTCGGACTATTGGCTGTCGGACCCGCAGCGCGCCTTCGATGCGCAGACGAGATTGCTGTCCGGCTATTTCGGCCTCTGGACGCAGTCGATGCAGCGGCTGTCAAATCCCAACGAGACGCCGCCACCGCAAGCGCCTATCAAGGACAAGCGGCTTTCAGGCGATGATTGGCAGAGCAATCCCTTCTTCGATTTCCTGCGCCAGACCTACCTGCTGACTTCTGACTGGGCGGAGACGCTGGTGAGCGAGGCGGATGGGCTGGATGCGCATACGCGGCACAAGGCCTCGTTCTACGTCAGGCAGATCATGGCGGCGATCTCGCCGGCCAACTTCATCGTCACCAACCCGCAGCTCTATCGCGAGACGGTGGAGACCAACGCCGAAAACCTGGTACGCGGCATGAAGATGCTGGCCGAGGACATCGGCGCCGGCGGCGGCGAGCTGAAGCTGCGGCAGACGGACATGAGCCAGTTCGCGCTCGGCCGAAATCTGGCGATGACACCGGGAAAGGTGGTGGCTAAGAGCGACATATGCCAGATCATCCAATACGATGCCGCCACCGACAGCGTCCTCAAGCGACCGCTTTTGATCTGCCCGCCCTGGATCAACAAGTTCTACATCCTCGACCTCAATCCGGAAAAATCCTTCATCAAATGGTGCGTCGACCAGGGACACAGCGTGTTCGTCATCTCCTGGGTCAATCCGGATGCACGGCATGCGGAGAAGGACTGGAACGCCTATATCCATGACGGCATCGACCTGGCGCTCGACACCATCGAGACGGCGACAGGCGAGCGCGACGTCAACGCCATCGGCTATTGCGTCGGCGGGACGCTGATGTCGGCGGCGCTGGCTTTGCATGCGGCCAAGGGCATTGCCCGCGTCAAATCGCTGACGCTGCTGACGTCGCAGGTCGACTTCACCCATGCCGGCGATCTCAAGGTGTTCATCGACGAGGCCCAGTTGCAGGCGCTGGAAAGGCAGATGGGCAGCAAGGGTTATCTCGATGGCTCGAAGATGGCGACCGCCTTCAACATGCTGCGCGCCTCGGAACTGATCTGGCCCTATTTCGTCAACAACTACCTGAAGGGCCAGGAACCCCTGCCCTTCGACCTGCTCTACTGGAATGCCGATTCGACCCGCATGTCGGCGGCCAACCACCTTTTCTACCTTCGCAGCTGCTACCTCGAGAATGCGCTCAGCGAGGGTAGCATGGTGCTCGACGGCGAGACCTTGTCGCTGAAGGACATAACCGTCCCTGTCTACGACCTTGCCACCCGCGACGACCACATCGCGCCGGCCCGCTCGGTGTTCGAGGGGGCAAGATTGTTCGGCGGCGAAGTCAACTTCGTGGTCGCGGGCTCGGGCCATATTTCAGGCATCGTCAACCCGCCTTCGAGGCGCAAGTACCAGTTCTGGTCGAACGGACCCGACACCGAGGATTACGATGCCTGGCTTGCCGCTGCCACCGAAACCCCCGGCTCCTGGTGGCCGCACTGGCAGGCCTGGATCGAGGCGCGCGATGCCACGCGGGTTGCGCCTCGCAAGCCCGGCGGAGATGCGTTGAGCCCGATCGAGGACGCCCCCGGTTCCTTCGTGATGCAGGCCTGACAGAGCCTTTTCATTGCAGCGAGCACCCATGCAGTTCGAACGTCCCTTGGTGCCCGCCCGCCTGGTCGCCCGCTACAAGCGCTTCCTGTTCGATGCCGAACTGGAGAGCGGCGGCCTTTGTCACCGGCTTCTGCCCGAACACCGGCTCAATGCGCGGGCTGACGACGCCGGGGGCGCGCATCTGGCTGTCGGAGCACGATAGCCCGACGCGCAAGTACCGCCACGTCTTCGAATTGATCGAAGCGGACGGGACGCTGGTCGGCGTCAACACCGCCATGCCCAACCGGCTTGCCGAGGAGGCCATCCTGGCTGGCCGGGTCAAGGACCTCGCGGGTTATGCCGGGCTCAAGCGCGAGCAGAAATACGGTCGAAATTCGCGCATCGACCTGCTCTTGACCGACCCTTCCAAACCCACCACCTATGTCGAGGTCAAGAACGTGCATTTCACCCGGACGCCGGGGCTTGCCGAATTTCCCGATACGGTGACCTTGCGCGGCGCCAAACATCTGGAAGAACTCGGCGACATGGCGGAACGAGGTCACCGCGCGGTGATGCTCTACATCGTCCAGCGCGACGATTGCAGCAGCCTGCGCATCTGCGGCGATCTCGATCCGGGCTATGCACTTGCCTTTGCCCGGGCACAGCGGCGCGGCGTAGAGGCTTTTGCCTTGAAATGCCTGATATCACCGCTTGAAATAACGGCGGCAGGATTGATCCCGATAGACGAACCCGGCATAGCTGCATTACAAACGCGAACGACAATCTTGGACTGAAGGCAGATCATGGTGAACTACATCGAAGCAGCGACGGCGTCGCCCAAGAACACGGGGGCAATCCGCCTTTACGGGGACGACGCTTTCGCCGGCATGCGCAAGGCCTGCCAGCTCACGGCGCGCTGCCTGGACGAAGTCGCGGCCCTCGTCGTGCCCGGTGTCGCCACCGACGTGCTCGACCGCTTCATCTTCGAATTCGGCATGGATCACGGGGCCTATCCGGCAACGCTGAACTATCGCGGCTACACGAAATCGAGCTGCACCTCCATCAACCATGTTGTCTGCCACGGCATTCCCAACGACAAGGGACTGCGCGAGGGCGATATCGTCAATATCGACGTCACCTATGTGCTGGATGGCTGGCATGGGGATTCCAGCCGTATGTATCCCGTCGGCCCCCTGAAGCGGGCGGCCGAGCGGCTGCTTGAAGTCACCTACCAATCGCTGATGCTCGGCATCGCCGCCGTCAAGCCGGGTGCGCGCATCGGTGCCATCGGCGAGGCAATCCAGACCTATGCCGAGGCGGAACGCTGCTCGGTGGTGCGGGATTTCTGTGGCCACGGCGTCGGCAGCCTGTTTCACGATTCGCCCAACATCCTGCACTACGGCCGCGCCAGCGATGGCCCGGAAATCCGCGAGGGCATGATCTTTACCATCGAGCCGATGATCAATCTCGGCAAGCCGCACGTCAAGGTGCTGGCCGATGGCTGGACGGCGGTGACCCGCGACCGGTCGCTGTCGGCGCAGTACGAACACACCGTCGGCGTCACCACGACCGGCTGCGAGATCTTTACGCTGTCGCCCGCCGGGCTCGATCGGCCGGGCCTTCCTCCTTATCAAGGGTGAACCATGGCCAAGCGCCCCGGTCTGGACAATGGACTTGGCGAGACAAATCCGGGTGCCGATGCATTGCCGGGCGAACTCGAGCCGGGGCTTTATGACGAGCGGATGTTCTTTGCCGAACAACCGGCCAAGGGCGGCGACATGCCCAAGCGGATCGATCTCAAGAAGATCGATCCGATGGCCCATGTCCATGGCCACCGCGAGCGGCTGAGGACGCGCTTTCGGGAAAACGGCGACGCGGCCCTTGCCGACTACGAGATCCTCGAGCTGCTGCTGTTCCGCCTGATCCCGCGCCGCGACACCAAGCCGATCGCCAAGGCGCTGATCGACCGTTTCCAGACCCTCGGCGGCGTCATGGGCGCTCCGACGGCGCTCTTGCAGGAGGTCAAGGGCGTCGGCGAGGCCGTGGCCCTCGACCTGAAGCTGATGGCCTCGGTCGCCCAGCGGATGCTGAAGAGCGATATTCGCGGCAAGCAGGTGCTGGCTTCCTGGTCCGCTGTCATCGACTATTGCCATAGCGCCATGGCCTATGAACAGCGCGAGCAGTTCCGCATCCTGTTCCTCGACAAGCGGAACACCCTGATCGCCGACGAGGTGCAGGGACGCGGCACGGTCGACCACACGCCGGTCTATCCGCGCGAGGTGGTGAAACGGGCGCTGGAGCTCTCGGCCACCGCGATCATCCTCGTCCATAACCACCCCTCCGGCGACCCCACCCCGTCGCGCGCCGACATCGACATGACCAAGACCATCGTCGATACGGCAAGGCCGCTCGGTATCGTCGTCCACGATCACATCATCATCGGCAAAGACGGCCATGCAAGCTTTAAGGGCTTGCGGCTGATCTGACACCGTGACATCCGCCCTGAGCTGATCCTTCGGGGCCGCCGCCCCTCTTAGGGCTTTCTGCGGCACGCCGATCAGGCGCATCTCCGTCAAGAATTCTTCACAATCTCTTCAGCTGGCTGTCAGCCTGAAATGGCAGAACGACGTCGGTCGTGACGATGGCATTTCGGTGCCGCACGGCTCGCCGAAATCGATCGTTCCAAGCGCGCCTGCCACTTCGGCTGGCCCCGGAGATACCATGCAGACAGCAGCCCGCTTGCGCCGCTTTCCATCCCTGCGCCGTGTAGCCCGGGGATTTTTCATTTTTGGTATCTTGCCCGCCTTGGCGGTGGTTGGTGGCTTCTACGTCCACATGGTCCTCACCACCAATTTCTATCCGGTCATAGCGGGCGAGCTCTATCGCTCGTCGCAGCCATCTGCAGCGACCATCGCCACGCTTCAAAAGCAGTATGGCATCCGGACGATCATCAACCTGCGCGGCGAGAACAGCGGCCATGGCTGGTACGACGCGGAGGTCGCCGAAGCGAAGGAACTCGGCATCAACCACATTGATTTCCGCATGTCGTCACGGCACGAACTGACGCAGGAGCGGGCCGCCGACCTGGTGCAGCTTATGCGCGACGCACCAAAACCGCTGCTGATCCACTGCCAGGCGGGCGCCGACCGTACGGGCCTCGCGACCGCTCTTTATCTGGCCGCCATCGACAAGCGCAGCGAGAGGACTGCGGAAGCCCAGATGTCCATCTTCTACGGCCATATCTCGCTGCCGATCAGCGCCGCCTATCCGATGGACGAGACCTTCGAAAAGCTCGAGCCATGGCTGGGTCTGACGAATTCCTGATTGTCCGCCGTTAGACAATCTGTAACATTGCTCCGCTACCGATGAATTGCGCCTATTGTTGCGGCGCAGCAGTGATTCTCGTCTATCCAGCGGAGCCTCAGATGTACCAGTACGATCTCATCGTTGTCGGCAGCGGGCCGGCAGGCCGCAGGGGCGCCATTCAGGCCGCCAAGCTCGGTAAGACGGTCCTGGTCATCGAGCGGGGCAAGCGCGTCGGCGGCGTCTCCGTCCACACCGGCACTATCCCCTCCAAGACGTTGCGCGAAACCGCGCTCAACCTCTCCGGCTGGCGCGAACGCGGCTTCTACGGCCGCGCCTACCGTGTCAAGCAGCAGATCAGCGCCGAGGACCTGCGCCGTCGCCTGCTGATCACCCTCGACCACGAGGTCGAGGTGCTCGAGCACCAGTTCTCCCGCAACCATGTCAGCCACATGCGCGGCACCGCGAGCTTCATCGATCCGCGCACGCTGGAGGTTACCAAGGAAGACGGCGAGATCGTCCGCGTCACCGGCAATGCCTTCCTGCTGGCCGTTGGCACGAAACCCTTCCGCCCGAGCTACATGCCGTTCGACCACGCGACCGTGCTCGACAGCGACGAAATCATCGAGATGGACACCCTGCCGCGCTCCATGGTCGTGATCGGTGCCGGCGTCATCGGCATCGAATATGCGACGATCTTCTCCTCGCTCGACACCCAGGTGACGCTGCTCGATCCGAAATCGACCATGCTTGACTTCATCGACCGGGAAATCGTCGAGGATTTCACCTATCAGCTGCGCGACCGCAACATGAAGCTGCTGCTCGGCCAGAAGGCCGACAAGGTGACGCGGCTGGAGAACGGCAAGGTCGAAGTCACGCTCGACAGCGGCCGCCGCATCGTCACCGACATGGTGCTGTTCGCCGCCGGCCGCATGGGCGCCACCGACGACCTCAACCTTCCAGCCGCCGGCCTCGAGGCTGACAGCCGTGGCCGCCTCACCGTCAACCCGGAAACCTTCGCCACCAGCGTGCCGCATATCTTCGCCGCCGGCGACGTCATAGGCTTCCCGAGCCTTGCCTCGACCTCGATGGAGCAGGGCCGCATCGCCGCCCGCGTCGCCGTCGGCGCCATCGCCAAGGAACCGCAGAAATATTTCCCCTACGGCATCTATGCCGTGCCCGAGATCTCCACCTGCGGTCTGACCGAGGAAGAGGTCAAGGAACGCGGCATCCCTTACGAATGCGGCATCGCCCGTTTCCGCGAGACCTCGCGCGGCCACATCATGGGGCTCGACACCGGCCTGTTGAAGATGATCTTCTCGCTGAAGACCCGCCGCCTGCTCGGCGTCCACATCGTCGGCGAAGGTGCCACCGAGCTGGTCCATATCGGCCAGGCCGTCCTCAACCTGAAGGGGACAGTCGAATATTTCGTCGAGAACACCTTCAACTACCCGACGCTCGCCGAAGCCTACAAGATCGCCGGGCTCGATGCCGGCAACCGCATGGGCGATATCAAGTCCGAGCTGTAGAGGGCGTCGCGCAGGCGTCAGCCCGTCGCAGCGCGACGTCGGCGGAGAAGCGCATGGTGATCCGCGTGCTGTCTTTGAACGCCTGGGGCGGTCGCCTGCATCCGGAGCTCATCGCCTATCTCAGCGGCGCCGATCCCGACGTGCTCTGTCTGCAAGAGGTCGTGCGGGCACCGGAGGGCTCACCGGGTTGGCTGGTCTATCGCGACCGGGACGTCGAATTGCCGCAACGCGCTCATCTCTACGACGAGGTCCGCACCGCCCTTCCCGGCCACGATGCGGTCTTCCATCCGACCGCACAGGGCACCCTGTTCGACGGTGATCTGCGCGTCTCCGCCGAATTCGGGCTCGCTACTTTCGTGCGGCGATCCATGGCAGTCATCGGCCAGGCCACCGGCTTCGTCCACGGCAGCTTCTCGCCGAACGGCTGGGGTTCGCATCCGCGCTCCCGTAACGCTCACTGCCTGCGCCTTTTCAGCTATGCCGACGCTTTCACGGTGACCATCGCCCAGATGCACGGCCTTCGGGATCCCGCGGGAAAAGTCGACACGCCGGCCCGCGACGCTCAGGCTGCAGCCTTTGCCAGCCTGATCGAGCAGGTCTGGTACCCCGGCGAGCGGGTGGTCGCCTGCGGCGATTTCAACATTTTGCCGGACAGCCGCACCCTCGAGACACTGGGCCGCCTCGGCCTCACCGACCTCGTGACCACGCGTGGCCACAGCGACACCCGAACCTCCTACTATCCAAAGAGTGGCCGCTTCGCAGACTACCTGCTGGTGTCCCCGGAGGTCGATGTTCGCCGCTTCGAGGTGGTCGAACAGCCCGAGGTCTCCGACCACCGGGCGTTGCTGCTGGACATGGCGTAGCCTCGGGAGGTCGTGAGTGCCACCGGCAGTGCGCTGGATGATGGGAAAACGGCAAAACAGTTACGCGATGAAACCATCGGTGGGATCGCGCAGGAAACCGGAACGGACGCTGAAAGCTGTCTCGCATAGGGTTTGATAGTCTATAGGTGACACCTCTCAGCGCCTGCTACCCGGTTAGTATCCGGTAGAGCAGTCCTTCCGCCCCCGTCAGCGATCCCATTCGACCGCTGACGGGGGCGTGCATGCACAAGGGGTTCATCACGGCCCATTCGCCGCTGTCCCCCCCGGAGGAGACGGTATCTGCGGTCGGAAACGAGGCCTGCGTCTTGCCCCACCCCCAAACCGGCCCCACCGAAACTGCCACGCCTGACAGCCGCTGTGGGACCTATGGAATATATTCCTATTCCTGGCTGATGGAAAGAAGAATTTTCAGCCGTCGGGAAAATGACGTCGATGGTCAAGGAAATATCGGTCCACCAGAGGCCTTTGGCGTGTCTAAGGCTCCGGCCTCAGAAGGCCCTTTTTGGTGCCTTGCCACTGAATATCAAGGCATTGGCAGGATGCGCCAAAGCGCTGAACGCGGTGGGACATTCGAAAAAAATGCCGGGCTTTTGGCCCGGCATTTCGTCGTTTACTTCTTGCGCGGCACCTTTGGCACCGAGTTCTTTCGGGCCGGTTTTGCCTCTTCGTCGCCGCCCACCGTGGCCTTGACCTTCTTGGGCGTTGGCTTCGGGCCGCTGGTGATGTCCGAGTTCTCGACGTTCTCGGCAATCACCACGTCGCCGTCGTCCACCTCGATCGTCGGATCGACAACTTCGGCTTCCGGCTTCGGCTTGATGCGCGCCGTCTCGGCGATGCATTCGAGCAGGATGCCCGGCTTGCCGTCTTCCTTCGGACCGACCGTGACGTTGACGATACCGCCCTTCTTCAGCTTGCCGAAGAGGATCTCGTTGGCCAGCGGCTTCTTGATGTTTTCCTGGATGACGCGTCCGAGCGGACGGGCACCCATCTTTTCATCGTAGCCGTTTTCAGCCAGCCAGTTGGTCGCATCGTCATGCAGGTCGAAGGTGATGTTGCGCTCAGACAGCTGAGCTTCCAGCTGCATGATGAACTTCTGCACCACCTTGTAGATGACCTTGTTCGGCAGCGCCGCGAAGGGAATGATCGCGTCGAGGCGGTTGCGAAACTCCGGCGTGAAAAGCCTGTTGAGGGCTTCCTCGTCTTCGCCCGTCCGCTTGGCCGAGCCGAAGCCGATCGCGGCCTTGGCCATTTCCGATGCGCCCGCATTGGTCGTCATGATCAGGATGACGTTGCGGAAGTCGATCTTCTTGCCATTGTGGTCCGTCAGCGAGCCGTGGTCCATCACCTGCAACAGAATGTTGAAGATGTCCGGATGGGCTTTTTCGATTTCATCGAGCAGCACGACGCAATGCGGATGCTGGTCGACACCATCGGTGAGCAGGCCGCCCTGGTCGAAGCCGACATAGCCGGGAGGTGCGCCGAGCAGTCGCGAGACCGTGTGGCGTTCCATGTATTCCGACATGTCGAAGCGCAGCAGTTCGACGCCGAGCGACGAGGCAAGCTGCTTGGCGACTTCCGTCTTGCCGACGCCCGTCGGGCCCGAGAAGACGTAGGAGCCGATTGGCTTGTCCGGTTCGCGCAGGCCCGCACGGGCGAGCTTGATCGCTGTCGACAGGGCTTCGATGGCAGGATCCTGGCCGTAGACAACCGAGCGGAGGTCCTTTTCCAGGTTGGCGAGCACGAGCTCGTCGTCCTTCGAGACCGACTTCGGCGGGATACGGGCCATCGTTGCGATCGTCGCTTCGATTTCCTTCTCGGTGATCAACTTGCGACGCTTAGACGGCGGCAGCAGCATCTGGGCAGCCCCGGTCTCGTCAATCACGTCGATCGCCTTGTCCGGCAGCTTGCGGTCAGAGAGGTAGCGGGCCGAGAGTTCGACAGCGGACTTGATCGCCTCGTTGGAATAACGAAGGTGGTGATACTCTTCGAAATAGGGCTTCAGGCCCTTCATGATCTCGATGGCATCCTCGATCGACGGTTCGACCACGTCGATCTTCTGGAAGCGGCGTACGAGTGCCCGGTCCTTCTCGAAGAACTGACGGTATTCCTTGTAGGTCGTCGAGCCGATGCAGCGGATCGCACCGGAAGACAGAGCCGGCTTCAGGAGGTTCGATGCATCCATCGCGCCGCCCGACGTCGCACCGGCACCGATGACGGTGTGGATTTCGTCGATGAACAGAACGGAGCCCGGATATTCCTCGAGTTCCTTGACGACCTGCTTCAGGCGTTCCTCGAAGTCACCACGATAACGGGTGCCGGCCAGCAGCGTGCCCATGTCGAGCGAGAAGATCGTCGCGTCCTGCAGCGCTTCCGGCACCTTGCCTTCGACGATGCGCTTGGCGAGGCCTTCGGCGATCGCCGTCTTGCCGACGCCTGGGTCACCGACATAGAGCGGGTTGTTCTTCGAGCGGCGGCACAGGACCTGGATGGTCCGGTTGACCTCGGAGTGACGGCCGATCAGCGGATCGATCTTGCCGGTCTTGGCCTTCTCGTTGAGGTTGACGCAATAGGCCTTCAGCGCATCCTGCGCCTTCTTGGACCCACCTTCCTCCTGCTCGCCGCGGGAGGTCGGCTTGCTTTCGGGTTCGCCATCCTCGACGCCGCGTGGCGACCGGACCTGCGAGGAGCCGGGGCGCTTGCCGATGCCGTGCGAGATGTAGTTGACCGCGTCGTAGCGGGTCATTTCCTGCTCCTGCAGGAAATAGGCGGCATGGCTCTCGCGCTCGGCAAAGATGGCGACGAGCACGTTGGCGCCCGTCACTTCCTCGCGGCCGGACGATTGCACATGGATGACCGCCCGCTGGATGACGCGCTGGAAGCCGGATGTCGGCTTGCTATCCTCGTCATACCCGGTGATCAGGTTCGAAAGTTCATTGTCGACATATTCGATCAGCGTCTTGCGAAGCGAATCGAGATCGACATTGCAGGCGCCCATGACAGCCGCTGCATCTGCGTCGTCAACCAACGCCAACAGCAGATGTTCGAGTGTGGCATATTCGTGATGCCGCTCGTTCGCGTATGTCAGTGCCTGATGCAGTGCCTTCTCCAGACTAGGCGAAAATGTTGGCACGTCAGATCCTCACTTCTTTTCCATAACACATTGCAGCGGATGCTGGTGTTGCCTTGCGAAGTCCATCACTTGGCTCACCTTGGTCTCGGCTACTTCATATGTAAATATTCCACATTCGCCCACGCCGTGATTATGAACGAGCAACATAATACGGGTGGCTCCCTCGCGGTCCTTCTGGAAGAAACGCTCCAGGATGTGGATCACGAATTCCATTGGTGTGTAGTCATCGTTCAAAATCAAAACGCGGTAGAGGTTAGGCTTCTTCGTCTTGGCTTTCGTGCGCGTAATGACCGAGGTTTCGCGATTACCGTTGCCCCCGCTCCCTTCGCCTTCCTTTTGCATCCGGATCGGCTTGGCGATCATCGTCATTCATTCCTCAAAGCATTCGGTCCATCGGTTCGTTTCCAAAGCAGCGGCCGAATATCCGAAACCCTAACTTAGTTCATATCGCCGGGATTTTAAGCCCCCCGCTCAACACTGCAATCACAATTCGTGTCTGAAGCTTGCCTCGTCGAAAAAAGTCGAGAGAAAGCCCGGAGAACGGCGACAGAAACGCATGAGACCGGCGTGCGAGGCGCAGCCGGTCTCATGCAAAGCTCTATGTGGTCCTCGTCACCTCGAAGATCAAGCGGCCTCGGACACGGAATCCCTGACGCCGCCGTCTGCCCTCGGCTTGTCCGGCTTGTAGAGCGACAGGGCGAACTCGGTGTACATTTCCCCTATCTTCGTGGCTTCCGCGACAAAGTTCTCGTAGTAGGATTTGGCGAAGTTGCTCTGTAGCTCGAGAGCGGCCTCGAAGCTTTTGGCGCCGGACAGGGTGCCGACATGGGAGACCGCGTCGTCGATCGACTTCTTCGAGTAGCCAGCCGCCTCGGTGGCAATCGCCTGCACACCCTTGGCCGCTTCAAGATAGTTCTTCAACGCGATATCGATGACGTCTGCGCCATGATTATCGTGGTCTTTTGAATTCAGCATCGGATCCTCCATCCCTGAGTTTCAAGGGGAAAATCTAGGTGCCGCGCAAAAATAGTCAAGGAAATTGTGCGCTGCACAATCACCTTCAGTTGTATATTTCATGCGGCCCATGCGACAAAAATGCACGTATCGACATCAGTGCGGTCCTGCTCACATATATTGAAGGGCGCAGCTGGGCCCTGCGGATCTCCGGCGTTCGTGGCCAGCGACCGGCGGCAACCAGCCGCCGATGCGGCCGGCTGCAGGAAGAGCTAGAGATCGACTTCGAGAATGGCCATCGAGAAATTGTAGGAGCGGTCGCCGTCCTCGTCATCGACATAGACGAGGCCGAGAAATTCTTCGCCGAGGTAGACTTCGGCCGAGTCGTCCTTGCGCGGACGGGCCTTGACGGTCATCTGCGGGTTCAGGCTGCGTTTGAAATAGGCGTCGAGCTTCTTGATTTCGTCAGGCTTCACGATTGATCTCCGTAAGCGTTATTCGGGGGCGGGTTGTTGCATGGGAAAAGCGGCGATGTAAAGACGAAGGCGGCCATGCAGCCGCCTTCCCGCCGAGGCAATGGATGCCCGGATGGGTTAAATTCCAGCGCCGACGATCTGATCCATGATGCGCGACGGCTCGGAGCAGCCGGCAGTTCCGACAACCTTGGCAGGCACGCCGGCAACTGTGGTGTTGGGCGGCACTTCCTTGAGCACGACGGAGCCTGCGGCAATGCGCGAGCACTGGCCGATATGGATGTTTCCAAGGATCTTGGCGCCGGCCCCGATCAGGACGCCATTGCCGATCTTCGGATGGCGGTCGCTGCCTTCCTTGCCGGTGCCGCCGAGGGTGACGCCATGCAGGATCGAGACGTTGTCGCCGATCACAGCGGTTTCGCCGACGACAAGGCCGGTGGCATGATCGAGGAAGATGCCCTTGCCCACCCGCGCGGCCGGATTGATGTCTGTCTGGAACACGCTGGAGGCGCGGCTCTGCAGATAGAGCGCGAAGTCGCGGCGACCGCGGTTGAGGGCCCAGTGAGCCACCCTATGCGTCTGGATCGCCTGGAACCCCTTGAAGTAGAGCACCGGCTCCATAAAGCGCAGGCAGGCCGGGTCGCGATCGTAGAAGGCCTGGATGTCGACCCTGAGGGTCGCACCCCATTCGGGCCAGTCGTTCAGCATCTCGTCGAAGGTCTGGCGCAGCAGGATCGCCTGAATGTCGGGATGATCGAGACGCTCGCAGATCCGGTAGATCACGCACTCTTCGAGCGAGCGATGGTTGATGATCGTCGAGTAGAGGAAAGCAGCCAGGACCGGGTCACGGTCGGCAGCGGCGCGCGCTTCTTCGCGCATGCTGTCCCAGATCGGATCGACAGTCTTGACGCTGTCGATATGGCGGATGTCCGATGTCGCGACCATGGTCAGCGTCCTCTTTTCCATTGGAAGAAGATTATATAGAGCAAACCACGCGCAATATAAATGGGTGGGATGGTCTCAATCTTTGGGATGGTTTTGCTGGCGCTGCCGACAGCGCTAGGAAAGACCCTTTGGAACAGGCCCGCCGTCGGTCAGCGAAACGCGCCTGTAAAAATCGAGGACCGCCGCCTTGAAGACCCGGTCGCCGACTGCAAGCATGTGATCGCGGCCCGGAATATCCAGGGCTTCGGCGTTCGGCATCAAGGCCGCCAGTTCCTGCGGCGAGCCGGCGATGTCGTCCTTGGTACCGACACCGACCAGGGTCGGTACCGCGATCGTCGCCATGTCGCTGCGGCTGATCAGATCGCGAGAGCCGCTGATGCAGGCAGCGAGCGCGACCCGGTCGCTCTTCGTCTGATCGGCGAAGCTGCGGAACATCCGGCCCCTGGCATGCTCGACCGTCTCCAGAGACGGAGCCAGCAGCGCATCGGCAATCGGATCCCAGTCGCCGACGCCGTCGGTCATGCCGATGCCGAGACCGCCGAGAACCAACGAGCGCACCCTTTGCGGATGGGCAAGCGCCAGGAAGCTTGATATCCGTGCGCCCATCGAATAGCCCATGACATGTGCCAGATCGATGCCGAGATGATCGAGCAGCGCCACGGCATCCTCGGCCATCACCCATGGCCGATAGGCCTGCGCATCGTGCGGCTTGTCGCTCGCCCCATGCCCCCGGTTGTCGATGGCAATGACACGGTATCCGGCTTCGCCCAGGGTTTTCAACCAGCCCGGATAGACCCAGTTGACGCTAGCGGTCGAGGCAAATCCGTGGATCAGCAGCACCGGCGGCGCGTCGCGGTCGCCCTCGTCAAAATAGGCCAGTTGCAGCCCGTCATGGGTGAATGTCGAAAAGGCAGGCGCATTGAGGTTCATGGTGTCGTTCCCGTGTCGAGGCCCTTCCTAAATTATCGATGCCGCGCGGTGAACCCTGTGACCGAGAAAAACTGTAACGGCGTCGCCCATTTCGCACTACACAATCCGGGTGAAGGATTATAAGGTCACCCAACTTTCAGAAGCATTCGGAGATCCGCATGGCCGGCCACAACATTCCGCATTTCCAGAACGACGGCGGGCATCGCGCGATCGAGATCGGCGTCAAGGAATTCATGTGCACCGGCGCCTCCTCCCCCTTCGATCATCCGCATATCTTCATCGACATGGGCGACGACAACGAGAAAGTCTGCTCCTACTGCTCGACGCTCTACCGCTACAACCCTTCGCTGAAGGCCGAGCAGACCAACCCGACCGGATGCCTCTTCCAGTTCAAGGCCGCGTGATCTGCCGTCCCCGGGCGCGTCGATGCCCGTAAAACAGGTCGCGATCATCGGTGCCGGCATCGCCGGGCTGACGGCAGCCCTGTCCTTTGCAAGACGCGGCATTGCTTCTGACATTTTCGAGCAGGCAAAGACGCTGACGGAAGTCGGCGCCGGCCTGCAGGTATCGCCGAACGCCTCCCGCATCCTGCAAGGCCTCGGCCTCCTCGACGCACTTGAAGCAACCTGGCTGGAGCCGAAGGTCATTCGGCTTGCCTCCGGCCTGTCGCTGCGCGAGATCGCATCGGTTCCGAGCGGTGCCTTTGCCCGCTCGCGCTGGGGAGCGCCCTATGGCACTCTGCACCGCGCCACCCTGCAGGGCGTCCTGCTGCGGGCGGTCGAAGCCGAACCGCTCTGCCGGCTGCACTTTGGCGCACGGTTCGACGGGGTGGGGCCTCAGGCCATCGCCATGGCTGCTGGACGGGAGCCGGATCTCGTCGTCGGCGCCGACGGGGTCTGGTCGAAGGTGCGCAATGCCGTGCCGGGCAGCGGTGCGCCCCGGTTTTCCGGCAACATTGCCTTTCGTTTCGTCGTTCCGGAAGCGGATGCGCCTGCGGTCCTCGATCGCAGCAGCGTCACCGCCTTTCTCGGTCCCTCGGCGCATCTCGTCTGTTACCCTCTGAAGGAGGCGGCGGCCTTCAACATCGTGGCGATCTGCGCCGGCGGCGGGGTCGGGCACGACTGGAGCCAGGCCGCCAGCAGCGAGCAGCGCAGCCTGCTGAAGCGGCATTTCGCCCGATGGCACGGCGTGCTGACCTCGATGCTGGAGAGGGAGGCAAACCCGACGGTCTGGCCGCTGCATGAGGTTGGCAACGGTCGATGGCACAATGGCCGCGACACGGTGCTGATCGGTGATGCTGCGCATGCGATGATGCCGTTTGCCGCGCAAGGCGCCGCCATGGCGATCGAGGATGCCTTCGAACTTGCCGGCGCGGTCGCTACGCGCGCGCGCGCCGAAGCGCTCGAGGCATTCGAAACGCGCCGGGCGCCGCGTATCGCTCATCTGCGGCAGCGCGCCGCCTTCAACCGATTCGCCTATCATGCGAGGGGGCCGGTCAGATTGGCCCGCGATATCGTCTTATCCCTGCGTCCGCCGCAAAGCCTGGCGGCGGACCTCGATTGGATATACGGCTACCGCGCCATCGGCTGACGCGCAGCGGCCGATCAGACGGCGCTGGCGGCCGCGAAACCTCTTTCGATGTCCGCCTTGATATCGGCGACATCCTCCAGGCCGATCTGAAGGCGCAGCACGGGGCCCTCCGTCGGTGCCTTGCAGATGCGGCGGTCGCTGAGATTGACGTGGACCGCCAGGCTTTCGAAGCCACCCCAGGAATAGCCGAGCCCGAAGATCGACAAGGCGTCGAGGAAGGCATGAGCCTTGGCGCGGAACCTGTCTGGTGATTCTGCGGCAAGGACGATCGAGAAAATGCCGCTCGAACCAGTGAAATCGCGCTTCCAGAGATCGTGCCCCGGGAAGCTCGGCAAGGCCGGGTGCAGCACGCGCGCCACCTCCTCGCGGCCCTCCAGCCACTCGGCCAGCGCAAGGGCGCTCTGCTGATGGCGCTCGAGGCGGATGCCCATGGTCCGCAGACCGCGTAGCACCTGGTAGGAATCGTCGGCCTGGCCGCAGATCCCCATCTGGATCCTGGTATCATGCAGTTGCTGCCAATGGGCGGCATTGGCCGAGACCGTTCCCATCAGGATATCCGAGTGGCCGGCCGGATATTTCGTGGCGGCATGGATGGAGATGTCGACGCCATGGTCGAGCGGCTTGAAGAACAGCGGCGTCGCCCAGGTGTTGTCCATGGTCACGACGCAGCCATGGCGGTGCGCGACCGTCGAAATGGCGCCGATATCCTGCATCTCGAATGTGTTGGACCCCGGCGCTTCGGTGTGGACCAGCTTCGTATTGGGCTTGATCAGCTGCTCGATGCCGCTGCCGATCATCGGATCGTAATAGTCGATGGAGATGCCCATCCGCTTCAGCATTGTCTCGCAGAAGAGGCGCGTCGGCGTGTAGACGGAATCGACGATCAGCGCGTGATCGCCGGATGACAGGAAGGCCAGGAACGGAACGGAGATGGCGGCAAGGCCCGAAGGCACCAGGATCGTGCCGGCAGAGCCTTCGAGCTCGTCGATCGCCTCGCAGAGCGCATCCGTGGTCGGCGTGCCGCGCGTGCCATAAGTGTATTTCTGTTCGCGCGTTTCCATGGCGCGGGCATTCGGAAACAGCACCGTGGAGGCATGGACAACAGGCGGATTGACGAATCCATGATAATCCGCCGGCTTCGGGCCGGCATGCGACAGGCGGGTGTTAATGCCGGCATCCTGCAAGAACGTCTTTTTCTCGGTCATATCGAAAGCTGCCTCAGGCAAGTTGCAAAACCAGACTTGTGGCTGCCGGAAGCCTTTCGGTCAAGCCTGGGCGGCGGGCTGCTCGCGCTCGCGCAGCACAACCTTCCATTGCGACCCCTGCGCGGCACAGGCCATAAAAAAGGCATCAATCAGCCCATTTCCCGGGCAAACGCACGCCGCATGGGCAGAAATTGGAAAACTCTTGGCTAAGCCGATGTTTATCCAGCCTTAGGCTTGACCATGACCGCATTTGTGATTGTGATAGCAATTCTCACGTCGGCGACAAATCAACCTCGTCCACAGGCAGGCCCGTTGAACGTGCAGCTGTTCAAAAGATAACAAGAGAACAAAGGTAGGGAAAAATGAACAACAGGATTCTGACAGGTGTAGTTGGCGCGGCGATCTTCGTCCTTGGCGCCTCCTACTCGCACGCCGGCACGCTCGACGATGTCAAGGCCAAGGGTTTCGTTCAGTGCGGCGTCAACGGCTCGAATCTAGCTGGCTTCGGTGCGCAGGACTCCTCCGGCAAATGGGCGGGTCTTGACGTCGATCTCTGCAGGGCAGTTGCAGCCGCCGTGTTCGGCGACAGCACGAAGGTGAAGTACACGCCGCTGTCGGCCAAGGACCGTTTCCCGGCTCTGCAGTCGGGTGAAATCGATGTTCTCGCCCGTAACACCACCTGGAGCGCCAGCCGCGACAGCCAGCTCGGTTTCGACTTCCGCGCCATCAACTACTATGACGGCCAGGGCTTCATGGTCCACAAGAGCATCGGCGTAAAGTCGGCGCTGGAATTGTCGGGCGCTGCCGTCTGCGTGCAGTCCGGGACGACGACCGAACTCAACCTTGCCGACTACTTCAAGGCCAACAAGCTGGAATACAAGCCAGTCGTGTTCGAAAAGCAGGAAGAAGTCGACGCCGCCTATTCTTCGGGTCGTTGCGACGTCTACACCACCGACCAGTCGGGCCTCTATTCGATCCGCCTGTCGCTTGCCAATCCGGACGACAACGTCGTCCTGCCGGAGATCATCTCCAAGGAGCCGCTTGGCCCTGCCGTTCGCCAGAACGACAGCAAGTGGTTCGACGTCGTCTCCTTCGCCCATTACGCCATGGTCAATGCCGAAGATTTCGGCATCACTTCGGCGAATGTCGACGAGATGGTGAAGTCTGAAAATCCAGACATCAAGCGCTTCCTCGGCGAAGAAAAGGACGAGACGATCGGCAAGGATCTCGGCCTCAACGAGAAGTGGGCCTACAACATCATCAAGCAGGTCGGCAATTACGGCGAAGCGTTCGATCGCAACGTCGGCGAAGGCAGCCCGCTGAAGATCAAGCGCGGCCTGAACGCTCTGTGGAACAAGGGCGGCCTGCAGTACGCACCGCCGATCCGCTAATCCGCGGTCGGTAAAATTGCGGGGAGACGACGTGCGTCTTCCCGCAGTCAAATAATAAAGCCCGAAAAGGGCGAGCGTGAACAGGGGAAAATATATGGCCGTTGCAGCCGCAAAGGGGACCGGCGATCGTTCGTGGCGTTCTTTGCTTTACAATCCACAGCTTCGCCAGTTCATCTACCAGGCGCTGGCTGCGATCTTCATCGTCTGGCTCGTCTGGTACGCCAGCACCAATGCCGCACAGAACCTCGCCAAGGCCAACATGACCGCGAGTTTCACGTTCCTGAACGGACGTGCCGGCTTCGATATCGCCCAGACCCCCATTCAATATTCCAGCGATTCCACCTATCTGCGCGCCCTCACCCTTGGCCTGATCAACACCCTGATCGTCGCCGTCTTCGGCATCATCACTGCCACGATCATCGGCTTGCTGGTCGGCATGGGCCGGCTGTCGCACAACTGGCTGATCGCCAAGATCTCAACGGTCTATGTCGAGATCTTTCGCAACATTCCGCCGCTGCTGGTGATTTTCTTCTGGTACAAGGGCGTCCTGTCGCTGCTGCCTGACGTCAAGAAAGCGCTGTCCCTGCCGCTTTCAATTTATGTAAGCAACCGCGGCGTCTACATGCCGTCGCCGATCTTCGGGGCGGCATTCTGGATCGTGCCCGTTGCCTTCGCGTTGGGTGTGGTCGGCGCGTTGCTGTACACCCGCTGGGCCAACAAGAAGCAGCTGGCGACAGGCAAGCGTCCGCCTGTTCTCCTCATCAACCTCGCGCTGGTGATCGGTCTTCCGCTGGTTGCGCTGGCAATCGCCGGCTTCCCGGTTACCTTCGACATCCCGGTACTGGGCAAATTCAACATGAACGGCGGAACGGTCGTTGGCCCGGAATTCCTGTCGCTCTATCTGGCCCTTTCCTTCTATACGGCAGCCTTCATCGCCGAAATCGTCCGCTCCGGTATCCGCGGCGTGGCGAGGGGGCAATCGGAAGCCGCCCACGCGCTCGGGATCCGCCCCGGCCTGACCACGCGCCTCGTCGTGCTGCCACAGGCGCTTCGCATCATCATTCCACCGCTGACGTCGCAATATCTGAACCTGACCAAGAACTCCTCGCTCGCAGTCGCCATCGGCTATGCGGACCTGGTGGCGGTTGGCGGGACGATCCTCAATCAGTCGGGCCACTCGATCGAGATCATCGGAATCTGGATGGCGATCTATGTGTCGATCAGCCTTGCCACGTCGTTTTTCATGAACTGGTTCAATGCCCGCATGGCATTGGTGGAGCGTTAAGATGGCAGGTCAAATCGCTTTCGTCCGCAAGGACCTCATCGCCGCCGAAGAAGCCCCGCTCAGCGACAAGACCGTGCGCGGCTGGGCGAAACATAACCTCTTCGCCACCCCGAAGGACGCCATCCTCACCGTCGTCGTGGCGGTGGTCGTCGTCTGGTTCCTGGTCTCCGTCATCGATTTCCTGTTTATCCAGGCGGTCTGGGTCGGTCAGGACCGCACCGCCTGCGCAACGATCAGCCAGGGCGGCAGACAGCCGGATGGCTGGAGCGGCGCCTGCTGGGCCTATGTCGGAGACTGGTTCACGGCATTCATGGTCGGCTCCTACCCGCGCGACCAGCTGTGGCGGCCGATCCTGATCGCCGTCCTGTTCGTGGCGCTGCTCATTCCCTTCCTGATACCGTCGGCGCCGCGCAAGGGCCTGAACGCGCTGCTGCTTCTCGTTGCCCTGCCGATCCTCGCCTTCGTGCTGCTGCTCGGCGGCTGGTTCGGCCTCAGCCACGTGGAGACATCGAGCTGGGGCGGGCTGATGGTGACATTGATCCTGTCCTTCGTCGGCATTGTCGTGTCGTTGCCGTTCGGGATCGTGCTTGCGCTCGGACGGCGGTCGAACATGCCGATCCTCAGGGCCGCCTGCATCGGCTTCATCGAGCTGGTGCGCGGCGTGCCGCTGATCACCGTGCTGTTCATGGCGAGCGTGCTCTTGCCGCTGTTCCTGTCGCCCGGCACCAACATCGACAAGTTCCTGCGGGCGCTGGTCGGCGTGTCGATCTTCGCCTCTGCCTATATGGCGGAAGTCATTCGCGGTGGCCTGCAGGCCATACCGAAGGGACAGTATGAGGGCGCCGATTCCCTCGGGCTGAACTACTTCCAGAAGATGAACTTCGTCGTCATGCCGCAGGCGATCAAACTGGTCATCCCGGGCATCGTCAACACCTTCATCGGCATGTTCAAGGATACCTCGCTGGTGTCGATCATCAACATGTACGACCTTCTCGGCATCGTCAAAGCCAGCTTCGGGGATTCCCGCTGGCTGACGCCGGTGACGCCGCTGACCGGGCTGATCTTCGCCGGCTTCGTTTTCTGGCTGTTCTGCTTCGGCATGTCGCGTTATTCGTACTTCATGGAACGCCACCTAGACACTGGCCACAAAAGATAAGAACGAGGGAATAGATCATGGCTGACGCCCTATCGAAGAAACTGGAAGTCTCGACCACCGACGTCGCGGTCGAGATCATCAACATGAACAAGTGGTACGGCGATTTCCACGTGCTGCGCGACATCAACCTGAAGGTCATGCGCGGCGAACGCATCGTCATCGCCGGCCCGTCGGGCTCCGGCAAGTCGACGATGATCCGCTGCATCAACCGGCTGGAAGAACACCAGAAGGGCAACATCCTCGTCGATGGCGTCGAGCTCACCAACGACCTGAAGAAGATCGACGAAGTGCGCCGCGAAGTGGGCATGGTGTTCCAGCACTTCAACCTGTTCCCGCACCTGACGATCCTCGAAAACTGCACGCTGGCGCCCATCTGGGTGCGCAAGATGCCGAAGAAGCAGGCCGAGGAAGTCGCCATGCACTTCCTCACCCGCGTCAAGATCCCGGATCAGGCCCACAAGTATCCGGGCCAGCTGTCGGGCGGCCAGCAGCAGCGCGTGGCGATTGCCCGCTCGCTGTGCATGAACCCGAAGATCATGCTGTTCGACGAGCCGACCTCGGCACTCGATCCGGAAATGATCAAGGAAGTGCTCGACACCATGGTCGGTCTTGCCGAGGAAGGCATGACGATGCTCTGCGTCACCCACGAAATGGGTTTCGCCCGCCAGGTCGCCAACCGCGTGATCTTCATGGACCAGGGCCAGATCGTCGAGCAGAACTCGCCAGCCGAATTCTTCGACAACCCGCAGCATGAGCGCACCAAGCTGTTCCTCAGCCAGATCCTGCACTGAGCGATCTACCAGCTGCATGATGGAGAACCGGCCTCCTCCAGGCCGGTTTTTTGTTGGGCGCCATCCAGAGCGCGTGGCAGGGCAAGCGTCTGCCGCGCGGCTATGAAGCCTCGCCGGCCAGCCTCTTCTCGGCAATGGCATTGTTGGCCACCAGCGCCGCGATCGTCTGCACGGGCCGCTCGTCCTTGGCGACCTGAACGGTCGGCGATGCGAATTCGATACCGTTGGCGGCGAAGGCTTCACGGATCATCACCAATGCGCGGCGGCGCACCATCGATTGCTGTCCTGGCTTGGTGGTCATCGCGAAGCTCAGGTTGATGCCGTAGTCGCCGAACTGCTCGACACCCTTCATCTTCACCGTCTCGATGATCGTCGGCCCCAGTTCCGGATCTTCGAGCAGTTGCGCGCCGATCCCCTTCACCAGCTTCTTCACCAGGGCCACGTCCGTCTGGTAGCTCACCGAGATCAGGAACTTGTCGATGACCCAGTCTCGCGACATGTTCTCGACCGCCCCGAGCGTTCCGAAAGGCACGGTGAAGATCGGTCCGCGATGGTGGCGCAGCCGAACGGAGCGAAGGCTGAAGGATTCCACCGTTCCCTTGTAGCTGCCGCTCTGGATATATTCGCCGACGCGGAAGGCATCGTCGGTCATGTAGAAGATGCCGCTGATGATATCCTTGACCAGCGCCTGGGCACCGAAACCGATGGCGACGCCGAAAATGCCGGCGCCGGCGATCAACGGTCCAACCTCGACGCCAAAGGCCGACAGCACCATCATCACAGCGATGGCGCCGATGAGAACGGCGAGGAAGTTGCGGAAGATCGGCAGCAGCGTCAGCAAGCGGCCACTGCGCGCGACATCGGCGGCGTTGCCCTCTGCCGCCCGTGCCACGGCCAGCCGGTGGCTGATCAATGCCTTGGCGATCTGCCAGACGATATCGGCTGCCAGCAAGATGACGATACCGGTGAGAACGCCACGGACGATGGCGGCGAGTTGGGCATTCTCGCTCATCGAGGTCGCCTGCAGCCCGACGATCAACGCCAGCCACAGCACGGCAATGGCGATGATCCCTGCCCTGACTCCACGCTCGACCAAGACCTGATAAACGGGACTCTCAGTGGGAACGGCCGTATCGCTCGGAAGGAAGGCGGTGCGGATCACCGTCGTGGCGGTGCTGAGGGCTGCCGGCAACAGGATCACATAGGCGCCAAGCAGCATCAGCAGATCGAGCCCGGCCACCCACAGGACCCAGAGCACGCAGAGCCAAAAAGTCGTCAACCAGTCGAAGATACCATGGCGAGCGTGATGCTCGGCCGGCCGCGGCAGGTGCCAGACAATCTCGATGGCGGCAGCCAGGAGCCCTATGCCGATGGCATAACCAACTACGAATTTGACCGGCGATACGAAATTCAAGGCGCTCATGATGCCTTCGGCCGCCCAGCCGAGGAAGAATACCGTCGTCACGACGACGATGCGCGAATACCAGAACCGCGCGGCCGCGTCGTCCATGGGGATAAGGCGGACAGCGGCTGGTCCGGCGCCTCTGGTGTTTGGCACCAACAGCACCTCGCCCAGACGAATGACGACACGCCCGGCGATCAGGCCAAGCAGCGTCGGAACGATCAACTCGTCGAGCAGCGGCGGCCAGCTCAACAGGAGGAACAACCCAACGCTTGCGATCCCGAACGTCACCAATGGCGCCAGACGCGCAAACAAGAGCCGTCCGGCAGCATGGAAACCGCTGCTCGGCAGGCCGACATCGTGCATGGACGCCAGGCGGCGCGCATGAATGTGGCGGACGATATGGCTGAAACCGAATTCAGCGCAGAGACCGATGGCAACGAGCAGCAGGAAAAGCATCAGGATGTGCAGAGGACTGCGGTTGTCGATGTTCGTCATGATGGTAGTGGTTGCGCGAGAAAACTCTCCCGGTAGAAGCGGAACCGCTTCAGCGACCGCCCGCAAATGCCCCTGGACACTGTTCAACACGGTCGTCAGGCCCGAGGCGGACATGTTTGGCATCATGGCGGTCGGTGCGGCAGACCGGCTGCCGAGCAGGCTTCGAACCTCGGGGTCGTTCAAAAGCTTGATCAGCTGGTCGACCTTCTGCTGCGCGCCGGTCTCGCTTGCTGGCTGCTGCGCCTGCGCCAGTCCGCCTGACAGCAGCACCAGAAGGCTGAAGAGGCCGATTTTCAGCCCGATGGACACGATCGTACGAAACTGCATAGCCGGCACTCCCCCGAGAGACATGCGCCCCGCGCAATGTCTGGCATTGCAAACATGTCACCGATCCGGCGGCAAAAGAAGTCTCATTTTGCGAGCAGATGAAGCCTTTGGCAGTCTATCGCCAGGCTCAGATGATGACCTGCTCGCCGATCTCGACCACCCGATTGTTGGGCAGGTGAAAATGATCCGATGGATCGATCGCCAGTCCCGCCATGCGGATGAAGAGACGGTCCTGCCACAACGGCATGCCCGAAGTCGGGCTGCCGACCAGCTTGCGACGGCCGATGTAGAAGGAGGTGGTCATGATGTCGAACTTGAACCCGTCTTTGCGGCAGAGGCTGAGCGCCTTCGAGACATTCTGCGTCTCCATGAAGCCGAAGCGCAGTTCCATCTTCATGAAGCGCTTGGACAGCGATTCGATAATGTAGCGCTCGCCTTCCGGCACCATCGGCCGCGGCACCGTCTTTACGGTGAGAATGATATTCTGATTGTGCAGCGCGTGATTGTGCTTGAGGTTGTGCAGGAGGACGTTCGGCGTCAGATCGGGAAAGCTGGTCAGAAAGACGGCGGTGCCCGGCACGGAAACCGGCGCATGCGTGCTCTTGCGTTCGATCGACGAGATGAACTGGGCGAGCGGCACGTCGTTGCGCGCCGCCTTGAGTTTCAAAAGACCGGTGCCCTTCCGCCATGTCCACATCATAATGATCAGGGCGGTGGCGATCATCACCGGAATATAGCCGCCCTCGGTGATCTTCAGCAGATTGGCGGCCAGGAAGATACCCTCCAGCGCCAGAAGCGGCAGTAGGACCGCCAGCGCCGTTGCCAGCGACCAGCCCCAAAAGAGGCGGACGAACTGGATCGAGAGGATGGTGGTGACGACCATCGCGCCGGTCACGGAGATACCGTAGGCCGTGGCCAGCGAATCGGAGCTTCTGAACAGGAAGATCAAGCCGAGCACGCCGATCAGCAGGATGGCATTGACGGTCGGCAGATAGATCTGCCCGGTATTGGTCTCGGACGTGAAACAAACCTCCAGCCGCGGCAGAAGACCGAGATTGATCGCCTGGCGCGCCAGCGAGAAGGCGCCTGTTATCACCGCCTGGCTGGCGATGATGGTGGCGCAGGTCGCCAGGATCACGACCGGCAGCAAGGCCCAGTCCGGAAACATCAGGAAGAACGGGTTGGCGGCCATGGCCCGATCGTGGAGCACCAGGGCGCCCTGCCCGAGATAGTTCAACGCCAGCGACGGAAACACGACGAAGAACCACGCCGCCTGGATCGGCCTGCGGCCGAAGTGACCGAGATCGGCATAAAGCGCCTCGGCGCCCGTGACCGTCAGGAAGACGGCTCCGAGCACGACCAGGCCGACGGTGCCGGCGTGAGCCAGGAAGCGGATCGCATGGATCGGGTTCAGCGCGCCCAGGATGGAAGGCGAGTGGATGATGTGCGTGAGCCCGCCGAGCGCGATCACCAGGAACCACAGCAGCGTGATGGGGCCAAAGAAGCGCGAGACGGTGGCCGTGCCGCGCGACTGGATGGCAAACAGCATGATCATGATGACCACGGCGATCGGCACGACATAGGCCGAAAAGACCGGCGTCACCAGCTTCAGGCCTTCGACGGCAGACAGCACCGACAGCGCCGGCGTTATCATGGCGTCGCCGATGAACAAGGCGGTACCGATGAGGGCGGCGAACAGGAGCCAGTTGCGGTGATGGCTGGATTTCTTGGCAAGCAGGGCCAGAAGCGACAAGGTGCCGCCCTCGCCGTCATTGTCGGCGCGCAGCAAGAAAAGAACATATTTCAAGGTCACGATGACGGTCAGCGTCCAAAGCATCAGCGAGACCAGGCCGAGAATCTCACCTCGCGTCACGCCATCGTCGACGAAGGGCCGCAAAGCCTCGCGGAAGGCGTAGAGCGGACTTGTTCCGATGTCGCCGTAGACAACACCGATGGAGCCAATCATCGGAAAAAGGAGACGCGGCAAGCCCTTGGTCGGCGCCGTAGTGTCACGCGGGACGGCTGTCATCGTATCTCCGGCTTCAGAGCCTTATTCTTCGATCTTGGTGCTAGGCAACGCATATGGCGAGCAAAAGTGCCAAAGACAACCGATGTTTTAGTCAAAGCGATTCTCACCGCTTGCCCACACTAGCATTACGCCGCGAATTCCCAGCGTTCTCCTAACGCGCAGGGTTGCGCAACTGTAAAAATACAAAGGGATCACGCGGAGTTTAGATTACTTTCCGGGTATCCTTCGCCAGTATCGGCGCATCGCTTATTGGGGAGAAGCTGCATGATCGCGTTGAACACAGTTGGCAAGGGGATGATTCTGGCGGCAATGGCCGCCACAATGGCGCTGGGGACGGCAGCAGCGCCGGCAGCAGCACAGACAATCATCGACGAATGGCAGCAGATCAAGGTGCCCGCCGCTCCGGAACTGAAACCGGTCAAGGCCGATGTGCCGACCACGGCGCTGCTGCTCCTCGATTTCAACGGTGCCCAGGACCCAAGCAAGGGGCCCTGCAACAGCAAGACCAAGCCGCGCTGTCTGGCGTCCCTGCCCAAGGTCGCAAAGCTCCTGACAGAGGCGCGCGCCAAGGGCATGCTGGTGGTCTACAGTCTTGCCGGTAGTGGTACGCGCGAGGACATCGCGACGGTCCTCGCCCCGAAAGACGGGGAAGCCATCGTCAAATCCGGGCCGAACAAGTTCATGAACACCGATCTCGACAAGTTGCTCACTGCCAAGAGTATCAAGAACGTCATCGTTACCGGCACGGCATCGGAGGGCGCCGTGCTGAACACCGCTAGCGACGCAGCGTTCAAGGGCATGAACGTCATCCTGCCGGTCGACGGTATGTCGTCGACGGAGCTCTATGCCGAACAATATGTTGCTTGGCATATGACGCATGCGCCGGCGGTATCGACGAAGACCACGTTGACAACGATCGACATGATCTCGTTCTAACCACCTTGAGGGCCAGGACAGCCTCTTGCTGGCGTTGGCAGCCTGCTTTCGAACTGCGGGGCTCGCGCTGCCGATGGCGCTCTTTAATGCAACTCATTCCCATTTGCATAAACTAGCTGCAAGTCATTCTTATTACTAGATAAATTACATATCAGCGGCTTGACAGCGTTCGCTGGTTTTCTTATTTCCGCTCACAGGGGTTGCTGACAGGACGACAGAATGCCGCTCGCGCGCCGCGCGAAGCGGCCATTGTCGTATTTGCAAAGCACCCACGCACTTCTTCATGCGCCGATCTTGCCGATCTGCGCCGGCGCGAGCGGGATAGGAATCATGGACCGGTCACTGAAAATCGCGCTTGGGAGCTTCTGCGTCAGCATTTTGGTGCTGGCGATCAAATATGCCGCCTATTGGATCACCGGCAGCGTGGCGCTGTACTCCGATGCGCTCGAGAGCATCATCAATGTGGTCACGGCGGTGGCCGTCATCGTCGCCATCAAGGCAGCTTCGGTGCCGCCGGACGAACAGCACCCTTACGGACATCACAAGGCCGAGTATCTATCGGCCGTCATCGTTGGAACGATGATTGTCGGCGCGGCCGTGGCGATCCTGAACGAGGCCTATCACGGCTTCATCGCTCCGAAGTCCATCGACGCACCGGTGCTCGGGCTTGCGGTGAGCACGGGCGCCACCTTGCTCAACATCGGCTGGAGTTATGTGCTGATCCAGCAGGGCCGCGCCTATCGCTCGGCATCGCTGGTCGCCGACGGCAAGCACCTGATGGCCGATGTCGTCACTTCGCTCGGGGTGCTGGTCGGCGTGGTTCTGGTCATCGTCACGGGCATCATCCAGCTGGATTCGGCCATTGCCGCGCTGGTTGCGCTTCACGTGCTCTGGAGCGGCTGGGCGGTGATCCGGGAAAGCGCCAGCGGTCTCCTCGACGAGACGGCTCCGCCGGAAGAACTGGCGGTGATCCGCGAGGTCATCTCCATCAATGCCAAAGACGCGCTGGAAGCCCATGCCCTGCGCACCCGCCACGCCGGACGTGTCACCTTCATCGACTTCCATCTCGTCGTCCCCACCGCCATGACTGTCGGCGACGCCCATGCCATCTGCGACAAGATCGAGGCTGCCCTGAAAGAGGCAATCGTCGGTGCCATCACAACGATCCATGTCGAGCCGGAAGAGAAGGCCAAGCACACCGGTATCGTTGTGATCTGAGGGGCAGGATAGCTCGGGTCGGCGCACGGGGCGCCAAAGCCGAAGAGCTCATCGGAAGGTGCCGCTCGGCGATTATCTGCAATTCCACAGATTAGAACTTTCTTACATCTTGAATATCTTTCGAAGATGAACCTAAATTGAACTCGGAGTGTGATTCCTCTGGGCTACAATTTGGGGGCGGAATGAGCAGGCTTTACTTCGAGCCATCCGTTGCGATGGTTGCTACCGGTGAGACCGGATCCTATTGCTGGAATCTCATCACCAATACGGTCATGGCGAATGCCGGCATGGCATCCATCTTCGATCTGCCGGCCGGCCTTGTCAGAGAGGGCCTGCCGATCGAGCGGTTCATCGAGAAGATTCACGCGGCCGATCGCGGCGCTGTTGCCAAGGCCATTCATGATGCCATCGTCACGGGCGCGCCCTACCACCAGAACTATCGCGTCATCGACCCCAACGGCGAAACCACCCATGTGATGGCCTATGGCCAATGCTTCCGCGACAATACCGGGATGCCCTCGCACTATGTCGGCATGATCTTCGCCATGGCGAGCCCCGGACCCGAAAGCCCGGCAGATCCCCTGCTGATGCTTTGCCGCACCGCCCAGAGCTATGCCAAAAGTGCCCGAAACGGATCCGTCAGCGAACTGCTCGAGGAGGCAGTGGCACGCCTGAGCCAAGCCCAACCCGGCGAGCGCCTGGCAAAGTCGGTGACGAGGCATTAGTATTTCAAGATAGAAGACCGATTGACTCTGTGGTCAAAAAAACAAGCTGGCGGAATTATTTTCGCTTTGTGGGTTTATCCCTGTAATTCGCCGACATTTGCATTTTCATCACCACTACAAGTAACTAACAGTAAAAATGCAAAATTGAATACAGAGATGAATTACATGAGTCGCCTGCCTTCAACACGCATTGGTGACAGACGTTGAGCGGCGGTTGCGCTGCTCGTCATGCGGGGTGAAGCAGGCGAGGATGTTGTTCGGCATATTGTCGGAGAGCAATATGTTTCATGATGAGGCGCTATCGGCCGTCATCGCCTCGGTCTTACTGTCAGCTTCTGGCGAGGGGCGAAGCTCGGTTAACAACGGCATGGACTTGCCACCCGTGTGAAACCAGCAGCTTTTTTATGGCGGTTCGTTATTTCCAGTTTTTCAACGACCAGCCGATGACGAACGCGACCGCGAAAATCACGATGATCGCGGTTAAGAACTTTCGCACGAACAGTGCTATCCCAGACGCTGTGCTCATTCCAAGATCTAATTTAAACCAGCGAACCTCAGCTGCGCCGTACCAGATCGTCGATAAAGCGATGACGACAATTCCCGATGTCAAACCCGCCAAATGGGGAATAAGGAGCAGGTCCAGGCCAATGCCCGCCACGAACACAAATACCGTGGCGACATAACACTGGCTGTAAAACGGTGGTCGAAGGGCGTCTCTTGTGAGCTTTATCGACTTCCCTCTCACCAGCGTGACCGCCATCACCAAGGGAAGCACGCCAAAGATCACCCCACGCGCCAGCAATAGATTAGCGGTCGGTGCCAAAAGTGGAGGGAGAGTGGCATCCGTATATATAGACGGCATAGCGCTGGAGATGACTTGCGCGAGTAAAAGCGTGAGGAGCAGGAACAACGGCGGGGAGAGTGTATCACTGTACTGATCTTCGGCAGGATCCGCCAACTCATCATCGGCATACTGCATCATCCGAAGTGGGCTTACGATGGAACTCCATAGTGTGATTGGGTAGAACACGAGCCAGGATACAACCTCGTAAAGGAGTTCCTCAACTGATTTCAGCAGTTTCATGAAGTCCATTCATCGCCTCCCTTTCGATCCTGACCTTCCGCACGGCTACCATAGAGGCGGCACCTTAGCTTGCCACTCATCGCTCGTCACACAGCGATATTCAACTTGGGACGCTTCCAGAACAGTCAATCATTTCAAGCCGTCGTTTCAACGAATAATTCTCTCGCCGGCCCGTTCGGGCGAGGAAGTTGGCACGCCGGGGACGCCAGGAGCGAGAGGTGCCGTGACAACTGGGAGACCGTAGAAGAGCGCGGCATCATTCAGCAACTGGTTCGGGACGGTCTATGGCGAGGCGAACGTCGATGGTCGGGGCCCATGAGCTCCGAAAGACGTTGGCTCAGCTGCTGGCCGAAAGCGGCAACAGCAATGGCAAGCTCAAAGCTCGGTTCGCCTGGAAGAGCGATGCGATGGCGAACCATTACACGCTAGCCCCTCAACAGGAATCCAACGAGAGGATTAGTTAAATTGGCTAGTAGATTCAGATACTTGAAAAAGCAGTGGCGACCCCTGCAGGATTCGAACCTGCGACCACCTGCTTAGAAGCAGTCTGGTCACATGATGTCAGGTGCGGTCAGGTGGGTTCAGTTGGTATTGAACCATTGAATTCGTTGACTTTTTCCGGTTTTCAGCGTTTTGTTTAGCGTGATAGCCGGAACCACCTTTTTGCGGCTGTTGTTGCCCACGACGTAGCCCGGAAAAGGAGCCCAAACATGACCCGTGTACGCGCGCTTACTGAGGAAGACATTGCCGCGCTCAAGCCAAAACGCTCTGGCGAACGCTACGACCATCCTGACCCGCTCACGAAACATCTTTGCGTCCGCGTCGGAAAAAAGAAGAAGGTTTTCGTGTTCGTCGTTCGCTTTCCAGGATCGAAAAGCCCGACCCGAAAAACGATCGGCGATTTTCCCGCCATGTCCCTTGACGCGGCGCGACAGGTTGCAGCGGAGTGGACCTCGCAGATAGTGAGAGGGATCGATCCGAAGGCGGAAGCCGCCCGCCTGACGAGGGAGCACACCCTTTCGAGGAGGAGCACCTTCCGTTCAGTGATGGAGGACTATATCGAATATCTGCCGACGAGAAAGTTCAACCGTCACGCTCTGAAGGATGCCGCCACGCTTCGGCACGACGTCATGGATCCGGCTCGAAACCCTTGGCTAGACAAGCCAATCGCGGACGTGACGGATGAAGACATCAGCGATCTCATTGTGGCGATCAAGGCTGACGGCCATCCGGTGCAAGCGCTCCAGACATTTTCCCTGATGAAGACATTCTATCTGTGGGCCATTTCCCCTCTCCGTCGGCATCAATACGGGCTGGACGTCAATCCCTTGCGAGACGTCAAGCCGATTCAGCTAAATCTCCACGCCAAGAAAAGAAAGGTGCTTCCAACGACCAACGAGCTAAGGGCCTACTGGACGGCGGCCGAACATACGCCCTACCCTTACGGTCGCTTTTACAAGGCCCTCGTGCTGACGGGCGCTGTTCGAAGAACAGCCCTGGCAAATGCTAGGTGGTCGCAGTTCGACTTGAAGGACCGAGTTTGGACCGTGCCCGAGGAAATGGTCAAGAACGGGGAAGAACTCCCCGAGCATAAAGTGCCCCTTACCAAGGAGATGATGCAGTTGCTGGAGGAGCTCCGCGCAAACCAGCACCCCAGCCATGGGGATTTTATCTTCAGCACGACCAACGGCCAGAAGCCCATCAACAGCTTTGGAAAAGCCGTCACCGCCCTGCGCGCCAAGATGGCTGTGGCGCTGAACGAAATCGCTCCGGAAGACAAGGTCCGTCTGATCCGACTACACGACACGAGGAAACTGGTCCGGTCCAGCCTCAGCAACCTGGGCGTCAGAAATGAAGTGTCCGAGGCCGTGATCGGTCATAGCAAAAAGGGTATCGAGGGAGTGTACGATCTCCATCGCTACCTACCGCAGATGCGAAAGGCGCTCGACCTTTTCTGCAGCAGGCTGATGGCCGTGATCGATGGAACTGCAATAGATTTCTTTCAGGACTGAGCGCCATGAAAAAGATCCAGACCACTTCCGCATCCATCACCGTGACACGCCAGCAACTCTACGAGATGGTGTGGTCAGCGCCCGCCTACCACGCGGCCAAGCAGCTTGAAATCTCCTCAAGGTATCTGACAACTCTCTGCCGCTGGCTGGACGTGCCAGCCCCTCCGCGCGGCTATTGGAGAAGGCTTACCACTGGTGGCCGGCCCCCGCAGCCGCCACTCCCCGCCGACAGTCCCGGATCGCCGAAAGTCTGGTCGAAAGGTAATAGGTCTCCTCAGCCATTGCCTCAGCGGATCAGCGTGTATCCCAGACCTCAGCCGATCGCAGCGCCGCACCGGAAAACCCACAAGATGATCCGCGAAGCTACGCAGCACTTCCGTAATGCAAGTTCCGCCACGGATGGATATCTACGGCCAGAGAAGAAGCTCCTTCCCGACATTCTGATGTCGCGAAAGAGTGTCGACCGAGCGCTAGCATTTGCCAGTCTGCTCTACAACGAACTGGAAGCGAGGGGCTACCGGATGACGATAGCCGAGGGGTTCGAACTGCTAATCCGCGCGCAGATCCACCCAGAAGAACTGAGCGGACCGTGGCACGGCAAAAGGGTTCCATGGTCTCCGTTACGCCCCACGGTCGCCTATGTCCACGGCGTGCCTATCGGTCTAACACTGGAAGAAATTCTAAAATCGGTGCAGGTGCGCTACGTCGGCGACAACCGATATGTTCCCGAAACCGAATACCACGCAGACAAACATGTCGGACACACGTGGAAAACAGAAAAAAATATGCCTACAGGAAAACTCAGGCTCGTTGCATACAGCCCATTCTACGATCTGCCTTGGATGCAGCGCTGGGAAGAAAGAGAGATTGCGCAACTAGACAGCGAGATAGATAGGGTCATCCTATCACTGGAGAGTGGAGCCCTGGATCTTTCGCTGCGTTTGGAAAGGGCCGGACGCTATTTTGGCGACTGACGCGAAGTTCGTGACACTGGCCGCAACCTCTATTGCTCGTCCGGCCCGTCCGCATCCAGCGTTTCGGTTTCGGATTGGTATCATTGGCCGTCCCGGTTTCGGGCTCGTCGTTCTGGCTGTTCCGCAGGACGCGCTGCCAACCAACGATGAATCTCGGCAATCGGGAAGCCGATGCGACCGTTCGTCAGACGAACGGCGGCCACGAATTTCCCGTCTTTTCGAAGCCGGAAGATTGTCGACTTGGACAACGAGGTCAGCTCGCACACTTGTCTAAGGGTGTAGATACCGTTTGCATTCAGCACTGCCCGCTCCTTCCAAGTCGATGTTGCCGCAGAGCTGCGCGAAACCTCGTCCGTCGCCAAGTTGAGAGGAGGCTTGCATTCGGCGATCACTAATCATAGCCAAGCCAAGGCATAGATGTAGGTTGAACTAACAACGGTCATATTTTTCGTACGATCGCACGAAGAAGCCGATCATTAGCTGATGCCTAGTCCAAGGGAGCCAAACTAGTTCTTGTGACGTAAAGCAATTCGCATGATCGGTCGAAAAAACGGTCTGTTTGTTGCAAGTCGCTGGGTTCTTGCAATATGGATCGCACAGACGAAACCTAAATCTTCGAGCGACTGCTGTCTCAAATTCTCTGACGGCAAAAGTTATCCACAGGAAAATTTTTCAAACCGTAACCGATGTGCCAGTCACACCCTGGCGAGAGAGTTCCGTATTCGGTCCTATAGGTCGGAAGCGGCCCCAATGCTGCAAAACGTATTCTTTAAAGGTCAAGGTGTTGCAAACGGAAACTGGAAGGGTTGATGCCGAACGTTCTTTTGAACGCGATACTGAAAGCTGTGTCAGAGCTGTAGCCAACTGAATATGCGACATCCACGATAGAATGACGTTCCCGTTTCAAAGATGCGGCAGCCACCATCATGCGCCAATGCGTCAGATAGTCGAGCGGCGCTCTCCCGACACGTTCCTTGAACTTCAGCGAAAAGGCCGTCCGCGACATTCCCACCGCTTGCGCAAGAAGATCGACAGTCCAGCGTCGGCTTACATCGCCATGCATCAACGATAGAGACGCTGCGATCTTGGGATCTGTCATGGCCGCGAGCCATCCTTGAACAAAGTCTCCCTTGGATATGTAAGCACGGATGATGTGGACCAGAACGAGATTGGCAAGGCTGGACGCCGCGATGAAAGTCCCAGGAGCACCGTGTCCGTTGCTTTCGAAACTTAACAATGGCAGCAATGCTTCAAGCTGTTCACTCCCAAGACTTCCCTTCGCGATGTGAACAATCGGCGGCAGAAAGCTCAACAGACCTGCCACTCGATCATCTGAAAAAGAGAACCTTCCCGCCGCTGCTATCGTGAGTTCGCCAGCATTCCCATAGCGAACGATACCGTCTGAACCGATGTGTTCATTGAAAATCGAAGCTCCATCCATAGGCTGAAGGCTGGGATCGGACGCAACGCAGTAAGACTTACCATTGGTCAAAAGGTAAAAGTCCCCAGCCTCCAGCCGAATGGGCTTTCCTTCATCGACCCAGACCCACCGACTTCCTTCGATGACGGTGCCAAACTTCATGTGCCGATAGGTGGGATAACGGATCGCGTGCGGCCCTCGCGTCTCCAGGCGAGACGACAGGACGCTATCGATCCGCAGAAGCCTTAGAATATCAGACAAAGGGTCCAAATCTGAACGCTCAAAAAGATTATATGGGGTTTAGCTTATAGCGGAGGTCGTTACGGGAGGCCATACCCTACCATGGAAACAATGGGAGTATTAAGATGCTTTACGCTAAACTTGGTAATACGGGTGTCTTCGTGTCACGCTTCTGTTTAGGTGCTATGACGTTTGGTGGGGCAGACAACCCAGCAGGCAACGCCATCGGTAGACTGGGACAATCAGAGACGGACGCTATCGTCGGCCAAGCCCTCGACGCAGGAATTAACTTCGTTGACACCGCAGACGTCTATGGCGGCGGAGGCTCGGAAACACTACTTGGCCAGGCATTGAAGCATCGACGTCACGATGTGGTTCTCGCCACCAAATTTAGCGGGCGTGCAGGCCAAGGGCCCAATCAAGTTGGCCAATCTCGGCTCCATCTGATGAATTCGCTGGAGCAGAGCCTGACTCGGCTTCAGACCGATCATATCGACCTCTATCAGATACACAATTTTGATCCGTTCACACCAGCAGAAGAAGCGTTAAGAGCGCTGGATGATGCGGTGCGCCAAGGAAAGGTGCGCTACATCGGCTGCTCAAATTTGGCCGCTTGGCAATTGATGAAGGCGCTCGGCCTATCGAACCGGGATAAACTCGCGTCTTTCGTTTCGGTACAGTCCTTCTACTCGCTGGCGGGTCGCGATATCGAGGATGAACTCGTCCCCGCAATCACCGACTCGAATGTGGGATTGCTGTGCTGGAGCCCGCTTGCTGGCGGGCTATTGTCTGGGAAATTTGATCGCCAAGGCGCTATGGACCCTTCTTCGCGCCGAGCCAAGATTCAGTTTCCTCCGGTCGATGACACTAAGGTGTTCGACATCATTGATGTTCTCAAACGTGTTGCCGAGAAACACGAAGCAAGCGCCGCTCAAATTGCGTTGGCATGGCTGCTTGCACGCCCATTTGTCACCAGCGTCATAGTTGGCATAAAACAACCGGAACAGTTGGCAGATAATCTCAAGGCCTTCGATATCGCATTAACGGACGATGATCTGAAGCATCTTGACGAAGTGAGCCGCTCCCCCGCCCGCTATCCCGGTTGGATTCAAAGCTACAATGCCAAAGGACGCGTACCTCAGGGTTACGAGTTTGAAGGAGCAACTTGGTCGCTAGGTGAGCGTCCGAGCTAGTGCTTCTCTGCAAGAGACGCACCCCGTTGAGATACTGAGACTTTAAGAGGGTGAAGTAGTTGAGGGCTACGGCGGCCATCCGCTATTCGGTGCATAGTTGCCGTAGCCTTTGTAGCGTCAGATACTGTTGTCACCGGCTACAAATGCTTTGTGCGGTGAAATAATTCCATGGCAGCAGCTCATTGATCCGACTCTGCTTATGACCGTTGACGATGGCGGTGAGCGTGCTGGTCAGGTAGGTAAGCGGATCGACGGCATTCAGTTTGCAGGTCTCAATCAGCGACGCCATGGTCGCCCAGTTCTCGGCTCCTGTGTCGTGGCCAGCAAAAAGTGCATTTTTGCGATTAAGAGCAATCGGCCGGATGGTTCGCTCGACGGCATTGTTGTCAATCTCGACGCGCCCGTCGGTCAGGAAGAGCCTCAGGCCATCCCAATATTTGGCGATGTACGCCAGAGCCTCGCCGATTGGGGATTTGGCCGCAACACGGGCGCGGTGATGGAGGAGCCAAGCCTGCATGTCGCACACCAATGGCGCTGACCGTTCCTGTCGCCCCGCAAGGCGAGCCTTTGGACCGAGGCCACGCAGTTCGGCCTCAATTCGATACAGTTCACCGATCCGTTTGACGCCGTCCTCGGCAATGGGTGCTGAGCCGTTGCGGGTGATCTCCACCAGCTTGCGACGCGCATGTGCCCAACAATATGCAAGCCGAATGTCCGGGCCAATCCTGTCTGGTCCGATCAGCCTGTTGTATCCGGCATAGCCATCGACCTGCAGGATACCGGAGAAGCCCTGCAATATCCGTTCGGCATTAATGCCGCCTCGACCAGGCGAATAGGTGAAGGCCACGCCCGGTGGAGCGCCGCCGCCCCACGGTCGATCATCCCGCGCCAGCGCCCAGAAGTATCCGGTCTTGGTTTTGCGCGAGCCGGGATCGAGCACCGGCGCACGGGTCTCGTCCATGAACAGCTTGGTCGAGCGCTTCAGATCCGCAATCAGGGCATCGAAGACGGGGCGCAGTTCATAGGCTGCCCGACCGACCCAGTCGGCAAGCGTAGAGCGGTCGAGATCGATGCCCTGGCGGCCAATGATCTGGGCCTGTCGATAAAGCGGAAGGTGATCCGCGTATTTGGAAACCAGCACATGCGCCACCGTCGCTTCCGTCGGCAGTCCCGCCTGGATCAGCCGCGCTGGAGCCGGGGCCTGAACGACGCCATCGGTGCAGGCACGGCACGCATATTTAGGGCGTCGCGTGACGATGACGCGGAACTGCGCCGGGACGATGTCCAATCGCTCGGAGACATCTTCGCCGATACAATGCAGGCAACAGCCGCAAGCACAGACCAAGCTTTCCGGCTCGATGATCTCTTCGACACGGGGAAGATGCTTTGGAAGGGAACCGCGATTGATCGCGCGTGGCTTGGCGATCCTGTTCCCGACAGGAACGTCCGCTTCATCCTCGGCATGGATCGCGGCCATGGCCGTCTCCAGGTCTTCCAGAGCCAGATCGAACTGGTCGGGATCGGTCTTCTCGGACTTGCGCCCAAACGCGGCCTGCTTGAAGGCCGAGACTAGCTTCTCCAGCCGTTCGATCCGCTCATCCTTGCGGGCGATCTGGGCGTCTTTGCCCGCCTCGCGTGCCTGCGCCGCGATCAGCATCGCCTTCAGGGAAGCAACATCATCAGGAAGGTCGGCGGTATCAAGCATGGCCAGAACCTACCAAATACCGCGCCGATTTGCTTATGGATTTTACAGTCCTGAGTCATCGTGCCGCAGCTATTCGATGGCCTCCGGCGTCCTCGTCTGGATGGCATGAACCCGCCGCCAATCGAGGCCAGCAAATAGGGCTTCGAACTGGGCGTGGGTCAGCGTCATCAGTCCGTCCTTGATGCCGGGCCAGGTAAAGGTGTGCTCTTCCAACTGCTTGTAGGCCAGGACGATACCAGAGCCATCCCAGTAGATCAGCTTCAGTCGATCTGCCTTACGAGACCGGAACACAAAGACTGTTCCCGTGAACGGGTCCTTGTGCAGCTCGTTCTTTACCAGCGCCGCCAATCCGTTATGACCTTTCCGGAAGTCCACGGGCTTGGTTGCCACCATGATCCGCACCCGGTTCGATGGAAAGATCATGTCGACGCCGCCAAGGCACGCGCAATGGCGGCGATCCGGGCGGCCGACGCACCTTCCTCAAGACGGATCGTGACCGGACCCACCACGATCTCGGCGCGGCCAACCGCCTTTGGCGACGATTCCGAAATTGGCGGATCGACGATCACCGCCGCGAACTCTACCGCATCCTCCGGCTCTGGCAGGATCAGCTTGCCCTGCCGCGCCATCGTCCGCCAGGTGGAAAGGCTGTTGGCTCGCAATCCGTAACGCTGTGCAACTTCATTGACCGTCGTGCCAGCCCTCAAGCTTTCCGAAACAATCTTAGCCTTGACCTCGTCCGGCCAATGTCGGTGAGCCTCACGTCCAAGCTTTCTGGTTGTGAGAAACTCCAATGAGGTCTCCATGGAGAAACTCCCGTTCTTCATCCATAGAAAGTCAATCACAAATTAAGCGGCACCGAGCAATGTGGGGGAGGAACACCGGTTACGGTTGGTGGGTGCCGGATCTGGACGAGCTGCGGGTTGCACGGCAGAAGGCCAGATCGAAACGGCGCGCGGAGCAACGGCGGCAGGGAGATCAGGTTTGACCAGCAACATTGTCGAGCGGGAACAGGCGATGAATCAAATGGAAAGGTTTCAAAAGCTCCCGCCGGTGGATCCGCACGAGATGATCGGACTTTGGAAGGGCCGGGGTATTCCGTCCGGCCACCCTCTGGACGGCGTGCTCGAAAACCTCGGCTGGTTTGGCAAACGGTTCTCGGCTCAGATGCGTGCCGATGCGCTGTTGTTCCGCGGAGGGGAGAAACGCCTCGTCGCTATCGAACCGGCCTGGATTCCGCTCCGTCTTGCACTCCGTTTCCACAAGATCGGCAGGACCCGAGCCGCGAGCAATCTGTTTTCCTATTTGCTGCGCCGTCTGAGAGCCAAAGGTCCTGTAGCGTCATTGAAAGCCGTGCCGTTCCAGGGGGTGACAAGTGCTGCGATGGCCTATGACACCCAGTCCATCGTCGATCATTTTCGCAAGGTCGACGATGATCGCCTCATGGGAGCCATGGTGATCGAAGGCGACGAGCGCGTCTATTTCTTCGAGCTCGAGCGCGTTGAAGAGGTGTGAACCTATGCGGCAGGCCCGGCCTGCCGCATCAAGCTAGTTGCTTATCGAATATGCGGGTCGCTGTTGCGCTTGCTGCTGTGGGCGACCAAACTGCCGATTTCCGGCGCGAGCAGATCGTGCCGCTCGGCGAACGCGACAAAAACCGCCCGGGCCGTCTGGGCGTCGATTTCACCGTTGATCGCGGCCTTGCACGCTTTGAGCGCCAACTCGCGCGAATGATCTGCGGCAGTTCGCCAATCCATCAGGATCTGGTAGGCATGCATGACCGAGTTGACCTCGGTCGGGATACCGAGACCCAAGAGGATCGTGACGGGCTCCTCGAACATATCGGGTTTCATGGGCTGCTCCTTTCCGTCTTCCCCGATCGTGTGATTGGATGAAGCGGGGAGCGCTGGAACGCTCCCCGCTTGGATCATGTTCTGGCATTCAACGACGGCTGCGACTTAAATCTCTCGAAAGCACGCATTATCAGGGTCTCCGTTGCGTCCGTTGCTTTCCGGACGCGTCGCTTCCTGATTTCCACGACGAAGTTTTTCGATACACGCTTTTTCATCGCGGATGCCTTACGCGACCTGACGTTCCGCTTCGATCTGCAGTGGGGCAGCCTGTTCGCTAGCCGTGCCGATCGCGATCTTGCGCGGCTTCATGGCTTCCGGGATTTCGCGTTTCAAAGCGATGCTCAGGAGACCGTTGACCAAGGAGGCATCTTCCACCTTCACATGGTCGGCCAGTTCAAACCGGCGCTCGAACGAACGCCCGGCAATACCGCGATGGAGATATTCGCCGTCCTTCACTTCGGCCTTCTGACCTTTAATAACCAGTACGTTGCGTTCTTGGACGATGTCGAGATCGGAGTCACCGAACCCTGCCACCGCCATTTCGATGCGGTAGTCGTCGTCGCTGGTCTTGACGATGTCGTAAGGCGGCCAGGTGTCGATCGCCTGCAGGCGCTGCGCGTTGTTCAAGAGATTGAAGATGCGGTCGAAGCCGACGCTGGAGCGATAGAGCGGTGCAAAATCAAGATCGTTTCTCATAACCAAATCCTCCGTAAAGCGAGATGGAATGGAGACGCGGAAACTCGCGCCCCCGGTTCTGCCAGCCCCTATCGGCGGCTGACGAAAATGATCTAATTTCGGCGAAAAAGGGTTTCAAGATTTCCGCCGAATTTTTTTCGAGGTCCTTTCGCGGCGCCCGGAGGTCAGCCATATACCGAGGCGGGAGCGGTTGGATGCTCGTAATTTTGAGAAGGATCGATCGATCAAGTTCAATGACGACAAATCCACCTTGCCGTCTCAAGGTTAGTGCGGCACGGACGCCTGAGCCCGGCCCTGCTTGCTGATAATTTGCGCCAACGTGACGGGCCTTAGCCGCTGCGCATCGACCCCGACATCGAACTGGCGTGGAAGCGGCTTGAGTTTGCCGTGCGAATGCCCATGCAAATTGATGGATTTCCTACCCATCTTATTCCACGTTCGAAACGCGTAATGGCAGAGAATGAGATGCAAGCCGTTAACTTCTAGCTCGCGATAATGCTGAACCGATGTCCAGTGGCTGGCTGACGTCGTCGTCTCCGGATCGTTATTCCCGACGATCAGATGTTTACGACCATGGAGCTTGCCCAAAAGCTCGTCGCAGTCGCCGCCCTTGACTGACATGAAGTCGCCGAGGTGCCAGACATCGTCGTCGTCACCGACCACGGCATTCCAGGTTTCGATGAGAGCGGCATCGTGCTCCGCCATATTAGGGAACGGACGTCGGTCGATCCTCAGGACCCTGGGATCGGCGAAATGGGTGTCACTCGTGAAGAAGATCATGCGGCCAAAATAGGTTCAGCTAGTCATGATGCAAGGCGATAGAAATTTTGCATGCTGCACCCGTTCGGGGAACAACGTGCGCCTGCTGACGTTTTCGAGGTCCCGCAACAATTGGAGAAGTCGAAATGGTCACCATGGTTGGCAACGAAGGCAATATCGAAAAACTCGTTAAAGACCTCATCTATCTCGAGCACGATGCAATCGCCGCTTACGACTCCTGCATCGAGAGGCTTGACGACAAGACCTTCAGTGCGAAACTTGCCGAGTTCAAGCAGGACCATCTACAGCATGTCATCGTGCTCAACGAGATGGCCCGCGAGCTTGGCATCGAAGCGCCGACCGAAGGCGACATGAAACAGATGTTGACCACAGGCAAGATCGCGCTGGCAGACCTCATGGGCGACTCGGCGATCCTGAAAGCCATGAAGACGAACGAAGATGATACCGTCACCGCTTACGAGCGGGCATCGCGCCACGAAGATGCCATCCCCCAGTCAAAGGCATTCTTCATGAAGGCCCATGAAGATGAGCTTCGGCATCGTGCCTGGATGGAAACGACGGCCAAGGCAATGTGATCTGGAGGTTCCCGGCGAGGATCCTCATTTAAGGATCATTCCCGAACATACCACAGCTTGCAGCGATCGATTGTCGCGTTGCTGTTGGACGGGATAACGAGGGCGCTCCCGCACGCGATTGAGCGCCCTTTCCTTGTCAGCCACTGGATCGGAAGCATATGGCAGCATCCCACCTCATTATTTGCCTTCACGGTATCGGCGCCTCGGGCGCACAGATGAAGCCAATTGCCGATTCATGGCGCGGCCATTTCCCTGGGGCGACATTCGTGACGCCGGATGCACCGCTGAAAAACGGCTACGGTGGCCATCAATGGTTTAAAGTCGATGGTATGCAACTCGACTCCGCGCGTATTCAGGAAGCTCGTGGCGCCTTCGACGCAACGATTGGCGACGTTATTCGGCGCGAAGGTTTCGATGGAAAGAACGGCAGCATCGCCTTCGTCGGCGTGTCGCAAGGTGCAATCGTAGCGCTTGACGCAGTCGCATCCGGTCGCTGGAAAGTTGGAGCGCTTGTGGCCTTCTCCGGTTTGCTGCCGCCAACGACGATTTCCCGGTCTGGCAATCGGACCCCGGTGCTCCTCATTCATGGAGCCGACGACCGGACCATCCCGTCGATGGCCTCGACTGTCGCAGCCGGAGAGTTGAAGGTGGCCGGTTTTCAGGTTGAAATCGATATTGAGCCAAGGGTCGGCCACACCATTTCACTCAGCGGCGCGAACAAGGCGCTTCAATTTCTCCGCCGGACGCTTTTGTAGCCCGCAATGCTGACGTCTCTCTTCCTCGAATGCGGTTGGGCGCAACACGGAGAGCGGTTTTATGAACTTTAACCTCATTAAATCAACGTCACATCGTGTCTTTGAATTGCCGTCTGCTTGTTTGGGCGGTGAAGTTATGTTGAAGTCCTGATCACTCCCACCTCGGATAATGAGGTCACGCAAGGTAATACGTCACTGCAGCAATCCCTTCCTTTTCAAGCCAAACCGCTCTTTCAAAGCTCAATCATTGCCGGGTTCGAGTGTGGTCTGGTTCACGGCGGCCGCCATGACCTGCTCGTCACGACCCGACACACCGCACAATCCCGCATGCTCGATCATTACCGGATCGCTCGTGAACATCGGATGACGACCGTGCGCGACGGGCTCGTGCCTGGTCACCACGTTGTCGAGCGTCTTGCCACTGCTAGACGGGCCGGTGTCGAGGCCATCTGGGATCTGTCGCATTACCATCGCAACCAGGATCCGGTTCGCTGCGCCAGGATTGCTGCCGAGGCGGCATTGACCGTGAATGGCCCGGGCAGACTATGGCTTTGTCCTGTGAATGAGCCATCGCTCTACCCGTCGATTGCAGGCATGCCGCGGCACGAGGCCGTCGACATGGCGGTCACCATGGCCCGCGTGGCTCGCGATCATCATCCCGATGTCGGCATCCTGACAAACGATCCGATTACCGGTGTGGGCGACCGTCAGTTCGAAGCGACCGACGCGATCGTCTCGGCGGTTCATGTCGATGTTGTCGGGGTGAACTACTATCCTCATACGGCGCGGACGTCGCTGGTGAAGGTGTTGATGGCGACCTGGCGCCGCTACCGCAAGCCGATCATGGTGTCGGAAACCAGCTGGCATGATGGTCACCCCGTCCATCACCGCCGTTATCCCGAGCTGAACAAAGGCACCTGGTTGCGGCATGTCAGCGAGCAGGTCGACATAGCCAGGTTCCACGGGGCCAATGTCGTTGGCATATGCTGGTACCCGATTGTCGATTGTCCGCCCTGGCATGCTCCACGATCCCGCAACCGCTGGAGCCATGGGCTGATCCGACAGGATCTATCGGTGGATCCATGGCTATCGGCGGAACTGGGGCGGGTCGCTATGAGCGACGCCGCGTAGGCAGAAGGCCTGCGGAGCGTTTTCGCCGGGGGTACCTGCTGGTAGGTCGCACGCGTTTGCCGCATCGCCTTTTCAGCAAGAAAAAGAGCAATCTCCGTTTGAAGTGATTCCATGGATTTCCCCAATATCATCGCCATGACTTACCACTATTTCCTGATGCGAGGCTTCCCGCGCAAGCCAACATCTTCTGTTTCCAAGGGACGGCAAGGCGTTGCGGACCGGCAATGCTCAAAAGGCCTGTCTCGACCAGAGATCCACGATATTCAGAATAGGCAGTTGGCGCCGCCGCCTCCCGTTACATGTTTGTTCCAAAGCGGCTCAAGCTTCGTGCTCAGGTACGCAAAGAGGCCGCCTTTCCAACACTTTTCAACACGCCATCACGGGTTTGGGTGGGTATCCCTATAGTCACCGTCAGTTTGCGTTGCAAAGTGCAAAAAAATATGCCAAAAATCCTGTTAATGCAAAACTCGATGATTCCCGTGGGGTCCCAATGATTAGTGATGAGCGACGTTTTGAATTTGAATCTGCGATCCGTCGGGACGTACCCCGCGATCTACTCGTCGAGATTGAACACCAATTTGGGTTGGCCGCCCAGCAGGCCGAGGCTGCGGTAAGCGGGTCACAGGCGGCAGTCGCCCATGGAGTGGCACTCTCAAGACGGCGCGCAAGCCGCGCAACTGGTCTCGTCCGCTTTCAAATTATCGACGAGATGTTCGAGCAGATGCTCAACCGGCACGGTGCAGAATTCGTCAAGTCGGTTCCGATCGAACAGAGCCCAGATGAAATCAAAGACGCGCCAGTTTATCTCACCACTGGCCGCTTCGGACACACAATGATCGGTTTTGCATCCCATCGGGAAGTGGATGATCTGCCGATCAAGAATGCGACCCGATCTGCATTGTGCAATCAAAACCGAGGACTGTCATACGACCTGTTTCATCCGCCGGAGATGTTTACCGACCGAGAACGTTTTGTCGTCATTATGGTCCGTCGTGATGCGCACGCTCTTGGAAAGATTGCGTCAATCACGGTCTGTGTTGCAGACGCACGATCGCAATCGTTCTTGTTTCAGGCTGATATCAAGGACTTCCTGGCTGGTTACGGATCGCAAGCTCAACCGGCGGTTAAGGCCTTCTCCCTTAAACAGGTGAAGAAGTCATTCAAGGCCTCCAAAAAGGACGGCCCCGCGGATGAGAAGAAAGGCAATGAAGATTAGGAACGACCGTGCGTAGTGGAGTGCAAAGTTTTGTTGGCGCGAGATTGGCTGAAGCGAGGCAAGCGAGAGGAATAACTTCCCGCAAGGCGCTGGCCGATCTGATGCAACGCGCTGCAAGCACAGTTATCCGTTGGGAAGAGGGCGAAACCGCACCAGAACCCGCTGCCTTAACAGAACTGGCTTCCGTCCTTCGCTTGCCAGAGGAGTTCTTCCTGACGCCGCGCCGTGAAGGAAGTGGCCTGTCGTTTTTTCGCTCCTTCGCCGGCGCCTTGCGCGGCGATCGCTTGTCACAGCAAGTCAGGTTGGCATGGCTCGAAGATGTTACAGCGGTCGCTGAACATTACGCCCACCTTCCCGAGGTAAATGTTCCCGATCTCCTGCAGGGTCGAAATTTTCGCAATCTCCGCGATGAGGACATCGAGGCATACGCTCAAGCAGCAAGAGAGCATTGGGGCCTGGGTCTTCGCCCTATTCTTAACATGGTCGAGCTGCTGGAGCGGATTGGCATCGTAGTCGCCAGCGAACCAATGGAAACCGATCAGCTGGATGGCCTGAGCCGTTGGGGATCGGACGGTCGCCCATACGTCTTGCTCGCCAGCGATAAACAGTCTTTTTCCCGACGCCAATTTGATGCTGCTCATGAACTAGCCCACCTGGTGCTGCACCGAGCTGTGACCGAAGAGGAATTCGTCGAGAACTTCAAAGCAATTGAAGATCAGGCTCACCGCTTTGCGTCCGCGTTCTTGCTCCCGGCAAGCCAGTTCAGTGTTGAAATCGACACCGCTGCTATTTGGGAGCTGGAGCGACTGAAGGCGCGTTGGAAAGTCTCGATCAAGGCGCAAATTATGCGTCTGCAGCGGCTTCAGATTCTGGACAAAAGCTCCGCAACTCGCCTCTACAAAATCTACAGCGCGAAGGGCTACTCCAGGCGGGAACCGTTTGACGACATTTGGCCGATGCAGGAACCGACATTGCTCGCGGACGTGTTCAAGGCATTGGTCGATGCGGGACAAGTCACAAAAGAGGATTTGCGCGAAGATCTACCGCTGTTTCCGCACGACGTTGAAAGTCTCACAGGTCTGCCATCCGGATGGCTAAGCTTGCAGGCTGCGAGAGTCGTGGAGCTTAAGCCCGTCTTGACGACGCGTGACAACCTCGGAGGGGCTAGAGGAGAAGTAATTCCGATCAAACGAAACGGCGAGTGATAGCGCCATTTGGCTCCGGCCATCTCCAGCCGTTTGTTAAATACCGGAAATCATTGTTGAACGGACGACATATCCCACCGTGTCGACTGTTCGTATCCGTTCAAGGCGTCGGAATATATGGATGACAATTAGGCGGAAATAATTTCCGCTTACGACAGGTGGCGCTGGTTCGGATCCGTTCAAGACCTTGGAGTTCCAGCCAAGATCGCTCAGGGCGGAGAGCACCTCGCCACACCTCTCGGATATACGGCTAAGTCAGTGGGCTAAAATAGGCCACCAATGATCTTGACCAAATCAGCGACCGACGTCGCCTTCATCTTCCGCATCATGTGACCCCTATGAAGTTTCACGGTGGGCTCCGCGAGTTGTAGCTCAGCGGCAATCTGCTTGTTTAGCTTGCCGGCGACGACCAGAGTCAGGATCTGGCGTTCACGTTCGGTAAGCGATGTATATCTCAACTGGGCGGCGGTCTTCGAGGTTCTTTCCTCTCGGCGCGCTGCATCATTGGCAATTGCGCGGTTTACGGCTTCCAGCAGATCCTGTTCACGGACTGGTTTCGTCAGTACGTCGATGGCACCAGCCTTCATTGCCCGCACTGCCATCGCCACATCGACGTGAGCGCTTATCAGGATGACAGATCGAGGAAGATCGCTCTGCGCCAGCGCTTCTTGGAACTCAAGTCCGCTTTGGCCGGGAAGGCGGATGTCGAGAACTATGCAGCCGGCTTTTTCGGAATCGTCTGCGGCCATGAACTCTCTGACAGAGCCATGTGTTTCAGCAATTAGTCCTACGGATTCGAACAGCCCCTTAAGCGCTTCGCGGACGCTTTGATCGTCATCGATGACGATCACCGTTGGGCGCCTGTTCTTCCTGTCATCGATCAACGGCGGTGTCCTCGTAGGTGGAAAGCGTGAAGTTGAATGACGCTCCGGTAGGATAAGTGCTCTTGGCCCAGATACGCCCTCCATGCGCCTCGACGATGGAGCGGCATATGGAAAGGCCCATTCCTATTCCGTCAGACTTGGTGGTGTAGAATGCCTCGAATACCCGGTCGATCTGGTCGGGTGCTATGCCTTGCCCCGTGTCAGAAACGTTGACTTCGACTTCGCCCTCTTGGCGTTGCGTACAATGGATCCTGATGGTGGCTTCTGCGCCATGATGTGTCGCTTCAGCGCTATTAATTATCAGGTTGAGAAGAACCTGCTGCAACTGCGTGCGATCCCCCAGGACATAGAGAGGGTGTGGCGAAAGATTCGTGACGACCTCCAAACCTCGCGATTGCAGTTCTGCACGCAGAAGAAAAAGCACGTCACGAAGCGCGCTATTGAAGTCGGTCCTCTCCATCCGTACCGGAGCTCTCTGAGCCATTGAGCGTATGCTGGAGACAATCTCCCCGGCGCGATGGCCGTCATGCACTACGCGATCCGCGGCGAGGCGTGCCTGTTCGAGATCCATCTGCCCCTCTTGCAGCCACCGAAGGCAGGTCCCGGCGTTGGTTACTATCGCCATGAGCGGCTGATTTATCTCGTGGGCTATGGAGACGGCTAGTTCGCCGATCGTGGTCAGGCGGGTAACGTGCGCCAGATCGCTTTGGCTCTGGCGAAGCGACTCTTCGGCTCGCTTGCGATCCTCTATATCGACGACGACGCCATACCACCGAACGACGTTCCCATCCGCATCCAACAACGGGTTTTGCCGTAGGTTGAACCACCTGTACTCGCCATCGAACCTTCTGATGCGAGCGTCAACCGGATTAGGCCGTTTGGTGGCAACGACTTCCTCCCAACTCGCTCGCATGCGCTCAACGTCATCAGGGTGAAACATCCGATAGAAGCCGAAATCGACAATTTCTTCGAATGGAAGGCCGACGAAATCGATAAGGTTTTTATTCCAATACTCAAGCCGCCCGTCGGGGGTGCATGACCAAGCCATGGCAGGGATCGTGTTGATGATCAGGGATAGCTTGTGTTCGCTCTCTCTGAGTGCCGTCTCGCTCGCGCGCAAGGCGTTCTCGGCGCATTGCAGATCTTCAATGTCGATGTTCACACCGAACCAGCGTACGATGCCGTTGGCATCCTCCAGCTTTCGACCAGAGAAGTAGAACCATCGATACCGGCCATCCGCGCCGAGAATGCGACCCTTCAGCTGCGTGTGGTCTGAACTCTCAAGGTCTCTCTTCCAGATCTCGACCATCTCAGGGATGTCTTCGGGGTGGTATAGGTCCAAAAAGCCCCAATCTAGAATTCGCTCAGCCGGTAGCCCGGCATAATCAAGCCAGCTTTTGTTGACGAAGTCCGCGCTGCCATCTGGCCGCGCCGACCAGACGAGAACTGGAAGCGAGTCGATAATGAGCCGAAGATTTTGCTCGCTCGCTGCAAGCGCGGCCTTCGTTTCCTTGAGCGCATCCTCTGCTTGCCTACGGTCCTCGATATCGAGGACCACGCCGTACCATCTGACGACGGTTCCTTCCGGATCGTACCGCGGCTTTTGCCGAAGACTGCACCACCGGAACACACCGTCTGCACGCTTGATCCGCCCCTCGACTTCCTTGGCAGTCTTGGAAGTCATGATGTTCCACCACGCAGCGGCGAGATGCTCGAGATCGTCGGGGTGGAAGAGGCGGTAAAAATTCTCGCCGGCAATGTCAGTAAGCGACAGGCCGACGTATTCGAGGAAATGCTGATTGGCGAAATCCAGCATTCCATCGGATGTTGTCGACCAAGCCATTGCCGGGATCATGTCTATGATCGCGTCAGTGTGTATTGGGTGTTCCAAGTCTGCTCCCCGGCTGCTTGTAACGCTGTTGCGCGGCTAAAAATACGCTGTTTTGCGATTTTAGGTTAGCTGAGATTTATAGACCAAGGTCTATTTCTGCAGTCCCTTCGTCTAGTCCGAAGAGATCATGGTCTCAATTGAGAGTTGGCCCAATCAGCCCTAAGATACCAGTCAAGCGAGAAGGGAGCCCCTCCTTAGCAAAACCACCACACTCATCGACGGCAATGCATATCCGCCCAAAACTCGACGATGTTGGGCTTTCGCGGTCAGAACAGTGAAAAATGATGTCACCCGGGAGATCGCGTAATGACCCTAGATCGTTCGAACCAATCATCCAAACCCGTTTCGATTGTGCTCGTGCACGGTGCATTTGTCGATGCTTCCGGTTGGCGGAAGGTTTACGAGAACTTGTCGCAAGACGGTTATGAAGTCCTTGTCGTGCAAAATTCCGCAGTCACCTTTGCCCAAGATGTTGGGCGCACAAAGGGTGTGATCGCAGAGGCTTCACACCCGGTTGTGCTTGTCGGGCATTCTTATGGTGGTGCCGTCATTACGGAGGTAGGGAGCGAAGAAAAGGTCGTGAGTCTCGTTTATCTGGCAGCCTTCGTTCCGGAAGCCGGGGAGTCCGTCTTCGACCTTGCTTCGCAAGAGGTCCCTGGTGCGGAGAAAGCCCCGCTCCTTCCGCCGAAGGATGGCTTCATCAAAATCGATCCGCAGAAGTTTGCGGCCGCATTCTCGGCCGACATAGATCCCGCCGAAGCGCAGTTCATGGCTGCCGCCCAGAGGCCTTGGGGCCTTGAAGCGGTCCAGGGCAAGATCACCTCTGCGGCATGGAAAGCCAAGCCATCCTTTTACTTGCTCGCAACTGAAGATCGAATGATTCCAGCTCAAGCGCAGGCGGCAATGGCCGCGCGCGCAGGAGCCACGGTCGTAGAAGTCAGCAGCAGCCATGCAGTAATGCTGTCCCAACCTGAAGAAGTCGTAGCGCTTATTAAAACATCAGCTGAGCCGAACCGGCAAAGCTGATGCTGAGCGTAGGCTGCTGTCCAACATCAATCACCGACTAGGGGAACACGATGCGCAACTTTCTTTCGCCGAAACGCTCACAGACATCACAAGTATCAGCGACCCCATCAGAGGAGAATGGCATGCCTCAGCTTTCACGCCGCGCTTTCGCGAGCGCACTGCCTCTTGGGCTCCTCGGAGGAACCGTACTCGGCGGAAGTCTGCTCGGCGACTTAACTGCTCAGGCTGCAACACCCAAGGCTGCCCGAAAGCCGGTCGCAACAACGCCGTTCGCCCAGGTTCATGTCGGACGCTTTACGATAACGGCACTGACGGATGGGTATGCTGATATGCCCTACAGCTACTTCCCCGGACGCTCAGCCTCCGAAGTGGAAAAGGTCGCGAACTCCCAGTTTACGGGTAGACCCGGCGGGGTACGTTTCCTGTTCAATCAATACCTCGTAGAGGACGGTAAGCAACGCATCCTCATCGATGCCGGCGCTGCAGGTTCCATCGGGGAAACCGGGCATCTCCCGCGGGCGCTGGCCACGCTCGGTCTGAAGCCGAGCCAGATTGATGCTGTGATCGTGACCCATATGCACCAGGACCACATGGGCGGTTTGGTACTCGGTGGTAAGAAGAATTATCCCGATGCCGAGGTCTATATAGACCGCCGTGACGTCAAGCACTGGACCGATCGGGCTAAGCGCAATGGGGCGCCCGATTTCCTGCAGCCCAGCTTCAAGATGGCTGAAGAGGTGGTGCGCCTCTATCCGAATCTGCAAGCGATCGACGGAGAACGCGAGATCGTTCCAGGCGTCTCGATTGTCGACCTGACCGGCCATACGCCTGGCCATATTGGCGTCCGCATCGAGGATGGCGGCAAGAGCCTGATCATGGTTTCCGACATGATTTTCCCGGTCGTCCATCCCGCTGCAACAGACGTCTTCTTCTTGTTTGAACAGGATCAGGCTGCTGCGAAAGCCATGCGCGATCGCTTCTTCCCACTAGCTGCCTCGGAAGGTGCGCTGATTGCTGCGACCCATATGCCGTTCCCCGGTCTTGGTCGCGTGGTCTCCGATCGTGGTCAGATGCGCTGGGAAGTCGCCGACTGGGCCTTGCAAGACTGATCCTTTAGCCGAACGATTGGTCGTCTGAAGGTAGATCAGGGCCCGCATTGTCCACAGATGCGGGCCTGCGCAAGTTTGGAGGCGGGGTATGCCGTACCACTTTCTGGAAGTCGCCGTGACACCAAGCGTCCGAGCCGCGCAGGCGGATATGGGGGTGGACCAGATATGGCTGGGCGAGCACGATCGTCCATCGGATACTTTGACGGAGAACGAGATCGCTTTCATCGCTACGCGCGACAGCTTCTATATGGCGTCTGTGTCGGAAACAGGTTGGCCGTACGTTCAACATCGTGGTGGGAGAACCGGTTTCCTCAAGGTTGTTGATCCGCAAACGATGGCATTTGCCGACTATCGCGGAAACCGCCAGTACATCAGCGCAGGGAATTTCGCAGCCAACGACCGCGCCTGTCTGTTCCTAATGGACTATGTCCAACGGACCCGGCTCAAAGTCTATGCCCACGTCGAGCGGCTGACGCTCGACGCCGACCAATCGCTCACGGACCTCGTATCCGATCAGACGTATAGGGGCCGTGCAGAGCGGATATTCAAGCTCCGGCTCGAAGCATACGACTGGAACTGTCCCCAGCACATCATCCCCCGCTACACCGAACAGCAGGTTGAGCAAGGAGTCGCGCCGCTTCGCCAGAAGCTGCAACAGCTGGAAGCTGAAAATGCAGCGTTGCGGGCAAGATTAGAAGGAAGATCCGAATGACCGACGCTCAAAGACCGCCTTTGCCCCCGTTTACATCAGAGACTGCTGTCGAAAAGGTGCGGCTTGCCGAAGATGGCTGGAATAGCCGGGACCCGGGCAAGGTCGCGTTGGCGTACACTTTTGATAGTCAGTGGCGTAACCGCGCCGAGTTCGTCAATGGCCGGGAGGCTATTGTCGCTTTTCTTGCAGGAAAGTGGCGGCGGGAGCTCGACTACCGTCTGGTCAAGGAGCTGTGGGCGTTCGACGGCGACAGGATTGCCGTCAGGTTTGCCTATGAGTGGCATGACGACAGCGGCAATTGGTTCCGATCTTTCGGCAACGAGAACTGGGAGTTCAATGATGGTGGCCTGATGCGCAAGCGATACGCCTGCATTAACGACCTGCCGATCCGCGTGGAAGACCGTCGCTTTCACTGGCCGCTCGGTCGTCGGCCCGACGACCACCCGGGGCTCAGCGAGCTTGGTTTCTGATCGACCTCGTTTCCATCTCCATCAGTCAAAGACAGCGGCATGGTCAATTTGAATTCGCATTTTTCACAACATTCATCTCCGGCAGAAGAAGAGGCTATCGAGGCCAAAGCCTTCGTTGATCTGTACAATGTCTCACCGGCAACGCTCAAAGCCGAAGAGCATTTTGAGTGCCTGCCCATCAACCGTGGATGCGCAATCTCACTGCCAAGCGCGCCGGCGATTGGTCTGAACCGTGTATTGGGACTGAGCTCCGTGAAAGATCTTGAGGAAGCCTATGGGTGGATGATTGGAAAGACCGGACACCGGTTTCTCCAGGTAAATATAGATAAGGCTTCGGCCGGGACTAAAGACTGGATCCTCGCCAAGGGTCTGCTCGAGTACGGTGTTGGCTGGGCGAAGCTTGTCTACGACGGCTCATCAGTGAACCTCTCGGAGCCCAACTATTTCCGAACGCGTCTCGTTCATGTCGAGGAAGCCATGCTCTTTGGATCGATGGTGTGCAAAGGCTTCGACTTTCCATCGACCCTGACGAGGTTGTGGTCTGCAATCGTCGGGAAAGTAGGTTGGTCTTGTTTCTTCGCCTTGGATGGTGACAATCCAGTTGGGACAGCCGCCATGTACCAGTCTGGCACCTACGCATGGTTAGGCGGCGGCACGACACTTCCGGAGTTCCGAAATCGTGGCGTTCAAAAAGCGCTAATCAAAAGCCGTGTCGAACAAGGGCTCAGCAACGGCGTGTCGACATTCGCCGTCGAGACATTGGCACCTGTGGGTGGAGAGCCTAATATTTCCTTCGATAACCTTAGCAAAGTGGGCTTCCGGCACGCATTTCACCGGAAGAACTTCAAGTTGTGAGATGTCAATCTTACTCGATAGGCTCGCCCACCATCGGCCCGCCGGCGGGGACACTGGCGCGGGGACACGCGTTAGCTCTTGCTGAGCTACTCCTCGAAGTTTCGCTCGACCTGAAGAAGAAGGGAAAGTACGCATGAATACGGAAACCCGCAAAGAAATGGCCACTCGGCTGACTTCAACACCCGGGGTTATCGCAGCGCTCGATCAAAGCGGAGGGTCTACCCCTGAAGCCTTGAGCTCATATGGTATATTGAATACAGCCTATCAGGGCGAAACGGAAATGCTTGAACTTATCCATGCGATGCGCGTGAGGATAATGACCGCCCCCGGATTTTCAAGCGAGCGTGTCATTGGCGCCATTTTGTTCGAACATACTATGGAGAAATCCATCGGCGCCAAATCAATCCCGGCATACCTTTGGGAAGATCGCGGAATCGTCTCCTTTCTAAAGGTCGACAGCGGTCGTGAGGCCGAGCACGATGGCGTTCAATTGATGAAGCCCATGCTCAATCTCGGCAATTTGCTTGAGCGCGCGTTGGAAAAGGGATGCCTTGGGACGAAAATGCGCTCGGTCGTCCATTCAGCGTCCGAAAAAGGGATTTCTGCTGCTGTCAGGCAACAATTTGACGTGGCATCGACGATCTTAAAGAGTGGATTGATCCCGATTATCGAGCCTGAGGTTCTCGTCAGCAGCCCGGATAAATCGATTGCCGAAGACATATTGGTAAAGGAAATCCTCAAGAACCTTTCCGAGCTTGCTCATGGAACGCAGGTCATATTGAAGCTTACTTTGCCAAGTCAGCCGGATCTCTACGCAGCCCTTGTCGAGCATCCCAAGGTTGCCCGAGTTTTTGCCTTATCCGGGGGCTATAGTCTAAAGGTTGCTTGTGAAAAACTCAGAGAGAACACCGGGTTGATTGGAAGCTTCTCGCGGGCTCTTTTTGAGAATCTACGTGTTTCCATGCCGAACGCCGAATTCGACCGAAATCTCTCTCAAAACATTGAGGAAATATATCTGGCTAGTGCACAGAAAGGCGAGAACGCTGACGTGGTGCATCCGAGACTGCAATGAATGACTACTTGAATTTCAAGGCCTGTTCCCTGTTGCACCGACGACAAATTTGCCTTTACGCGACACTCCTCAACCACCGGACAGGTGGTGAGATCAGATCTACGGCTTTGTCGGCGGTTGGTTCACCCGTAGGACATTATCTCGGCTTGGGAAGCCAAAGAGTTGAATCAATTTGAAATTTCAACGACAAATATGGCGCCGAGAGTTCGAATCCGTTCAAGGCGATATGATGCTGCCGGGGGCGTACCGGAGGCGGTTACAGATAATGGCGACTTGTTTAGCCGTTGTATTTCCCGGCGCACTCGATCGGCCAATTGGCAGGACAGCAGTCACGACCTGACAACCTCACCCTGCTTTTTGTCGCGATACAGGGCACGGTAACGCGCAGGTGATTGGCCAAGGGCGCGGCGGAAGCTGGCGGCAAAAGCGCTATCGGACGCATAGCCGAGCGACTGAGCAATCCGTGGCAGCGGCTCGGTGCCACGCCGCAGGCGAGCGGCTGCAAGCCGCATCCGCCAGCCCGCGATATAGTCGATCGGCGATGCTCCGACAGTGGCGCGAAATTTCTCGGCAAATCCGGAGCGGGACTGGCCAGCAAGAGACGCGAGTGCCTCAACCGTCCAGCGGTGCGACGGATCGGCGTGGATGGCCCGCAGTGCCGGAGCTAGACGGGCATCGGCAAGTCCGGCGAGCCAGCCGGGATGCTGAGATGTCTGGCGCGCCATATAGGCACGCAGAACATGGATAAACACCAGCCGCAGCAGGTCGTTGCAGGCAATGCGAGCACCAGGTGCTGCGCTGTTCCACTCCAAGTCCAACTGTTCGAGCAGCCAGCCTATCGGTCCGGCCTCTTCGCGGTTGATCACGAAGACAGGCGGGAGGGCGTCGGTGAGGAGTGATCCGTCGACGGTGTCGAGGTTGACGCTGCCGCCGAGCAGAACGAAATCCCGACCATCGCCCACTGAGACATCGAGACTGCCCCCGGCGAACACCTCTGCCGCCGCAATCGGCTTCACGTTGGGATCGCTGCAAAGCATAAACGCCTTGCCGCTGACCACCAGACAATCGCCGGCTTCAATGCGCAACGGCGCCTCTCCCTCCGAGATCAGCCAGGCACCACCTTCGCGGATTGCATTGAATTTGAGGTAGCCCGGTGGTGGAAAAGCAACGGACCACGAGCCGCCTGCCGCGAAACGCACAGAAAACAGCGCCCGCGCATCGATGGCGCTAAGCACATCGGAGAGAGGATCATGAATATTTTGGACGATCACGACAGAAATCCGGATCCTGCAGGCTGGGGGCTCCGAGAACCTATCCAATATAAGGGACGGACACCAGAGCCATAAATGAAGGAGCAACGAATGTCCGAACAAAAACCTATTGGATCTCGTTTCAGCGCATACAGCACGGCGCGCGAGGTCACCGAGGGCATCGACCTTTCCGGCAAGACGGCGATTGTCACCGGCGGCTATTCCGGTCTCGGCGTCGAAACGACGCGGGCGCTCGCAGGTGCCGGCGCTCGTGTCATCGTACCGGCCCGCAATCGCGAAAAGGCCGAACGTACACTTGCCGGTATCGACAATGTTGTTATCGAAGCGATGGATCTTGCGGATCCCTCATCGGTTGCCGCCTTTGCTGGCAGGATCGTTGCGGCGGGCATGCCGATCTCAATCCTGGTCAACAGCGCCGGCATCATGGCAACGCCGCTTGCCCGGGATCAGGCTGGGCACGAGAGCCAGTTTGCCACCAATCATCTCGGCCATTTCCGGCTGGTTGCAGGTCTGTGGCCAGCACTTGTCAAGGCAGACGGCGCGCGGGTGATCTCTGTATCGTCGCGCGGTCATCAAATCGGGCCGGTCGACTTCGACGACATTGATTTCAAGACGCGCCCCTATGACAAGTGGCAGGCCTATGGCCAGGCGAAGACAGCAAACGCGCTGTTCGCCCTAGCGCTTGATCGACGTGGAGCAGCGCTTGGCGTACGGGCATTTTCATTGCATCCGGGCGTTATCCTGACCGATCTCGCCCGCCATCTCAGCGAAGACGAGATCAATTCTTTCGATGTCTATGACGAGAATGGCAATCGCCGGGTCGATCCATCGCGCGATCTCAAGACGCCGGAACAAGGGGCAGCAACGAGCCTCTGGGCAGCAACGCGGCCCGAACTCGACGGTATCGGCGGTGTGTATTGCGAAGATTGCGAGGTCGCCCTGCCGCAAGCGGAGACGGACGGCACCAAAGGTGTGGCGCCTTGGGCCATGTATCCACAGGCGGCGGAACGGCTCTGGCTGGTTTCGGAGCAGTTGACCGGCTTGTCGCTGGGTGGTCGTCCGGGCTGAGCAGGCAACTTACGGCCATTCCCCTGGGGATGGCCGTATCTCCGAAAGATTGTCAGCTATTCGAAGATGCCATCAATCAATTCTGCCGCACCATTTCACCAATAAATTCGAGTACCGTTCCGACACGGATCGGTGCGATGCATCGGACCGAAATCGATCGATAGCCGTATGATGGACATTTAGCATGCCAGGCCAAATGGTCCATCCAGCAATCGCCTGTATTTACAGCGATTCAAAATAGGGATATCATATATCCTTAATTTCATTCCAAGGTCCCCATCGCATGATCCTCAAAAGCCAAGTCGAATGGGCACTCCACTGTTGCGCCATTCTCGCCGGCCTGCCTGACGGGCGCTATCTGTCGACCAAGGCGCTGGCAGAACTGCATGGGCTTCCAAAGGAATATCTTTCAAAGGCACTGCAGAGCCTGTCGCAGGCCGGACTCGTCCATACGACACTTGGCCCTTCGGGCGGCTATCGTCTGGCAAGGGCGCCGGCAGAGCTGAATTTCCTTGATGTCGTCGAAGCTGTGGAGGGGAAAGGCCGGACCTTCGTCTGCCAGAACATCCGTGCCAACAATCCCTGCCGACCCAAGGACTATTGTGAGAGCGGTTCGTGTGCGATTGCGCGGATCATGTGGGAGGCCGACGAAGCCTGGCGCACTGCGCTTCGCAAGGTCACGTTTGCCGACCTTGGGAAAACGCTGGAGCAGGAAGTCGATCCGGGCATCTGGGCGGGAACGTTCGATTGGGTGCTAAAGCGCGCGGGGTAGAGCGCGGACCGATCCGGGTTCCTCCGCCTTGTCACCCTGACTAGCGACGACAAGATAGGCGTGCGCCGGCATTGCAAAGCCGAGACCATGGGTCGCGCAGTGTTGGCTGACGACGTCGATGATCTCATTGCGCGCCGGCACTCGGTTGGCAGGGCTGGTCACGCGGAACAGCAATTCGACATCGATTGCGATCGCATCGATCCCCTTGAATGCCACGATTGGCTTCGGCTCCTGAACAATGAACCGGCAATCCTCCAGTGCAGACAACAAAATTGCTTCGATGGCGGATGGCTCTCGGTCGGCCGCAATGCGGATGGCAAATATGACGAGGTGCGATTCATCCGGTCGCGTCAGGTTGGTAAGACTGAGCTTGGCGAGCGCGCTGTTGGGAACAACAACAACGTTATGTGCCGGCGTCAGGATTTGCGTCGAGCGCCAGTTGTTCTGGACGACGCGTCCTTCTGTGCCGTCGGCTAACTGGATCCAGTCGCCGATCGAGAACGGTCGGCCAAGTGTGAGGGCCACGCCAGAGAACAGGTCGCCCAAGGTGTTCTGGAGGGCAAGCCCAAGGATGATGGCGACCACGCCGGAGGTGGCGACGAGCGTGCCGATCGGTGCGCCGAACACGAAGCCGATGATGGAAAGCGTAACGCCCAGATAAACGCCGGCGACGATCAGATCCTGGATCAGTCGTACCTCCTGCGGCCGGCGGTCGAGCGCAATGTAGAGGCGTACGAAGCCGATCGTTGCCCAGGCGAGGTGGACCCACCAGAGAACGCGCGCGGATTTCCCGAGATAGGCGGTCAGGCCTTCAAGCTCTCCCGTCGTCACGCGAAACGGAAGGATACCCTGCGACAGGAACGTCGCGGTCATTGCTGCAAAGAACAGGATCTGGACGATGAGGCGCGCCGTTGGTCGATCCTTGCCCTGAACATGCCAGACAAGGATGCCGATCACGCCCACGATATCGACGATTGCGAATGCCAGTGCGGAAAGGTCAACGGCCATGGCAGGTCACTCCAGACTTAAAGGGCAAAGGGGACCGGATGCGGCAACGGCATCCGGTCCTTGTCGAGATCTCTACTTCTTGATCGGGTAGGTCAGTTCCTTTTGATTGGTATCGACCACGAAGACGGCGAGAAGCTTGGCGGGCTTCGTGTCGCTGCCGTTCTTGCTGACGCCGTGGCGGTCGCCCGGTAGTTCGGAGAAGTGTTCTCCAGCCTTGTATTCCCTGACCGGACCGTCATTCACCTGGCTTAGGATCGATCCCTCCAGCACGGTGGCGTAGATGAAGGCGCTGTCAGGGTGCGTATGCGCGTCGGAATACCCACCCGGACCGTACTCGACCAGAACGCCCTTGAGGCTTTTGCCCGGCACATTCGGCAGCTCGTGTTCATAGACGAGGGTGACCTTCGATGCTGAACCGCCACCCGGTGCGTCATGCGCAATCGCGGTTACTGACGTGACGATGGCGATCGCCACCGCGGAAATGGTTCTTCTGATCATGACATTCTTCCTTCGTGATTGCGGACTGGAATTCACTTGCGAGGAGCTGTGGCGAACCACTGTACAAAACCGATCTTGCCGAGCCGCGGATTGTTGTCGGAAACCAGCGTGCGGTCTTCCAGGTGGGCGCCGAAGTATTTGGCTTGCGGATCGGCAACGACCTGTCGGGTGTCTCCCGTCGCTTCCATATAGCGGGCGACCAGTTCGTTCAGCGGGAAGCGCTCCGGTCCGGCGATCTCGATCAAACCGTTGACCGGGGGTTCAAGCGCCACGTCAGCCATCGCATCCGCGACATCGTCGGAGGCGATGGGTTGCACGAAGGCCGGCGACAGATGCACCTTGCCTTCAACCAGGGCGGACTGCGCGATGCCGCCGAGAAACTCCATGAACTGGGTTGAGTGAACGATCGTGTAGGGAATGCCGGCCTCGCGGATCAGCTTCTCCTGCGCCAGCTTGGCGCGGAAGTATCCGCTATCCTGGAGCTTGTCCGTTCCGACGACGGAGAGCGCGATGTGGTGCTTCACGCCAGCCGCCTTTTCGGCAGCGAGCAGATTGCGGCCGGAGGTCTCGAAGAACTCCATCACTGCCTTGTCCTCGAAGGATGGGGAATTGGCGAGATCGAGAACCACATCCGTTCCCGCCAGCGCCTCGGCCAGCCCCTCGCCGGTAATGGTGTTGACGCCGGTATTGGGAGAGGCGGCGATCACTTCAATGCCTTTTGCCCGAAGGCGGTCGGTGGTCTTCGAACCGATCAGGCCGGTTCCGCCGATGATGACGATTTTCATGCTCGTTCCTCCGTCAGGCGTGCTGACATCGTGTGGTTGTCGGTGAAATGCGGGTGTCTTTCGGACCTCAGTTGAGGCCGGCCTTGTCGAGACCGTAGAGCTTGTCGGCCGAGCCGGGCACGGACTTGAAGGCGATGCTGACACGGTTCCAGGCATTGATGGTCATGATCGAGAAGGTGAGGTCGGAGACTTCCTTCTCCGAGAGCTGGCCGCGGACACGCTCGTAAAGCTCGTCCGGAATGCCGCCTTCAGGCAGCTCGGTAACGGCTTCCGTCCAGGCAAGGGCTGCCCGTTCGCGGGGAATGAACAGGTTGGATTCCCGCCAGATCGAAACGTGATAGAGGCGAAGTTCGCTCTCGCCGTGGATCTTGGCTTCCTTCACATGCATGTCGAGGCAGAAGGCGCAGCCATTGATTTGCGAGGCACGGATATTGACGAGATCGCGGATCGACTGCTCGATGACGCTGTCTTTCAGCGACATGCTGAGCTCGGATATCTTCTTGAAAAATTCGGGGGACTGTGCGGCGTAGTTGAGGCGCTGTGTCATGGCTTTCTCCGTTATTAAGGACTCTAAATATCCTTATGGATATGTAATATCCGTAATTGCTGGACAGGCAACCAAAACCAGCCTAAGCTTTCGGCATAACGCTTATTCCAAATGGTATGGGGGGCAGAGGGGGAGCAGGATGGACGTCGTTTCAGCACTGAGGACATTCTTGCGCGTAGCCGAGACTGGCTCATTCTCTGCGGCGGCGCTGGATCGCGGTCTGACCCAGCCGGCGGTGTCGCGGCAGGTCTCATCACTTGAGGAACACTACAGCACAAGGCTGTTCCACCGATCGACCAACGCCCTTTCCCTGACCGTAGAGGGCGAGCAGATGATTTCGATGGCACAGGAGGTTATCGATGCGGTGGAAGCACTCGGCGAGGCCGCGTCCGCTGATGGCACCATGGCTTCCGGCAAAGTCAAGATTTGTCTTCCGGCGGCGCTCGGTCTCTACATCAGCGATCGGCTTCCCGCCTTCTTGACGGATCGCCCCGGTCTTTCCGTCGATATCGTCTTTTGCGAACAACCTTCGAACCTGATCGGCGAGGGGATCGATCTCGAAGTCCGCCTTGGCGAGGTGTCCGATAGCAATCTGATCTGTCGCCGGATCGGCTGGACGACAGCCTTCCTTGTTGCCGCGCCCAGCTATGTCCAGAGGCGGGGTATGCCCGGCCATCTGCTTGAGCTCCCCGACCATGATTGCATCTGCTATCATCGAGGCGGTGAGGGGCGGTCCTGGAGTTTTTTGAATGGCGCCGACATCGAAAGGGTCAGGGTCAACCCGAGGATGATGTTCAACAATACCGGAGCGGTGCATCGCGCCGCACTCGCCGGCGGTGGATTGGCAGTGCTGTCTCACATTCTTGCACGTGAAGACATCGCTGCGGGACGCTTGGTCAAAATGATGCCGGCCTTTCCGCCCGTGCGGTTGCCTATCACTGTCGTCTACGCCTCGCGCCGAAATCTTCCGCTGCGTGTCCGTGCTGTCCTGGATTTCGTGGTCGATGCCGTTGGTGAGGATGTATTGATGGGGACGGCTGAGGCAGTAACTGCCTGATCTGATTGGCGAGCGAGAATGGCGGTAGAAATCAATCCCACCGCCATTCCATTCGCGTCTTCTTCTTTGGAGGCTTAGATCTCGGAGAGAACCGTCAGATCGCCCGTCCGCCAGACATTGTCGACCGTATTGCGCGTGATGACCCAGACGTTGCCTGCCCGGATCAGCTCGACGTCGTAGCGGTTCTTCATCAGGTAGTGACGCGAGGGATCGCTGCGGGGAACGTGCTGCGCCTCTACGAGAACATCCATGCGTGCAGTGTCGCCATCGATCGCCACCCGCGGATTGCTGACGGAATGCGTGGTGTCCAGGGTAGCAAGCGATGTCGTCAGCGCAGCGACTATGACATCCCGGCCCTCAATGACCGGATAGTCGAAACCGGCCTTGGCAGCAGCCGGCCGGAAGTCGGAGACGGCATTCTCTGCCAGCGAGGAAGCGAGGAGATTGGTGTCGCGAAGATCGATACCGGCGGTGAAGCGATAGAGGGCCTCGACGACCGCGAGCCTGTCTGCGGCATCTTGTACGAACGATGGCGATATGGTCATGAACGTGCTCCTTGTCGTGCCGGAGGCGTGCGGAATGCAAACCCTTCCCGGCATCGGCGCGCTGTGCGCCGATGGGTCTGGTTGGATAGGACTGGAAGGTTGGTCTGTTATTCGAGATCGGCGTCGATGCGCTCGATCAGGCCGTCGGGATTCACCGTGATCTTCAAGATCCCTATCTCGTGTCCGAAATCGCCGGTGAAATCGAGCCGGACGTCCGAATGGAGGCCGTCCAGTTCTTCGACGGACAACAGCTTGCTGCTGGTGCTGAAGCCGACGAAGAAACGCTCGAGGTATTGGCGGACACCATCCTGGCCGACAAAAGCGTCGCCGACCGAGACATCGTCGATGACGGCGTCGGCTGCGAACAGAGACAGAGCCCCTTCGACGTCGAAGGCATTGGCAGTCGCGATAAATGATTCGACGAGCTTCTGCATTTTGCCGGTTCCTCAGACATCGTTGATCGAGGTATCGGCGATGGTCTGTGCGAAGCCGCTTCCGAACAGGGCAGCAGGCGTCTGAAAGCCGGGGTGGAATTCGCCACCAAGAACACGTCGGCTGGCCTCGGCTGCTGCCATCGCCGTGAAGGTGTAGCCGTTGACCGTATCGAGGATGGAACGGGTGACCTTTCCGTCTGCCCCGGTGACTTCGATGGATGCCTGGTAGCGGTTCGCCAGCCGGTCCTCTTCGCTCGGTCCGTCCGGGAGCGCCGAAAGGTCGCCCTGCGGGAAGCCATCGCCGGTGACATGTACGAAGGTTTCCACATCAGGGACGCCCGTCGCACGCCAGATGGTGATGAGATCGGGCAGGGTCACCGGAAAGCAGTCGACCGCGCCCTTGCCGAAATCGAATTTGCGGGTGCCGTCGGCGGCAACGGCGACAAGCTCGCCATCCCTTCGTGCCAGGGTCTCTACGGTGACGTTCTCCATGGCGCTAATCGCCGATCCACGAGAAAGCCCGCCGGCGACAAGAAGCGCGATCCTGATCCTGCGAGGATCGTTCACGCGCGAGACCGTATGTCCCGCGAGACTGCCGAGCATGGCGACACTGCCACCGCCTCCCGGCATGAGCATGACGCTTGCAGCCTTCGCTTTGTCGTCGAAAGTCTCAGCCAGACGATAGCTATCGAGTTCGGCGGCCGTGTCGAGATAGTGGATACTGTTGCGGATCGACGCCTTCATCAGGGCATCGGCCGTGCGCATAAACGGTCCGGCGCAGTTTAGGAGGACGGTGATGCCGGCCAGACCGGCATCGACCGCTGCAGAATCGTCGAGACCAAAGACGCGGTATTCGACGCCGAGTTCTGCAGAAAGCGTCGAGAGGGTCGCTTCGTTTCGGCCGGCGAGAACCAAGGGCGTACCAGCTGCCTTCGCATGCTCCGCCGCCATGCGGCCGGTATAGCCGGTCGCGCCGTAGATCATCAGTTTTGTCATGTCAGTGCTGCCATTCCTTGAAGACGAATTCGAGGCTGTAGCCGTCCGGATCACGGACCTGGGCGGCGTAATAGCGGGGGTCGTAGTGGAGCTGTGTTCCCGGTGGATGGATTTCCGAGGCGCCTGCCATCATGGCGGCGGCAAAGGCGGTATCGACCTGGGAGGTACCGTTGGCGACGAAGCCGATATGAGCGGCACGGCCTTCGACTACGCCTTCGCGGAGCCAGAAAAATACTTTGCCGTTCGCCCCAAACCCCTTTAGGTCGGGATGTTCGGGAGGACCATCCTTTCCCTCGTAGTCATGAGCATGGACGATCCCGAGTGGGGCTAGCGCCACCTCGTAGAACGCGATCGAGCGATCAATGTCGCTGACGGAAATGAAGATATGGTCGAGCATCCTGCTCTCCTCTGATCAGATGATGTAGCCGCCCGCGACCTCAATGTTCTGAGCGTTGATCCAGCGGTTCTCGGTGGAAAGGAGGCTGGCGACGACCCCTCCTATCTCTTCGGGCTCGCCGACACGGCCGAGCGCGGTCTGGCCTGCGAGCATGGCCTCGAACTCGTCGTTCAAGCCGCCGCCGAGTTCAGTGCGGATTGCGCCGGGTGCGATCGAGTTTGCCCGAATGCCTCGCTCACCAAATTCCTTGGCCATGTAGCGGGTCAGGACTTCCAGACCACCCTTGAAAGAGGCGTAGGGTGCAACGCCTGTGGTCGCCACGCGCGAAGTGGCGCTGGTGATGTTGATGATCTGGCCGCCGTCCGCCATTAGTGGCAGCAGGATCTGGGTCAGGAAGAACGGCCCCTTGAGATGGACGTTGAACAGCCCGTCGAACTGTTCTTCCGTAACAGTCGCGATCGGATTGAAGAGGCCGTATCCGGCATTGTTGACGAGATAATCGAAGTCGTCCCGGCCGAAGACGGAACGCAGCTTCGAGGCAACTGAATCCCGGAAGGCCGGAAACGCGCCGGTGTCGCTGACGTCGAGTTTTAGGGCAACGGCCTTACCGCCGTTCTCCATGATTGCCTTCACGACATCGTCCGCTTTTGCGGGGTTGCTGTTGTAGGTCACGACGACGCCCATTCCCTTGCGGGCGCATTCGATGGCTGTGCTGGCTCCGAGACCCCGGCTTCCGCCGGTGACGATGACGACCTTCATGGCTGTTTCCTTGTCCGTTTGGTGTGACCTGAAGCTAGGCCTGCACCGTCTCGCCTGCTCACCTATTTCTCTCAAAAGCTTGCCTATTTCTGCTTTGCGGTTGCCGACAGGAACCCGTTCTGTCACGGTCGCACTCATGGAAAAGCAACTTCAGGAAATGCGCGCTCTGGCGTCGACCGCGGAAAATCGCCGAACAGAAACGGGAATTCCCCGTGTTGCGATGGTCCAGGGCGAGATCCCGGAGCATCGGCTTTCGGCCGTCTACGAGCCGATGATTAACCTGATCCTGACCGGGTCGAAGACGATGACGGTGGGCGAGCGCACCTTTGCCTACGACCCTGCCACTTACTTCGTCATGTCGGTCGACCTTCCGGCGGTTGGATCGGTTCACCCTTCGGTGGCGGGAGAACCCTACCTCGCGGTAAGCCTGACGCTCCACCCGCCGACGGTCGCCGCACTGATCAGCGACCTGCCAGTCCAGGTCTGCAGCAAGCTGTTCGGCTCCGGCTTCTCGATTGCGCCAGTCAGCGAGGAATTCCTTGACGCTTGGGTGCGTATGCTTCGGCTCATGGAGCGGCCAGATGAGATCGCCGTGCTTGCGCCGGCTTATGAGCGGGAAATCCTCTTCCGGGTGCTGCAGGGTCCGCTGGGCTGGATGCTGCGGGACATCGCGGCTCCCGACGCGGCGCTCTCTCGGATCGGAGTTGCGATCCACTGGATCCGAGAAAACTTCGCCAAGCCTCTAAGGGTCGAGGCGCTTGCCGAAATGGCGGCGCTCAGCGTGTCGGCCTTCCATCGTCATTTCAAGGCAGTGACAGCACTCAGCCCGATCCAGTACCAGAAGCAGGTCCGCCTGCTGCATGCACGCACGCTTTTGATGGCTGGAGAAGGAACGGCAACGTCGGTCGCCTTCGGCGTTGGCTATGAAAGCCCAAACCAGTTCAGCCGGGAATACGCAAGACAGTTCGGGCTACCACCCTCGAAGGACGTCGTGCGTCTTCGGGGCGAGGCCGTGTGACGGGCGCTTGGCCCGGGATGTTTTTCTCCAACGACCGCTTGGGGGACTCACCGTCTTAAGCTCTGCGCCAGGAGCGCCAGAAATCACCACACTTCGATTGTGATCGAAGCTTCGCTTCTGCGAAGCTGCCATAAGGGCCTTTCGCCACTGGAGCTCAGGTCATGATATCTTGCCGACCATCTAAGACGGAACCCTTCTTCGGCTGGCATGTGGTCACTGCCACCTTTGTGCTGGCAGTCTTTGGCTGGGGTGTCGGATTCTACGGGCCACCGATCTACTTGCAGATGGTGGTCCAGCGAACAGGATGGTCCGTCGCGCTTGTCTCGGCTGCCGTAACGATGCACTTTTTGGTCGGCGCGGTCGCCGTCGCAAACCTTCCTCGACTGTATCGGCTTGCGGGTGTTCCCTTGGTCACCGTCACCGGCGCGCTTCTTCTCGCCATCGGCGTCGTCGGTTGGTCCGTAGCCGACCAGCCGTGGCACCTGTTGGCCGCCGCTCTCTTGAGCGGAACGGGCTGGGTTGCGATGGGCGCTGCGGCGGTAAATGCCATTATCGCACCCTGGTTTGTCCGCGCCCGCCCGGCAGCACTGTCCATGGCATATAATGGGGCGAGTGTGGGTGGTGTGGTCTTCTCGCCCCTGTGGGTCATGCTCATTGCCTCGAGCGGGTTTGCACAGGCAGCCGTCATCGTCGGCATCTCGATGGTCACCATCGTGGCCGCCTTGTCTGTTCTGGCCTTTTCCAAATCGCCAAGCGATCTGGGACAGTATCCGGACGGAGCACGGCCGGGACAGGGGCCTGCGGCTCCGCCGCTTAATGCGCCCTCAGCGGATGCTTTGCTGTGGCGTGACCGCCGCTTCCTGACTCTGGCAGCGGGTATGGCTGCCGGGCTGTTCGCGCAGATCGGGCTCCTGGCCCATCTGTTTTCTATCATGGACCCTATCTTCGGATCACAGGCGGCGGGAGTGCTGATGGGAGGTGCGACCGCTGCGGCAATCGTCGGGCGCACTGGCATCGGCTGGCTCATGCCGGTTTCGGCCGACCGCCGTCTGATCGCGTCCGCCAGCTATGGTGTCCAGATCACCGGCACCCTGATACTTCTGGCGACGGGTGGCGAAAATGCTGCAGCAATTGTTGTCGGAGTTCTGCTTTTCGGCCTCGGCATTGGAAATGCCACATCGCTCCCACCTCTTATCGCCCAAGTGGAATTCGACCAGACCGATCTCTCCCGCGTGGTGCCGTTGATCGTGGCTCTGAGCCAGGCGACCTATGCCCTCGCACCCGCGCTGTTTGGCATCGCCCGGACATTCTCCGACCCCGCCGTTTTCAAATTGGCGGTGGCGATTCAGCTTTTGGCAGCTTTAGCGTTTTTAGCCGGACGGCATAAATGACTGCTTCGGGCTGAGAGCGCCCCATGCGGAGCGGCAAACATTGCTGGAATTAAAAGAATAACAATGTCGTCACAGCTCTTGGACGACGGGTCACGGGTTCGTATCGCATCAAGGCGCCGGACCATAATTGCCCGGATCAACGGCTCCATCATCTTCAAGATCTGTAGTTCGCGTTCAGACACACCGGCTCGTGAACTGCGTGGGAAGGTGACCTGCTAGTGGAACGACCACTAACTTGTTCGCGAACGCAACTACCATTGATGTTCACCATCGATAAGTCCATGCGAAAATCAGCCCCTAATCATCTGATCCTGCCGCACTAGCTTTATATTGCGCTGCGGGTTGTAGCGCCTCGCGTCCATCTGTGGAACTGGAGCTGGCCATGCAAACCCTGAAGCAACTTGAAATCTCCCGACGAAACTTACTTATCACGTCTGCTGCGGCCGTCGCGGCGACCAGCGCTCAACCGCTCACGGCGGCAGCGCAATCTTCGGGGAGTACGATGAACCTCAGCACCTCTGTAGCATTTGCCGTCAACGGCGAGCGGCGCGAACTGAACATCGACAACAGGACGACCTTGCTCGACGCCTTGCGCGAACACCTGCATCTGACTGGCACGAAGAAGGGCTGCGACCACGGGCAATGCGGCGCCTGCACCGTCATCGTGGATGGTCGTCGCGTCAATTCATGTCTGGCGCTTGCCGTCATGCACGAGGGCGATGAGATCACCACCATCGAAGGTCTCGGCGAACCAGGCAGCCTCCACCCGATGCAGGCTGCGTTTGTGAAGCACGACGGTTTCCAGTGCGGTTACTGTACGCCAGGCCAGATCTGTTCCTCCCTCGCGGTTCTTGAGGAGATCAAAGCGAATATTCCGAGCCACGTGACGGCCGACCTCACTGCGCCGGTTTCGGTCACTTCTGCAGAGATCCGCGAGCGCATGAGCGGCAACATCTGTCGATGCGGCGCCTATTCCAACATCGTGGATGCCATCACCGAAGTCGCGGGGACAAAAGCATGAAAGCCTTCACCTATGAGCGCGCCTCTTCGGTCGAGGCCGCGGCCAAAGTGGCCGCATCCAACCCGAGCGCCAAATTCATCGCCGGCGGCACCAATTTGCTCGATCTGATGAAGCTCGAGATCGAGGCGCCGACTCATCTGATCGACGTCAACGGTATTGGCCTCGACAAAATCGACGAAACCCCTGAAGGCGGACTGCGCATCGGGGCTTTGGTGCGCAACACCGATCTTGCCGCGAATGAAAGCGTTCGCCGCGATCATGGGCTGCTCTCTCGGGCTCTGCTTGCCGGTGCGTCAGGCCAGCTCCGTAACAAGGCGACGACTGCGGGCAATCTACTGCAGCGGACGCGCTGTCCGTATTTCTACGACACCAACCAGCCCTGCAACAAACGGCAGCCGGGTAGCGGCTGTTCGGCGATCGGCGGGTTCAGCCGTCAGCTGGGGGTCGTCGGCGTCAGTGATTCATGCATCGCGACCCACCCAAGTGACATGGCAATTGCACTGCGGGCGCTCGACGCCGTCATCGAGACCGTGAAACCGGATGGACGTCGCCACGCGATACCGATCGCGGAGTTTCATCGCCTGCCGGGCGACACGCCGCATCTCGAAACTGTTCTCGACCAAGGCGAGTTCATAACCGCTGTCGTTCTCCCCGCGCCCGTCGGCGGTCGCCACATCTACCGAAAGGTTCGCGACCGAGCATCTTACGCCTTCGCGCTTGTTTCGATCGGTGCGGTTATCCACCCTGACGGTACAGGGCGCGTTGCGGTCGGTGGAATTGCTTACAAGCCATGGCGAATTGAAGCGGCAGATGCCGAGCTCGCGAACGGAGCCAAGGCAACCTCCGCAGCGCTGCTGGCAGATGCGCGTCCGACGGAGCAGAACCGATTTAAAATAGATCTGGTCGAGCGCACGCTCGGGGCCGTGATCGCAGAAGCGAGGGGTTGAGCCATGAAGTTCGACACGCCAGCAACGACCAACCCGATCGACCAGCTCAAAGTCGTCGGCCAGCCCATCCATCGGATCGATGGTCAGTTGAAGACCACCGGCCGCGCGAAATACGCTTACGAGTGGCATGACGCCAACATCCCGTATGCCTATGGCTATCCGGTCGGGGCCTATATCGCCAAGGGCCGGATCAAATCGATGGACGTCGCCGCCGCGCAAAAGGCGCCGGGTGTTTTGGCTGTTGTCACGACGCTCAACGTCGGCGACCGCAAGAAAGGCAAGTTTAACACCGCGAAGTTGTTCGGCGGTGACGAGGTGCAGCATTACCATCAGGCGATCGCCGTGGTTGTGGCCGAGACTTTCGAACAGGCCCGCGCCGCAGCAGCATTGGTGAAGGTAGACTATGCCGAGGAAGCTGGTGCCTTCGATCTTGAGGAGGCGATGAAAACCGCCGAGAAGCCAGCGGACTCGCAGCAGCCAGACACTGCAGTAGGCAATTTCGACGGCGCCTTTGCGAGTGCGGCGGTCACGCTTGACGAGACTTACACCACGCCGGATCAGTCACATGCGATGATGGAGCCGCATGCTTCGATTGCAGCTTGGGACGGCGATGAGGTCACGGTGTGGACGTCCAGTCAGATGATCGACTGGTGGCGCAGCGATCTTGCCACCACGCTTGATATCGACAAGGAGAAGATCCACCTGATGTCGCCGTTCATTGGCGGCGGCTTCGGCGGCAAGCTTTTCTTGCGGTCGGATGCCGTCTTGGCGGTTCTGGGGGCGCGTGCGGCGAAACGGCCGGTGAAGGTTGCTTTGCCACGTCCGTTCATAATGAACAACACAACACACCGGCCGGCGACGATCCAGCGGATCAGGATCGGGGCAGGGCGGGATGGCAAGATCACGGCGATTGCGCACGAAAGCTGGTCGGGTGACCAACCCGGGGGCCAGCTCGAAACTGCGGTCGCGCAGACACGTCTACTGTATGCTGGCGCAAACCGGATGACGGCGATGCGCCTTGCGACATTGCATCTACCCGAAGGCAATGCCATGCGCGCCCCTGGCGAAGCTCCAGGTCTGATGGCGCTTGAGATTGCGATCGACGAAATGGCCGAAAAGCTGGGCATCGATCCGGTGCAGTTCAGGATCCTCAACGATACGCAAGTGGACCCCGAGAAGCCGGAGCGGCCATTCTCACACCGCGACCTTGTCGGCTGCTTGAAGCTTGGCGCCGAACGCTTCGGCTGGAACAGCCGAGGTCGGCCGGGCGCTTGCCGCGAGGGGAACTGGTTGATTGGGCAGGGTGTCGCGGCCGCATTCCGCAATAACCTGGTCCTGCCATCTGGCGCGCGTGTGCGGCTGGATCAACACGGCATCGTCACCGTCGAGACGGATATGACGGATATCGGTACCGGGAGCTACACGATCATCGCCCAGACCGCCGCCGAGATGTTGGGCCTGCCGATGGACAAAGTGGCTGTCCATCTGGGTGATTCCCGCTTCCCGGTGTCCGCTGGGTCCGGCGGACAGTTTGGGGCGAACTCGTCCACATCCGGCGTCTACGCCGCCTGCGTGAAACTGAGGGAGGCCGTCGCGGCAAAGCTCGGCTTCAACTCTGCTGATGTCGTCTTCGAAAACAGCGAGGTTCGCTCTGGCAACCGATCCGTTCCACTTGCGCAAGCCGCAGGCGCGGAGGGGCTTGTTGGTGAAGACACGATGACCTGGGGCGATCTGACCGAGACGCATCAGCAATCGACCTTCGGTGCCCACTTCGTCGAGGTTGGCGTCGATGTCGCAACTGGCGAGAGCCGTATCCGCCGCATGCTTGCCGTCTGCGCCGCAGGCCGCATCCTCAATCCGATTACAGCACGTAGCCAAGTGATCGGGGCGATGACGATGGGAGTGGGCGGGGCGCTTTCGGAAGAGCTAGCCGTTGATACGCGTCGCGGCTTCTTCGTTAATCACGACCTTGCAGGCTATGAGGTTCCGGTCCATGCCGATATCCCGCATCAGGACGTGATCTTCATGGATGAAACAGACCCGATGTCGTCGCCGATGAAGGCGAAAGGTGTCGGCGAACTCGGTCTCTGCGGTGTAGCTGCAGCCATTGCCAATGCCATCTATAACGCATCGGGGGTCAGAGTGCGGCACTATCCGATTACGCTCGACAAGCTCATCGGCGGGCTTCCCGAAATTGCCTGAGCCGCAGTGGTGGTGGCTTAATCAGGCCACTGCCACAGAGCAGACGACGACGTCTCGTAACACTGGTCGGGATCGTCCTGCAGAAAACTGAATAGGAACTCACATGAAAATCGACAGAAACGGATCCCAGCCTTCTGCGAAAGGTCCGGCAGAGTGGTTCACCGGGACCGTCAGGATCGATCCGCTCTACAGCGCAAACGATGCACGCCGTGGTGCCGCCGGCGTCGTCACATTCGAACCTGGCGCGCGTACTGCCTGGCATACGCATCCATTGGGTCAGACGCTGATCGTCACCGCAGGCTTCGGTCACGTGCAGCGCGAAGGCAGTGCCATTGAAGAAATTCGACCAGGCGACGTTGTCTGGTTCGAGCCCGGCGAAAGACATTGGCACGGCGCATCACCGACAACCGCTATGACGCATATCGCGATCCAGGAGCACCTTGAGGGCAAAGTCGTAGACTGGCTCGAGCACGTCAGCGACGATGAATACAGCAGATAGTGCCGCAGAACTCTGGTTATAAGAAACATTTTGGCCCGGCAGGCGGCTCCAGGTCGAAACGCATAAAATGGGAATGCCAGGCGGCCTGCTGACCGCCCGGCATTCTGCTTAGTCGAGGTACTGCTCGTCGGTGACCTTTTCCATCCAGTCCACGGCTTTTCCGTCCTTAACATTCGACACAGCTATATGGCTTACGCCGTTCTTGTCTGTGGCTCCGTGCCAATGCTTGACGCCTGGCGGTGTCCAGACCACGTCACCGGGGCTGATACGGCGCTTCTCACCGCCTTCCTCCTGAACCCAACCGGCCCCTGAGGTGACGATCAATACCTGGCCAGCAGGATGCGTATGCCATGCCGACCGTGCACACGGCTCAAACGTCACGAGGCCGCCGGAGTTACCCGTGTGCTCATTGTTCACGTAAAGCATGTCGACGGTAACGGATCCGGTGAAGTTTGCTTCGGGTCCGCGAGCGCTCGGCCTTGAGCCCGCAGGAAAGATTTCCATGGACTCTGCGAATGCGCCTGATGCTGACACGGCGCAGAAAATCATGACAGTCGTGGCAAATAGTTTCATTATCTCGTTCTTTTGTCGTCTTGACGAAGTTGGTCCGGCTTTGGCTCCGCTCCACAGTCAGTGTCGAGCCGATCGAACGCATGAAATGTCTCGGCGGTGGCGGATAAGCCGAGGTGAGAGTAGATTTCTGAGGAGCCGTCTGAGCTGGGTAAGTGGCGCTCCGCAGCCCGAACTCATGGAGCCTTTTCGATCTTGACGGTCACTTTTCCGGGGCGGTCAAATACTGAAACGTCGCCTCGGACCTGCCCCAGGATCACGATACCGGGCTGCGGAACGCGCCCGTCGCGGTAGTAGATGACGAAATCCCCAGAGCTCCAAAGCCCAAGAGTGCCAGCGGAAAATTCGCGCTGACGAGGAGCAGCCGGCAAGGTGGCCGGCAGGTCCCCCGTTTTTTCCTGACGAAGATGATCATCCATCTCAATCGTCAACGGCAGCATGGCGACGAGCGCGCGAGCGGCCGCGTTATCCGCCAGTTCGGCGGAAACATTGCCCCATTCAGACGAAATCAGAATATGGTCCTGCGCCAAGGCGGATCCTCCAAGGTTGAGCGTGAACGCTGCGGCAATTAAACCTGCGCTAAAAATCTGTTTCATGTCTGACCTTCCGTTGTACGAATACGCGTTTTATTGAGCAGTCTCAGACAGATCATGGCGTAGTGGGAAAGCACTGCCACCCCTGCCATTACTACTGTCCAATGCCCGAAGAACGGCGAGACTGCAGTAGTGAAGTCCCAGAACTCCACGCTGTAGCCGAACATCAGCTTGGTCGACACACCAAGCACCGTGAAACTCCAGGCACCAAGGCCCAGAAGCAACAGGGCCGCCAGCCGCAGCACGCCGGACCTAGTCGGTGACGGTGATAGCCTCAAAACGGTCCCTGCTACTGTCATCACGCGCGTCCAATGGGTCCCTGCATGAACGGCGACAATGATTGCAACCCAATATGCCGAAAACCAGTGAAGTTCGATGATTGTCACGTCGTTGCTGAACTGGGCAAAGCTCAGAACCGACCGTGAGATAAACACGCTGGTCACTATCAGCACCGTCATGGTTATCCCAAGCCAGACATGTGTCACCAGGACCACCCACCGGCGAGCATCATAACGACCGCTGCGGAGCTTCACGAACCAGCGCCGGTTCATGGTCAGGTGCCACCCAAGAAAGCCGAACATGGCTGTGCCGAAGATTTCATGCGGACCGTTGTCGAGCCACCAGTAGGCAAGCCCTGCTATCAGCAGGGACATCATGCCGGCCGGAAGAAGCAGACGATCCCGAGCTGACTGTAACATCGCGGTTCCTCATTCACAGCGGATCATCGTCGGACATCGCGCCGCTCATGGTGAACATGAATTGCTCGGGCTGTTGCGAGCGGTGGCAGGAATAGCAACGCGCCACATTCTCGTCCGCCTTGACGCTACGATCCGGCCAAAACCACTGGTATTCCCATTGATCCGCGCCGGCGCCAATCTTCTGGGCCACGAGGTAACGTGTCAAAACATCGCTCTGATAATCGATGAGAACCATATGGGTGCCGGTTGGAACAGGTTGCCCGGCTTTGAGCGCTGAGAGGGCGGCCGGGTTGGTCAGCATATGCTCGCGGGTGATCCCTCGCCGAACGGTGGTGTAGTGCACGAGTTGTTCCAGCGGGGGAAACGTCACGGACTTTGACGCTGCAAGCGCTGGGGTTGGCAACACCTCGGTGTCAACAATGAAGTAGCCCGTCAGGACAATGGCGAGCAGCCCAACCAGCAAGGCAGACCGGCGAAACAGTTTCATAGCTTATCCTTCAAGTCGTGCGGTCAAAACAACTGCCGCACCGGCGATCGCTCTTAATCGGGCGGATCTGGAATTGCCCCCACGCAGACGGCAAAGCCCGCGTGGCGGCAACGAAGCAAGAAGCCTCAGCAGGCTCGTCCTTGCTCGATTCCTATGCGAGGTGCTGATCAAAGAAGCCCTTCAGCCTGTCGAAGGGGATGAGGTCGACGCGGTCATAAAGATCGACGTGACCAGCACCTTTGACCCATACGAGTTCCTTCGGCTCGGACGCGCGGTTAAAGGCGTCCTGGCTGAATTCCTTCGAGTGGGCCTGGTCGCCTGAGATGAACAACATCGGCCGTGGCGAGATCGTCTCGATATCGTTGAACGGATAGAAGTTCATGAACTTGACGCTGCTGCTCAGCGTCGGTTTTGTCGTCGTTTCTCGGGTCACACCAGCAGGCGTGAACTCGCCACGCGGCGTGCGGTAGAAGTCGTAGAATTCGCGCTGGATTGAATCCGTCTCGGCCGTCAGTTCGAGCGTGGTGCCGCCGATGTACCGGATATTTGCACCATCCGCTTCAGCCCAGCGCTGTTCGGCCGCGGTCGCGATGAACTGCTTGCGCTGCTCGACCGTCTTCGACTTGTTGAGCGCATCGCGAAAGGCTGCGCCCATGTCATACATGCTGACGGTCGCAACAGCCTTAATGCGCGGATCGATCTTGGCAGCGCTGATGACGAAGCTGCCGCTACCGCAGACACCGATCGCGCCGATATTCTGTCGATCGACGAAGTCGCTCTGTCCGAGGAAGTCGACGCCGGCGCTGAACGCTTCGGCATAGGCTTCCGGTGAAACCAGATTGCGCGACTGGCCTTCGCTTTGCCCCCAGAAGGGGAGGTCGATCGACATGGCGACAAAACCCTGCTCCGCCATTTTGGTGGCATAAAGGTTTGCGCTCTGTTCCTTGACCGCTCCCATCGGGTGACCGACGATGATGGCAGGGCTCTTGGCCGTCCGGTCGAGCCCGTTGGGCAGGTAGAGGTTGCCGGAAACCGACGTCTGGTACTGTGTTTTGAACGTGACCTTGTGCAGGGTCACCTTATCACTGGTGTAGAAATTGGATGCGCCGTTGGACATGTCTTGCGCCCTTGCACTCATCGTATCGAAGATCGACATCGCGCCGAGAGCGGCTACGCCTGCCCCCGTCATCTTGAGAAGGTTGCGGCGATCGATACCGGTACTAGAGGCGTTTGTGTCGTCGTCTGGGATGGTGTTGTTCGTCATTTGCTTATCTCCTGAGGTAGTGCTTCGATGGAAGAGGGTTCGAATGGAGTGACCGCGGGTGTTCACCGGCGTGTTGACCGCCAGGCCGCGACGGCCAGCAGGGATGAGCCGGCAAGCAGGACTGCGGCGAACAGGAAGGTGGACCACCAGCCAGTTGCGTCGAACAGCACGCCGCCTGTTGAAGCACCCAAGGTGATGGCAAGCTGGATGGTTGCGACCTGCAATCCGCCGCCGGCCTCCGCGTCGTCAGGCATGGTGCGGCTCAGCCACGTGCCCCACCCAACCGGGGCGGCCGTGCCGAACAGACCCCACCCGATCAACAGGGCGGCTGTGGAGGTAGTGGATGATCCGACGGCAATCAGGCTCAAGGCGATTAGGGCCATGATCAGCGGGATTGCCACGAGAATAGGAAACAGCCGGTTCTGAAGCAGATGGCTGACGAGATACGTCCCTACGACACCCGCAAGCCCCATCAACAGCAGCAGAAGGGATAGGGTCGATATCGACACTTCCGTTACCATCTCCAGAAATGGCCGCAGATAGGTGAACAGCGCGAACTGGCCCATGAACAGCAGCATGATCGAGGCCATGCCGATCGCGACCTGCGGGCGCCGAAGTAAACGAAAGACGTTGGATGATCCCTCGTTGCGCTGCGGTGGCAACGAGGGCAGGCTGATCCACTGCCAGACGAGCGCGACAAGAGCGAGCGGTACGACCGCGAAGAAGGCGCCTCGCCAGCCGATATAGTTGCCTAGCAGGCTTCCAAGCGGCGCGGAGATCGTCGCGGCAATGGCGTTGCCCGCGTTCAGCATCGCCAGCCCCTTTGGGACCGACTGTTCTGGAACCAGTCGCATGACGATGGACGTCGACATCGACCAAAAGCCGCCGATGGCGACCCCGAGCATGGCTCGGCCGATCATCAGCACGAGATAGTTCGGGGCAAAAGTGACGATCGTTCCTGAGATCACCAGGATCAGCGAAAAGGACGCGAGAACCAATCGCCGGTCCAGCCGCCGTGTCAGACCGGCTACCAACAGACTGGTCAGCACGGCGAAGATCCCCGAGATCGAGATCGCTTGGCCGGCACGACCTTCGGTGACACCCAGTTCAATTGCTATTGGCGACAAGAGGCTGACCGGCATGAATTCCGATGCGATCAGCACGGCAACGCACAAGGCCATCGAGATGACCGCGCCCCAGGCAGCAACGGGCACCGCCGAAGTGGCAGGCGCCGCCGCGTTCGGTTCGGCTTCGCCATCGAGAAATTTAGGTCGTGTGAGAGCTTGTTGTGTCATGGCGGCAATATATGCCGCGTGCAGTTCGATGATTAGTCATTGCAATTCGCTTGGACTTATCGGTCTATGACATGAATGGACGATGCAGGAGGTGGCGATGAAACGCGAAGATCTCAACGACATGCTCTGGTTTCTGGCGGTTGCGGAAGAGCGAAGCTTTACGAAGGCAGCAGCGAAGCTCGGGACATCGCAGTCGACAATCAGCCACACGATCAAGAAGCTTGAAGCCCGGATGGGAATCCGGCTTCTAACTCGTACCACTCGGAGTGTAGTCCCGACAGGGGCCGGAGAGCGACTGATCCGCTCGCTGGCGCCGCGTATCCAAGAGCTCGAAACCGAGATCGACGAGTTGATGGAAATCAGGGACAAGCCAACCGGCTCGGTCCGCATCACCTTGTCGGATCACGCGCTGGAAAGCGTCGTCTGGCCGAAGCTGCGGGCATTGCTCAAGCAGTATCCGGATATCAGGGTGGAGCTGAACAGCGATAACGGCTTCAGGAACATCGTTGAGGAAAAGTTCGATGCCGGCGTGCGCCTTGGCGAAAGCCTGGACAAGGATATGATTGCCGTTCGCATCGGTCCTGACTGGCGCTTGGTCGCGGTCGCCTCTCCAGACTATTTTGAGAAGCGAGCCGCTCCAGAAACGCCCCGTGACCTTGTTGCTCACGACTGCATCAACCATCGGCAAGCTCGGGCCGGCGGCCTCTATGTGTGGGAGTTCGAAAAAGACGGTGCGGAAGTTCGGGTCCGGGTCGATGGTCAGCTCATCTTCAACACGTCCTACGCGATGATCGACGCAGCCGTCAGCGGGTATGGCATCGCCTATGTGCCGGAAAGTCTCGTGTTGGATAAAATTGCTTCGGGGCAGCTTGTGCAGGTGCTCGATGATTGGACGCCGTTGTTCCCCGGCTACTATTTGTATTATCCGAGCCGCCGGCAGAATTCGCCCGCTTTCAGAGTCATCGTCGAAGCATTGAAGGCCTGAAGGGCACTGTAAACTTATGGACCTCGGGTCAAGTTAGGGCACGAGGTCTGCAATTAGGCTACCTGAAGGTGAGCGATCTCGCTCCATATCTGCGTCGCGGCTACTCGCAGCTCGCGATAATGGAGAGATGAAATGTCGTGGCGGGGAATTTGGAAGAGGTTGGCGATAGGGTCGTGGATGGAAACGAAACGCTGAAGATGTCGTGCCGACTTGAAGCGCTTCATGATTCGCTCTCGCCTTCGGATCGGCTGATGGGAGCTTTCTGCCCGATTGTTCAGTCCCTTATGTGAACGATGCTCGACGGCGGGCATGATCTCCCGCTTCGCCGCACCGTAGGACCGGAGCTTGTCGGTGATCATCACGCGAGGCGAACGGCCTTGTCCCTTTAGGAGTTTTCGCATCAAACGCTTTGCAGCCTTGGCATTGCGGCGGCTCTGGACAAGGACGTCAAGGACGAAACCATCCTGATCGACGGCGCGCCAGAGCCAAGGTTTCTTGCCGCCAATGGAGATGACGACTTCATCGAGATACCATTTGTCGCCAAGCTTTCCGGCCCGCGCCGCCGGATTTCATTGGCAAAGCGCCGCCCGAATTTCTCGGCCCAAAGGCGGACTGTCTGGTGCGAGACAGTTATCCCGCGCGCCGCCAGTAAGTCTTCGACCATGCGCAAGCTGAGCGGGAAGCGAAGATAAAGCCAGACGGCATGAGCAATCACTTCAGCTGGGAACCGGTGGCGGCGATAAAGGGGATCACGAACGGTTTGGGTCATGCCGCAAAATCGCACAGGGCAATCGCCGAGGGGTTAACGTTACGATGCCCGCTGTCGGGTGCGCGGTCTCCGGCTTGTGGTCCGTGGCGGTGCAGGATGTCGCCAAGGCCGCGAAGATGATCTTCGCTTAACGGGCTTTCGGGATAGCCGACCGAGAGCTGCTGCAGGTCGTCGCTGCCCTGGAGCGCGGTCCCAACGCTCGGCAGGAGCCGGGCTGCAACGTCGATTGCTGCATCCTTCAACCGGCCACGGTAGACACTGTTGTGGAAACCTTTCGTCTGGCGCTCATCCAGCCCGCGATGTTCGCCTCCACGCTCGGCGTCATAGGACCCGAGCAACGTCGGTGAGGCTTTTGCGTGGAGCACTGTGGCGAGCCTCCAAGCGAGACCAACAGCATCGTGCAAACCGGCGTTCATCCCCTGTCCGCCGATCGGCAACGTCCGATGACCGGCATCGCCCGCAAGGAAGACCCTGTCCTTCGCGTAGTGTGCGGCCACACCGTGCTGAAAACGGCTGTGCGTCAACCAGATCGGATCGCTGAGCGTCAATGTCTCGTCCTCCGTCACCTCGCGCGCAATCGCCTGCATCTCCTCAAGCGTTGGATCGCGATCGGGAATGCCGGTGTCGTCGGCCAGGAAGAATAGACGATGATAGCCGCCCCAGACCGGCAGCACGCCGCAGAAACCTTTGGGATAGTAGAAGAACCAGAGCTGGTTGAAATCCGTTGACCGACGCCAGGAGAGTTTTGCATCAACCTGACGGTTCATGCAGTCCGGCAACTGCTCCGACTGGAAATCGAGACCGAGGATGCTTCTGACCATGCTGTCCCCGCCATCCGCGCCGATCAGATAACGGCATCGCAGGGTTTCGACGGGACCGTGGCTTTGTGGGTCCTCAGGGGTATCGCCTAAGCTTCCCTTTTCGTCATGCGAGGCGCCGATCGTAACTGTGACGCCTTCTGCATCCTGGACGAAGGCGAGAAGCTTCCGGCCACGCTCTAGACTTCGTCCCCGCGCTTCGATCTGCTCCGTGAGCGTCGTCTCAATGACATCCTGACCGCTGTAGAGCACTTTGCCGTAAGGGCTGTCGACATCGGCAATCTCGACAGGGTCGACAGGCCGCCCGTTAATCAAGGTGCTGACGCTGGTGATGGCGTAGGCCTTCTCGGCAATCGCCCCGCGAATACCGATGCTGGCCAGTAGCTCCTGGGGCCGCGCCCAGAGGTTGTTGGCCCGGGAATAGGGTTTCGGCATCTGACGCTGCTCGATGATGCGGAAGTCGACCCCGTGATGTGCAAGCGCGCAGGCGAGTACAAGGCCGACAGGGCCGCCGCCGACAATAAGGACATCGGTGTCGAAGGCGTTCTGGGTGGGTCCGGTCATTGTTGATCCTTCGGGACAATTTGGGGGGTGCTTGCGGAAGAGGCAGATCGTGCAAGTTCCTCGGCGATGAGATCCTTCATCTCGCTGAGAACAGCGAGCGCGCCCGCCAGCCGCCCGGATCCGATCCGCTCGATGAAGCGCTGGTCGACAGGCGCAGCAGCGTCCTCGGCTGCGTCCAACGCGGCCCGGCCATGTGTGGTCAAGGTAACGAGCTTGGCGCGTTGGTGATGGGGGTTTGGTTCGAGGACGATGTATTCATGCGCTGCCAGTAGATCCACGACCCGCTGCACGCCCTGTCGGGTCAGGCCCATGTTGCGGGCGATCTGGGCGACCGTGAGCGGCACCGGGGAATAGCCGAGTGCACCCAGCACCTGCCACCATGCGGTGGTTAGCCCGGCGGGCCGGACCAGCTTGTTGCCCAGGTCGGTCAGGTATCCGTTCGTCTCGAACACGGTAATGACGAGGTTGCGAACGAGGGGGAAGCTGGAATCTCTTTTCATGCCGTTGTAACTGAATCATGACAGCATGTTGTCAATACTCAGCTTCTAGAAAATGATTTTAAGCACCGATGCAGCCAGATGACGTGAAGCTTCTACCGAGCGCTCCCGGGACTATGCGAGCTTCGCAACATTTCGCCAGGAACCCCACTTTTAGTCGAACTTGGCAAAATGCTATCAAGGCGATGATGTGTTGGGCTGCGATATCCGGAAATAATTTCCGCGTCCAAATGCTGGCCGCTGGTCCGATACCCATCAAGGCGTAGGGACAAACTTTGGCAGCCGCTGTCTACTATTCCGAAATACCAGTCGCGGAAATTGGCAAGTATCAACAGGGTGGACGTAGAACAGCGGCGACCAGTTAGGTCGCCACTGGAGTTGATAAAGCGTTTCCTTTGCTTAGCTATTTGCTGGCTGCCTAGACGCTCAAGACATTGAGGATGATTTTTCCTTTGTTCCGCACTCTCTTCCCCTCTAACATTTCATGAGCAGCAATCGCATCTGACAGTGGCAGCACGTCGCCGACGTTGGTCTTCAGAAATCCGCCATCGACCATTGCGGCGATTTCATCCAGCTCAGCTGTCGAGACAGCGACCAGGAAGAACGCTGCGGTGACATCGTGTTTTGAGGCGAGCTCCTGATCTGGCTTGGACACTGCAGATATAAGCTTTCCGCCTTTTTTCAGGACAGCAAAAGATCGGGTCTGAGTTTCACCTCCGACGAGGTCGATGACGGCATCCACCTCGGATACCTGCTCTTCGAACCGACTGGCACGATGGTCAATGACCTGGTCCGCTCCCAGATTTTTGAT
>NZ_JBCEBQ010000004.1:0-582124 GCF_049472505.1 Rhizobium sp. HT1-10 | reverse complement strand
AGAGACAGGTGTGCCTGCCTCATGCTCCTTCAAAATGCCGATGATCTGTTCGTCTGTAAAACGGTTGCGCTTCATCCTCTGGTCCTCTCAATGGGCCAGAGCTTACTTCAAAATGGATTAATTCGGCGGGGCAAGGTCAACGGCAACTGCCACGACTGTGCACAGTCGACCACGGGAAAAATTAAGGCGACTCGACTCCGGCGCGACTCTCGATATTGTCCATGAAGGTCTAATTTTGTCCTGCGATCGAGTCGCATGTCTCGCGTACCGAGAATTGAATGTCAGCTCCTGATTTTGAGTTCGTTGCCTACATAGACGAGTCTGGAGACCCTAGTTTGAAGCGGGTAAGGCCGATCGATAATCTGGGCAGCACCGAATGGATGGTGGTTTCAGCTGTCGTGGTGAGCCGTGATCAGGACGCTAATGTCAAAGGATGGTTATCTGAAATTTGCCGCTCAATCGGCGCTGAAAACGACCAAGTCATTCACTTTAAAGACTTGAGAACTGACCAGAAAATCGCTGCCGCAACCAGACTTGGCTCGCTTCCGGTGCGCGTCTTCACGGTTGCTTCCAATAAGAAGAACATGCGCAAATATAGCAATGAAAAGGCCGAGAAGGTCCATTCAAGACAATGGTTTTACAACTGGCTCGTTCGCATTCTTATAGAGAGGATAACCGACTGGTGTTGGCGACGGGTAAAGCGAAACCAGCTATCGCGTCGTCATGTGAAATTCATTTTTTCTCAATCGGGCGGACATTCCTACAGCCAAACTGCGGCCTACCACGAACTTCTGAAATACCAGGCGCAGGGCAGTATACACTTGAAAAAATGGGTTCCGCGTCGCGAGGTGATGAATATGTGGCTGGTGGAGGCACATCCTCATTACAAATTTGCCGGCCTTCAGTTGGCCGACATCGCCGCAAGTTCTTTCTATCAAGCAGTAGACAACTTGGATACGGGGCCCTGCAATTCCGCATACGCCAGGGCGCTGATGCCGAGAGTAGCGCTGAGCAGCGCCGACGAGCACCGTGATTATGGCTTGGTGTTGCAGCCAACTCCACCATGGAAGGCAGACATCACCCCAGATCAGCGGGAAGTATTCGAGCTTTACGGCTACGATTTTACCCGCCCTCGCTGGGCTTCCTAAAATTCGGTGGCAGGCCCCGGCTCCGGTTTGGTTCGGGGTTGATAGGCAACGTCATGTTTGCTGCCATACCCCGAATAAGACACTTCCGCGTCGAGAGTGATCGGCGTTCCTGCCGAGAACAAATTAGGAATCAAAACTCACGATGGCAAGACAAGTTATATTAACGACACGCAAGCTTCACTCTCGAGGCACCTGAGATCAAATGATGTGAACGGTAACCCACGGTCGAACGTCGAAGACATTCGACAGCTCCAGGGAGTGCAATATGCGACCTCAACCACCGACCCAAGAGCTTTGGCTCACGTGGTGGATCGTAACCGGGCCGAAGCTCCCTCACGAGGAGTTTCGGTTCACCGACCAAATTGTCTTCGCTCCGTTATCTCAGGAGGCATTCAACGATTCGAAGGAAAGACGAGCGCCGGTCTTCAAGATGAACGCCTCGCTGGACTCCCAAGTCACCTCTTATCCTCCCCGGGATGAGGTACAAAGCCGCCACCGCCTTCAAATCAACGTCGAGGCGGCCAATGCTGATGACGCCTGCGATATTGCACAGCGCATTGCGGACAGGCTGCTTCTGTCGCTGAGCCTTTCAATACCTGGCAGGCGGTACCATGCCGAACTTCGGATGCTTCGTCGTGCGGACGAGCACCAGGAGGTTACCGCTTGGTCACAGTCTGCCAGAATAGCAATGTTTCAAGAGCCAGACCCTTTAATCGAAAGTGATTTAACAGATGCAAGGGCACTTTTCGCCACCATCGAGAAGGATTCGGTTGCCGAAAACGCTTACATCCACCTCCTAACGGCATGGCAGCTACAAGCCACTGCCGGAGCGAAGCCACTGCAGCGATCAGTTCTTCAGCACTATGTGCTCTGCGTCGAAGCGATAGTCAGCGGCATAATGACCTCAATTCGCCGTGAGCGTGCAGACAGCATCCGGCAGGATGAGCGAAAATTTGCTTCAGAGTTTGCCGAGACATTTTCTAGGCGGGCGAACAAACCAGAGGCAATTCGTGAAGCATCTACCGAGCTTCGGAATATCGGTCTGATCAATATGCTGCCTTCGATCGCCACGGTAGCGTCTGTCTTACGAATACCCGAAGACGCGAAGGATCAGGCCATAAATCTATATCGTTTTCGATCAAGCAGCCTCAGTCACCCAGGAAGGGATAAGCCGGTGGCGTTCCAAAAGTGGCTGTCCAGTGGTCCTACCGTAGACCAGTTCTGCTTAGCCGATATGGTCGCGCGCAGCTTCCTCGCAGCGTACTGCAAACATATCGCTGAAACGTCGTAGCGCGGATCCTTAAATTACGGCAGCCCCCGCCGACTTCCTTGCTAATTGAATGTCTGCGCTCAATGCTATCTCCCCGGCCTGACTGAACGGTTGTGGGCGTAGTCCCCGATAACGGCGCCGGAGCCCGGCTGGCAAAGCCGCGAGAAGGTTTACACCATCGGAGGAAACCTTGTGGGCCGGGGCTCTCACGGCTGGTAGCGCGTCCCCAAGGTCTATGCCTTCTGGAATTTAATTCCGCATTTGTTGACGCGGGAGGCGTCCTCAATAGCCTGCATCTCGCCTTTCAGCCGAGCGACTTCGGCAGCGGAAGCGCCATCGCCGCTTGTGAAAAATAAAGCCGGCCAAAACAGGACGACGCCGACAGTTGTCACAGCCGCATCCTGCCCCGCCTTCTTGTCTTGAGCGCCGCTAGCCGCAATTGCGTGTGATGAAACGGCAGTGGCCTCATCAGCCAACTCCTTGCAGGAGAGCTTTTGATATAACGTTGGCGAAACGTATGCGGCCGCGATGTTGCTGGCCTTCGTCGCGCACGAAGACAAGGCCGCCACAGCAGCCAGAATGATGATTTTTTTCATGCGGTTCCCCCAACCCAAAGTAAGCGAGTGCATCATGCAACATTTCGCGTGGGAGTCGAGTGGCCAAGCCAAAATAGGTGGCTCAAATCTGGGCCACAATGATGCTTTTAGGTACGGGCTTTACCCATATTATCGCTCTCGCCGCCGATGCTAGAAAGCATTTCAATGCTTCAACCCGGCGTCTCTTTCGCCGCCGTCAATCAAGGGTCGGATCGCTGCGTCGAGCTGGCGGATGCGATTGAGCAATTCCCCGTCGCTCATGTCGTCGAGGTTGTTCACGTTGACGTTTAGGTCTCGCGGCAGGATCGACGCGACCACCTTCAAATATTGGTCGGGCTTCTCTGTCCGAACCTTCACAATTGCCGCGACGCCGTTGGCTTCAAAGTCCGCGAACATCGCCTCTAGAAATGCCTCGCCAAGCTTGTTCCTAGCCCCTCTGGCGCGTCCTGCAGGGTTTCCGGACTGTCCTGGCTTCCATGGCGTCAAACCGCGCTGCTGACGCTCTGTAGAAACAGTGACGATCGACGAGGAAAGTTTTCTGTTTTTGTCTAGTTTAGACATCGACCCGCCCATCTTTCATCGGTGGAGCCACCAGCTCAATCCGGGTGATGGTATAAATGGGGTTTTCGGCATCGCCGGTAATCTGAGTGGGGACAAGCTTTCCCAAGAGGCTTAGGAACGCGGGCCCGTTGTTCTTGGCCTGCCCCGTCAGATATTCAACGATATCGCCTTCCCCGGCTTTGTCGGCAGCCGCAAGGATGGCTTCTCTGAGATTGCCGGAAAGCTTGTTCGGCGTCCCTCTTTGCCGACCGCCCGTTTTTTGACCCTTTGCCATAGTATTCCCTCTTCTCGGTCGGCTCTACCGCCGAATGTCTATTTTCAAAGCTTTTGGTAGTTCGTATGCTAATGGGCATGAAAACCATCGATCATGACCTTAGAGAGAAAACGCCTCGCCTGCTGAAGGTCGTCAACGTCATCAGCTGGTTGGTCACGGCGGCGATATGCATCCCCCTTGCCTGGTATCTGAAAACTCATGTCCAGCCCCAGTTAGGCGACTGGTTTCAGTCATTTCTTCATTGAACCTGCTGCCCAGCAATAGCTGTTGGGGCCGTCCTGGCAGGAACGGCTAGAGCTTCGCCCATCCCCTCAAGCGCCGTCATATATGCCGGCTTTTGCGCTGCGATTGCCACGGCTGCCTGAAGTGCTCCGGGGTTGTTCTGCGTGAGAAGCTTCGCCATGCTCTGATAAACCTGCGTATCGGCCTTGGAGCCGAGGTATTGCAGGGTCTTCGGAGCGACGGCGCCAAGAGCTGCCCCTTTCCAATCGCCGGTAAGGCCGTAACCAGCGCCGCCGCCTACGCCTGCGCCGATGCCGAGTTCCACAAGCTGTCGGGCGGTCGTCGAGTTGCCCAATGCGCCACGCAGCCGGTCGGCTAGATCCTCAACGCGGACATATGCCTCGAGCTGACGCGCTTTCTGAGCTCCATAAACAAGGTTGAGCTGTTCCCGGCTGGCTTGGTTCTTGAAGACGCTGTTTATGACGTTGGATCGGTCTGGAGAAGCCTTTAGGCGGTCTATCAGCTCGGATGCATGGCCGGCCATAAACGCCTTTTTCTGCGCATCGGTGAACTGCGCATAGGCCCGCGTTGCCTCGGGGATGGTGCGCGGCTGGTTGGCGAAGTTCTTGCCGGCGTCCAGCGCGTTTTCGGCGCCGAAGAAACCGGCCGCGCCTTGCCGAGCAGTCTGGTATTGAGGGACAGCCGCATCTAGTTCGCCTACGAGCTTGTTCTTCAAGCCCATGAGGTCGCCCGTCAGCGCCTTATCGCCGGCGCGCTGGGCAGCGCTGATTTGCGAGTCGAGATTGATTTTGGCCTGGTTCCAGAACTGCAGATTAGGCGTGACTCGCGTACCGTCGGCGCGCGGCTTGAGAACGTAGTTGCCGTGGCTATCCATTGAGAAGGGGTTTCCAATCTCCTTGAACCCTTGGACTGCGCCGCGATCGGCCGAACGGTTTGGGACTTGCTCGACGGCAGCGCGCATCGATGGCGACTGCATAAGCTCCTGGAGCCCAGGGGTATAGAGCGACTGAGCATTGGGATGGGCAAAGGCTGCCTTATAAGCAGGGTCGTTTGTGGCCTTGGCTGCAGCCTGAATTGTGTCCTGGTAGGCCAGATCGTCGACATTCCCGCCGGCGATCTTCTTGACGAAATCGACCGCGCGCTGGCTTTGGGTGGCAAAGCGATCATCGGCAGCCTTGACAATCTGGCCTCGAGCTTCTGGCGACTGGTTGGCGACAGAGCGCACAAGGGCGCGGGTTGTCTCGCCGCCGCGATCGGCATTGATAATGGGAACGCCAGCCGCCCGGGCGCCAAGCTCATCTGTGGCGCTCATGACGGATGCGGGATCTGCAGCAACATCTCGCGACATCGCAGTACCAACACGGCGCGCGGCCTCTAGGTCCGGGTTGAGCAAGGCGCTGACCTGAGGAGCAACGCGGCCAGCAATCGCACCAATCCCGGCTCGAGCCGCCGCGCCTACCAATGGGACCGCCCCGCCGATGCCGCCGCTTATGAGTGCGCTTGCCCCTACTCGACCAAGATTCTCGCCGCGCGCTGCGGTATCGGCCGCACCAATAGCAGCGCTCGAGCCCATGGACATACCGGCGCGACCGAGAAGGCTTGGACCTTCAATGCCTAGCGCGCGGGCGCCCAGCTGGGTTGCCCCTAGCGGGATCATGGGCGCTACAGCACCGGATATCTGCGCGCCGGTCGTGACGTATGGGTGAGCGGCCTGTGCGGCGTCTGTTGCTGCCTGGCCTTGCTGCTGCACATCGGCATAGGGGCGCCCGTCTACAAGCGCTCTAGCGGCATAGGCGGCGTTTTGGATGCCGCCTTGAATAGATGGGCCGACGATCGGAATACCGTTGATGAAGCCGCTGGATGCCGCCAGTGCTGCCCCGCCTGGCCCCGCCATATCCTGCTGTTGCATCAGCCTGTCGTTCTGCGCTGCGTCGATAACCTTGCTCGGCTGGCTCGAGGCGGCGCCATAGCCCATCCCCGCCGTCGCGCGCTCATACGGCGTTTGAGCGCCCCCTGAAGGCGATGGGTGCTGCTGCCCCTGAAACCCGTATGTCTGCCTCATGGCCTTTTCCATGACGGCATCAGACGTTCCGCTGGGAAATTCGACGATTTCACCATTTGGCGCTTGAACGTGGATTGGCATGTTGGCTCCTGGCGATGCGCCGACGTTTCCGGATGGTGGAGAGCTGCGGACTCGTTTGATTTCTGTCGCAAGGGCTCGAGCAGCGTCAGTGTCGCCAGCTTTGTCGGCATTGACCAAGGCCGTTCCGAGTTGATCCAGCGTTGGACCTGGCGCGCGTGATGCGGCTGGGCTCACGCCGAGGTGAGAGGCAATTTCATCTACTGCCCTGTTTTGTTCGTCTGCCGGCAGCTGCAGAAACGTGTCATCTACCGTCACCTTATGGCCTTGGATGTTGAGAGTAGGCATAATTTTCAATGCTCCTGCAAACGTCGTTGCGGCGTCAGATGCGCCGGGGACTCTGTGTCACGGCCTAAGCCACCTTTGTTCCGCCCACGTAAACGCCGCCGCCGGCCGGCAGGTATAGATTTCCGTCTTCTCCAAACTGGTAGAGTTTGCCCTCAACCGAGAGGACGATTTTCCTGGCTGTCGAATTATACTCGACGTAACTGGCGCCAGGGGCGGCGCAAAACTGGCCACCCTGTTGAGCGTTCAAATAGACGCGCTGGTTGGCTTTCGCCACGATGGCGCCGGAAGAGATTGCCGCCATGGTCAAATCGAGGGCGTATTTCCATTTCCCCACTGGCGCAAAAGCGACGTCGCAATCCTTAGACCCCGCCGAATTAGGCCGGAAAGCTGCCCAGAACGAATTCTGATATTGCCCACTGGCGTTTTCACGGGTGAAGTTGAAAACGGCACCGATCGCCGCACATTCATTGCCGTAATCAGCCAGATTGATTTCTATCGGGTTGAGGTAAACGCCGCTGACGTTGGTTCCTACCATCCCGGTATAGATGCCGACCGCGTTATTGCTGAGACAGTCGTTGTTGCCGACCGTTGCCTTCATGCCAATGACGCCGCCGGCCCAAAAGCAGCCGGTGTAGTTGGGTTGCGGTGAAACATTGGAGACGTCGACCGACACCGCGCATACACCCGCTCCACCGTTGGCGTCGGTGCCGCCGTAGCCGGACTCATTTCTCATCTGCACCATGACCGCTGACAGCTCGCGGAACTGGTTGTAGGCGCCGTTTGTGTTCCATGCGGTGTTCGCCCCGGTGACGCGGTGGAACATCGGAAAATGACAGCCGCTCCAGTCGCCATTAAACATGCCATCATAGGCAGCCGGTGTGCCCAGCGCCGGCCGGCTGGTAATGGTCGACACAAACCGAGCCCGTTTGTTACCGATCGCGTCGACGGTATGGCCTTCGCCAAAATAGCGCCCGTTCAAGCCGAAATAGGCCCGCGTATCCCTGTAAGTTCCCGGCGGCACATAGACACCGTTGCCGGCCGCTGCACTTTCTGCAGCGACCTGAGCAGGCGTGTTGTCGAAAGACGGGCTTGAAACGCCACCTAATGCTGTCAGGCTTGTTATTTCAGGCATTCCAAATTCCCATCTTGGTTTGAAGTCCTGGCGACTAGAGAGCGGCTGCCGATGCGAAAAACGCGGTGACTTCAGGGGCCGTGAACCCCATTTCCGTAAATCCCGCGACAGTCATCGGATCGGACCTGGAGAAACGCCCGCTATACTCGTAAGCGATTTGAATTTCGCGGGGCTGAGATGCCACCCACGCGTCAACGCGTTCAAGTAGTCCGTCCTTCAGCAACTGCAGTTTGAATTGACGCGCTGAGACGAACCCGCTGATATCTTCGAGCTGCGGCTCGGACAGGTTCGCAAAACACTTGGCCTGCTCCTGAGGAGACATTTCGCAACTTTTGCCGTCGACAATATTTCGCATTAGCCTCGTACCCCTTCCAAAACAGCGAACCCGCTTGAAAACGTGGACGCGTTGGTGAGTGCAAACTGAAAAGAGTTATGGGCAGCAGACTGGTTTCTGAAAGCCCAGATGAAGTATTTGGCAATGACGCCTGAGGAATGAGGACCCTGCGTAACAATGTTAAAAAACGTAGGGGACGATTTGTTGAAATCTGAAATTTCGACCTTCACGTCCGCTTGGATGGCGCTGCTGAAGAGAGACGCGAAGCCAGGAACGTAGGACGTGCTTGCCTGCCCCGCCCCGGTGACTGTTGCCGCTACTGAGGTCAAAAGGGAAAAATTGTAGTCTGATGCTCCATTGTCGAATGTCGACCCGTTATTGGAGCTGACCCTGAAAAATGGCTGGCCTCCTGCTGTCGTGGCATAGAATTCCAGCGACAGCCGTAGCTTGCGGTATAGCGACAAGTTGTTCCACTGCAGGTTCGTCGCCCCAGTCATATCGATCGTGGGGCCGATCTGCTCCCATGCCGACAGTCCGGACTTGGACGGGTTTACGAGAAGCCACCCGCCGGTGCTGGAATTCAGCGAGCCAAAATATACCACCTCGTATGGTTGGCCGGCGATAATATCCCCGGCGACAACGTCGATTTCGCCACTGGCTGTGACCTTCCGGATAGCCTTGGCGCCAACGGTATTGGCATTGAGCGTCACCGCTCCGGTGTTGTTGTTCGCCGCCCTGAAGGTGATCCGGAGCCCGTCTGAGTATGCAGAGAATGGGCTCGTTGCCGTCATGGTGATGGCATTGGCAGTGCCACCAATGGCGTTGACCGCCCCTATATCGGAAATGTATTCTTTGACGCGCTGCATCATGGCGCGGGCCGAATTGTTGACGGTGCTCGGAAGCTGGCCTTCCTGCCAGTTGATGATGTTATCCGACGTGGCATTGTTGGCCGCTGTCGTGCTCCAGTCGTTAATGCTCGACAAGGTTTAGCCTCCTAGTTCTGTGCAATCGCCGGGATGGAAAACGCCTGAGAATTCGCGGCCGGACTCCTTGAGCTTTTCTGCCGTCGCGTGAAGAACGAATTCATTCACTGACATCCCTTGGCGGCTCGAGGCGTCAAACAAAGCTTCGCGGAAAGTCGAAGTGACCCGCCCTCCGCGAAGCAAGATATTCACAATTTGGTCGGTGGCCTGCATCTGGCAACTCCCTAAAAAAGTTAGGAAATTATAGCTGAAGCGGTGCCTTTTGATGATTGGACATCTGTGGACATCTTTTGAAGCTTGGCGCCTCTTTCTCGCGTGCGCGCACGTATTTGTCCGACAATGCGTTACGCCCGTCCTATGGCATGACGCCCACGCGGTTGAGGTAAAACAACACCAATGGTTCATTCCGTCGGTTTTCGCGCAGCAGCTCCAGAGCGACGTCGTCGTTGTTAATTCTCATCTCAAGCGCGACTGCGGACACCTGTAGCGCCCCGCCTCGCCTGGCCTGGCGCCCGATCCCGTCTTGTTCGCAGTAGCGGCGGATTGTCTTGGTGCATTTATGCGCGCGGTGCGCTGCTTCATCGACGCTGATAATTTCATCGGGCAGCATAGGGACGGGTATCATGCGGCGCCTCCCCATCGGCTGACGACGACAAGACGGTTCAAGTCGCATTGCACGGCGACCTTGAAGGCTGCCAGCTCTGCGTCGATCGCCTGGGGGGCTAAGCCGAGCGCGCGAAGCTGCCTTGCCAGCCGGCGCGTCTGTGTGCGCCAGTAAAGCTCCCTCACTGAAGCGTTCTTCGAAATGATTGCTTCGGCTGTCTGTCGGATGAAGGCAGAGCGCTTTGAGAGTGGGAATGCAACCACTTCAGAGCAAAGCCTGGCGTTGGCGCTGTCGTTCCCGCTATGCTTTTTTTCCGAAGCCGCGCCGAGAGGCGGTCTCAAGGTTTCTGTTTTAGTTTCTGTCTTGTTTCGGTCTCCGTCTCTAGTCTCTGTCTCCAGTCTCTGTCTCTTGTATATCGATACGGTCTGCATACCGTCTGCATAGGGTATCATTTTACTGCCTCCTGTTGAGGTAGCCGGTCGACGCAAGACGGCTTGAGGGATTGAAGTTGGGAACGCTGCCAGCTGCCTTTGACGGCTTCGACTGACGGTTTTCTTCCGCCTGCAGAAACGCGTCTTCGGCTGCCTCGCGGACGTTATCGCTTTCGATATTGGAGATAAGCCGCTGACAGCCTTGCGAATGCTTGTCATTCATCGCCGGGTTCGTTTCAAACCAATCGGTAACGAATAGCTCCTTGCTCTCGTCATCGAACAGAATAAGGCCGGCATCGGCTAGTTGTTGCCGCACCTCGAGATAGTGTTGCATAGGCCATGACAAGTCCGCTGCGGCGTAGGCATCGGGCAAGCGGTAACAGCCGGCGCTATTCTGGTGCTCGCACGTCACGAAATACAACATGCAAAGCTTAGCGTCCGTCGAGGTCAGGGCGCTGAACCGCTTGTTCCTCCAAAATAGGGGGGACACCTTTGAAAATTCCCTCATGCGAACGCCCTCCGCGCCAAACGGTATTTCTGGGCTAGAGCGCACGCCTCGCAAGCTTCTTTGGCTGAGAGGTCAAACCGTTCCCGGAGAGTGGGAACCGCCATTGCTGGCGGCTCCTGTTGGTCGGCAAGCCATTGGGCTGCAGTCGTGATGCTTGGGTTTCTGGCGTCCGTCATGCCGCCCTCCGCGCGTCGCTGTCTTCGATAATCTCGACTTGGGAGCGAAGGACATAACGGGCGTGCGATCCGGCAAACTGGCCACCATGCTTTTCGTCAATCGTTTCGATTGCAAACCCAAATCCTCGCAATTTAAAGACGTATTGGGACCATCTTGGTCCGGGGTGGTCGATGGGCGTGCATCCCTGGCTGCCAGCGTTGACAAGGTTCCGAAGAGCCCAGGCGTCGCGACCAATTACCTTGACCGTTGCCCCGTCGGGGAGGATGCGGGCGGATATGGTGAGTTTCTGCGTCATGCGTGCTGCCCTCCAAGGCCGGAAAGCTGGCAGATCGTCTTGGCGTGCCAGGAGGACACGCAGAAGCGACGCATGACGGAACGAACCGCCAGGATTTCAGATTGAACTTCGTGGTGATTGTCGGTAGGGTTTCGAACATCAACTCCGGCAAGAGATGAGATATTCGAAGCCCTGCCACATTCAGATGTGGCGGGGTTTTTCCTTCTGATCATGGGTTCACCCTCACGCAGCCATAGGGCGTGCGTTCTTGGCCCGTTCGATACGGGCGAGGATTTCGGATTTAGCCCAGCGGCGCATACCACCAATGCCAATTGGCTGGGGGAGCGTGCCGTCTTTGACACGACGCCAGATCGTAGTGCGGCTAAGGCCGCCTAGAAGCGCGCCGACTTCATTGCAGTCTAGAAGGGGGTCGACATCCCCAATTCGGTCAAGTGCTTTTTGCATGCGTCACCTCGAAACGTGTTGAACGAGGTGATTTGCCGCTTGAAAGTTTGTTTTTACAAATGAAAGCAGGCCGGAAAATACCAGTATCGAGCCGGAAAATAGCCAGAAAACAAGCTATTTTCCGGCAGGATTTAGAGCTATTTTTCGGCGGAATTTTCGGCAGCAATGGGTAAGTCGGCGGTGGGCAATATGTCTTTCAGCCAGCCTTGAACCGTGTTTTTTTTGACTTCGACCTCTAATATACCTCGCGAGAACTCCATTGCAGCTGCGATGAATGACTCTTTTTTTTGCGGATTTCTCTTAAGCCTAATTTCATTTTTAGCCCAATTCCGAATTTTAGTTTCTATATGGCCGCCTTCTAACTTGGGGCGCCCTCGGCCACGAGGTTTGCTGTCTGGGATACTCAATTTCTCTTCATTGTCGGACAGGATGACGACGCCCGGATAGACTTCAACGGTCGTCGTCAAAACAGGTTTGCAATTTGGCTTAGGGAAAAGCTTTCGAAGGGCTTCGGTCCCAACCTGAACAGCTTTCAGGGTAACGCCCTCAGCCACCAATTCGCTATCGCTCCAATTGAAGCTCATGTTCCACTGATCAGCGGCGATATCGACCCTTTCGAATGGGCTCTCTTCGTCGACTTCTCTCATTCCGAAAGCACGCAGGTCATCCGAAAGCAATGCTTGTAGGATGATGACGCGTCCGCGTTCGACAGTCGGCCTCATGGCTTGATCGACTTTCTTACGCCATTCGAAATTTTCGACCTCCTGGCGAAAGATTGCTATCTGCGTGTCCGATTTCTCGCCGGATCGAGACATCAGATCTTCCCAATATGCAATGTACTCAGGCCCGGTGATCGAACTCTGCTCCGAGGCGTGGTCAAGCGTCAGGTTTGCAGGTGCGTCCATATATCGATCGGCATCAACGTCCAACAAACCGGCGGATCGAAACTCCAAAGCGCTGTAGCCAGCGTCGTAATAGCTGATTATCTCGCCTGTCTCGAACGCTTCCTCGTTGCTTCGAGCATCACCGCCATCTTCAGGAAAAAATTCCGGAACCCTTCCAAACACGAGCCAATAGACGGCCTCTTGCAAATAGCACGTCTCAGGCCAGTCAACCGGTTTGAACATACTCACTCCTCCCTTACCAGTTTGATGACTTGGCCGGCTTGGCCGCTGACGTACCGGGCCCATTTCTCAAGAAGCTTCCGGCGCTGGTCGAGGAAGTCCGTTCGGCGGTAAGCCCGCTCGACGGAGCCGCCGACGATGTGGCCGAGTGTGGTTTCCGCTATGTCATGAGGCGTCTCGGTGGTTTCGGCGATCCAATCGCGAAGGCTCGATCGGAAACCATGCGGGCGATAATTCATCCCGGCGCGTTCCATGTGCTTTGCCATGGTCATATCCGAAATGACGCCTTGGCGGATGCTCGGCAAAAGATAGCCATCGCGAGCATGGCGCCGCGCCTCGTTCACTATATCCATGGCCTCCGGCACGAGCGGCACGCGAAATGCCAGCGTTGCATCCTTGCGGCCCTTCATGGATTCGGCCGGGATGGTCCAGATATCGCCCTCGATCTGATCTTCCCGAATGAAGCGAAGCGGGCCGGATCGAACGCCCGTCAAGATCAGCAGGCGCAGCGCAAGATGAGTGATAGTGCCCTCCGACAACGAGGAATAAAACGCCGGCACCTCTACCCAAGGCATAGCCGGGATGTTTTCGGCCTTGTGTCGCTGCTTGCCGAGAAGAGCGCGAGCCTTGTCGGTAGCCTGGATATCGACATCCAATCCGAGCGCCGCTGCGTGCCTTAGGCAGATCGACAACCGATTAAGAGCTTTCTTTGCGGTGTCGGCCTTTGAATGCCATATCGGCGCCAAGGCATCGCGGATGTCCGTTTGGTCTATTTCTGCAACAGGAATTTTGCCTAGCTTGGGCAGGATATGCAGCTCCAACGGCGTAAACCATCTGCCGGCCTTACCGTCGCCCTTTAATTCAGCCTTTCGGCTCTCAAAGGCATCCTCAGCAATCTCTTTCAAAATATGCAGCTTCTTTGCTGCCTCCCGCCTCTGACGCTCGCGTTCCTTGATTGGATCCACGTTTGACCTGGTGAATGTCCGCCACTTATCGGCAGAGTCCCGCGCTTCTTTCAAAGACACCTCGGAAAGCGAGCCCAAACCCATTTCCCGACGCCGGCCATGAATGGTGACACGCAATACCCACTGGCCCCCGCCATCCTCACGCTTGATCAGCCACAAGCCTCCACCGTCGGAGTGCTTGCCCGGCCCAGCGCTCTTAGCGCCGGCAGCTGACAGTTTGTTGAGAGAGCGAGCCATTTCCTATCCACCCCTGCGCCCACCCTCGCGGGCGCCACGCAATGAAAATTTATGAAACAGGATGGCGGAGAACGAAACAAGAAACAAGAGGTGCGGAAAGGGATACGGAACATTGTGGAACAAGCGGAAACATAAAGAAATATCAATTAGATGCCTCTAAGCGGCACCATTTTCCCCATGGTCTGGATTATAAGCCAGATTCATCGTGCTTAATAACTCTCAGCAAATCCCATAGGCTTGCGCCGGATTCCAGAGTTTCCGCGCTTGTGTCTTGAGCAGACGTTTGCTGGCTCGCTTCAGCCTGTTGAGCGCGAATGCGTGCTGCAGCTAGAAGAGCATTGCGCTTCTGTTCGATGATGTCGTTAGCTGGAGGCTCTTTCTCTGACACTTTCAAATCTCGTCATTCGCGCTACCGAAACATCAACGGTGATAACACCATCGTCACCGGTATCGTACCACCGTCGTTCGTCAGACTCACTCTATCGGGGTCGCGCTAATTCTCCCTTAACCTGCGGGGAGCGCGCGGTGTTTAGTCGAGACTGAACTGCGGGAAGGATTTGCGGTCTATGTGGTAGACCGCGAGATAGTCACTGGCCTTATAGAACTCGGGTTCCTGCGCATAGGCGAAGGCGTTGGTCCATCGAAGGGGATGGATGTCGCGGTGGACGGCGGTGACGATGCTGGAAGGCTTGAACTCGAGGGAATGGGCAATCCCATTGACCGGGACAAAGGCGAAGCCGCCGTGCAGTGCCATGAAGAATTGGTAGGTGATGTGGTCATAGAGATTATGGCCGAACTTCTCGACGAACTGCAGGCTGGTGTCCCACGCCATCCACTTGAGGAAGTCCGGAATAGTTGCGCCTGTGTAAACCGGCAAATCCCACCACCAGCTGTAGAAGCCCCAGTTTCGCGAGATCTTCTGGATTTCCGCGTGATCGGCATGGGGCGCCAGCGTCATCGCCGATGCGTACATGATATTCCGTTCGGCTCCGTGCTTCTCCGTCAGCAAGCCGCCGAACCAACGCGCTTCCGAGACGATCCTGCCAGCCGCTTCCGTCCATCCGGTGGCGCGCAGGATGAAGGTCTCCGCGTCGACGCAGAGAATGTAGTCGTAGAACTGGTGCACCAGCGATAGCGCCAGGAACTTCTTCACCGTCGGCCAGGTCTTCCTTTCGGCGATGACGGACAGGGCGCTGCCGCTGACATGGTCGTCCAGCACGATCGCGTGGTAGCGGATGAAGGCCGATGCCTGGTGCATGGTGGCAAAAGCACGCCGGTCCGCCTCGGTCGAGAAGACGAAGATGATGTCGTAGTCGGAACCGATGCTCTGGAAGAGCAGATTGATGCCGTACCTAAAGTAGGCGTCGTGGATGGGAACGACGAGGGCGGTCCTGTTTCCTGACACGGTCGTCTCACCCTCTTCCCAGAGGGCATGAATTTCATCGGAGCCGCCGAGACGGAAGCGGCCTTCCATCCCGTAGCGCCCGTCTTGCTGGCGCAAGGTGTCGAAGCGGGTCGAGACTTCGCCATGCTGATTGAGAAACTCGACAGCCCCGCCCTTGACCCTCCACGAGGCCTCATTCGGATGGGCGTAACCCTCCAGGTAGCCGCCGGACCGAAGACTGATGTTTGGCGCGAGCACCGCCTTCGTGGCGGCGACACCAAAGGTCCAGCTTCGCTCTTTCATCAGCCTTTCGAGGGCGACATCGTTAAGCTGAAGAACCATGGCTATTTCCTGCGTTGCTCGAAGGGTTTCGGGGCAGTGCCCCTAGGCCGGGATCATTTCCACTGACATTTTCAGCGCGTACGATACGCTGAAGCCTTGCCGTGGCTCGCGCTGGCGCGATCGTGGCCTAACGCCCGTGCAGATCTCCCGCCCATCGCCCGTGCAGCTTAGGGATAGATAGACGTCACAGCTTGTCCGTGCCTTGTGGGCATGGTTGGCTGCGCAACTTTGACGTGACCTGAAGGAAAAAAGGCGGCCGCTCTCTCGATGGCAGGCTGCCGTCGCTTGCCGATGCAGCCCGCACCGGCAAGCGAGCCGGAATCAGAAGACCTGGCGCAGGATGACGTAGAGAACGAAGGCGATGGCAATCGACACCGGCAGGGTCAGGACCCAGGCGGCCAGCATGTTGCGAACCGTCGACCATTGCAGGCCCGAGCCGTTGGCAGCCATGGTGCCGGCCACGCCAGATGACAGGACGTGGGTGGTGGAGACAGGCAGTCCGAAGTGGTCGGCGGCGCCGATGGTGACCATGGCGACGACTTCGGCGACGCCGCCCTGGCCGTAGGTCAGGTGCGTCTTGCCGATCTTCTCGCCGACAGTGACGACGATCCGCCGCCAGCCGATCATCGTGCCGAGACCGAGGGCGAGCGCAACAGCGACCTTGACCCAGGTGGGGATGAACTTCGTCGCGTTGTCGACGGCCTTGTGATAGGCGGTGACGGCGCCGAGATCCTGCTCTTCCATCGGCAGGAGCTTCTTCTTGTCGATCAGCTTCAGCGCTTCGCCGATCAGGTAGATATCGTTGCGGACGTTGCCGACCATGTTCTGGGGCACGGCTTCCAGCGTCGGGAAGGCGGCGACCTCCTGGCTGGTCTGGTGAATGAACTGCTGCAGCGACGGCGTCGTGGCGTCGTTCCAGGTCCTCGTCTTGACGGCATCCGAGACGGCGGCCTTGGCATCGGAAACGGTGATGCCTGGCTTGACGTATTTTCCAAGCGCTGTCTCGACCTGTGCCGAGGCAGACTTGTAGGCCTCGAGGTAGTTCACGTCAGGCGTTCGGTTGAGGGCGAAGGCGGTGGGAACGAGACCGATCAAGATCAGCATGATCAGGCCCATGCCCTTCTGGCCGTCGTTGGAACCGTGGGCGAAGCTGACGCCGGTGCATGTGAAGATCAGCAGGCCGCGTATCCAGAGCGGTGGGGGCCTGTTGGTCTTCGGTTCTTCATAGAGCGCCTTGTTCTTGATGAAGAGCTTCATGGCGAGCAGCAGAATGGCGGAGAAGCCGAAGCCGATCACCGGCGAGATCAGCAGCGACAGGCCAATATTGGTCGCCTGTGACCAGTCTACACCGCTGGTCGCGCTGCCGGCGGGCGCCATGAACTGATTGGCAAGGCCGACACCGATGATCGAGCCGACCAGCGTGTGGGAACTCGACGACGGCAGGCCGAGATACCAAGTGCCGAGGTTCCAGATGATTGCAGCGCTTAAAAGCGCGAAGACCATGGCAAGGCCGGAGCCCGATCCGACCTGAAGGATGAGCTCGACAGGCAGTAGTGCCAAAATGCCGAAGGCAACGGCGCCGGAGGAGGTCAGAACGCCGAGAAAATTGAAAAAGCCGGACCAGATGACAGCAAGTTCCGCAGGCATGGAGCGGGTATAGATGACGGTTGCCACCGCGTTGGCGGTATCGTGGAAGCCGTTGACGAACTCGAAGCCGAGGGCGATCAGCAGCGCCAAGCCGAGAAATATCCATGGAACGGCGGCGGCGGAGGTCAGATCGCGGCTGAGGGCGTAACCCACATAGCCGAGGCCGCCGAGAAGGACGACCGCGATCAGCGGGAGGAACCACTTGCCCGAGCCGTTGGCCTTGTCCAAGGGATGGGCCACGCCGCTCTGGGTGTGGTCTGCGCTCATATCCACCATAACTGCACTCCGGCTGCAATAATTACCAATCGTCAATAAGGCGGCTGTGTGAAGGTCTGGTGACACGCGGTGTTTGCAGAGGGTGGCGTGGGCATAGGCGGACGGAGGCTGATCTGTCACATTCCTGTCGCCATCTCCTGTTCCAGTCTGTTCGGCCAACCAAGGAAACGCTCAAATGTCCGATCATCAAGACCAGCTTCGCCGTATCAAAGACGAAATTGCCGACAGCTTCGATGAAGAGCTGGAAATGCAGATGGAAGAGGATCGGCTCGACGAACTTGTTGCCGAAGGCATGATAGAGCCGGCCGAAGCAACGCTCGAGCGCAAGGTCTACTTTCGCGAGCTCTTCCGTCTGCAGCATGAACTGGTGCGGCTTCAGGACTGGGTTCAATACAAGAAGCTGAAAGTCGCGGTCATTTTCGAAGGCCGCGATTCCGCCGGCAAGGGTGGCGCCATCAAGCGTGTGACGCAGCGTCTCAATCCGCGCGTCTGCCGTACCGTCGCCCTGCCCGCTCCAACCGAGCGCGAGCGCAGTCAGTGGTACTTTCAGCGTTATGTGGCGCATCTCCCGACAGCGGGCGAAATGGTGCTGTTCGACCGCAGCTGGTACAACCGTGCCGGCGTCGAGCGGGTGATGGGCTTCTGCACACCAGACGAGCTGGAGGAGTTCTTCCGCTCTGTGCCCGAATTCGAGCGCATGCTCGTCCGATCCGGCATCATCCTGATCAAATACTGGTTCTCCATCACCGACGAGGAGCAGGAATTCCGCTTCAAGATGCGGATACACGATCCGCTGAAGCAGTGGAAACTTTCGCCAATGGACATGGAAAGCCGCGTCCATTGGGAAGAGTACACGAAGGCCAAGGAAGAAATGCTGGCCCGTACCCACACCGAGAGTGCCCCATGGTGGGTCGTTCAGGCCGTCGACAAGAAAAGGGCGCGCCTCAACTGTATTGCCCATCTCCTGAAGCAGATCCCCTATGAGGACGTGCCGAAATCACAGGTCGAGCTGCCCGGCCGCATCCGGCACGAAGACTATGAACGGGCGCCGGTGCCGGCAGAAATGTATGTGCCGGAAATCTACTGAGCTTCAAACGACAGTGCCCGGCGAGCGATAGATCGTCGGGCAGCCTTTTTTTCAAAGCAGCTGCGAGGTCAGCTTGCGTCGCTACAAGCGCGACGGCGGCGCTCACGCAGCGACGCGCCGACGGCTTAGGCCTTGGCGTTTGTCGCGGCTGCAGCCGGCTTAGCTCGCACTCGCCTGGGCTTTGGCGCAGCGGCTACCTTGTCCTTGGTCGCGATCGATGGAGCAACCTCGACCTCCTGGATTTCCTGATGGTCTTCAGGTGCGACCTGATCCAGTCGGTGCTTGATCGCCAGCGCATAGATCGTGTTCAAGACATTGCCGTCGCGCAAATCCGGATCGCTCAAAGCAAGCAGCGAGGCCCGAACTATCTTTTTGCTGCTGGTCTTGCCGCATTCCTTCTGGACGAATTCGTAGAGCGCGCCGTCGCTGAGGCCAGAAGTGGCTCCATCCACCAATGCGTGATAAACTTTCTTTTTCTCGCCCAATTGGACCCCCTAACGTCGAGTTGCATGAAAATTGCTGTATAATTTGAGTGCGGCAGCATCTTTTGTCATTTGACTGTCATAAACAATCCCGCCTGCTTATATTAGCATATTTATGCAGTCATCGGAGCTATGTCCTTGTCTGGCTACTTTGCGGGGCTCGAAATGCGACCATAAGATCAGGCCTCAGACGTCCGCCGCCACGGTACCTATTGTCATGTGAATATTGCTAGTGGCGGTGGCGCTGGGAACGATCGAGCGCCGCAGGCAGATGCGGAGGCAAAAACAACGCAGGGCAAAGTGAAATTGAGCATGGCGTTGCAAGCCTTTGTGGCGACGGCAGCGATAATCGCCGCATGGTCGAAATTGACAGGTCGACTACTCGATATTCTAACGGCCAGCGCTATTTCCAGACGCGGATCATCCAAACATAACGGCCAGCGATCTGACGAAGTGTCTGTCGCAACCGGCCGGTGTCGGGCGAGAGACAGGATCAAGGGACAAAGGGAACATCATGCTGAAAACAATCACCATCGCCGCGTCACTCGCGGCCTTCACCGCCACCGGCGCAAGTGCCGCAGACGTTGTCGTGTCGTCGAAGATCGATACCGAGGGCACGCTGCTCGGTAACATCATCCTTCTGTCCCTCAACGCGGCCGGCATCAAGGCGCAGGATCGCATCGCGCTCGGGACTACCCCGGTGCTGCGCAAGGCTATCACCGCGGGCGAAATCGACATCTACGCGGAATATACGGGCAATGCCGGTTTCTTCTTCAACAAGGCCGACGATGCCGCATGGAAGAACAATGAAGCCGGCTATGCACTTGCCAAGAAGCTGGACTACGACGCCAACAAGATCGTCTGGCTGACGCCGTCGCCGGCCAACAACACTTGGGCGATCGCCGTGCGCAACGATGTGGCGGGTCCGGCCAAGCTGAAGACCATGTCGGATTTCGGCAAATGGATCTCGGACGGCGGCAAGGTCAAGCTGGCGGCCTCCTCCGAATTCGTCAATTCCGCAGCGGCACTGCCCGCCTTCCAGACGACCTATAACTTCAAGATTACGCCGGACCAGACCATCGTGCTTGCGGGCGGCGATACGGCAGCCACCATCAAGGCGGCTGCCGACCAGACCAACGGCGTCAACACCGCCATGGTCTATGGCACAGACGGTGCGATCGAAGCTGCCGAACTGACCGTCATGGACGACGACAAGGGCGTGCAGCCCGTCTACGCGCCGACGCCGATCATCCGCGAAGCGGTGCTCAAGGCCAACCCGAAGATCGAGGAAGTGCTTGCACCGATCTTCAAGAGCCTGACGGCCGACGAACTGAGAAAGCTGAACGGTCGCATCCAGGTCGACGGCGAACCGGCAAAGTCGGTGGCCGAATCCTATCTTAAGGACAAAGGCTTCCTGAAATAGAAATGGACCTTCTGCTATGGCCCCGCCTATCCTGCGGGGCCATAGTTCGTTCGATGACTGGAGCCTAGTGGATGGAAGACGGTTACGCGGTCCGCAGGGTGGACCGCCTCGGCGTAGTGCTGGCGGGCGCCGGCTTCGCGGCTGCAGCGACAATGCCTTTCATCGTTGCCAAGGCAAACCGTATCGCTGCCGGAAAGCCGCTGCTGCTAACCAGCCTGCTTGCGCAACCCATCGCCCTGGCGCTCATCGCCCTTCTCCTCGGCACCGCAATCTCGACCATCTTTCTGCGCAGGCCGTTTGTCCGCCTGGCCATTGCAACGCTTTGCCTGATCGCGCTGCTCATGGCGATCGGTATCGTCTCGACGTCGGCCACGCCCCCTGGCAGCGCGTCGGCCCGCATCACGCCCGGCGGCACGTTCTGGGTTCTTCTTGCGGTTATCGGCTTGATCATCGCCGACGCGCTGGTGAAGCTACAGCTGACACCTTGGATGCGTGTTGCATCCCTGCTGATCTATGCCGCACTTCTCGCTGCCTTCCTCGTGACAGGCAGCCTCGACAGCCTGTCGATCATGAAGGAATTCGCTATCCGCGCCGACCAGTTCTGGCGCGAGGCCGGTGCCCATGTCTTTCTTGCCTTCGGGTCCGTCGTCGTTGCCATCGTGCTGGCGCTGCCACTCGGCATTCTCTGCTTCTGGGTGCCAAAGTTGCGGGCTGCAGTGCTGCAAGTGCTGAGCCTGGTGCAAACCATCCCGAGCCTGGCGCTCTTTGGCCTGCTGATGCTGCCGCTTGCCTATCTCTCCGCCCATGTGCCGCTGGCGGCTGAGCTGGGCATTCACGGCATCGGTGCCGCGCCGGCGCTGATCGCGCTGATCCTCTATTCGCTGCTGCCGATCGTCGCCAATACCGTCGTCGGGCTGGAAGGCGTCGATCCGGCAGTGCGCGATGCTGCTGCCGGCATGGGGCTGACACGGCGACAGATCCTCTTCGGCATCGACCTACCGCTTGCCTTTCCGGTTATCCTGACGGGTATCCGCATCGTGCTCGTCCAGGCCATCGGCCTGGTGACCGTGGCGGCCTTGATCGGCGGCGGCGGTTTTGGCCTGTTCATCTTCCAGGGGCTGGGACAGACCGCGATGGACCTGGTGCTGCTTGGCGCCGTCCCCACCGTTTTCCTCGCCTTTTCATCGGCCGTCATTCTCGACGCCGTCATCGACACCATCCGGGGCCGCCGCGCATGAATTCGACCGCAAAAAAAGACGACGTGATGATCGAGCTGCGCGATGTGACGAAGCAGTATGGCGATGCGACAGTCGTCGATGGCGTCGATATGACGGTGACCAGAGGCTCCATCACGGTGGTCGTCGGCACCTCCGGCTCCGGCAAGTCGACCCTGATGCGCATGATCAACCGCCTGGTGCCGATGACGCGCGGCCAGATTCTTGTCGGCGGCAGGGACGTGACAACCGTGCCCGTCACCGAACTGCGCCGGCGCATCGGCTATGCGATCCAGGGGCATGGCTTGTTTCCGCACCGGACGGTCGCAGAGAATATCGCCACCGTGCCGCAGCTCATCGGCTGGGACAGGCCCCGCATCGCCCGCCGTGTCGAAGAACTGCTGTCGCTATTCCGGCTGGACGCGGCAAGCTTCGCCAACAAATATCCACATCAGCTTTCGGGTGGCCAACAGCAGCGCGTCGGCGTTGCCCGTGCCTTGGCAGCAGAGCCAGAGGTGCTGTTGATGGACGAACCTTTCGGCGCACTCGACCCCGTTATTCGGGGCAAGGCGCAGGACGACCTGCTGGCCATCCAGAAGCAATTCGGCACGACGATCATCCTCGTCACCCACGACATGGACGAGGCCTTCCATCTCGGCGACCTGATTGCCGTGATGAGCGAAGGCCGCCTGCTGCAGTGCGCAACACCGGAGAAGATCCTGACCGAGCCGGCGGATGCCTTTGTCGAAGAACTAACCGGAACTTCGGACAAGGCATTGAAGCTAATGGCGATGCTGTCCATCAAGACGCACATGGGGCCGATAAAACCCGATCTCAGCTTCGCTCTTCCGGAGACGTTGAATCTGCGCGATGCGCTGTCGCAGATGATCTGGCAGGGAGTGGATGAGGCTGCGGTTCGGGATGATCGCGACAGGCCGATCGGTTCGGTCTCGATGCAGCGGTTGCTGCAACTGGGCAAGCGCGCATGAGGCTGCTGATCGCCAATGTCTTCCGGCTATCGGCGCTGGCATTGCTGCTCGTCCTGCTGTTCAGGACGGAGTGGCTGACCTTTCTGTTCGCGCCGCTGACCAACTATGGCGCGCCACCGGTCTACACGCAGAACAGCCTGGCATGGCTTGCGGCCTATCATCTTGAGCTGGTGGCGATTTCGATTGCCGGCAGTGCCGTGCTGGCCGTTCTCGGCGGGATCTTCGTGACGCGGGCGAGCGGCGCCGACTTTCTGCCGCTGACGCGCGCCATCGCCAATGCCGGACAAACCTTCCCGCCCGTCGCCGTGCTGGCGCTGGCGGTTCCGGCAACCGGCTTCGGCATGGCGCCGACGCTGATCGCGCTGTTTCTCTATGGCCTGTTGCCGATCTTCGAAAACACCGTCGCCGGGCTTCAACAGGTGCCGGCTTCTGTCCTGGATGCCGCCGACGGCATGGGCATGAGCCCGCGCCAGAGGCTTTTCTCAGTGGAGCTGCCGCTGGCCATGCCGCTCATCCTGGAAGGACTGAAGGTCGCCACCGTCATCAACATCGGCACGGCGACGATCGGCTCAACGGTTGCGGCCAAGGGATTGGGCGAGGTGATCATCGCCGGGCTGATTTCCGACAACACGGCCTTCATCCTGCAAGGCGGGCTAATCGTTGGGTTGATGGCGGTGCTGATCTACGATGCGATGGCGCAGATCGAGAACGTTCTGACCGGCAAATTGGGGGTTCGCGTCGTTTAAGCATTGCAGTCGCTGTGCTAGATGCCTGGCCTTGAAGGGAGACGATCATGGCAAAGATGATTCATTCGATGATCCGGGTGCTCGATGAAGCGCGCTCGGTGGAGTTTTACGACAAGGCGTTCGGACTGAAGGTTGCCGATCGAATCCCGTTCGAGACCTTCACTCTTCTCTATCTCAGCAATCCCGAGACCGGTTTCGAACTCGAGCTGACGGTCAATCTGCAGCGTGTACATCCCTACGAGCTCGGCGATGGTTACGGCCACCTGGCGGTATCGGTGGAGGAGCTAAAGGACGAGCATGCGCGCTTCCTATCGCTTGGTCTCAATCCAGGCGATATCAAAGAGCTGAACCGGGACGGGAAGCTGCTGGCCTTGTTTTTCTTCGTAACTGATCCCGACGGCTACAAGATCGAGGTTCTGCAGCGTCACGGGCGCTATCTCTGACATTTGCAGGGGCCGCGTTCAGCTCGCGACAAAACAAAGCCCCGCTCTGCGAATGGGGCCACGGTCTCAGGTGGTCGGATGATTACATCCAGTAGGGTGGGACGCCGTAGTAGTCGTAGATCTTGCGGCCGTTGTCCCGATACCAGGTGTCATCGCTATCGACATAGCGTGGGGCACCCTCGACCTGTTGCCTGGTGAGATCGACGCGATATCCGTCCAATTTCTCGTCGTAGCGCAGCTTTTCCCAAGGGATCGGGTAGTAGTCCTGCCCCATTCCGAGGAAGCCGCCGAACGAGAGAACGGCATAGGCCACACGCCCTCCCCGCTTCTCCAGCAGCACGCGCTCGATGGCACCAATGTGTTCACCTTCCGCGCCGTAGACGCGTGTACCTTCGACACGATCGCTGGCGATCAGGGTGGATGAATCCTTGACGTAGGGATCGAGGTTTTCTGTCTCTGAGTTCTGGTTCAACATAATTGTACCTTCCTCCTGTTTGCTCATCGCTAGTCGCACTTTGAAAACGTGTCGCCGTGCTGATGGTTCCGACGGTTTGCGATAACGCACGCCGACGATTGACCCTTGGCGGCATGTCAGCCTAGTTTCAGATCGAACAGGCGTCGTCGTGGCAGCGAGCGGGAGGCTCCGGCCAGGGAAAGCGGCACTGCAGATACCGCAGGTGTGACTGCGGGAGGAGAACGGCATGAGCGAGGCGTCCATTCACGCAGGTCCACCGGCGGAGCGCATCTGGCTCGCATCCTACCCCGACTGCGTACCGGCCGATCTGCCACCGCTCGACCATGTCTCGCTCAGCGAATTGTTCGAAGACAGCTGCGCGCGCTATGCCACGCGTCCCGCCTTCACCAGCATGGGACGGTCGATCACCTATGGCGAGATGGAACGCCAAACCCGCAAGATCGCGGCCTGGCTGCAAAACCAGGGTCTTGTCAAAGGCGACCGGGTGGCCGTCATGATGCCGAACGTGCTGCAAAATCCTATCGCTACCTACGGTATCCTGCGGGCGGGATTAACGGTCGTCAACGTCAACCCGCTCTACACGCCACGAGAACTTCAGCATCAGCTGCGCGATTGCGGCGCAAAGGCTATCTTTGTCCTGGAGAACTTCGCGCACACCGTCGAGACGGTAATCGACCATACGGACCTTCGCCACGTCGTCGTCAGTTCCTTTGGCGAGATGCTCGGCCTCAAGGGTCATGTCGTCAACTTCATCGTCCGGCATGTAAAGAAGCTGGTACCAGCGTGGTCCATCCCCGCCCATACGACATTTTCGCGTGTGCTGGCCGAGGGCGAGAGCTCAACACTGGAAGCTGTCGCCCTCACCGGCAGCGACGTCGCATTCCTGCAATATACCGGCGGGACGACCGGCACCGCGAAGGGCGCGGTCCTGACCCATACCAATCTGCTTGCCAACCAGCTGCAGCTGCAGCTCTGGCTGAATTCGGCCTATATTTCCAAGCCGCGTCCCGAAATTCTGACCTTCGTCTGTGCCTTGCCGCTCTATCATATCTTCGCCCTGACGGTGAATTCGGTGATGGGCATGTCGCTCGGCGCCCAGAACGTGCTTATCGCCAATCCCCGTGACATACCTGGCTTCATCAAGGAACTCGGCCGATATCGCTTCGATATTTTCCCGGCACTGAACACGCTGCTCAATGCGCTGATGGACAATCCTGATTTTGCGAAGCTCGACCTGTCGCAGGTCAGCACGCTCGCCGGTGGCATGGCTGTGCAGCGGCCCATCGCCGAGCGTTGGCATGCCTTGACAGGCGCATGGATCACGGAGGGCTACGGCCTGTCCGAAACGTCGCCTGTCGCCAGCGCCAACCGTTTCGACAGTACCGAATTTTCAGGCAGCATCGGCCTGCCGCTATCGTCGACCGAAATCGACATACGCGACGACGATGGCCGCTCGCTGCCGCTCGGCGAGCTCGGAGAAATCTGTATCCGGGGCCCCCAGGTCATGGCCGGATACTGGCGGCAGCCCGAGGAGACCGCGCGGGTAATGACGCCGGACGGTTTTTTCCGATCCGGCGACATCGGGTTCATGGACGCGCGGGGTTACACCAAGATCGTCGACCGCAAGAAGGACATGATCCTTGTTTCCGGCTTCAACGTGTATCCGAACGAGATCGAGGAAGTGGCGGCGATGCATTCGGGCGTGCTGGAGGCTGCGGCGGTCGGCGTCTCCGACGAACACTCCGGAGAAGCCGTGAAGTTGTTCGTCGTGCGGCGCAATCCTGACCTCACCGAGGATGAACTGCGCGCCCACTGCGCCCAGCACCTCACCAACTACAAACGCCCACGCTTCATCGTCTTCCGCGACGAACTGCCTAAATCCAATGTGGGCAAGATCCTGCGCAAGGAGTTGCGGGGATAGGCAAGGTCAGGACGTAATTGCCAACAACCTCAGGATGTGATGCTGTGGCCTTGTTTCGAGGCAGAAGCAGCACGGGTCGCGACCAGCCGGCCCATCGGTGAGGACGGGCCGCACCGACTTAGGCAAGAGCCTTGCTCTCGAAACGGAGGTGATGCGATGTGGTTATTACCGCTGAGTGTCACGCTTATTGTTAGGAAAACCCGGACGGGCTGGTTAATCTCCGTCCGGATCATATTCCTTACAACTTAGGCGTCGGCAGGCGGAGCGACAACTCCGCCTGCCACTCCGAAAACATAGCGCAGGTCGCCATTTTCATCAAGTCTGGCTGCTGGGCGGCTTTTTTACGAATAGTGTGTGACCTAACTTGATTTAGGCGGCACAAAGCGAATAGTTTCCGCGACCTTCTCCGAACCCCTAAGGAGCTTCCCATGCAAGCGATCGTCGACCAACTGAAGAGCACGGCTGCGGCCACCAATGCCACCGACATTCGCGCGGCCTTTGCCGCCGATAGCGGCCGCTTCTCCCGCTTCACCGCCTCGCTCGACGATCTGCTGATGGATTACTCGAAGACGGCCGTCAACGACGAGATCATGGCGCTGCTGGTCAAGCTTGCCAAGGAAGGCGGCGTCGAAAAGAAGCGCGAGGAGATGTTCTCGGGCGCGCCGATCAACTTCACCGAAAATCGCGCCGTTCTGCACACCGCGCTGCGCAACCGGTCGAACACGCCCGTCATGGTCGATGGCAAGGACGTCATGCCTGACGTCAACGGCGTGCTTTCAGCCATGGGCAAGTTTGCCGACGGCATCCGTTCGGGCACACTCAAGGGCGCCACCGGCAAGGCGATCACCGATGTCGTCAACATCGGCATCGGCGGCTCCGATCTCGGCCCGGTCATGGCGACGCTGGCGCTGGCGCCGTTCCACGACGGCCCGAAGTCGCATTTCGTCTCCAACATCGACAGCGCCCACATTGCCGACATCCTGAAGCTGGTGCAGCCGGAAACGACGCTGTTCATCGTCGCCTCGAAGACCTTCACCACCATCGAGACGATGACCAACGCCCAGACGGCGCGCGACTTCATCTCCAAGGCGCTTGGCGAAGCAGCCGTCGAGCATCACTTCTGCGCCGTTTCGACAGCGCTCGACAAGGTCGCCACCTTCGGCATCGACAGCGCCCGCGTCTTCGGTTTCTGGGACTGGGTCGGCGGACGCTACTCGATCTGGTCTGCCATCGGCCTGCCGCTGATGATTGCCGTCGGCCCCGAGAACTTCGGCAAATTCCTCGACGGCGCCCATGCCATGGACAACCATTTCCGCACCGCGCCGATCGAGAAGAACCTGCCGGTGCTGCTCGGCCTGATCGGCTACTACGACCGCAACGTGCTCGGCTATGCGACGCGTGCGATCCTGCCCTATGACCAGCGCCTGTCGCGTTTCCCGGCCTACCTGCAACAGCTCGACATGGAATCGAACGGCAAGGGCGTCACCATCGACGGCACGCCGGTCGAGGGCAATTCCGGTCCTGTCGTCTGGGGCGAGCCCGGCACCAACGGCCAGCACGCCTTCTACCAGCTGATCCACCAGGGCACGAGCGTCATCCCGGCTGAATTCATGATCGCCGCCAACTCGTTCGAGCCGGAACTGCGCCACCAGCACCAGCTGCTGATCGCCAACGTTCTTGCCCAGTCGGAAGCGCTGATGAAGGGCCGCACCTTCGAGGAAGCCAAGAAGCAGCTGACCGACAAGGGCATGGAAGACAAGAAGGCCGACTTCATCGCGCCGCACCGCGTCTTTACCGGCAACCGTCCGTCGATCACCTTCGTCTACGACCAGCTGACGCCGTTCGCGCTTGGCCGTCTGATCGCGCTTTACGAACACCGCGTCTTCGTCGAGGGCGTGCTGTTCCGCATCAACTCCTTCGACCAGTGGGGCGTCGAGCTCGGCAAGGAACTGGCAACCGGCCTGCTGCCCGTCGTCGAGGGCAAGGAAAGCGCCGAGGGCCATGATTCCTCGACCATCGGCCTGGTGGCAGCCCTCAAGGCCCGCACCAAATAATGACCATCCCCGTCCTTCGCGTCGCCAGACCGACGGACGACATTGCCCGGCTCCGCCCCTTCTACGAGGCGGGGCTGGCATTTGAGGTGCTAGCCTCCTTCGAGGATCACAACGGCTTCGACGGGCTGATCCTCGGCCACCCGCACTGGCCCTACCACCTGGAATTCACCCATCACCGCGGCCACAGGGTCGGCCGGGCACCGACCGAGGACAACCTGCTGGTTATGTACCTGCCGGATCCGGATGAATGGCGGGCAGCCGTGGCGCGGATGGACGCTGCCGGATGCGAAGCGGTCAAGGCCTATAACGACTATTGGGATGTGCATGGCCGGACATTCGAGGACGCGGACGGCTACCGCGTCGTGCTGCAGCAGGCCGCCTGGACCCGGTAATTGCCCCTACCATCGAGATTTAGCCCGGGTTCCAGACTGTGTGGGCGATGCATCCGACTTTAGGCGCGCGCACTGCCCAGACAGCATCACGCTGGATAAATAACACCCTTGCGCAAAATGATATTGCCGTAAAGCCGCGGTTCGCTGGTCTGGATCAGCGCGTGGGCGCCTTTGACGCGGGCGTAGAAATCGGCCGGCAGCAGCGGCACGACCTTGATGTCGGGGACGTGGCGGGCACAGCATTCGACCATTTCCTGGTGGACCGGATCGAGCGTGTCGCGGTCCTGCTTGACGGTGGCGCGGAAGATCGCCTCGTCGACGAATTCGTCGATCGGCAGCACGCTGAGCACGGCGTTCAGTACCGCGACCACGCCGTGGCCGTCGAGGCGGATGAGGCGGCGGGCGTCAGTCAGGCCGGGATAGTTGCCGTCGACCAGCGCGATCTCGTCGCCATGTCCCATGGCGCGGAGGGCGAAGAGAAGTTCCGGGCTCAACAGCGGGTCAATGTGCTTCAGCATGGTCTATTTCCTTGAAGAGAATATTCTGGTCGATGAGGTAGCGGGCGAAGATCGGCAGGCTGGCGCCGCCAATGGCACGGGCCTGGGTGCCGACTGCACCCTCGACAATCTCAGGCATGACGACGCCCTGCAGATCGAGTTCGGCGGCGGCCTTGATGGTGGCCTCGACGACGCGGCGTCGAACCCAGTCCGGGAAGCCGCCATCAATGACGGCGGCGCTGAAATCGATGATCGAGGCGGCAGCGACGATCGCCTGCGCCAGCGCCTCGGCGGTGTCCTGGATCCAGGTCTCCAGCGGCGGTCCGAAATCGATCCAGTCGTCGGCGGAATACCATAGCGGCTGCGGGTCTATCCCCTGCTCGCGCAGCAGGTTTTCCAGCACGAAGATGGAGGCGATCTTCAGCAGCTGCCGGGTGTCGCCATGGCGGTCGCGGACCGGCAGCGGCCCGATGGCGCCCGCCGTGCCCGTGCGGCCGACGAAGATCGACGAATTCAGCACGATGCCGCCGCCGATGAACGATCCGATGAACATGTAGACGAAATCCGGGTAGCGGGCGCCGACGCCAAACACAAGCTCCGCCCCGCAGGCGCTGGTGGCATCGTTCTGCAGGTAGACGGCATGCGGCACCCGCGCACCGATCTCGATCTGCAGGTCGAAGCCGCGCCAGACGTCCATCGCACCCTTTGGCGCACCGACCTCTTCGGCCCAGCTCCACAACTCGAAAGGCGCGGCGATGCCGATCCCGGCGATATTCCTGCGCTCGGCGATACTGAGGCTGCTTTCGATCTCGCGAATGCCATGGGTGACGAAATCGAGGATCTCGTGCGGCAGCGGATAGGCATAGGTCCGGTGCAGTTGCTTGCGGATGGTGCCGACGAAATCCATCAGCACCAGGTCGGCACTGCGCCGCCCGATCTTGACGCCGAAGGAGAGCACGGCGTCGGCATTCAGCCGCATCGGCGTCGACGGCTGGCCGACACGACCGCGCACGGGCTCATCGCGCAGCAGCAGGCCTTCCTTCTCCAGCACCCGCATGATGACGGAGACGGTCTGCGCCGACAGGCCGGTGCGGCGCGCGATGTCCGCCTTCGACAGCGCCCCGTGACGACGGACGAGCGAAAGCACAAGCCGCTCATTATAGGCGCGGACGCGAACCTGATTTGCTCCGCCGCTGGCCTCGAGATTGTATGGTGACGGCGACGTGTTTGCCGGATCTTCCACGGATGACATTGGCCGACTCCTCCCGTAATGGCCATGCCTCATTTTTTTGCATCATGCCACAGTCGATTAATAATTCAATTGGATTTATTTATTGACAGGCCTTTGAGTTTGGGCTTTAAATCGCGCTCATGGAGGAGCGGCACGGCTTTGGAGGAAGCGTGCAGAACAAATTTGAAGCATTTGCCGCATTCGCCATTCCGGACCCTGTCAGGGCCGGCACAATCATTTTCGTGGGAGGATCGAATGAAGAAATCAGTCATCACCGCAGCGCTTGCCGGCCTTGCTCTCGGCGTCGTTTTCGCTCTGCCGGCCAACGCCGCTGACACGACCGTCTGCCTGATCACCAAGACCGACACCAACCCATTCTTCGTCAAGATGAAGGAAGGCGCCACGGCCAAGGCCAAGGAACTCGGCGTTACGCTGAAGTCCTATGCCGGCAAGATCGACGGCGACTCGGAAAGCCAGGTTGCTGCCATCGAAAGCTGCATCGCCAGCGGCGCGAAGGGCATCCTGATCACAGCATCCGACACCAAGGGCATCGTTTCCTCGGTGAAGAAGGCACGCGACGCCGGCCTCGTGGTTATCGCGCTCGACACACCGCTTGAGCCAGCAGACGCTGCCGATGCGACCTTCGCCACCGACAACCTGCTCGCAGGCAAGCTGATCGGCGAATGGGCCAAGGGCACCATGGGCGACAAGGCCAAGACCGCCAAGGTCGGCTTCCTCGACCTGACGCCATCGCAGCCTTCCGTCGACGTCCTGCGCGACCAGGGCTTCATGATCGGTTTCGGCATCGACCCCAAGGACCCGAACAAGATCGGTGACGAAACCGATCCGCGCATCGTCGGTCACGACGTGACCAACGGCAATGAAGAAGGCGGCCGCAAAGCCATGGAAAACCTTCTCCAGAAGGATCCGGGCATCAACGTCATCCACACGATCAACGAGCCTGCCGCTGTTGGCGCCTACCAGGCCCTGAAGGCAGTCGGCATGGAAAAAGACGTCCTGATCGTTTCCGTCGACGGCGGTTGCCCCGGCGTCAAGTCGGTCAAGGAAGGCGTCATCGGCGCGACATCGCAGCAGTATCCGCTGATGATGGCGGCGATGGGCGTAGAAGCAGTCAAGAAGTTCGCCGACACGGGCGAAAAGCCGAAGCCGACACCTGGCAAGGCATTCTTCGACACCGGCGTCTCGCTGGTCACGGACAAGCCGGTTGCCGGCGTGCCGTCGATCGATGTCAAGGAAGGGACTGCCAAGTGCTGGGGCTAATATTTGCCTGAATTCTCTCTCCGGCCGGGGTCGCCCCCGGCCGGAATTTCTTAAACTAACGCACGTTCGCCGCCTGCCGGCATTATGCCCGGAGACATTGGTGAAGCTTTCTGCGCCGTCTGGCGCGCAGAGGAGGAAATATGACCGGAGCACAGGAATTCGAACGTGTTCTCGATGAGAGCGACAAGAATGTCGTCTCCTTCGAGAACGAGAAAATGTCACCCTTGAAGCGCGCCCAGCACTTCCTGCATTCGACGCCTGCGGCCGTGCCGCTGATCGTCCTTGTGCTTGCCATCGCGGTCTTCGGACTGGCGATCGGCGGACGCTTCTTCTCGTCCTACACCCTGACGCTCATCCTGCAGCAGATCGCCATCGTCGGCATTCTCGGCGCGGCGCAGACCCTGGTGATCCTGACGGCGGGTATCGACCTTTCCATCGGCGTCATCATGGTGATTTCCTCTGTCATCATGGGCAATGTCGCCATTACCTACGGCCTGCCGACACCCATCGCCGTGGTTGCGGGCATGCTGGCCGGCGGGGTCTGCGGCCTGCTCAACGGCTTCCTCGTCGCCTACATGAAGCTTCCGCCCTTTATCGTGACGCTCGGCACCTGGAATATCGTGATGGCCACGAATTTCATCTATTCGGCCAACGAGACGATCCGCGACACGGACGTCGAGGACAAGGCGCCGCTGCTCCATCTCTTTGCCGTCAGCTTCAAGCTCGGCAGCGCGGTCCTGACCCTCGGCGTTGTCGCCATGGTTCTGCTGGTGATCCTGCTCTGGTATGTCTTGAACCACACCGCCTGGGGCCGCCACGTCTACGCGGTCGGTGACGATCCCGAAGCTGCAAAGCTTGCCGGCATCCAGACCAAGAAGGTTCTTCTGACCGTCTACGCCATATCCGGTGCGATCGCAGGCCTTGCCGCCTGGGTATCGATCGGCCGCAATGGCTCGGTTTCCCCTTCCTCGGCGGTTACCGACTTTAATCTGCAGGCGATCACAGCAACTGTTATCGGCGGCATCTCGCTCTTCGGCGGACGCGGCTCCATCCTCGGGACCCTCTTCGGCGCAATGATCGTCGGCGTCGTCTCGATGGGCCTCAACATGATGGGTGCTGATCCGCAGTGGAAAGTTCTCCTGACCGGCGTCCTCATCATCGCCGCTGTCGCCATCGATCAGTGGATCAGAAAGGTTTCGGTGTAACATGTCTATCGAACCCATCCTCACCGCCCGCGGACTGGTCAAGCGCTATGGCCGCGTGACCGCACTCGACCATGCCGATTTCGACCTTTATCCGGGCGAAATTCTGGCGGTCATCGGCGACAACGGCGCCGGCAAATCTTCGCTGATCAAGGCCATATCCGGTGCCGTCCAGGCCGACGAAGGCGAGATCAAGCTCGAAGGCCGGACGGTGCAGTTCAAGTCGCCGCTGGAAGCCCGTGAAGCCGGCATCGAGACCGTCTACCAGAACCTGGCCCTGTCGCCGGCGCTGTCGATCGCCGACAACATGTTCCTCGGCCGGGAAATCCGCAAGCCCGGCGTGCTCGGCAGCGTGTTCCGCATGCTCGACCGGCCAGCCATGGAAGCGAAGGCCCGCGACAAGCTCTCCGAACTCGGGCTGATGACGATCCAGAACATCAACCAGACCGTCGAGACCCTCTCCGGCGGCCAGCGCCAGGGCGTCGCCGTGGCGCGCGCCGCGGCCTTCGGCTCGAAGGTGATCATCCTCGATGAGCCGACCGCAGCGCTCGGCGTCAAGGAAAGCCGTCGCGTTCTCGAACTGATCCTCGACGTGCGCTCGCGCGGCATTCCGATCGTGCTGATCTCGCATAACATGCCGCATGTCTTCGAAGTTGCCGACCGCATCCATATCCACCGCCTCGGCAAGCGGCTGACGGTCATCAACCCGAAGGAGTACTCGATGTCCGACGCCGTCGCATTCATGACAGGCGCCAAGACCGTTTCCGCAGAGACGGTCGCTGCATGAGCGTGACAGTCGAGGACATGGCCGGCCAGATCATTGCCAAGGCCGGCACGGTCAAGCGCTTCATGGTTGCCATCGCCGGCCCCCCCGGGGCCGGCAAGTCGACGCTATCAGACAATCTCGCCGAGGCGCTGAAGGCCAAGGGCGAGAGCGCCGAAGTCATGCCGATGGACGGCTTCCACATGGACAATGCCATCCTGATTGCCCGCGGCCAGCTTGCGCGGAAGGGCATTCCGGAAACGTTTGACGTCCGTGCTTTCCTCGACATCGTCAAGGCGGTGCGGCCGGGCGACCAGGAAGTGCTTGTTCCGGTGTTCGACCGGTCCCGTGAATTGGCGATCGCATCGGCCCGGGTCGTCTCGCCGGACCATCGCTTCATCATCGTCGAGGGCAATTATCTTTTGTTCAGCAAGGGCAAATGGGCTGAGCTCGAGGGCATGTTCGACTTTTCGATCATGATGGCACCCCCGATCGAAGTGCTCGAGGAACGCCTCTGGGCGCGCTGGCGCGGCTACAAGCTCAGCGAAGAAGAAGCCCATGCCAAGGTCTACGAAAACGATCTGCCGAACGGCCGGCTGATCCTTGAGAACAGGCGACCTGCCGACATCACATTGGCCATCGCCTAAGCAGATAACGTACCCGTGCACCACGATGAAGACGGTTGTCATTGGCCGTCCATGAATGATATCCCGGCGCGACCTCATCAGATCGCCGCCGGGAGACACCCATGCAAAAGCTTACCATCCGCCGCCCCGACGACTGGCATCTGCACCTGCGCGATGGCGCGATGCTCGAGGGCGTGATCGGCGACACCAGCCGCCACTTTGCCCGCGCCATCATCATGCCCAACCTCGTGCCGCCTGTCGTGACCACGGCCGATGCGCGCGCCTATCGCGAGCGGATCATGGCGGCCTTGCCGCAAGGCGATGTGTTCCAGCCGCTGATGACACTCTATCTCACCGAGCATACCAACCCGGACGACGTCGAGGAAGGCAAGTCCAGCGGCCTCATCACCGCCGTGAAGCTCTACCCCGCCGGTGCGACCACCAATTCCCACGGCGGCGTGCGCGATATGGACAAGGCGATGCCAGTGCTGGAGCGGATGGCCAAGATCGGGCTGCCGCTCTGCGTCCATGGCGAGGTGACGGATGCCGATGTCGATATCTTCGATCGCGAGGCGGTGTTCATCGAGACGGTGCTCGATCCCCTGCGCCGGCGCCTGCCGGAACTCAAGGTAACGATGGAGCACGTGACGACCTCCGACGGCGTCGATTACATCAAGTCGGCCAGCAATCTCGCCGGCACCATCACCACCCACCACCTGATCATCAACCGCAATGCCATCCTGGTCGGCGGCATCCGGCCGCATTATTACTGCCTGCCGGTCGCCAAGCGCGAAAGCCATCGGCTGGCGCTGCGGGCCGCGGCCACCAGCGGCGACGGCCGCTTCTTCCTCGGCACCGATTCCGCTCCCCATGTCGATCCGCTGAAGGAATGCGGCTGCGGCTGCGCCGGCATCTACACCTCGATCAACACGATGAGCTGCCTTGCCCACGTGTTCGAGCAGGAGGGTGCACTCGACAGGCTCGAGGCTTTCGCTTCTCTCAACGGCCCGGCCTGGTACGGCCTTGAGCCGAACGCGGAACAGATGACGCTGATCCGCCGGATCGAATCCCTATCCTTCCCCGACAAGATCGAAACCGGCGCCGGTCCGGTCACTGTATTCGATCCGATGTTTCCTTTGCATTGGGATGTGGAAGCTCATTCAGGGAAATAAACGGCGAGAAGCCATCGCTTAATCTCTATAGTGTTGACGCGATCCACCCAATTTGGCTGTTTTTAGTAACCTTTTCCTCACTCCTGTGGAGCTAACACTCCCCAGGTGCAATGTTTTTGCGGATGAACCGTGGAAGGGACGGCAGGATGCTCGACTATAATTCCTTGCTTGTTGCCTTGGGTATTTCATCGATTTGCCTCGTCATGACGCTGCTAGGCAGTTGGATGACGCGGCGTAAGGAAAGCTTCCTGCTGACCTGCACGATCGGACTAAGTTTCGTTATCGGCGGCATCTTTACTTACAGTGCATATGTGGAGCGACCGACCATGGCGCCCGCGATTGCGGCATTCATCCTCTTTTCCATCGGCTTTTCGATCATCTGGGTAGCCGGCTACCAATTTCGTAAGCACCGTTTTTCGCGCCTAAGGTTCATCGTCGGCAGCGTCTTCGGTATCGGTGTGACAGTGCCGACAATGATGATCGGGTATGACGGACTGGCCTATATCTTCAACAACCTGGCAATCGCGCTGGTGCTCTTTGCCACTGCCCGCGAATATTGGCGCAGCCGAGCCGAGGCGCCCGCAGCGCTCAACGGCTTGACCGCTCTTTATTCACTGACGGCTGTCAGCTTCGTGTTTTGCGCGGTAGCCCTGATCTCCAAGGGCAGCCTGGTTCTGGGCAAGGCGCCGGACGGCTGGGCGGAAGATCTCAACCTCGCGACCAGCATCGCCGGCATGACCGGGGTTGGTGCACTTTCGCTGGCTCTTCATCAGTCTAGAGAGGCCGCGATCCATCGTGCGGAAGCCATGACCGATCCTCTGACCGGCCTGATGAACCGCCGCGCCATGTTCGCGATCTACGGAAACCGTGTCTTCACGCCTGTCATGGCGGCGGTGATCTTCGACATCGACCGGTTCAAGGCCGTCAACGACGACCATGGCCACGCCGCGGGCGACGGGATGCTTAAGCTTTTTGCGCAAGAACTGACTGCCAACCTGCGCAGCGCCGATGTCGTGGCGCGCCTTGGCGGTGAAGAGTTCGCTCTCATTCTCGACAATGTCATGCCCGGCCGCGCCGAGCAGATTGCCGACCGCATCCGCGAATCCTTTGCGTCGCGTGAACTGGCTTTCGAAGGCAAGGTCCTGACATGTACGGTGAGCGCGGGCATCGCGTTCGGTTCGAGTGAGATTTCGAGCTTCGACGCCATCGTCCACGCCGCCGACAGGGCGCTCTACACGGCGAAGCGGAACGGCCGGAACCGCGTCGAGACCGCTGACTATCTGCATGCCGTGCCGAACGACAAGAGCCTCCCGGCGTCCGGGACCGCTAGCGCCTGACCGGCTCCGGCGAGCAGGCTTCCGCAACATCCCAATGAACCGTGTTCCGGCCCGCGTTCTTGGCCATGTAGAGCTTTCGATCTGCCGCCACCATCATTGCCTTCAGGGTTTCCCTTGACGGGTCACCGCGGTACACGCCGAAACTTGCGGTCACGCGACCGGGCGGAAGCATGGCCACGGCCCGGGCCGCAAGTTCGCCGCGCAGGCGTTCCGCAATCTTAAGCGCCTGAGCGATATCGGTGCGCGGCAGCAAAATGCAGAACTCCTCTCCGCCGATGCGCGCAGCGATGTCGTAGGGCCGCATGTTGTGCTGGATGACGGCGCCGGTCATAACCAGCACCTGATCGCCCACCTCATGTCCATGTTCGTCGTTGATCTTTTTGAAATGGTCGAGATCGAACACCATAACGCTCAACGCATCGCCTTCGCGCGCGGACCGCTGCAGCTCGCTGGTTCCGATGTCACGCAGCCAGCGGCGATTGCCGAGGCCTGTCAGCACATCGGTCGTCGCCTGGCGCCGCAGCTGCGAAAGCGTCGCATGCAGTTCGGCGATGAGCGTGGAGATGGCGTTGACCACGGTGCCGATCTCGTCGCTCCTCCGACTGGAGATTGCCGGAACAGCACCGCTTTCCCGATAGGCCTGGACGGTCTTTGTGACCGCATGCAGGGGGCGCAACAACAGCCAGACGGACCATAGACAAAAGGCCGTGCCCAGAAGCGTTGCCATGACAGCGACGATAAGGATGGGAAAGGTGGATGTCTTATAACCGATGGTCAGATAGGCGACCAAGGCAAGCAGCGGCAGGTGGGTAGAGGTGAAACATATCGAAAAGATCTTGAGTGTCAGCGACGAGCCGAATTTATCCAAGACGGCGGATCGTGGCAGATTCATCATAGTCTCCTTCGTGCCGTTGCGGCGAAAACTACGGGCTAAATAGAAACTCGAATCCTAACGAAATGCCGCGCATTTTAATAAAGCCGACGGTCTATTCTCGCCGAGGGGCTCAAAGCCCTGTAAGCGTTCTGCTTTTTCCAACTATTCCTGCCCCGATAGGATGGGGAAAACCTCGGAATAAGCCCCGGATGCAAATTTGCCGGGCGGTGTCGGCTCCGTCCTCGGTTGGCGGCTGTCGTAGCGCACCATTTTCCGTCGGAAACGCTGCATCCTTCTGGAAACGCGAACGCCTTGCTGCTATGCCGCAGGCAACGTTTCAAAGCCGCAGGAGAGTGCAGGATGCAGATGACATTTCCCGACCGCGCCGTGATGGCCGAACTGCTGGCAAAGATGCTTTGGGAAATCAAGGCCGTCCACTTCAACGCCGAGACGCCCTATAAATTCGCCTCGGGAATGGCGAGCCCGGTCTATATCGACTGCCGCAAGCTCCTCTCCTATCCGCGCATCCGCTCGACGGTCATCGACTTCGCCGCCAGCGTCTTGTCGCGCGATGCTGGCTTCGAGAGGTTCGACTGCATCGCCGGCGGCGAAACGGCCGGCATCCCGTTTGCAGCCCTGCTGGCCGACCGGCTCGGCCTGCCGATGATCTATGTCCGCAAGAAGCCGAAGGGCCACGGCCGCAACGCCCAGATCGAGGGTCATATGCCTGATGGCGCGCGCGTGCTCGTCATCGAGGACCTGACGACGGCTGGCGGCAGCATGTTCACCTTCATCGACGCCATCCGGGCAGCTGGCGGCGTCGTCGACCACGCAATCGCGCTTTTCTACTACGGCATCTTTGACGAGGGCGCATTGCGCTTTACGGACGGCAAGGTGCGCTTCCATCATATCGCGACCTGGCGAGACGTACTTGCCGCCGCCAAGACGCAGAAGCTGTTCGACGAGAAGACGCTGTCCGAAGTCGAGGCATTTCTCGATGCGCCGCTGCAATGGTCGGGCGCCCATGGCGGCATCACCGAGCTTTCGGCGAAGTGACGCTTTGCTTTTGCATGAAACCGCTCTAACCGTTTTTTGACACTGGAAAGAAGAGACGCGTTCTCTGGGAGGCCGGAATGATATTGTGCTGTGGCGAAGCTTTGATCGACATGTTGCCGCGGGAGACGACGCTGGGCGAAAAAGCCTTTGCTCCCTATGCCGGCGGCGCCATCTTCAACACCGCCATCGCGCTCGGCCGGCTCGGCGTTGAGACATCCTTCTTCACCGGCCTTGCCGATGACATGCTGGGCGAAATCCTGATCGAGACGCTGAAAGCAAGCAACGTCGATTCCAGCCCCTGCGCCATCGTTTCCCGCCCGAGCACGATCGCCTTCGTCAAGCTGGTCAACGGTCAAGCGACCTATGCCTTCTACGACGAGGGCACGGCCGGCCGGATGATCACCGAGGCCGACCTTCCCCAACTCGACGCAAGCTGCGAGGCACTCCACTTCGGCGCCATCAGCCTGATCCCCAGCCCCTGCGGCGACACCTACGAGGCGCTGATGAAGCGCGAGCAGGCCAGCCGCGTGATCTCGCTCGACCCCAATATCCGCCCCGGCTTCATCAAGGACAAGTCCTCGCACATGGCCCGCATCAAGCGCATGGCGGCAATGTCCGACATTCTGAAGTTCTCGGACGAGGATCTGGAGTGGTTCGGCATGGAGGGCGACCATGATCATCTGGCTGCGCATTGGCTGGACCATGGCGCCAAGCTGGTGGTGATTACCAAGGGCGCAGAGGGTGCCACCGGCTATACCAAGTCGCGCAAGGTAACCGTGCCGAGCGAGCGCGTCACCGTGGTCGATACGGTCGGCGCCGGCGACACCTTCGATGCCGGTATCCTTGCCTCGCTGAAGATGAACAAGCTGCTGACCAAGGCGCAGGTCGCCTCGCTGGACGAAGCGGCGTTACGCGATGCTCTCTCGCTCGGCGCAAAGGCCGCGGCAGTCACCGTGTCGCGAGCCGGCGCCAACCCGCCCTGGGCTCGGGAAATCGGGCTGTAAGCGCGGCGTTTATCTGCTCCCGTCGGGGAGGTTATGACGATTGCGAGGCATTGAGGGGGAACGCGCGCCCTCATCCGCCCTTCGGGCACCTTCTGCCCGAGGGGAGAAGGGGAAAGCTACTTTCCCGTTCCGATCTCGCCGGCCGACGGTCCCCAGACGTCTGTGAGTGCAAATCCTTCGGCCAGCGGATCGAACGGATCGAGCGCGACCTGTGAAAGGCCGAAGGTGAAGCCGCGTCCGGTGATCGTCGGAATGATCGCCGGTTTTCCGGCCACCTCCGTTAGCGCCGAGAGGCCAACCTCAAACTCGGAGCCGATGATCGAGCGCGATTTGAAGATATCGCCGACCTTGGCCTTGCCGCGCGCGTGCAGCGTCGCCAGGTTGGCAGAGTTGCCGGTACCGCAAGGCGAGCGGTCGACGCGGCCGGGCCACATCGTCGTGCAGGTGCGGATGGCGCCATCGGCATCGACATCCCGGAACATGACATAGGCAACGCCCAAAATCGCCGGGATTTCCGGGTGGACGACCGACATCGTCCGGTTGATCCGCTCGCGCAGGATCATGCCGGCCTTGACGAGGTCGGCAGCCTTCGATGCCTCGATGGTGAGGCCGACCTGACCGACATCGACCAGCGCATAGAAAATGCCGCCATAGCAGATGTCGAGATTGATCGAACCCCACTCCGGCGTGTCGAGCTTGACGTCGAGCTCGTGCACGAAGGACGGGACCATGGTCAGCCGAACCTTCTCGCAGCGTCCGTCGCGGCAGGTGGCAACGGCCCGCACCAGGCCGGCAGCCGTGTCGAGAGTGACGATGGTTTCCGGCTCCTGCATGTCGACAATGCCGGATTCGAGCAGCGCGGTGGTCACGCAAATCGAGTTCGATCCGGAGCTGGCATGGGCCTGGTCCGGCTGCAGGATGATGAAGCCCGCATCGGCATCCGGATGCTTTGCCGGCAGCAGCAGGTTGACCGAACCGATCGGCGCGCCACGCGGTTCAAGGACAAGGAAGCGGCGCAACGCCTCGCCCTTGGGATCGGTGTTCATCCAGTGAAGCTGCTCGGCAATCGTATTGCCGGGGATCTTCGGCACGCCGCCGATTGCAACCTTGCCGATTTCACCTTCGCAGTGGACATCCAGTAGCTGGATCGTACGCTTCCATCTCATCCCATGGTCTCCAATCGGACGTGTCTTGTGGGGCAGCCGTCTGTATCGATGCGCGGCCCGAACTCTTTGCAAGGCATCGCCGGCGCCGAGGGACGCCGGCGTAGTCTCAGTAGCGGTTGATGCGGAACGGCGCCATGTCGATAGAAGGTGTGATGCCGCCGATCATGTCCGCTATCAATCGTGCTGTCGTTGCCGAATAGGTGAGCCCGAGATGACCGTGGCCGGTGGCATACCAGACGCCGGGCAGGCGCGACGAGGCCGATATAATCGGAATGGTGTCGGGCAGCGACGGTCGATGGCCCATCCAGTCCTTGGCATCCTCCACTTTGAGGCCCGGCAGCGCCCGCTGGGCGTGGCGGACGAGAACGCGGGGGCGGCGATAATCCGGCGGCGCATCGAGGCCGGCGAGCTCCACATTGCCGCCGACCCGGATGCCGCCGGCTGTCGGGGTCACCATGAAGGCACGGGCCGGCCAGATGACGGAATAACGCATCTCGATGCCGGGTGCCATGATCTGGGTATGATAGCCGCGCTCCGTCTCGAGCGGGATCGGTTCACCGAGCGATTTCGCAATGGCGCGCGTCGGCACGCCGGCAGCGACCACGGCGTCGTCAGCCTCGATCCTTCGGCCGTCGGAAAGAACGACGGTGACGCCGCCCCCTGCCCTGCGCTCGATGGTGACGACCGCGCCGGAGACGAAGCCCGCGCCGGCAGCCTTGGCCGCATCCACCAGCTTCAGCACGAGGTGATAGGGATTGCGGATCGACTTGTTGTTCGGCAGCAGCACCGCCTTGGCGATGTGCGGCGACAGCGAAGGCTCGAGATCGCGAATGCCGGCGTTATCGAGCACGGAATGCTCGAAGCCATAGCGCTGCATCATCTCGATATGGCCACGGTCGCCGGCAAACTCCGCCTCCGTCTCGTAGATGGCCAGACAACCCTCCTCGGTCATCAGTTCGGGTGCGCCGATCGCCTGGAGCATCGAACGGAAATCGCCCAGCGCAGGGGCCGAGAGAGACATGCCGGCATCCTCGATCTGGCGCAATCGGGACGGCCGGCCGGCGGCGAGGAAGCGCAGGAACCATGGAATGATTTTGGGCGCATAGGCCGGACGAAGCCAGACAGGTCCTTCGGGATCGAGCAACCAGCCGGGCATCTTGCGCCAGGTCGACGGCCCGGACCCGGCGGCGAAATCCAGGGCAATGCTTGCCATGTTGCCGAACGAAGTGCCCTGCCCCGGTTCACCCTTGTCTATGAGCGTTACCTGCCGACCGCGCCGCTGCAGCTCGAAGGCCGTTGCTGCGCCGACGATCCCGGCACCGATTACGATGGTGGTCTTTTTGGTGTCTTGCATCATGGGCTTGGATATCCGAGCGGCAGCGAAACGAACAGCAAATCAGCGATCGGGATATAGCAGGCAAGGCCCGCTGCCTATGGATTTTGCGGCAGCAAACGGCGGTTTTTCCAGATGGAGGACAGATGAGGGAAATCGAACCGCGCTTTTTCGGTTGAAGGCGCCGGATTCTCGCCCACCGGTGAAACCGATGGGGCCTTCCGCACGTAGTCTAGTGGGTGTTCACTGACCAGAGGTCCAAGATGAAGTCCTTGATCCCCGCACTGACAATGCTCGCCGCATTTGTGCCCGTGACATCCCATGCCGAAGCGCTGAAGGACAGTGATATCCGCAGCGACATCATCGGCCGCACGATCTACCTTGCCGCGCCCCTGGGCGGCGAGATGCCCCTCACCTACCACAAATCCGGTACCGTCGATGGCAATGGCCAGGCCGTCGGTCTCGGAAAGTTCATCAAGCCGAACGATGTCGGTAAGTGGTGGATCAAGTCGAACCAGCTCTGCCAGCAGTTCAAGACCTGGTACGATGGCGCCCCGATGTGCTTCGTGCTGGAGCGAGACAGCGCCGATAAAGTCAAATGGACGCGCGACAACGGCCAGACTGGCGTGGCGCGCATCGGCGACTGAACTGAGAGAACAAACTAAAAGAGCCCGATGCGGGAGGAGGATGCATCGGGCTCTTAATAGAGATCAGCAACTGGGAGGAGGAGTGCTGCTGATCGAAGAAGGAAGCGCTGGGAGGAGGAGTGCGCTGCCTTCGATGAGAGATATACGCATTGCCGCCCAGATTGGAAATACATGCTATTGCATTGCAGCAATGCGTTTTCGGCATGAATAAATAAGCGCTATTGGCTTAGCGCCTTCATTAGAACATGCCTCTGCGACAATTCGCCTATTTCTCAGCCGCATTCTTCAGGTCTTTGCCCATTGACTCGCGTCTTTAGTGGCTTCTGACTCGCGTCTTTAGTGGCTTCGCCACCAATCAACTCAATCTGAGGCGAGGTCGCGGCTGGGTCTCGGGGCCGCAACCTCGCCTCCTGCTCAGGCCGCCTTGAAGAATTTTATGCCCTCGGCGTCGAGTGCCTTGAACTCTTCGTCCGACAGACTGAAATTCACCGCCGCCACGTTTTCCTCCAAGTGCTTGACCTTTGACGTTCCGGGGATCGGCAGCATCACCGGGCTACGCTTCAGCACCCAGTCGAGCGCAATCTGGCTCGGCGCGGCGTTGTGACGCTTGGCTATGGTGTCGAGTAGCGAACCCGGCTTGGCAAGATCGCCGGCTGCCAGCGGGAACCACGGGATGAAGCCGATATTGTGCTTCTCGCAGTAATCGAGAACCTCTTCGCTGGTGCGATCGACCAGATTGTAGCGGTTCTGCACGGTCGACACCTTGAAGACCTTCGAAGCGGCCTCGATCTCTGCCACCGAAACTTCACTCAGACCGGCATGACGGATGATCTTGTCGTCGAGCAGCGACTTGATGGCATCGAACTGCTCACTAGCCGGGACCTTGGGATCGATCCGGTGCAATTGCCATAGATCGATCTGATCGACGCCGAGATTGCGCAGGCTCTTGTGTGCCTGCTGGATCAGGTATTCCGGGCGTCCGACCGGTACCCAGACCTCCGGCCCGGTGCGGGTCAGGCCACCCTTCGTGGCAACAACGATTTTGCCGTAGGGGTGCAGCGCTTCCTTGATCAGCAACTCCGAGACATCGGGGCCATAACTGTCGGCGGTATCGATGAAGTTGACGCCGAGTTCCGGCAGTCGCTTCAGGGTGCGGATGCTTTCCTCACGGTCGGCAGGATCGCCCCAGATGCCCTTGCCGGTGATGCGCATGGCACCGAAGCCCAGACGGTTGACGGTGAGATCGCCGCCAATCTTGAAGGTTCCGGATTTGGATGCATTCAATTCGGTCATGATCGTCCCTTTCTTGAATTGTTCATTCAGAATGCGTGGGAGCCGAGCACTGTTTCCAGCCGTCGAACTCCAAACTCTGTGCCCGAACAAGAACAGTTGTGTCGCATCCGAGCCTAGAAGGAGATGGGCAAGCCAACCGTCGGATGCAACCGATCACGCCAGGATAAGTACATTTCAACCCAATTGTCGTGAGCCGCACGGGATTGAGAGCGGCGTGGATGATGCACCAGGGCTCGCAACCCGAAGGCGGACTTCAGGCGGAGGTACTGCCAAAGGCGGACAGGACATCTTTGAGTTCGGCAAAAAGGCTGCGAAACAGGGCTTCGGGCGTGGTGCCCCGCGGTGCCTGGTGCCATTGCTCGCCCCCGACACGCATGGCTCCGATGACCGCCGCCGACAAGAGACGAACGCGAAGCCGCTCCGTCTCACCATCCGCGCATCTGGACAGAAGGGCTGCCGTCAGGCAGCTTTCGAGTTTGGCGTATTTCAGCTGATCGCGGGCGCTCAGCGTCGGCGTTGCGCGGATGAGTTTGCTGACAGCCAGGCTTTGGGGATTGAAGGCGGCCACGACCGTTGCGCTCAGCGCCTCCTCGACCACCCGCGCCATCGGCTCGCCTCCTGGCCTAGCCGCGATCGCCTCGGCCAGATGGTCTGCGAAGGTGTCCTGCCAGGCGGAGACCACGTCTTCCTTGCTCGGAAAATAATCGAAGAAACTTCGCTTCGAGACATCGGCTGCTTCTGTGATCTCTTCGATGGTGGTCTGGTCGAAGCCACGGTCGAGGAACAGTGCCATTGCCGCATCCTCGATCCGGCCACGGGTCTGGCGACGCTTGAGTTCGCGCCTGCCTTCCCGCGCGCCGTGAATGTCTTTTTCGCCAGGCACTATTGTCCAGCTTCCAGAGCTTTGGCATCCCCAATTGCGCTGTCTGCGTGGATTTCAGGGACTTGCGAGGCACACATGCCGCCAAAGCGCCTGTGGGAGATGTTGGCTCGGCCGATCGAAATCTCCGCCACCGTCTTGCGCGAAATTCGGTAGACGCTGGCTGGCGGCAGGTTGCGGACGGTTCCGCCGATGCGCTTGGCTGTCAGGCCGAGCTCGTCGAGAATGCGTCGCTGCGCCGGACAGCGCGGCCCATAGGTGAATTGGTAGAACGCGCCGCCCGGCCGCATCACCCTGAACGCGCCGGACAGAATGGCGCTCACCTGGGCCGGCGACATGGACAGCAGCGGCAGGCCGCTGACCACTGCACCGACCGGCTTGTCATCGAACAGTCCCGCTTCGGCAATCCTGCCGGCATCCATCTGGACCACGCGCGCCAGCGGAAACCGAAGGTGCAGCACATCGACGAATTCGGCCCCGAACTCGATCAGCGTCAGATCCGATTCCCGCACGCCTCGTTTCAAAAGCGCCCTCGTGAAGACGCCTGTGCCGGGACCGAGCTCAAGAATAGGCTCATCAAGAGCTTCCACCTCCCGTGTCATCAGGCGCGCCAGACGCTCTCCCGACGGGGCTATGGCCGAGACCTGCATGGGATTGCTCATCCACAGGCGGAAGAATTGCTTGAAGTCGGAGGCGGCGGAACGTGTGGTCATTCAGGGATCCTATTCGACGGGCCATGAACAGCCGATGCGATGAGCGGTGTCGAGTGTGTCAAATGCAAGACCAATGCAGCGCTGCGTGATGTCACCTACAAGCATGTCTGTATCTATTGTAAATTTGCACCCAGTGCAATATCTATGGTGTCTCGTTCCTTAACGCGCATCGGAGGCAGCATGGCCGGCTTCAGCGCCACAACGATCCCTTCCCAGACAGGGCTCATCGCCCTGGTCACGGGAGCGACCAGCGGCATCGGCTTCGAAACCGCAAAGGCCCTGGCCGCTGCCGGAGCCGAGGTCATCGTCGCCTCGCGAAACCTCGTGAAGGGTGGCGAGGTGATTGCGAAGATACGGGAAGATCATCCGGGTGCCGCCGTCCGCTTCGAACATCTGGACCTCTCGAGCCTCGCGTCGGTGGCGGAACTTGCCGGACGCATCGTCGATGCGGTGCCTCATATCGATCTGCTCATCAACAATGCAGGGGTCATGGCCATACCGACGCGCCATGAAACGGTCGATGGATTCGAGATGCAGCTCGCTTCGAACTATCTCGGCCATTTCGCTCTGACCATGCGCCTGATGGCAAAGGTGCTCGCTGCGCCGGCACCGCGGATCGTCACCATCAGCAGCATTGCGCATCGTTCGGGCCGCATCCATTTCGATGATCTACAGCTGAAAAGCGGCTATACGCCGTGGAAGGCCTATAGCCAGTCGAAGCTGGCGACGCTGATGTTCAGCCTCGAGCTCGAGCGCCGGGCGATCGCCGAGAGCCTCAACCTCACCAGCATAGCCGCCCACCCCGGCTATGCCGTCACTGGCTTGCAAAGCGCCGGCCCGCGGTTTGGCCGCGAGGGCAAGATCTCACCGCTGGAAAGGGTCGCGGCTGTGCTGCAACCCTTCTTTTCCCAGTCCGCGGCAGCCGGCGCGTTGCCGACATTGTTTGCAGCCACATCGCCGGAAGCGATCGGCGGCGTGATGTATGGGCCAGATGGCTTCTACGAGCTGAAGGGGCAACCCGCCCTCTCCCGGATCGCCGCCCGAGCCCTCGACCGGAGCACCTGGCGCAGGCTGTGGGACATGTCTGAGGAGCTGACAGGCATGCGCTTGCAAATTCCGCCGGAGGCCTGACCTTCAAGCTGCTGGCCATCTGCGGAAAAAAGGCATTCAGTGGTGCGGATAAGGGCGCGAATGCCTATGTGTGATTCGAAAGCTCCGGAAAACGTGCCGCATCGCCGTTTTGACGGACAAGATTGATTTGAAGACGGAGAAATCCATGAGCGGTGATCCCTACCAGCTTCTCGGCGTCAAGCGGGACGCAGCGCAAAAGGACATCCAGAGCGCCTACCGCAAGCTTGCCAAGAAACTGCACCCGGACCTCAACCCGGGCAACAAGCAAGCGGAAGAAAAATTCAAGGAGGTCTCGGCCGCCTATGCCATTCTCGGCGACGAAGAACAGCGCGCCCGCTTCGACCGTGGTGAAATCGATGCCGGTGGCGGGGAGAAGGCGCAGCAACGGCAATATTACCGCGACTATGCCGGCAGCGAAGGACGCGGCGGCCCCTATCAGAACAGCAGCGGCTTCGCCGATTTCGGCGGCGCCGACGATATCTTTTCCAGCTTCTTTTCGCGCCGCGGCCAAGGGAGCGCGCAGATGAAGGGCCAGGACCGTCGTTTTTCCATGGAGGTCGATTTCCTCGACGCCATCAATGGCACGAAGACCCAGGTCACCCTGCCGAATGGCCCGTCGCTCGACGTGCAGATCCCGCCCGGCACCGCCGACGGTCAGACGCTGAGGCTGCGTGGCAAGGGAGATCCGGGCATCAACGGCGGGCCTGCCGGGGATGCGTTGATCGACATCAAGGTGCGCCCGCACAAGTTCTATGTCCGCGACGGAGACGATATCCGCTTCGACCTGCCGATCAGCCTGCGGGAGGCTGTGCTCGGCGGCAAGGTGCGCGTTCCCACGCCATCAGGTGCCGTGGCCATCACCCTGTCGCCGAACTCCAACACCGGCAAGGTCATGCGGCTCAAGGGAAAAGGCGTGCCGAAGCGTGGCGGCGAGCATGGCGACGCCTATGTGACCTTGAAGATCGTGCTGCCGGATGCGGCCGACGCCGAGCTGACTGCCTTCGTGAATAGCTGGGCGGCCGGAGAAAAGCAGGAACCAAGGACTAGCATGGGAGGCTGAACCATGGACGATCGTGAATTTCGCAAGTCACTGCGGATCGACGTCACGGTGCTCGAAGTCTGGATCGAACAGGGGTGGCTGGTGCCCCATATGACGCATGAAGGGAGAGCCTTCCGCGACGCGGATATTGCGCGCGGGCGGCTCATACTCGACCTTATCGATACCATGGGGGTCAATGAGGCAGGCGTCGATGTGGTGATGGAACTGCTTGACCAGGTGCATGGCCTGCGCGGCACACTGCACGATCTGGCCAATGTCATCCAGGCGCAGAGCCCCGACCTGCAGTATAGGTTGCTGGCCGAAATCGAGGACACCACGCGACGCCGCTAGATCGGATGAAGCGGACGCAGCAAGCTCCGGGCAAGTCGCTGCATCTAATATCACAGCATCCGCGCGGCTTGCGAGCCGAGAGACTGGCTGGCGCAAGCGCCGGCTCTTTCTCCCGGCGGCGGCAGCGTCCCATGCCAGGTGCCTTCCGACGAACGGATAGGCAGCGCTCAGGAAGGTCATGCCATGGTTACCGCCCTCTCCTCCACGCGGCTGATCGCCGCTCAACTGGCCCTCAAGGTGCTGGAAGCAGGCGATACCAGCGACGACAGTTCCAGCGCCAGCTCAAGCGGCTCATCGCTGCTCGATGGCTCCAGCGTCGGCAGAAATATATCGAGCCTGCCATCATCGGCGCAGGCATCTCTTGCGAGCATGCTCAACAGCCTGTCCGGCAGCCAGGCCGACGACACAACGTCCGTCCCCTCGGGCGACGCGTCGGGTACCGCCGCCAGCACCGATATCACCACCTCTTCTTTCATGGCACTGCTGAAGCAGAATCTGACGGCGACAGCGGCCGGCAACAGCGATGGCGCCAAGCAGGCGCAGGCGATGCTGGATGCGCTCAAGGCCGGCACCCTGACCGTTTCAGACCCGACAAAGGGGGTATCGATCAGCGCCTGGGATCCAACATCCAAAACCGCAGCCTCTTCGACGTCGACCCCTGAAGCGACGAAGGCCAACCCCGCCAAAACGATCCCCACCAGTGATTGGAACGACTATCTGAAGGCGCAACTGCAGCGTAACGGCGACGGCACGCTGAGCCGGGCCGCCGATAATAGCTTCATCGACAAGACGACAGGCCAGGATGCCTATTTCGGCCAGGTCGGCACGCAGTTTTACTACATGAGCTGGAGCCAGGCCGGCAGCAGCGAAACGAGCGGAACGCCGGCGACCAGCGCCGCCACTGCCTGACCATCACACCCTTGCGCCCCACCGAGCCGTAGCGGCGACGCTGCGGCTGGTTTCGTTTCCTAAGATGCGATCAGCAATCTGCCCCGATCTCAAAGGGCGCGGGCTCGAGCCATTTGCTGGAAAACAACGACCTCGCATCAACGCTCGGCAAACGGGTGTCGCGTTGCTGCAACAGCCATGGAGGAAGTTTCCGCTAGCCCAGCTTACGCCTTCGAAATGTCCTAATGAACGATGAACGGTGAGGTGCGGTGAACGGGATCTGTTAATCACTTTCGTCGATGCGAGCGGCCTGACAGCCCGTTTTTGGAACCGGAGGGCGACTCATCCGTTAGGGATCGCTATTCGAATTCGAGCCGACCCCGGCGCCACCGCACCGGTACTATTGTTAAACAGGAGAGAAAAATGAAAAAGACTGTCGCACTGGCGCTTGCCGCCGCTTCGCTGACCTTCGCCGTTGCCCCGGCTGTTTCCGCTGCCGACATGGTCACCAACTACGAAGATCAGGACAACAGCAATGGTGTCAAGATCGGCTACCTGACTTGCGACATCGCAGGCGGCGTCGGTTATGTTCTCGGCTCGGCCAAGAGCGTTGACTGCACCTACACCTCCGCTAACGGCAGCGGTCGCGTAGACCACTACACCGGCGCCATCCGCAAGTTCGGCGTCGACCTCGGCTTCACCACCCGCAGCCGTCTCGTCTGGGCCGTTTTTGCTCCGACCGCCGGCTATCACCACGGCGCACTGGCTGGCCTCTACCAGGGTGCCACGGCCGAAGCCACCGTTGGCGCAGGCATCGGCGCGAACATGCTGTTCGGCGGCACGACTGGCGCGATCCACCTGCAGACCATCAGCGTGACGGGCCAGCTCGGCCTCAACATTGCCGCAACCGGCACATCGATGACGCTGACTTCCGCCGGCTAAGCCTGATTCTTCGATCAAGCTATCCGAACGCCCCTGCCGCCACCGCGGCGGGGGCGTTCGTGTATGATGGGGCATCACGCAGCAGGTGTTGGGCCGGCCACTCCGCCCCAAGGTTTTTGCCGGAAGCGCTTCAGTCGGCTGCTTGTAGCGGAAGACGAGTCTCGATTTTTGCACTTGGGGCGAGCGATGGCTGCGCGCCGGAAGACCGCCGCGACGCTCCATCACCTTCACCGAGGACATAGTCGCCGATCCATTTCGAAATGCGATGCGACGCCTGCTCCACCGGCGAAAAGGCGATCGCAACCAGGATCGCAATAACGACTGTCGCAAGGCCGATCAGCGCAGCCACCGGGAGCGTCAGTTGCGCCTGATAGGCCACGACAAGCGGCGAGAACACAGCGCCCAGCACGGCGTAGTGGCTGAGGTACAGCGGGAAGGAAATCTTGCCCAGCAGGCTCGACAGCCGCGAGGCGGACAGGCATCGCGACAACCATCCAATATTCAGACAGTAGAACACGATCGCCGCCGCAACGACCGCATTTGGATAGCGCAGCAATTCGTTGCGAAAGACGACGGCCAAGCCCGAATACAGAAGGCAGAGCAGGAGTGCGGCGGCCGCGATCCAGCGGTTGAGCAGAAGCTGCCTCAGCCCCGCCCCCTGGGATTGCCTGTCGACGATCAGGGAGCCGATGAAGAAGCAGCATATGTAGGGACTGGCAACGAACGTCATGACGATGATGGCAACCAGCAGCCGGCTCCCCTGCCCGTAGACGTCCTTGCAGGCGAGGTAGAGAAACAACAGCATCGAGCCCACCATTTCGATCGGCATCGTCCACAGGAAGGGCAGGATGTTTCTCTGGGCGGACAGGCCGCTGAAGACGCCTGATGTCGTGAAGTAGAGCGCGTTGGCAGACGAGACCGTTGCGACGTTGTTGAGGCCCAGCCAATCCCGACGGCCCAGAATGTCTGCCGCTTCCGGCCCATGCATGAGGCCAAATCGGCTGAGAAGCCAGACCAGCAAGGTTGCTGCGGCAATCGGCACCAACAGACGCGGATAGCGTTTGATCGCCGAACGGACGACGAACTTACGATCCATCGAGGCGTGAAACGGCGCCGAAAGCGCTGCGCCGGAGACCACGAAGAAGATGCAGACCGCCAGATCGCCATTCAAAAAGGGCGCAGCGAAGACCGACCGGAGCGCACCGAATCGCTCTCCCAGGCCCTCCCAGAAAACGTGAAACAACAGAACCACAAGCGCCGCCCAGCCGCGTATCCCATCCAACTCACGGATTCGGGCAGGATTCCTGTGTCCGCGGCTCATCTCACGCCCCCAAGCAGTCAAAAGACCACCCACCTTCGCCGCAAAACCTTATTTTTCCGATAATCTGCAACCGAGGATCGGCAATGACCGCGACTTGATGCAGCCGGAGGAAAGACGGCGCGCCGGGCTTGCGTGAAGGCTGAGGGAACAAGCAGCTTTGAGAGACTGATGGAGCAAGGCGCACATAATGCAGCGGCGCGCGTCCAGTTATATCCGGTGAAGGCTGGTCACGGTTCATTATTCACAGAACGACAGGGCAAATAACCAAGGCCCTGTATTCATTACATAAGGAAAATTTCCAGAGAAAAGAAATGGCGCACCCGGAGCGATTCGAACGCCCGACCCCCAGATTCGTAGTCTGGTGCTCTATCCAGCTGAGCTACGGGTGCGGAAGCAAGTGGCTGAGCCGCTTGCGTGGCGATCCTCTAAAACGTCCGCAGATCGAAAGCAAGCGTATTTCTTGAAAATCTGCTGTTTTTCGTAAAGCGCCTGGGGAAAGCCCCGGATTGCCTCAGTTTTCGTGTGCGTTACGGCCACGATAATCGTCGAGCGATATCGGCCGGTCTGGAATCTCGATGCGGAACTGTGTGCCGGCCAAGGGTTTCTCGACCAACGCAATGGTGCCGCCATGGGCCAGCACAAGCTCGCGGGCGATCGCCAGGCCCAGACCTGTGCCGCCCGAGCGGGCCGAGCCGCGGAAGGCCGTGAACAGGTTCTCGCGGGCCTTGCGCGGCATGCCGGGGCCGGTGTCGTCGACGATGATACCAACGACGCTGCCGATCCGCTGCCCGAACACGGTGATACGACGCGGGCTGTCCGGCTCCTGCTCACCAAGGGCGGCCAGCGCCTCGCGGGCGTTGCGGCAAAGATTGTGGATGATCCGAAAGAGTTGTTCGCTGTCGGCATCGACGACGAGATCGGGGGCAACCTGTGCGATGAATTCGATGCCGGTATCGGGGTCGATCGCCATCATGTCGCGGACCTCGTCGATAAGCTCGCCCAGCTTCAGGCGTCGGCGGCGCGGCGCCGATTCGGAGGCCTGTCCGTAAGACAGAACCTCGTTGGTGTAGCCGACGGCCCGGTCGATGGTCCGCAACAGCTTCGGCGCGAAACGCTTGACCATCGGGTCGTCCACGTCAGCGAGCCGGTCGGACATCAGCTGCGCCGAGGCGAGGATGTTGCGCATGTCGTGGTTGATCTTCGACACCGCGAGGCCGAGAGCCGCCAGGTTCTTCTGCTGCTTCAGGGTCTTTTGCAGCTGAACCTGCATGGTGGCGAGGTGCCGCCCGGCAACGGCGAGTTCGTCGCGGCCGTCATCGGGCTGAAGCACCCGTGCGGGGTCCTCCGGATCGTCCGAGTAGGATTGCATACTGTCGGTCAGCTTGCGGATCGGCTTGATCATGATGCGGTTGATGGCAAAGAAGATCAGCGTCGCTGTGAAGAAGGACAGCAGCAGCGACAGCAGCATCACGTTGACCGAATAGCGAATCAGTGCCTTGCGCAGGTTCGCGTCCTTCAGCACCACCTCGACGCCCATCCCCGAATCGCCGACGGGGCCATAAACACGGATAATGCGGTCGCCGCCGAAAAACAGAGTGCTCATCGCATCGCGGATCGCCGTCGGCAGCGAGACGTCGGTGAGGTCGAACTGGTCGTCCACGGAGGCAGGCATCTCGGCCTTAGCCAGCAGCCGTGAGGTGCCGTCCTTGCGCAACACGATGGCGCGGGTGCCCGTCGCCATCAATGTCTCCTTCTGCAGCGAACGCGGCAGATCGACAGGTTGAAGCCCGTCGATGACGACGGCGGCGGCGGCGGCAGTGCTCAGGCGATCCTGCAGCCAGCGCAGGCGCATGTTGGCAACCGACGGAACGAAGATCAGAACTTCCGCAATCATGACGAAGACGACGGTGAGCAGCAGTAGTTTGCCCGAGAGGCCGCCGAACAGCCCCATCGGCTGCGACGCGTTCGTCTTCATTTCCGTGCCGCTCTTGGCACCCCGCGGAAAGTGCATTTCCGGCCATCCCATGCAGCGGTAGAGCAAATCGCCCGATCGGTAGGCTGACATAATAGAAGCTTGCGCTCGTTTGTCCAATGGCGGATGCGGACATGCGCGAAACCGCTCCGCCGACAAACGGAAAAAGGCGCCGCGCGATGTGCGCAGCGCCTGTTGCAGTCGACGTCCCTAGACGATCAGAACTCTTCCCATTCCTGCGACGTCGGCTGGGCGGCGGCTCCGCTCCGGCTGCCGGCCATGCCGCGGGCAACGCTTGCCATCATCTTGCGTGCCGGCGATGCGACGGGGCGATGGCTCTCCGGGCGGGCGACCGAGGGCGCGGTGGTCGTCTGGCGGGTCACCTTGAAGCCGGAAACGAGGCGGACGAGGCTGTCGGCTTCGGCGGTCAGCTTATGGGTGGCAGCCGAGGTTTCCTCGACCATGGCGGCGTTCTGCTGCGTCACCTGGTCCATCTGGTTGACGGCGGTGTTCACCTCCGCCAGGCCCGTTGCTTGTTCGCGTGCCGATGTGGCAATCGAGTGGATATGATCGTTGATCGCCAAGACGCTGCTCTCGATCTCACTAAGGGCCGCGCCGGTTTCCTGCACCAGCCTGACGCCGGCCTGAACCTCGTTGCCGGATTTGGTGATCAGCGACTTGATGTCCTTTGCGGCCGTGGCGGAACGCTGAGCGAGCTCGCGCACTTCCTGGGCAACGACGGCGAAGCCCTTGCCTGCCTCCCCCGCCCTTGCCGCCTCGACGCCGGCATTCAGCGCCAGCAGGTTGGTCTGAAAGGCGATCTCGTCGATAACATTGATGATCTGGCTGATTTCACGCGCAGCCTGCTCGATACGGCCCATGGCATCGACGGCGTTGCGCACGACGACGCCGGAGCGCGCAGTGTTGGCCTTGGCCTCCGAGGCCATGACGCTGGCCTCCTGGGCGCGGGTGGTGGAGTTCTGAACCACGGCCGTGATCTGGTCGAGCGCTGCCGAGGTCTCCTCGAGCGCCGCAGCCTGTTTCTCGGTGCGCTGGGAGAGATCGTCACCGGCAGCGCGCAGCTCGTTGCTGTTGCCGTGGATCGATTCCGTCGTCTCGCGAACTTCGCGCATGGTGTTCTGCAGCGTCGACAGCGTGACGTTGACGTTTTCCTGCAGCTCGGCGAAAGCGCCCTGGTATGTCCCTTGCATGGTCTGGGTCAGGTCGCCATCGGCAAGCCCGGCAATGACGCGGCGGGTTTCTGTTATGCCGGTATCGACGCTGGCAATCAGCTCGTTGACGTTGCTGGCGAAGCGGTCGAGATTTTCATCGCCATAGGTCTTTTCGATACGGCGGCTGAAATCACCGGCTGCGGCCGAGGACACGACTTGCGACATGCCCGACTGCAAATCGTCGCTCTTGGCACGCAGCACCGCTTCTTGGGCATGCATGCGCCGGACGGCGAGGCCATTCTGCTTGAACACCTCCACTGCCGCCGCCATGTCACCGATCTCGTCGCTGCGCCCGGCATAGGGTACTTCGACGCTGAAATCGTCGTTGGCCACCTGCTTAATGGCCTCGGTCACCTTTTTGATCGGGCGGCTCAACTGGCTGGTGCCGATATAGAGACCGAAGCCCACGCCGCTGGCTATACCGACCCCGGTGACGGCAAGCACGACAAACAGAATGATGTGGCCAAACGCGGCGACTTCGGCACTGACGGCCACAAGCTCCTGCATGTCGGCCTTCACCACCGCATCGATGTCCGCCTGGAATGCCTTGCGGTTGGCACGATTGTCTTCGTTGTTTCCCTGCTTGTTGGCCGCCGCCGGGCCATCGGTGAGGAGAAGCCTCACCGTTTCCGTGCGGAACGTATTAAACTCCTTTGACTTCTGCAGCAGTTTTGCGAAGTCGGCCTTTTGCTGATCGGGGACGAGCGGCGTCCATTTGGCAATGATTTTGTCGATTTCGACGAGATCCGCCGTCAATCCATCCGAAAAACCCTTGGCCGATTTAATGTCAGGTGCGTTGTAGATGCCGCGGCCTTCCATCACCACTGCTGTCACAAATCTGTTCAACCTCTCGCCCAAATAGGCGCGTGTAGAAGCGGACGCATAGGTCTGCATCTGCTTGTCATATTGGTTGACGGCAAACAGTGCTGTTGCACCGATCAGCAATGCTGCGCTTGCCATGACCGTCACAAGTAGATTAATCTTGCCGCGAATTTTCAACGAAATGTCCCCTCAAGCTATTAGAGGGCGGAATACCACCCTCTCGCGAAGTACTATTATCGGTAATCGTTAATGTAGCATTGCATAAAGCCCCTAAATATAGTGGGGGTAGAGCTATATTATCTATGCCGGGCGCGCGCCGGCCTCTCTTGCTTTTCTACGGGAATGCTATTTGGTACGTCCAAATGAAGAACTGTTGAGCAACTTTGCAACGGTGCGCGGTGAAGGATAACTGCAATCGTTTTGATCGCGCTGGTGCCATCCCTGTTAATCAAGCCCAGGATAATTGACTTTTCGGGCCTTCATCCCTATAAGCCGCCGCACGTACGGTCATGAAGCCTGCCTAGCGGGCGACTTCCGTTCGTCCAACAACGCTCCTTGCACTATGCAAACCCAAGAAGGGCCGCACTCCGCGGTGTTAAAATAAATGAAGCGTACCTACCAACCATCGAAGCTCGTTCGCGCTCGTCGCCACGGATTTCGTGCTCGTATGGCAACAAAGGGCGGCCGCAAGGTCATCATCGCCCGGCGTGGCCGCGGTCGCAAGCGTCTTTCGGCTTAATTGCCGGATAGGCCCTGTCGCGATGCCGGGCGAATGACGAAGACACGACCGAATGATAAAACTGTCGGGCGGCTGAAGAGCCGCCCGCAGTTTCTTGCTGTGCGCGTCGGAGAAAAACGCCGGGGCAATTTCTTCCTGGTCGAGGCGCTGGATCGCGCCCGGCCGGACGAGCCGCCCCGTGTCGGTTTCACCGTTACGAAGAAACATGGCAATGCCGTCGAGCGCAACCGCATGCGCCGCCGCCTGAAAGAGGCTGTACGGCTGAAGGCCGGGTTTGCAATGCAGCCTGGACACGACTATGTGGTTGTCGCGCGCCGCGATGTCTTGACTGCCCCCTTCGATTTGCTGGCCCGGGAGTTGTCAACGCGCTTCGAAGCCATGCCGAAACACCGCCGGTCGCAACCGGACCGCTCCAGGAAAGAATGATGGAAAAGAACCGCAATTACTTCATCGCGATCGCCCTGTCGGTGGTGATCGTCCTCGGATGGCAGTTCTTCTATATGAACCCGCGCATCGAAGCGCAGCGTAAGGCCGATGCCGCCCTCAAGGCGCAGCAGCAGACGGCGCAGCAGGTTCAGCCCGGCACCGCCACGCCAGCTCCTGGCGTCAACACCACCGCAGGCGCTCCTGTTTCCGGCCAGCCTGCTGTCGGCACGATGAGGCTCGACGAGGCGCTTGCGAAATCGCCGCGCGTCGCCATCGAAACCACGTCCCTGCTCGGCTCGATCAACCTTTCCGGCGGCCGCCTGGACGACCTTCGTCTCAAGTCCTACCATGAGACGGTCGACAAGATGAGCCCGATCATCACTCTCTTCAGCCCGGCTGAGACCAAGGATGGCTATTTCGCCGAGCTTGGCTATATCGGCGACGACAAGACCGGCGCCGTTCCCGGCCCTTCCACCGTCTGGACCGCCCCTGAGGGCGCCAAGCTGACCGACAAGACACCTGTCACGCTGACCTATACCAACGACAAGGGGCTGACCTTCGCCCGGACGATTTCGGTCGACGACCATTACATGTTCACGGTCACCGACAAGATCACCAATGCCAGCCAGGAGCCGGTCTCGGTTGCCAGCTACGGCCGCGTCATCCGCTACAGCCTGCCGACCACACCGTCCGCCTACGTGCTGCACGAAGGCTTCATCGGCGTCATCGGCGACGATGGCCTGATCGAGACCAAGTACACCGCCGTCGACAAGGAGCCGACGACGCCTGCCAAGGCTACCGGCGGCTGGCTGGGCTTCACCGACAAGTACTGGGCGGCCACCATCGTGCCGCCGCAGACGACCGCCTACGATGCCCGCTTCTCTCACTTTGCCGACGGCCAGCCGCGCTACCAGGCAGACTACAAGCAGGATGCGATCTCGGTGGCCGCCGGCCAGTCTGTCGATGTGAAGAACCTGATCTTTGCCGGCGCCAAGGAAGTGCCTGTCATCGACAAGTACGAGGAAAGCTACCAGATCCCGCGCTTCGACCGGTTGATCGACTGGGGCTGGTTCTACTTCCTGACCAAGCCGATGTTCAAGCTGATGGACTTCTTCTTCCGCTACTTCGGCAACTTCGGCGTCGCCATCCTGTGCACGACCATCGTCGTCAAGCTCCTGTTCTTCCCGCTGGCCAGCAAGCAGTACGCTTCGATGGCCAACATGAAGAAGATGCAGCCGCGCATGGCGGAGCTGAAGGAAAAGTTCGGCGACGACAAGATGGGCCTGCAGCAGGCCACGATGAAGCTCTACAAGGAAGAGAAGATCAATCCGGTCGCCGGCTGCTGGCCGATCGCCCTGCAGATCCCGATCTTCTTCTCGCTCTACAAGGTCATCTACATCACCATCGAAATGCGGCATGCACCGTTCTTCGGCTGGATCCGCGACCTGTCGGCGCCCGACCCGACGTCGATCGTCAACCTGTTCGGCCTCTTGCCCTTCGAAGCGCCGACCATCCTGCATCTCGGCGTCTGGCCAATGATCATGGGCGTGACGATGTTCCTGCAGATGCGCATGAACCCGACGCCGCCAGATCCGACCCAAGCGATGATCTTCAACTGGATGCCGCTGGTATTCATGTTCATGCTGGCGAGCTTCCCGGCCGGTCTGGTCATCTACTGGGCCTGGAACAACACGCTGTCTGTCATCCAGCAGGCAATCATCATGCGGCGCCACGGCGCCAAGGTCGAGCTGTTCGACAACATGCGCGGGCTGTTCAAGCGAAAAGCGCCGGCGGAAACCAAATAGCCCAAGAGACCCCGGCGCAGTCCGGGGTTTTCTTTTTCAGCGCGGTGGGGCCATTGCCCCAAGAACGGCAAGTCTTGACATCGGCTGCCAAAACCGTGAAGCCAAACCATCAACCAACGATCGCGAGCCATGTCCGAAGCACCCGTACCCACCGACAAGCCGCTGTTCGGCCGCCCCTGGATCTTCATTCGTGGCGTGCCGTCGATGAAGTTCCTGCCGCCGGAAGGCCCTCCGGAGATCGCCTTTGCCGGCCGCTCGAACGTCGGCAAGTCGTCGCTGATCAACGCGCTCGTCGGCCACCACGGCCTTGCCCGCACATCGAACACGCCGGGCCGCACGCAGGAGCTCAACTATTTCGTTCCGGACGGCTATTCCGGCGAAGCCGGCGACCTGCCGCCGATGGCGCTGGTGGACATGCCGGGCTACGGCTATGCCAAGGCGCCGAAGGACAATGTCGATGCCTGGACGCGACTGGTGTTCGACTACCTGCGCGGCCGCGCGACGCTGAAGCGGGTCTACGTGCTGATCGATTCCCGCCACGGCATCAAGAAGAACGACGAGGACGTGATGTCGCTGCTCGACAAGGCGGCAGTCTCCTACCAGATCGTGCTGACCAAGATCGACAAGATCAAGGAGGCCGGCGTGCCGCGCGTCATGGCCGAGACGGCTGAAATGACCCGCAAGCGCCCGGCCTGCTTCCCCGGCATCATCCCCACATCGTCCGAGGTCAACGAGGGCCTGGACGTGCTGCGCCAGACCATCGTCGAGACGGTCGGCTACGGCGCCTGACGCCGCCACTTTCCCCGCCTGAACGAAAAAAGCCGCCGCCCGGTCATTAACCGGGGCGGCGGCCCGTAGATAGCAGCTGATATTACATCTTCGGCAGCAGGACAGCGTCGACGACGTGGATAACGCCGTTGGACTGCTTGACGTCGGCGATGGTGACGTGCGCGGTGCCGCCGGCTTCGTCGGTCAGGGTGACCTTGTTACCCTTCGTCATGGCCTTGATGACGCAGCCGCCGACCGTCTTGATGTCGTACTCGCCGCCGGCATCCTTGACCATCTTCTTAACGGCCGAAGCCATGATGTCGCCGGAGACGACGTGGCAGGTCAGGATCTTGGTGAGCTTGGCCTTGTTCTCAGGCTTCAGCAGAGTGTCGACCGTTCCGGCCGGGAGTTTTGCAAATGCTTCATTGGTCGGGGCGAAGACGGTGAAAGGGCCTTTGCCCTCAAGCGTTTCGACGAGGCCTGCGGCCTTGACGGCGGCGACCAGCGTCGTGTGGTCCTTGGAGTTCACGGCGTTTTCGATGATGTTCTTGGAGGCGTACATTTTTGCGCCGCCGACCATTGGATCCTTGGCGTAGGCTGCGCCGGTGGCTGCGGACAGTGCGACGGCCAGAGCGGCAATGCGAAGCGTGGTCTTCATCATGGTCTGATTCCTCTTCCTCTATACCCCGATCTACTCCTGGGCTCCTGCCCTATCCGCCGGGGACACATGCAATACGGCAGCCAGTGGAAAACAGTTTCAGACGGTCTCCAAAATCTTAACGAATTCCGAAAGCCGTCGGACAATGGAAAACGCCGCGCACTCTGGGGCGCACGGCGCTGATTCAAACAAACCTTTGAAAAGCTACAGGCTGCGGGCTGTGCCTGCGGCGATGACCGGTCCGGTGGGGGCACCGGATGGCGAGCCGCCGAAGGGTTCGACGCTGATGGCGATGGTGGCGCCCTCGCCAAACTCTTTGCGCATGTCTGCCGGGATGGCGATCTCGCCTTCGCCCGTCTGCGGCAACACGCCCAGTGCCTGCGCCGGATTGCTGCCCTTGATGAGCCACAGCTCAAGCGACTTTTTCTCCGCCTGCGCTGCTGCGACAGGCGTGATCCTCAGGCGGCCGCTGACGGTATCGTAGCTGGCCACCAGGTTGAGAGCGCCGTTGACGCTTGCCGGCACGGCAAGATCGGCAACCAGCGGCTTCGCGCCCGAGCCGACTTTCGGGCTGCCGTTGGTTTCGTAGACGACCGCGCCGGCCGCCACGAGCAAGGAGGCGAGCGTCAAGCCCCGCCAGACGGCGAGCGAATTCCAGATGCCGCCACGACGCTTCGCGCGCTCCCCGAAAATCCGCTTCTCGACCTTTGGAAACACCGATGCCGGCGGCAGGATGGCTTCGTATTCGTCGTTGAAGGATGACAGGTTCTGTTCCCAACGCGTGACGATCGCGGCAAAGGGACGGTCGTTGCGCATGCGCGTCTCGACCTTCAGCCGATCTTCCAGCGACAGAACGCCGAGCACGTACTCGCCGGCCAGCACTTCGTCCCGGGAGCGGCCTCCCTTGCTTTGATCGGGTGAACTCATCGGTCCATGCACTCTCTCAGTTTGATCAGGCTTCGGCGCAGCCATGTGCGCATGGTGTTCAGAGGCACTGCGTATTGATCGGCGAGTTCCTGATAGCTCAGTCCCTCGACGTAGGCACTGCGAACGGCCTGGGCGCGACCATCCTCCAAGGTTTCCATGCAGAGATCAATGCGCCTGCCTTCGCCCTTCATGACAGCCTGCGCTTCCGGGTCCGGATCGTCGTCCGCCAGATCATACACCGCGTCGATCTCGTCCGCCACGGGCTTGCGAGCCCGGATGGCATCGATCGACCGATTGCGGGCAATCGAGGTCAACCAACCCATCGCCGGGGTCTCCGAAGCGACGAAGCGATCGGCACGCTGCCAAATTCTGACGAAGACCTCCTGCAGAACCTCTTCCGCATCCGTCCTGTTTTTTAGGATACGCATACATACGGCAAAAAGTTTCGGGCTGGTCTTGTTATAAAGTTCGGAAAAGGCACTCTGGTCGCGCATTGCAACGCGGCTGACGAGGGTGGCGATATCGTCAGTAGCCATCCATTATCCCCGCTCCCATTCAATTGACTTTTATATTAGAATAAAAGTCCTGCCCGGCAAGGCGAATAAGCGCCAAATGCTGCGGTCTCAATCGATTTTCCGCACCTCAAACTTATCGCGACGACGTTATTCCCTCTGTCAAAAACTTGAGATAAAACCCCGCGAACAATTTTGAGCGGGGTGCATCATGGCCGAATCCGAAAACGAACTGCAGGCACGCCTGCTGGCAAAAGCCCTGCCGTTCATGCAGCGCTACGAAAACAAGACGATCGTGGTGAAATACGGCGGCCACGCCATGGGCGATGCTGAGCTCGGCAAGGCCTTTGCCGCAGACATCGCCCTGCTCAAGCAATCCGGCGTCAACCCGATCGTCGTGCACGGCGGCGGGCCGCAGATCGGCGCCATGCTCACCAAGATGGGGATCGAATCGAAATTCGAGGGCGGCCTGCGCGTCACCGATCGCAAGACGGTCGAGATCGTCGAAATGGTGCTCGCCGGCTCGATCAACAAGGAAATCGTCGCGCTGATCAACCAGACCGGCGAATGGGCGATCGGGCTCTGCGGCAAGGACGGCAACATGGTGTTTGCCGAGAAGGCCAAGAAGACCGTCATCGATCCCGATTCGCATATCGAGCGCGTGCTCGACCTCGGCTTTGTCGGCGAGGTCGTCGAAGTCGACCGGACGCTGCTGGACCTGCTCGCCAAGTCCGAGATGATCCCGGTCATCGCCCCGGTCGCCCCCGGCCGCGACGGCGCCACCTACAACATCAATGCCGACACCTTTGCCGGCGCCATCGCCGGTGCGCTGAATGCGACGCGCCTGCTGTTCCTGACCGACGTTCCGGGCGTGCTCGACAAGAACAAGGAGCTGATCAAGGAGCTGACGGTCGCCCAGGCCCAGGCGCTTATCAAGGACGGCACGATTTCCGGCGGCATGATCCCGAAGGTGGAAACCTGCATCGAGGCGATCCACGCCGGCGTCCAGGGTGTCGTCATCCTCAACGGCAAGACCGCCCATTCGGTGCTGCTGGAGATCTTCACCGAGCACGGCGCGGGCACACTGATCATTCCCTGAGGCGTCAAAATCCGGTTTGCTTGCGGTTTGGCCCGTGGCATAAGGGCGCCCATGACACAGCCAAAGACCCTGCCTGCCGCCGCCGATTTCGCCACCATCCGCGACTGGGTGTTCGATCTCGACAACACCCTCTATCCGCACGCCGTCGACCTGTTTTCGCAGGTCGACGTCAACATGACCAGTTACGTCGCGGCGCTGCTGCAGACGGACAGGGATTCGGCCCGCAAGCTGCAGAAGCAGTACTATCTCGAGCACGGCACGACGCTGCAGGGGCTGATGATCCATCACGGCGTCGATCCGGACGACTTCCTCGAGAAGGCGCACGCCATCGACTATACCGGACTTCAGCCGCAGCCGGCGCTTGCCGCCGCCATCAAGGCGTTGCCGGGCCGGAAATTCATCTTCACCAACGGCAGCGTCAAGCATGCCCAGGATACGGCCGGCGCGCTCGGCATCCTCGACAATTTCGACGACATCTTCGACATCGTCGCGGCCGACTACCTGCCGAAGCCGGCTGTCGGCACCTATGACAAGTTCGCCGGGCTGCACAAGATCGACACTGAGAACGCCGTGATGTTCGAAGACCTGCCGCGCAACCTCGTCGTTCCGAAAGCGCTCGGCATGAAGACGGTGCTGCTGGTGCCCGAAAACGAGGAAGGCACCTTCACCGAATGGTGGGAGCGCAAGGGCGAGGAAGACCACCACATCGACTACGTGACCGACGATCTGACGGCGTTCCTCACCGCGCTGATCTAGCGTAAATCGCTTTAATTACAAAAGTTTCATGCATCTTACCGATGTTTAACTGGGTGTTTGGAACAGGCAGCCCTACCTTTGAGTTGTCACCACGGCAACCAAAAGGAAACACCACAATGATCGGGAAGAAAATTCTCATTACGGCAATGTCCGCAACTCTCCTCCTTGGCAGCGCCGCGGCCAGTTTCGCAGCCAACGGCCATCATATGGGCGGGCGTCACGGCCCCCGTATCCCGCCTGAAGTGCTCTTCGTGCGCATGCTGCAGCAGTTCGACACCAACGGCGACATGAAGATCTCCAAGGACGAAGCCAAGGCTGGCGTCGACAAGATCTTCGATGCGATCGACACCAACAAGGATGGCTCCATCACGCCCGGTGAATTCCGCGAATACCGCAAGGCCCAGATGACGGCGATGCGGGAAGAGCGCAAGAAGATGATGGAAGAGAACAAGGACAAGGCAAAGCCTGACGACCAGGCGATGAACGACGACGAAGGCGGCAAGCCACCGCGTGACGGCAAGCACGGCCCGCGCGGCGAAGGTCGCCACGGCAAGGGCATGCGCGGCGGCATGATGTCCGAGATGCTTTTCCACCGCGTCGACACCGACCAAAACGGCCAGATCAGCAAGGCGGAAGCCGAAGCCGCCATGGACAAGCTGTTCGACCGCATGGACCGCAACCACGACGGCTTCATCGCCCTCGACGACATGCCGAAGCGGCCGCTCCTGTAAGGAACGATTGGTTCCTCTCGGGGACTGACGGAAGCCCGCCTCGCTTTGCGATGGCGGGCTTTTTTGTGTGCAGTCGTGCAGCCGATCAAACCTGCGTTCAGACCGGCCCGTCTGCGGCTGACGAGTCGCATGCACTCATATGAGCCGATCGGCCAGTTGGTCCGTTTCCCACATCGTCAGAAAATTCGTCTCGCGCGCAATCCAGCCGACGCTGTTGCTGCCCCACTCGGACGCACGGCTTGCGTATTCGCCCATCAGCCAGATGTGGCGGACGATCACGAACCGTATGGCTGCCTCATAGTCTTCCGGCGTTATCGGCCGGATCGTCCGATAACCGTCCACGAAGGCATCCCACATTGCGGTCAACTGCCGGCCGAAGGAGACTTTCGCCCACAGAAAAACCGAGAGGTCATAGGCGAGATAGCCCGGTCCGCCGTCATCAAAGTCGAAAAATACAGCTTCACCCGCCTTGTTTATGCGCGCGTTAAAGCCGTGGCAGTCTCCATGACAATGGGTCCAGGTCAGGTTGCCAAACGCTTCGATGGCCGTCGCCGTCCGACAGGCGATCTTTTCGAGATCGTGGTGAACCTCTCTCTCCTCGACGATCCCACTATCGCGTATTCGCGCGAGCGGCCGGTGCAGCAGGTGTTCGAGATCGAGCCGATATTGCGCATCGTCGCTCGGAAAGGTTTCGGCCGCATTGTGAAGCAGCGCGAGTGTCCTGCCGTTCGCCCGCGCATCGCCAGCATCGCTCGGGCTCGGATCGCGGCCATCCACTTCCCTGAAGAGCACACCGTGGCGCCGACCTTCCGGCGCGGCGCCTTGCGTGAAGAAAACCCCGTCGCGGTTTGCCACGGGCGTTGCAACCGGCACATCTGCTTCAGCGAGATGCCTGATGAAGGCCGTCTCGCTTCTGACGTCTGCCGGCCCACGGGCGCGGTTGTGGGAGAGACGAAACACATAGCGTTCGACGCCACCCACTTCGACGAGGTAGACATCATTCATGCCTCGTTGCAGCAATCGGCAGACGACGGGTGCCCCCAAGGCGTAATGGCGGTCGATGAAATTCTCGACCGCCTTGATCTGTGGCGTCGAATAGAGCGGATCGAAGTCGAGCATGACCGGTGTTCTCCGCAGAATCAGAACATTTGCGCTATTGCAGTCAAACTACCCCTCATGCTCATAGAAATCGCTGACAATCTTCCACGCAGCTTCCGCCGTATCGACGAAGCTGATCAGCTTGATGTCGTCCGGGGCGATGGTGCCGAATTCGGCCAGGGCATCGAAATTGACGATCTTGCGCCAGAAGGCCTCGCCGAACAGGATCAGCGGCAGACGAGCCATGCGGCCGGTCTGGATCAGCGTCAGGCACTCGAAGAACTCGTCGAGCGTGCCGAAGCCGCCGGGGAAGACGGCGATGGCCTTGGCGCGCAGCATGAAATGCATCTTGCGGATGGCGAAGTAGTGGAAGTTGAAGCTGAGTTCCGGCGTGACATAGACATTCGGCGCCTGCTCGTGCGGAAGCACGATGTTGAGGCCGATCGACGGCGCGCCCTCCTCGGAAGCCCCGCGGTTTCCCGCTTCCATGACACCCGGCCCACCGCCCGTAACAACCACATACTCGTGAAAACTCGAGCTGGCGGAGTGGCGGGAGCAGAGGCGCGCAAATTTACGGGCCTCTTCATAGTAGATCGAAGCGGCCTCCAGATTGGCCCGCTGGACGTCGTTGCGCGCTGCCCAGGCGCTCTGGCCGGGCGCCGGTATCCGGGCGCCACCGAACATCACGACCGTCGACTTGATGCCGCGTTCGGTCAGCTCCATCTCCGTCTTCAGCAGTTCCAGCTGCAGCCGGATCGGCCGCAGTTCCTCGCGGCAGAGAAACTCCTCGTCGGCATAGGCCAGACGATAGGAGGGCGAGAGGGTTTGCGGCGTCTTCGGAATGGCTTCCGCGCGGGTCTTGTCGGCGGAGCTGGTTTTCAAGGGATCCCAGACGCCGTCCTTGCGCCGCAGCTTGCCGTTCCTGCCCTTAGCCATCGCTTCGCCTTCCAAATCTTGAACCCGACGCGCCCGAATCGGCGTGACCGTCGCCTGCCAAATATGCCGCGATCGGACATCCGATCCAGATGCAACGCGATAGTAAATGTCATTCCATTTCGAGGAAGGCTGTTGTAGAGCAGTTCACCGGCCAGGCGATCACATCTGCGAATGATCCACCGGCCGCGACGAAAACCATCGAAGTTCAAGGAAGTCACATGAGCGCCACCGACCTTGCCTCGCTTGAAAAGACCATCGAAGCGGCGTTCGACGCGCGCGACAGCGTCAACCTTCAGACCACGGGCGACATCCGCGGTGCGGTCGACGCGGCCCTGACGCTGCTCGATGGCGGCAAGGTGCGCGTCGCTGAACGGGGCGCCGACGGCGTGTGGACCGTCAACCAATGGCTGAAAAAGGCGGTGCTGCTGTCCTTCCGCCTCAATGACATGGCGATCATCGAGGGTGGTGCAGGCGGCTCGACCTGGTGGGACAAGGTGCCATCTAAGTTCGAAGGCTGGGGCGAAAACCGTTTTCGCGCTGCCGGCATTCGCGCTGTACCGAATTGCGTCGTGCGCCGCTCGGCCTATATCGCCCCCAGCGCCATCCTGATGCCGTCCTTCGTCAACCTCGGCGCCTATGTCGGCGAAGGCACGATGGTCGATGCCTGGGCCACGGTCGGCTCCTGCGCCCAGATCGGCAAGCATGTGCATCTTTCCGGCGGCGTCGGCATCGGCGGCGTGCTGGAGCCGATGCAGGCCGGCCCGACGATCATCGAGGACAATTGCTTCATCGGCGCCCGCTCCGAAGTGGTCGAGGGCTGCATCGTGCGTGAAGGCTCCGTGCTCGGCATGGGCGTGTTCATCGGCAAGTCGACCAAGATCGTCGACCGCGCCACCGGCGAGATCACCTATGGCGAAGTGCCGCCCTATTCGGTCGTCGTCGCCGGCTCGCTGCCGGCAGCCAAGCCGATGGCCAACGGCCAGCCCGGCCCCGGCCTCTATTGCGCCGTCATCGTCAAGCGAGTCGATGCCCAGACACGCTCGAAGACCGGCATCAACGAACTATTGCGCGACTGATCCCCCGATAAACGGGCGCTTTCGGCAACGGAAGCGTCCGCAGCGGCGAATGCTCCATATTTGAGCTCGATACTTTACCGCCGTTTCGCCATTTGCCATCGCTTTGCCATTTCCCGCCGGATACATCGTTGTCATGTACACCACCGATCCCGTCGCCAATCTTCAAACGCTGATTCGTTGCCCTTCGGTTACGCCCGCCGACGCCGGAGCCTTGGCGGCGCTGACCGACATGCTGCTGCCGCTCGGCTTTGCCGTCGACCGGATGACCGCGCGCGAAGCCGGGATGCCTGATATCGATAATCTCTACGCCCGGCTCGGGCACGACGGCCCACATCTCATGTTTGCCGGCCATACCGATGTCGTACCGGTCGGCAACGAAGCGAGCTGGAGCCATCCCCCCTTTGCAGCCGAGATCGCCGACGGCGAGCTGTTCGGCCGCGGCGCCGTCGACATGAAGGGCGGCATCGCCTGCTTTGCCGCCGCCGTCGCCCGCTACATCGACAAGCACGGTGTGCCCAACGGCTCGATCTCGTTCCTGATCACCGGCGATGAAGAAGGTCCTGCCATCAACGGCACGACCAAGCTTTTGCAATGGGCGGCGGAGCGGGGCGAGCGCTGGGACGCCTGCCTCGTCGGCGAACCGACCAATCCCGACAGGCTCGGCGACATGATCAAGATCGGCCGTCGCGGCTCGCTGTCGGGAAAGATCACCGTCCATGGCGTGCAGGGCCATGCGGCCTACCCGCATCTCGCCGACAATCCGGTTCGTGGCATTCTGGCTCTGACCCAGGCGCTGATGCATCCACCCTTCGACAACGGCACGGAAAACTTCCAGTCATCGAACCTTGAGGTGACGACCGTCGATGTCGGCAACAGCGCTACCAACGTCATACCGGCCATGGCGACGGCCAGCTTCAACATCCGCTTCAACGATACCTGGACAGCCGACACGCTGAAGGCGGAGATCATCGCGCGGCTGGATCAGGCCGCCGCCGACCCGACGCTGAGACCGGACCGTGTGCCGGCGCGTTACGAGATCGTCTGGGCCGAGCGCCCGAGCCATGTGTTCCTCACGCGCAACAATGCGCTGATCGCCTCGCTCTCCTCGGCGATCGAAGCTGTCACCGGGAAGGCACCGAAGCTCTCGACGACAGGCGGCACATCGGACGCGCGCTTTATCAAGGACTATTGCCCCGTCGTCGAGTTCGGTCTGGTCGGGCAGACGATGCATATGGTCGACGAGCGCGTTGCGGTCGCCGATCTCGAAACGCTGACGTCAATCTACGAAACCTTCCTCGAACGCTGGTTCCTGAATGCCGACGTTTAAGGAGGTCAAATACTATCTGGCCGGCCTGTGGTTGCTGGTCAGCAACGATCCGCGCGGCTTCCACTATCTCGACATCTCGGATCGAGGCATGGCGCGGTCGTTCTGGGCCATCCTCTGGTGCGTACCGTCAATTGGCATTTCATGGCTCTGGTGGCAGGACGCCTACCTCTCGGCCATGCCGCCCGGCAGCGCCGTGGGGCCGGCCTTCTTCTTTCGACTTGGCCTGGTGGAGGCCGCAAACTGGCTGGTGCCGCCTGTTCTCGCCGGGCTGCTGCTGCTGATCTTCAAGGCGGACGACAAATTCCAGCCTGTTGTCGTCACCATGAACTGGCTTGGCCTGCCGCTTGCCTATCTCAATGCGCTGCTGATCGCGCTCGTCGCCTTTGTGCCGGGCTCGGCCGGCCTGACTGCCATCCTGTGGCTTGTGCTGATGATGGCGCTGATCTTCGCGCTCACCCGCATCCTACGAATGATCTGCGGGCCAAACCCGCTGTTCGTCGCGGCGCTGACTCTGATGATGATGGTGCCACCGATGCTGCTGACCGACTTCCTCCAGCATTTTCTCGGGGTTTATCCGCCAGGTTCCTGAGGCTCGCCATCGCGGTGGCACCCTTATGCCGGCCGTGGCTGCTCACTCTGGCGGATGCGTCGCGCATCCGGATCGGCGGGATAATCGACCTGCAGGAAATAGAGCCCCTCGGGCGGCGCCACCGGGCCGCAAGCCCGGCGGTCGCGGGCCTCGAGTGCTGCCCGCACGTCTTCCACCGACCATTTCCCCTCGCCCACCATCTTCAGCGTACCGGCAAAGGAGCGGATCTGGTTGTGCAGGAAGCTCTGCGCCGTGGCGCGGATCTCGATCAGTTCGCCGTTGCGGGTGACATCCAGCCGGTCGAGCGTGCGAAGCGGGCTGTTGGCCTGGCAGTGGACCGAGCGGAAGGTGGTGAAGTCGTGGTAGCCGATCAGCGTCTGGGCGGCCGCATGCATGGCCGCGTGGTCGAGATCTTTCGACACCCACCAGGCGCGCTTCGCCTCCAGCGACAACGGCGCCTTGCGGCTGATGATGCGGTAGAGATAGTGGCGGCGGTGGGCCGAGAAGCGCGCGTCGAAACGCTCGTCGACCTCGGCGGCATCGATGATCGAGACGCGCTCGCCGGCCTTGCCGAGATAGGCGTTGAGCGCATTGCGGAGCGTATGGGGCGGCCAGCTCTTCGACAGGTCGGTATGGACCACCTGGCCCATCGCGTGCACGCCGGAATCGGTCCGCCCGGCGCCGCGCACCAGCACGGTCTCGCCGGTCAGCGAAAGGATGGCGTTCTCGATGGCCGCCTGCACGGAGTGGCCGTTTTCCTGCTTCTGCCAGCCGACATAGGGCGTGCCGTCATATTCGACGGTCATGCGGAAACGCGGCATCAGGCGAGCCTCGTGCCATCGGGGATCGGCGTGCCGCGTAGGAAGTCGACAGCGGACAGCGGTTTTCCGCCGGCCTTCTGCAGCTTCGTCAAGCGGATGGCGCCAGTCCGGCACGCAATGGTCAGGTCATCGGAAATGACCGTGCCGGCGACGCCCTCGCCCTCGGCCAGTTCGGACATCAGCACCTTGATGCGCTCCGGCTTGCCCGAGATCTCGGCCTCAAACCAGGCGCCCGGCGCCGGCGACAGGCCGCGAATATGGTTGTGGACGTCGGCGGCCGGCTTGTCGAAATCGATGCGGGTCTCGGCCTTGTCGATCTTGGCGGCATAGACGGCGCCGTCTGCCGGCTGCGGCGTCAGCGGCAGGTCGTCCATCTCCAGCCGGACCATGGCCTCGCCGATCGCCCTGGCGCCGACCTCGCTCAACCGGTCGTGCAGCTCGCCCGCCGTCATGGTCTTAGAAATCTCGACTTCGCGGGTGAGCGCGACCGGGCCGGTGTCGAGGCCCTTGTCCATCTTCATCACTATCATGCCGCTCCTGGTATCGCCGGCCATGATCGCCCGCTGGATCGGTGCCGCCCCGCGCCAGCGCGGCAGCAGCGAGGCGTGGCCGTTGTAGCAGCCGAGCGCCGTACCATCGAGGATGGCCTGGGGCAGCAGCAGCCCATAGGCAACCACGACAGCGACATCGGCCTTCAGATCGATGAAGCGCTGGCGTTCCTCGGGGTCCTTGAAATTGACGGGCGTATAAACGGGCAAGCCGAGCAGCTCGGCCGCCTGATGCACCGGCGACTTCTGCAGCTCCAGCCCGCGACGGCCACCGGCGCGCGGCGGCTGGGTGTAGACCGCGACGATGCGATGGCCGGCCTCGACCAGGGTGCGGAGCGTCGGCACCGAGAAGGCCGGTGTTCCCATGAATATGATGCTGAGCGACATGCAATCGTCCGTTGGTTCGGTTCAGCCGCCTTCAAACGGGTTTATCAGCAGGAGATCAAGCCCCTCGAAGTCTTTTGTATTGCGCGTCGCCAATGTAGCGCCGTTTGAGAGGCAGATGGCGGCGATCATGGCGTCCTTGGTTTCGAGTGTGAAACCTGCCTTTTGTCTTTCCGTCTTTAGTCGACCATAGAAGTGGGCGGCATCCAGCGCGAAGGGCAGAATTCGGCCTGCAAAGCCGCTTTCCATGCGATCGTACGTCTGTGTCATGGCTTCGCGTCGTCTTCCCTGCGGCAGCAGCGACAGGCCGTAACGGATTTCCGCAATCGCCACGGTTGTCAGGAAAAGCTCGTCCTTCCGGAATCCATTCAGCCAGCCGAGGAGATGGTCGCTGTATTTCCGCCCGTCCAGTTCCGATATGACGTTCGTGTCGAGGACGATGGTCATTCGTCGAACCTGGGCGGCTCACGATCCTTTTCACGTCTCGACGCTGCAATTGCGGCGAGCTCTTCATCCGTCCAGCGCTCCTCCCCGAGAAGGCCACGCAACCATTCGCCCGCCGGCTGATTTGGCTCGCTTGCGCTGCTCAGCGAGCGGCGCAGATGGATCAAGGCCTCTTCCGAGAGACTGCGGCCGTTTTGTTTCGCACGCTCCTGAAGCTCGGTTTTCAGCGCGCTGTCCAGGTTCCGGATAAGCAGATCACCCACGACCACCTCTTATGATATCAATGATATCATAAGAGCTTTGGGGAGCTTTTCAATGGGCGTTCAGTCCGCCCTGCTATAAGCTGCCTCGGTCAACCTCATCATGACCATTTCGCGCTTCAGCCGCGAGACACAGTCGATGAACGGCACGCCATTATTCGCGTTCCTCAGGCAGCCAGATCCTCAGTTCACCGACAGACCGAAAGCCGAGCTTCGTCATTTCTTCCAGTGCATCGCCACTGTCATATCCGACCAGCGGCAGACCTGTTGCGAAGGCGGTCGCCGCCAGGGAAACGGCGTCCTGGAACGCCGGCAGCGTGCCCATCTGGCTGAAGACGTTGGAAATCCCGACAACGTCCGGCGACCGGTTGACGATGCAGCCGCCATCGAAACCGTCGCCCGCCACCCGGCCATAGACATGGAGGTCGGGATCGGACAGCAGCGCTGGCGGAAAGACGGTGGCGTCGGTCGGGCTGCCTGATTCCTTCCACGATTGCTCCCAGCGATGAAGAGCCGCCGCATCGGATATGCGTATCCAGGCTGCGGATGCAGGCGTCGGCCGTGAGGGAGGCTCGGCCCAGATCCAGGACGCGGAAAACAGCAGCTGGAAACCCTTGTCAGTGAGATCGAGCCGGGAGAATCCGTCCTTCAGGCCGGGTCGTCGTCCGAGGCTTTCCGTCAGCCGGTCGATTTCTGCAAGCTGCTCTTCCGTTGCATCCGGGTCGAGGGTCGTCATACTGGAGTAATACGGGGGCGCGATCCCATCGCTCGACCAGAAAGCGCCGGTTCGTCGATCCGGCAGGGCATGGGCCCGGAACACGGCCTGGTAAAGATCCGCATTGTTGGCCGCGCAGATGCGCGCCCGTTCCGCGTCGGAGCGCGGCGTATCGTGTGGGGAGTTGCTCGGAAAAGACTGGTGCATCGTGACGACCCTGCTGCTCGAACGGGTCCGGAACCGGACCTGTTCCTGTCGCGGCAAATCGTCCAACGGCCCGACCGACGTCAGCCCACCTTGGTCTTGGCCGCCTTGGTGAACTTCTTGATGACCATTTCGCGCTTCAGCCGCGAGATATAGTCGATGAACAGCACGCCGTTCAGATGGTCGATCTCGTGCTGCAGGCAGGTGGCGAGGAGGCCGTCGGCCTTGACCGTCTGCTTGACGCCGTCGACATCGAAATACTCGACGGTAACCTCTGCCGGGCGCTCGACCTCGGCATAGTAGTCGGGGATCGACAGGCAACCCTCTTCGTAGACCGAGCGCTCGTCCGACGAGGCGACGACTTCCGGGTTGATGAACACCAGGGGCGTCTTTTCCTCGCCCTCGCGCGAAACATCGATGACCAGCATGCGCCGGTCGACGCCGACCTGCACGGCGGCGAGGCCGATGCCGGGCGCGTCATACATCGTGTCGAGCATATCCGATGCCAGCCGCTTGGTTTCGGCATCGAAGCGCTCGAAGGGCTTCGAAACTACGCGCAGCAGCGGATCGGGGAGAATGATGAGAGGCTTGATCGTCATAAAGTCTCCCATAACCCATCTTTGTTTGGTAGGGAATTATGAAGATGGCCGCAAAACGGGTTTTTTGCGGCCATTTTTCACGACATCGGTGAAGGCTGATCAGGCAGCGCGGCGTTTCGTGGCCTGAACGTGCCCGCTGCGGATATCCGCCTGCGTCCGGAAGCCACTGAGCAACGCCACAAGGGTATCCGCCTCGTTGCGCAGGTGCCGGGTCTCGGCCGAGGTGCGCTCCACCATCGCCGAATTCTGCTGGGTGATGGTGTCCATGTTGCGCACGGCAGCGCTGACCTCGGCCACCCCGATCGCCTGGTCCTTGGCCGCCGCGGCGATGTCGCCGACGAACTTGTTGACGCCGTCGATCCGGCTGATCATGTCCGCAAGGGCGACACCGGTGCTGGAGACGATGCTGACGCCGGCATTGACCTGGGTCGAGCTCTGCGAGATCAGGTCCTTGATCTCCTTGGCGGCGCTGGCCGAGCGCTGCGCCAGTTGCCGCACTTCCTGCGCCACCACTGCAAAGCCCTTTCCGGCATCGCCGGCACGAGCTGCCTCGACGCCTGCGTTGAGGGCCAGAAGATTCGTCTGGAAGGCGATTTCATCGATGACGCCGATGATCTTGGAGATTTCCGTCGAGGATTTCTCGATCTCGGCCATGGCGGCAACTGCGCTGTCGACCAGATCGCCGGAGCTCTTGGCCTGCTGCTGGGTTTCGCCGACCGCAACCGAAGCCCGGGCCGCGTTGGATGCCGTCTGGCCGACGCTGACTGCCAGCTGTTGCAGAGCCGCCGAACTTTCCTCGACACCGGCCGCCTGCTGGGCGGTGCGCATGGAGAGATCATCGGTCGCCTTCGACATCATGTCGGTGCCACTCAGGATGCCTTCAGAGGTGGTGCGGACAGAGCTGATCGAATGGCGCAGGGCGGAAACCGCATTGTTGTAGTCGCTTCCCATCTGCTGGAAAGCGCCCGGGAGATTTTCCGGCAGCGCCGACTCCAAGTCGCCTTTCGACAATGCCTCAAGGGCACGACGCAGATGCTCGATGGCAACCTTCTGGTCGGCTTCGGTGCGGACGCGATCCTGCTCCATCGCCTGGCGCCTTTCCTCCAGCTCGGCGAGGTAGACCGAAATCGAGTAGTCCATGTCGAGGAAGGTCGCCTTGACGACGGCCGACAGCTTGTTGGACAAGGTCCGTGAATGGCGTCGGCCGAAGCGCGAGGGCCAGTGCTTCTCGAGAATGCCATGCGTCAATTCGGTCAGCACCAGCGCGTAGCCGCCGATATACCAGCTCGGCTCGAGGCCAATCCGGGCATGGGTCTTGCCGACGGCGGTGACACCGGCCACGTAGCTGGCATCGAATTCGCCGTTCGAGAGGTGGCCCCAATGGCTCTCCTGTCGCGCCTTGGCACTGTCCATGTGTGATTTGTCGCGGAAGAAGTGGGCGATGGCCGGTGTCTTGCCCATCTTGGAATAGAGCTTGTCGAGCGCGCCGCCCAGAAGCTCAGACAGGGTCGGGCGCAGCTCGCGGAGCGTTGCGCGCGTCGCCTGGTCGATCTCGATGAAGTCCAGGCGTTGTTCGAGGGTGGAGGCGGCGGGCGCAGATGTCATCGTCGATCTCGATTTAACAGAGGTCACCGCACTTTAGACGCGCGGCATCGGAAGGCTGGCAACTAGACTTCTCCTATTTGCATTGACCTTCCGTTAACGCTGCCGCCCAGTTTTCGTCCAATTCGATCGCGTTATCTCGTTCACGTTTTGATCTAGCTTTTGGCCGCGCCGACGGTATAGTCCTGCGATCGCTTCACAAAACCAGGATGCCATGTCGATTTCCCTTTTCGGTTACGCCTTCGAAGCCGTGCATCTGCTGTCAGCGGCCGTTGGGCTGCTGTTGCTGCTTGTCGTGTTGCTGTTGATCCGCAATGCGTCTGGCCGCCGCAATGACGAGGAGGCGGATGACCGGGCCACGGAAGCAGAACGGCGGATGGCGGAGATGCTGCGGCTGCAGGCCGAAATGCAGGGCCGGCTGGCGACCATGACCGAGGTGTTCGGCAGCCGCCAGGCGGAATTCAACCAGGCGGTCAACCAGCGGCTGGACGGCATGTCCCACCGGGTGACCAGCACCCTCAACGAGCAGACCAAATCGACGCACGAGAACCTGCAGAAGCTGCAGGAAAGGCTCGGCGTGATCGATGCGGCGCAGACCAACATCCAGTCGCTGGCAAAGGACGTCGTCGGGCTGCAGGCGATCCTCTCCAACAAGCAGACGCGCGGCGCATTCGGCCAGGCGCGCATGGAGACGATCGTGGCGGATGGCCTCCCCTTCGGCGCCTATGCCTTCCAGCACACCCTGTCCAACGGTTCGCGACCGGACTGCATCATCCACATGCCGAACGGGCTGCCGCCGCTGGTCGTCGATGCCAAGTTTCCGCTGGAGGCCTGGAACGCCATACGTGCTGCCGCGAGCCCCGAGATGGTGCGCATCGCCGGCCAGCAGTTTCGCCGCGACATGGAGGTTCATATCCGCGATATCGCCGACAAATACCTGATCCAGGGAGAGACGCAGGACACCGCCTTCCTGTTCGTGCCCTCGGAATCAATCTTTGCCGAGATCCATGAAAAGTTCGAGGGCATCGTCCAGAAGGCGCACCGGTCGCAGATCGTCATCGTCTCGCCGTCGCTGCTGATGCTGTCGATCCAGGTGATCCAGTCGGTGCTGAAGGACCAGCGTATGCGCGAGCAGGCGCATCTCATCCAGGGTGAAGTGTCGCTATTGACGGGCGATCTTGCCCGGCTCGACGAGCGCGTGGGAAAGCTGCAGGGGCATTTCGCCGCCGCCCAGAAGGATGTCGAGATGATCGCCACCTCGTCCGACAAGCTGTCGCGGCGCGGCCAGAAGATCGAGGCGCTGGATCTGGCCGAACCGGCGGAACCGGCCCGGCCGGCGGTTGAGCCGGCGCGCAGCGTCGAAAGCCGCACCGGACTTCTCAAGCTCAGGGTGGTTGACGAGGAGTGACCGCTTCGGCAGTGTCGCGCCGACCTTTCAGCAACGCGGACTCATTGCCATGATCACAGTCTTCGGCTCCATCAACATGGACCTCATCGCCACCACCGACCGACTGCCGAAGCCGGGCGAGACCGTTGCCGGCAACGGCTTTTCAACGGCTGCCGGCGGCAAGGGCGCCAACCAGGCGCTGGCCGCAAAGCGGGCCGGCGCTTCGGTGCGGATGGCGGGCGCTGTCGGCACCGATACCTTTGCCGAACCGGCACTCGCGCTTCTCGCCGAAGCTGGCACCGATCTTGGCGCTGTCCGGCATGTCGCAGGCCCTACCGGCACGGCGCTGATCCTCGTGGGTGGCGACGGCGAGAACGTCATCGTCGTCGTGCCCGGCGCCAATGGCACGGTCACCGCGGAAGATGCGACTGCCACAGTCGCGGCTCTCGGCCAGGGCGATACCCTGATGCTGCAGCTGGAGGTGCCGGGCGATGCGGTCGAGACCGCGCTCAGTGCCGCAAAGGCTGCCGGCATCCGCACAATCCTCAACCTTGCGCCGCTGACGGCCGATGCCGCCCGCCTCGGCCGCATGGCCGATATCGTCATCGCCAACGAAACCGAATTCGAGCTGCTCGCCGGCCAGGACGGAATGACGGCAGTCGAGCGGGAGGCGTCGCTGGTGCGCCTGCACACGGAAACGGGGCAGACGCTGATCGTCACGCTTGGCGGCGACGGCGTCATTGCCATCCGCGACGGTGCGATTTCGCGCGCTAGCGGGCTCGTCATCGAACCCGTCGACACGGTCGGCGCCGGCGATACCTTCTGTGGCTACTTCGCTGCCAGCCTCGACGCCGGACTCGACTTCGACGCTGCTCTGCGCAGGGCGGCCGTTGCCGGCTCGCTTGCCTGCCTTTCGGCCGGTGCACAACCGTCGATCCCACTGGCAGCAGCGGTGGCGGCTGAAATCTGAACGTGTTGAGAGCCGCATTATGAACGGGAAGCGTCGCTTTCCGTTCAGGCCGTGGAAAACATGGCCTTCGTCGCAAAAGATTCATGTGCAGTTAATGATTTTTTCGTCGTTCTCTCGGCATGATTGTGCTCGCCACGCTAGATTGGCCTGCGGCGGCGCTCACCCGACGCCCCATGACAGGGCCTCACACGCTAACCTTGCAACCGGATAATGGTCATCCGTGCATCGTTCTCGAGGCAAGCATGTCCCTTTTTCGTCCAAAATCGCTCGCCGCGAAGCTGATCCTCGTCACTGGCATCGCTATCGCATTGGTACTCTTCATTTCCAATTTTCTGTTGATTTCGCAAACCCGTGACCGCGTCGAGATCCTGACGATGGACCAGGCGAACAGCGAGGCTAAATCCATTTCCAATGAGGTGGCGGGAAACATCGGCGAGCTTGCCAGCGCGGCTCGCTCCATGGCCGGCATCATCGGCCGCGCCCATGAGGGCCATAATCTCGACCGCAAGGGCATCACCAATATCCTGAAAGCCAATCTCGAGCAGAACGCCTTTGCCTTCGGAAGCTGGTTCTGCGAGCAGCTCGGCGCCATCGACGGCAAGACGACGGAGCTCGCCAACAACAAGGAGGAGGCCGTAAACGAGCACGGCGCATTCACCCCTTACTGGTCGAAGACGCAGGACGGCGGCATCCAGTTCTCGGTGTTCAACAACGATTATACTGCCGAATGGTGGTCGCTGGCGGCAAACTCCGGCAAGGGCGCGATCACCGCACCTTATATGGCCGAGGGCACACAGGTTCCAACGACCATGAGCTCGATCGCCTATCCGGTCATGTCAGGCGGCAAGCTGATCGGCGTCGCCGGTGTCGATATCTCGCTGGCTTCGCTCTCCAACAAGCTGCAGAAGCTTCGCCCCTTTGGCAGCGGTCACGTCATGCTGCTTTCGCAAAATGGAAAATGGCTGGTTTCTTCCGACAGCAAGCTGCTGATGAAGGATTACCAGGGCGCCGGTGCCGATGGCGTCAAGGCAGCGCTTGGCGGCGCCGGTCCCACCATCGTCCGCGATCTCGGCGCTGACACTGCCGAGCCTTTCGACCGCGTCATCTATCCCTTCGCCGTCCCCGGCCTCAACGCCACCTGGGTGGTGCTGGTGGACGTTCCGCAAAGTGCTGTTGCCGGGCCGGTCCGCGACCAGACCTACATGATGATCGCCAGCGGCCTGATCGTGCTGGCTGCCGTGATGCTGGCGCTGTTCTTTGCCGTTCGCAGCTTGGTGCAGCGGCCACTCGGAGGTCTCGTCGCCAGCGTCGAAACCTTGAGTGCCGGAAGCTACGGCGAACCGGTCAAGGGCCAGGAGCGCCGCGACGAAATAGGCCTCGTTGCCAAGGCTCTGGAAGGTTTCCGCTTCGGGCTTGCCGATACCCACCGGCTCGAAGCCGATGCAAAGCAGCATCGGCTTTCTGCAGAAACTGAGCGCAACCGCTCCGAAACGGAGCGCAGCGAGACCGTCGCCCTGCAACGGCGCATCGTTTCGATCCTCGGGGACAGCCTTTCGGAACTTTCGAAGGGCAATCTCGGCTACCGCATCGTTGAGGCATTTCCGGGCGAGTACGCGCAGCTGAAGGAGGACTTCAACGCGGCGCTGACCAGCCTCGAGGATACGATCCAGACGATGCATCTCAGCATCGGCAATATCGGCAATGGCACCGGCGAGATCAGCACCAGCGCTTCGGACCTGGCACGTCGTACGGAGCAGCAGGCCGCAAGCCTGGAGCAGACGGCCGCCGCCCTCAACGAACTGACGGCACAGGTGAACTCCAGCGCCGAGAATGCCCGTACCGCCGCCGGTAGCGTCAACGAGGCGTCGGACGACGCCGGCAAGTCCGGCGAAATCGTCCAGAAGGCCATAGCCTCGATGAAGGGCATCGAACAGTCATCGACCGAAGTATCGCGGATCATCGGCGTGATCGACGAGATCGCCTTCCAGACCAATCTGCTTGCGCTCAACGCCGGTGTCGAGGCGGCAAGGGCTGGCGAAGCCGGCAAGGGCTTTGCAGTCGTCGCCCAGGAAGTCCGGGAACTGGCGCAGCGTTCAGCAAGCGCCGCCAAGGAGATTAAGACCCTGATCAACACCTCGGCAGTGCAGGTGAAAGAAGGTGTCGACCTCGTCGGTCGCGCCGGCGGCGCCTTGCAAAAGATTGCCGATCAGGTCGTGGAGATCAACGGCCTGATCCGCCAGATTTCCTCCTCTGCCAGCGAGCAGGCGATAGGCCTGAAGGAAATCAACGCGGCAATGAACCAGATGGATCAGGTTACGCAGCAAAATGCGGCAATGGTCGAGGAGACCACAGCTGCGAGCGTTGCGCTCAACGACGAGGCACAGACGCTGAAAGGTCTGGCCGGTCGCTTCAGCGTCGGCGCCCAGCAGGGCTCGGCAGGCCTGCGCCAGGTGGCCCAGCAGATGCGCAGTCCTGTGCAGACGCGCCAAGAAGCCCCGGTGCGCAAGCCGATCGCCGCAGCGCGTCGCCAGCAGCCACAGAGCCAGGGCGCTACCGCTGTGGCTGAAAGCAGTTGGGAAGAATTCTGAGCAATTCAGGTAAGGAGCCGAACGGCTCCTTACCTCCTCCCTTGACTTCGATTGGCTGAGGTGAGGCCGTTTGCCCCAGCCGACCTATCAGATCCGCGCGAACCGTTCCGTCAGCAATGCGAAAAAACCGTCCGCATCGACAGAGCGCATGTAGCGGGCATTTCGCTTGCGATCCGTAACGTGCCACCAATCGACGACCATCATGCCGACCGTCAGCTCCGACCCCACCTCGATCTCGACGTTGCAGGTCCGGCCGCCGAACAGTTCCGGCTTCAGCAGATAGGCGACCACCGTCGGATCGTGCAGCGGGCCGCCGTCCGAGCCGTATTTTTCGATGTCGAAGCGCTCGAAGAATTCCAGCATCTCGACCATTGCCTTGGCAGGCGCGGTGCCTATTTCGGCGATCTTGCGGACGCGATCCTTGCGGGTCAGCAACTGGTGCGTGACGTCGAGCGGCATGATGACGACGGGGACGCCGGAGCGCATGACGATATCGGCAGCCTCGGGGTCGACGAAGATGTTGAATTCGGCAGCTGGGGTGATGTTTCCACCCTCGAAAAAGCCGCCACCCATCATGACCAGTTCCTGGACGCGACCGACGATCTCGGGCGCCTTCTGGAACGCGGTCGCAATGTTGGTCAGCGGCCCAAGTGTGCAGAGCGTGACAGTGCCAGTGGGCTCGCGCATCAGCGTCTCGATGATGAAGTCAACGCTATGCCCCGACTGCAGCGCCATGGTCGGTTCCGGCAGTTCCGGGCCGTCTAGCCCCGTCTTGCCATGCACATGCTCGGCCGTCACCAGAGGACGGGCGATCGGCCGGTCGCAGCCGGCGTAGACCTTGATGTCGCGGCGATCGCAGAGCTCGCAGATGATCCGGGCATTGCGGCTGGTCATCGCCAGCGGGACGTTGCCGGCAACGGTCGAAATGCCGAGAATCTCGAGCTCGTCGCGGCTGCCGAAGGCCAGCATGATCGCGGCTGCATCGTCCTGACCGGGATCGGTATCGATGATGATCTTTCTAGCCAAAGCCAAGTCCTCTTTCCTGCTATTCACGGCACCACGCCCCTTGCGACGGTTTGACGCGACTCGAACCGTCCTTGTCAAGCGAGGGTTGGCATGACCAGACGCTCGACCGGGTCATGATTACCCGATGCTGCATCCTTGCACCGCGGGCCGGCTATGCCCATATTGCGGCTCTCCGGATGCTGATATTCAGGTCCGGCAAGGTCGCTTGACAACCAAGGACTTGTGGATATGAGCCGGATGACGCCCTTTGCCAGCCCCCTCCTGTTGGGCTTTGATACCATGGAAAAGACGCTCGAGCGGATTTCCAAGATCAGTGACGGATACCCGCCCTATAATATCGAGCGGATGCCCGCCGACCCGCTGGTCGGCAATCCGGAACGGTTGCGCATTACCCTTGCCGTCGCCGGCTTCACGGAAGAAGAACTCGACGTCACGACAGAGGAAAATCAGCTTGTCATCAGGGGCAGGCAGGTCGAGCAGGAAGCGCGGGACTATCTCTATCGCGGCATCGCGGCCAGGCAGTTCCAACGCGTCTTCGTGTTGGCCGAAGGTATGCATGTCCTTGGTGCGGCGCTGAAAAACGGGTTGCTTTCGGTCGATCTTATCCGGCCGGAGCCGCCGCGTGGGGTGAAGAAAATTAACATTTCGGTCCCAGAGTAGATCAGCGGCGATTCCGAGCCGTTGGTCCCTCAATCGGAGGAACGGGAAATGTTACTCAAAGAAGCTACCGCACGTCTGACCGAAAACGAGCTCGTATCGCTCGGCAGCGGCGAAGTTGCCTATGTTCGCAAGATCCGTCAGGAAGAAGTTTCCCGCTGCTTCCCGGAAGCTCCCGAGATCGACCCGACCGTCGACCTGTGGGCCCTGTTCGGCGCCGATGGCACCCCTATACTCCTGACCGACAACCGTTCCAGCACCTTCTATAAGGCCGCCGAGGACGAGCTCAAGACTGTCAGCCTGCACTGAAGCGATTTGCCTTGCGGCAGGTCTCCAGCGCGTACGTCTCCCACGATGGTTGCTGCAAGATCCGAAGGTAGCTGCGAGCGATCGGCGGAAAGACAAGGTACGTCCCAAGATGACTTGCCTGGTCGCCTTCGTGCATTGCAGGACCGCTTTCCGGCGTGATATTCCAGGCCATGTTGAAACGTCACTCGCACCTTTGGCCAGGTGTTCCCTTCGCGATCGGCTCCGCAGTGCTTTTTGGAGCCTCTGCGCCCCTTTCCAAACTATTGATCGGCGCCATCGACCCGTGGCTGCTGGCGGGCATTCTCTATCTCGGTGCAGGCGTCGGCCTGGCGTTTATCCATTGGGGAGGAAGGCAGCTCGGATTGCGCAACGAGGAAGCGCCGTTAAGACGGGGCGACGCCCCCTGGCTGGTTGCCGTGATTATTTCAGGGGGCATGCTCGGCCCGTTGTTCCTGATGTTTGGGCTCTCCCGGACAACGGCCGCGTCGGCTTCGCTGCTTCTCAATCTCGAAGGCCTGGCGACGATGGCGATCGCATGGGTGATCTTCCGCGAGAATGTCGACCGGCGCCTGCTGGCTGGCGCTGCCGCGATCCTTGCAGGGGCAGTGCTTCTGTCTTGGAAAGGCGTATCTCCCAGTCTTGACCGGGGCGAACTTTACATCCTCGCCGCCTGCCTCTGCTGGGGCATAGACAACAATCTGACGCGCAAACTTTCGGCGGCGGATCCGGTGCAGATTGCCATGATCAAGGGCCTCGCTGCCGGGGCCACGAATTTCGCACTGGCGCTCGTTCTCGGCGCCAGCCTTCCCACCGTCAGCCTGATCGGCTTGGGCGCTATTGTCGGCTTCCTCGGGATTGGGGTGAGCCTCGTTCTTTTCATGCTCGGCTTACGGCATCTGGGAACCGCGCGCACGGGCGCCTATTTCTCGCTGGCGCCCTTCATCGGCGCGGTTCTGGCGATCCTCATTTTCCGCGAAACAGTCACGCCACAACTCTTGCTGGCTGGCCTGCTGATGGCCGCAGGCATCTGGCTGCATCTCTCCGAACGTCATGACCACGAGCATGTCCATGAGACGCTGGAGCACGATCACCTGCATAGCCATGACGAGCATCATCAACACGAACATGATGGCCCGGTCAGCGAGCCGCATTCGCACTGGCATCGCCATGAGCCCATGCGCCACAAGCACCCGCATTATCCCGATCTCCATCACCGGCACAATCACGGGTAAATCCCCGACGACAGTGACAAGGCGCGATGCCTTGAAAGTCGGGGTCGCTAGACGCGCTTGAATGTCAGGTAGGCAGACGACCGGCCCTCGCGCTTGGCTTTCGCCTCGTAACGAGTGCCCGGCCAGCCGGCATAGGGGGTCAGCCAGTCGGCAGCGTTGGTGGCCGTCCATTCGAAGCCGCCATGCGCCTGGCAGTGCTGCAGCGTCCAGTTGACATAGGTGTCGATATCGGAGGCAAAGCAGAAGGTAGCGCCTGGCTTCAGGACGCGGTGAAAGCGCTCCAGATTGACTTGAGAGACGAAGCGACGCTTCCAATGGCGGGTCTTAGGCCATGGATCGGGATAGAGCAGGTCGATCTGATCCAGGCAGGCGTCGGGCAGCCAGTCGAGCAGCTGCGTAGCATCGTCATTGTAGACGCGAATGTTGGAGACTGCCGCCTCTTCAACGTGGGCCAGCAGCTTTTGCATCGAATTGACGAAGGGCTCGACGCCGATAAAGCCGGTCGTCGGGTTTTCCTTGGCGCGGTGGATCAGATGCTCGCCGCCGCCGAAGCCGATTTCCAGGCGAAGGCGATCGACCTCGACCGGAAACAGCACCGCCAGCGATTGCGGCGGTGCTTCCTCGAGATTGACCATGAAGGCCGGCAGCAAGGTTTCCAGCCGGCCGGCCTGCTGGCCACGCAGGGGCTTTCCCTTGCGCCGACCGTAAAAGGCTTCCGTTGCCCGTGATCGGCGCTCGGTATCGTTCATGACATTCAGGCCTTGATGGCTTCCTTCAGCGGCTTGACGAGATCGAGCTTCTCCCAGGAGAAGGAACCGTCGCGGCCGGCTTTACGGCCAAAATGGCCATAGGCCGAGGTCTTGGCATAGATCGGCTTGTTGAGGTCGAGGTGGCGACGGATGCCGGTCGGCGACAGGTCCATCACCTTGCGGATGGCCGCCTCGACCTGGTCCTCGGTGTACTTGCCTGTCTGGTGCAGGTCGACATAGATCGACAGCGGCTGGGCGATGCCGATCGCGTAGGCGATCTGGATCGTGCAGCGGTCAGCGAGGCCGGCAGCAACGACGTTCTTGGCAAGGTAGCGGGCCGCATAGGCAGCCGAGCGGTCGACCTTGGTCGTGTCCTTGCCGGAAAACGCACCGCCACCGTGCGGGGCAGCGCCGCCGTAGGTGTCGACGATGATTTTGCGGCCGGTCAGGCCAGCGTCGCCATCAGGGCCGCCGATGACGAACTTGCCGGTCGGGTTGATGTACCAGGCGCAATCGGCCGAGACCGGCAGATCGCCCAAGGCTTCCATGATGTAGGGTTCGACGACCGAGCGGACCTTCTTGGAATCCCAGCTGTCGTCGAGATGCTGGGTGGACAGGACGATGGAGGTGACTTCTGCCGGCTTACCATCGACGTAGCGGACGGTGACCTGGCTCTTGGCATCGGGACCGAGCTTGCCGGCGTCGCCTTCGTGCTTCTTGCGGGCGGTCGCCAGCAGCTGCAGGATCAGATGCGAGTAATAGATCGGTGCCGGCATCAGGTCCGGCGTTTCGCGGCAGGCGTAACCGAACATGATCCCCTGGTCGCCAGCCCCTTCGGCATTGTCGTGATCGGCCGCTTTGTCGACACCCTGGGCGATATCGGCCGATTGCGAGTGCAGCAGCACGTCGATCTTGGCGGTCTTCCAGTGGAAGCCTTCCTGCTCGTAGCCGATATCCTTGATTGCCCGGCGCGCCGCCGTCTTGAACTTGGCCGGATTGATCACGTCCTTGCCGTTCTTGTCCTTCTTCATCAGGCTCGGCGGCAGGCGGACCTCGCCGGCGATGACGACCCGATTGGTAGTCGCCAATGTTTCGCAGGCGATACGCACCGTCCAGGGATCGATGCCTGTCTTGGCAGCTTCGCGATAAACCAAATCGACGATTTCGTCGGAGATGCGGTCGCAAACCTTATCGGGATGGCCTTCGGCAACAGACTCGCTGGTAAACAGGTAGTTGGCACGCATACGGGAATTCCCCTCAAAGAATAATGCTGCTTCTGTGTTAGTCAGTTCGTTGCCGAATGACAAGGGACAGAAGGACATAGATATATCTTTATATCCCTAACGCAGCTGACGAAAATGTCGCCAAACATGCAAAAGGCGGCCAAATTGACCGCCTTTTCATTCTGTTGAGCAGAGTTGCCTATTCCGCGTCGGCTTCGGCTGCCAGCGCCTTCACCAGTTCGACGACCTTGCGACGAACCTTGGCGTCGGAAATCTTCACAAAGGCGCGATTGAGCTGCAGCCCTTCGGAGGAAGACAGGAAGTCGACGACGTAGTTGGAGCTGGAGGCTTCCGCCATGCCGCTGGTGGACGTCGCGTGATCGCCCGGCGCATCTTCGAAGAAGAACGAGACCGGTACATTGAGAATACTGGAGATATTCTGCAGACGGCTGGCGCCAACGCGGTTGGTGCCTTTTTCATATTTCTGGATTTGCTGGAAGGTGATGCCGAGGCTTTCACCAAGCTTTTCCTGGCTCATGCCCAACATTGTGCGGCGGAGACGGATCCGGCTACCGACGTGAATGTCGATCGGATTCGGCTTCTTTTTATTTTCAATCATTCTAATGCCCTAACTAGCTAAGGTTGAATACGGCTTTTTCGCCTCTCTGCCCCCGACCATGCTTATATAACGCCACGTTGTAGAGCAATACCTCGCTCGTCACCATTTTACGTATGATCGGCTGTACCGGACCACTATGCCTTTTTAGGGTTTTTCGGTCAATTCAAGCCTCAGATAAAACCCACGCGGGAAATCCCGCCAATCGAGCCCATAAAGCCTAAACACAACCAGAAGCACAAAAATCTGCTCGATCTACCTATTGGAGATTGCGTTACGCTACCCAAGGTGGCGTCAATAAATCCGTCCTGATTTAAATCCAACCCTGAAACCACGCGCCCACGGGCATCGACGAGAGCCGAAATACCGCTATTTGCACTGCGAATAAGCGGCAGCCCGTACTCGACGGCGCGGACACGGGCCTGCTGAAAATGCTGATAGGGTCCTGGAGTGTCGCCGAACCAGGCATCATTGGTGACGTTGACGATGGCGTCAGCCCGCTCGATATCGGGCGTCATCTCGTTTGGAAAGATGATCTCGTAGCAGAGCAACGGGTAGAGCCGGATACTGGAGGGAAGTGTCAGCAACCCACGGCGAGCAGCGGCGGAAAAACCACCGGGCATCTCGACGATGTTGGCGATACCGAAATTCTCGAGAACGCTTTCGAAGGGCACGTATTCGCCGAACGGCACGAGATGCACCTTGTCGGCAGCGCCGATGATCTGGCCTTTCCCGTCGATCACATAGATGGAGTTATAGTAGCGCGGCGGCATGCCCGGCCCCATGTCCTCGGCCCGAACTGCCCCGGTGATGAGTATCTGATCGTCGGACAGGACATCCGCCATGCGCGTCAAAGCATCACTGTTGTCCGTCAGGATAAATGGCAATGCGGTTTCGGGCCAGACGATGATGTCCGGTCGCTTGCCACCCTCCCTGGGCGGCGCGGCTGTCAGCGCCAGATGCTGCTCGAAGATGGCCGTGCGGTCGGAAGCGGTGTTCTGCTTGGCCTCCTGGTCGATGTTCGGCTGGACGATCCGGACGACGGGCGCCTTGGCATCGGCCCGGAACGCTGGCTCCGGCTGATGAAGGGCGTAGTAGCCGTAGCCGAGATGGGCGCCGAACAGCAGGATCGCGAGGCCTATGCCTGGTATTGCACCCTGACGGGTGCCGAGCAGTGCGGGCGCGGCAAAGACGAAGACCGAGAGCACGGTTACGCCGAGCATGCCGATCAGGTGGGCCGACTGCATCATCAACGGCGTCGGCATCATACCGTAACCGATGGCATTCCACGGGAAGCCGGTAAAGACGAAGCTGCGCAGCCATTCGAGCAAGCCGAAGCCGAAGGCAAGGGCGGCAATTCGACCGAAGCCATCAGACCAGAGAAGCCGAGCCAGGGCCGCCGCCAAACCATAGAAGATCGCCAGAAAGGCCGGCAGCCCCAGGATCGCCAGCGGCAGCGCCCAGGCAAACTGCTCAGCATCGATCATCAACGCATGACCGAGCCACCAGAGGCCGGCAACGAAATAGCCGAATCCGAACAGCCAGCCGGTGAAAAATGCCGGCCAGAGGCGACGGACGATGCCGCTTCCCGGCGGCGAGGCCGCGCCATCGATCAGCCAGACCAGCAATGTGAAGGAGACGAACATCGCGGCGAAGAAGCCGAACGGCGGCAGCGCCAAGACGCCGATCGCGCCGGCACCGATCGCCAGCAGAGCGCGCCTGACGCCCCAGACCAGGATGACCCTGTCCGCAAGCCATTCCATACACGCTCTCCCTTGAAGGACACCGAATCACATTGGGTCGCAGTGTTTCAAAAAAGGCGCGGCTTGTCCTGCGATGCCTGTAGGTCGTGGGGCTAGTTGGCCGTCTTCCGATTGGCAGCGCCGCCTTCCAGCTGCACGTCGGATGCGGGAAGATCGCGGTCGGCTCCAGCCGGATCGACCTCCCCCTTGGCGGGGCGGCGACGGACCGGGTGGCGCTTGCGGGTGATCCGGACACGTTTGATGCGGCGCGGATCTGCCTCCAAGATCTGGAATTCGAAGCCGGGCAGCCCCTGAACGAGCTCGCCACGGACCGGAATGCGCCCCAGCGCCGAGAAGATCAGGCCACCCAGCGTATCAACGTCATCGACTTCTTCGCTGACGTCGAAATCCGAACCGATGGCGCGGGCGATGTCTTCCAGCTCGACACGGGCGTCGGCGACGAAAACGTCTTCCGAGACCTGCTTGAACATGACTTCCTCGTCGTCATGCTCGTCGTCGATATCGCCGACGACCATTTCGACGATGTCCTCATGCGAGGCGAGACCGTCGGTGCCGCCATATTCATCGATGACAAGCGCCATCTGCGTGCGGTTGACCTGCATGCGGCGCAGGAGATCGGAGGCCAGCATCGACGGTGGCACGAACAGGATCTTGCGGATGATGCCGGCTTCGGCAACGGTCTTGCGCAGATCGACACGGGCAAGATCGAAATTCGGCTTGGCCGAGCGCGGGGCTTTCTCAGCCTTCTCTGCCGCCACCGCGGCCACCTGCGGATCGAGGGCTGCGGCCTTGGCACCGACGCGGCGCTTGTTGCGCGCCTGCTTGGCGACATAGGAGAGCAGGTCGCGGATATGGACCATGCCGCGCGGATCGTCGAGCGTGTCGCAATAGACCGGCATGCGCGAGCGGCCCGATTCCTCGAACAGGATCATCAGCTCGCCGATGGTCAGATTCTGGTCCACCGCCTCGATATCGGCGCGCGGGACCATGACATCGGCAACGCGAACCTCGCGGAAGCGCAGGATGTTGTGCAGCATCGCCCGTTCGTCGGCTGAAAAGCCATCGTCCTCGGTGCCGTTGACCATCAGTGCGTCGGTGAGGTCCTCGCGAAGGCGCGAGCCCTGGGCCGGGCGGAGGACGCGCGCGGCGCGGCTCCAGAAGGTGGATTGGGATTTATATCCCGCCTTGCCGTTACTACTCGCAACCTCGTCGGAGGTCGCGTCCTGCTCTTTGGCGTCAGTGGCCGGTTTTGCTGTAAAGTCGCTCATGGTTCCAATCAGACCGGGTCTTGACCCGCATAGGGATCAGATAGTCCAAGTCTCGCTAAAATGCGAGTCTCCAGACCTTCCATCATTTCGGCGTCCGCATCATTCATATGGTCGTAGCCGAACAGATGCAAGAAACCATGCACCAACAGATGGGTAAGATGTTCGTCGAGGCTCTTGTCGAGATCGGCCGCCTCGCGCTCGACGGTCTCGCGAGCGATGATGATATCGCCGAGCATCGGCCCAGGCATTCCCCCGGGCGCGAGCGGGAAGGCCGGGAAGGACAGCACGTTGGTCGGCTTGTCCTGTTGGCGCCACTCCGCATTGATCTCGCGGATCGACGCATCGTCGGTGAAAACAAGCGACAGCTCAGGCTGCATGGCCGGGAAAGGCTGGGAAAGCTCGGTCACCAGGAAATCCGCGGCATCGCCGAGCACACGCTCGGCCATCGCCTGCAGGGTGTCTTCGGAGGGCCAATCGCCCTCCTCGACGCTGATCTGTATATCCAGTCGGGTCATAGGTTCATGCCGGCATCAACGCTGCCGATCGGCCTCTTCGCTTTCGGGGGTCGCATACAGGGTGTCGTAGGCGCGCACGATGCGGCCAACGAGCGGGTGGCGGACGATGTCGGTATCCTTGAAGCGGATGACCGAGATGCCTTCGACACCGCTGAGCAGCTGCAGCGCCTCGACCAGGCCCGACTTGACGCCGCGCGGCAGATCGATCTGGCTCGGATCGCCGGTGACGATCATCCGCGAATTTTCGCCGAGACGGGTGAGGAACATCTTCATCTGCATCGATGTGGTGTTCTGCGCCTCGTCGAGGATGACGGCGGAATTGGCCAGCGTCCGGCCGCGCATGAAGGCGAGCGGCGCAATTTCGATGACGCCGGCGGTGATCGCCCGCTCGACCTTGTCGCCCGGCATCATGTCGTAGAGCGCGTCGTAGAGCGGCCGCAGGTAAGGGTCGACCTTCTCCTTCAAGTCGCCGGGCAGGAAGCCGAGGCGTTCGCCGGCTTCGACCGCCGGGCGGGACAGGATGATCTTTTCGACGGCGCCACGCTCCAGCAGCTGGCAGGCCTGGGCAACGGCAAGATAGGTCTTGCCGGTACCGGCCGGACCACAGCCGAACACCAGTTCGGAGCGCTCGAGCGCCCGCAGATAGGCGTCCTGGGTGGGCGTGCGGGCAACAATGGTCTTCTTGCGCGTCGACACCTGGGCCATGGTGAGCTTGGCCTTGCGCTCCATGGTCGGCAGGATCAGCTGGTCGTCCGCCGCCTGCGCCATGCGGATGGCGCCCTCGACGTCGGAAGGCTCGACCGAGCCGCCCTTCTGCAATTTTTCATAGAGGTAATCGAGCGTACGCCGGGCCTGGTTGGTGGCCAGCACGTCGCCGGTGATGACGACGGAATTGCCACGGGCGCGGGCATTGATCTTCAACCGCTGTTCCAGCAGCTTCAGGTTCTGTTCGAACTGTCCAAACAGCTCGCTGGCGAACCTGTTGTTTTCGAAAGTCAGAACGAAGTGATTGGCGTCGGTCGCGGCAGGGGCCTGGCGCGGGGTAGAGGAAACCAATTCTTGTGCGTTCAAGCGGTCAAGCTCCTTTGCCAATCTTGGATCTACACCTGCTCTGCAAAGAGACTGTTGGTGCTTGTCCCGGTGATTCGTACGTTAATAATGTCACCGATTTGCGATGCCTTTGCATCAACATTCACCGATTGCAGCCAGGGAGAACGGCCGATCAGCTGTCCGGGCATGCGACCGGGCTTTTCAAGCAACACATCGACCAAGCGACCGACACAGGCTTCGGCAAATTCCTGCTGCTGGCGCGTCAAAAGCGCCTGCAAACGTTCCAGCCGTTCCGCCTTGATCTCTTCGGGCACCTGGTCCTTCAAGTCCGCGCCGGGCGTGCCGGGACGCGTCGAATATTTGAACGAATAGGCCTGGGCATAACGCACGGCCGTAACGAGGTTCAATGTATCCTCAAAATCCTGGTCTGTCTCGCCCGGAAAACCGACGATGAAATCGCCCGACAGGGCGATGTCCGGGCGGGCGGCGCGGATGCGCTCGACCAGCGCCAGATAGTCGGCCGTGGTGTGGCGACGGTTCATGGCCTTGAGGATGCGGTTGGAGCCGGCCTGCACCGGCAGGTGCAGATAGGGCATCAGCATGCGCAGGTCGCGGTGGGCGTTGATCAGCCGATCGTCCATGTCACGCGGATGGCTGGTGGTGTAGCGCAAGCGGGACAGGCCCGGAATGTCCGCCAGCCGGTAGAGCAGATCGCCGAGGCTCCACTCCTCGCCATCAGGACCCTTGCCGTGCCAGGCGTTGACGTTCTGGCCGAGCAGCGTGACTTCGCGCACGCCGCCAGCCACCAGCTTTTCCGCCTCGTCGACGATCTGCGACACCGGCCGCGAGACTTCGGAGCCGCGGGTATAGGGTACGACGCAGAAGGTGCAGAACTTGTCGCAGCCCTCCTGCACCGTCAGGAAGGCGGTGACGCCGCGGGCGCGGATCTTGGCGCTTTCGGCCATCGGCAGGTGCAGGAACTTGTCCTCGATGGCATATTCCGTATCGACGACGCGCTCTCCGCCCTTGGCGCGGCGCAGCGCGTCCGGCAGGCGGTGGTAGGTCTGCGGACCGATGACGACATCGACGGCTGGCGCCCGGCGCAGGATTTCCTCGCCTTCGGCCTGGGCGACGCAGCCGGTGACGCCGATCATCATCTCGCGACCGTCTGCCGCCTTGCGCTTCTTCATGTCGCGCAGCCGCCCGAGCGCCGAATAGACCTTCTCGGCCGCCTTCTCGCGGATATGGCAGGTGTTGAGGAGCACGAGGTCGGCCTCTTCCATGTCCTCGGTCGGCTCATAGCCGTCCTTGGCCAAGGCGTCGCTCATCCGGGTGGAATCGTAGACGTTCATCTGGCAACCGTAGGTCTTGATGAAGACCTTGCGGCTGTTGCTGCCATCACGGGTTTCCGGGGCGATCAGAAGGGCGCTGTCCTGTGTCATGGCGGCTATCTAGTCGTTTTTCGAGGTTGTGAAAAGACAATCTTCGTGTCAGGCACGGTGGCGGCCGAGCAGGAGGTCGCTCAGCATGGTGCGGATGCGCTCGGTGACGAGTGCCGCCACCTGCTTGCGATTGCTGCCCGCCGTGTAATCCACCGTCTCGCCGAACCACACATCGACATCGATGGCACCGCAGGCGAGCACGCCTTTCAGCGACGGCAGCATCTCTATATCGCCGGGCCAGGTGGCGACCGGCCGATGGTAACGGCCCATCGGCATGCCATGGATGCCGGTATAGGCGACAGCCACCGGCTGGATATGCACCACGCCTTCCGGCGTGCCCGGCAGGGCAGCAGCGGCAGCTCCGAACAGCGAGGATTTCACCTCCAGCAGCCGGTTGCCGTCCGATGTCGTGCCTTCCGGAAACAGCACGACGATCTCGCCGCCGGCCATGCGCTCTGCGATCTCGCTGACCTGCTCGCCTGTCTTGCGCTTCTGCTCGCGCACGACGAAGACAGTCTTCTGCAGTCGGGCGAACATCCCGAAGATCGGCCAGTCACGCACCTCGATCTTGGCGATAAATGCGACATCGGCGACGGCCGACAGCACGAGAATGTCGAGCCAGGAGGAGTGGTTCGAGGCCAGCATCAGCGGCCGGCGCCCGTCCGGCGCGCCGTGCACCCGGATGCGCAAGCCGAAGACCCAGCAGACGAGGCGGTGCCAGATGCGCGGCAGATAGCGGCGCAGCTTCCAGTCGAAATAGAGACAGAGACATTGCAGCGGCAGCATGAAGAGGCTGGCGACCACCACCAGCAACAGACCGAAGGCAAGGCGAAGCCGGTGGATCAAGGCCGGGCCTCATCAAGTGTTTTCGGGTGCGTACCTACCACCGCCGCCCTCATTCCTGTGCGTGTCACAGGAATCCAGTGCGCCCAAGTCCTTGGGCGCGAGAGAGCTTCTGCGGGGTTCAGGTCGGTCCTCTCACATCGCAGACGCGCCGTGGCTGACCGGGCCTGATTGCCAACTTTGGGATGGCTGCACGCCCCCTCCTCCCTCATTCCTGTGCTCGTCACAGGAATCCAGTGCGCCCAAGTCCTTGGGCGCGAGAAAACTTCTGCGGAGTTCAGGTCGGTCCTCTCACRKCGCAGACGCGCCGTGGCTGACCGTGCCTCATTGTCAACTTTGGGATGGCTGCACGCCCTCTCCTCCCTCATTCCTGTGCTCGTCACAGGAATCCAGTGCGCCCAAGTCCTTGCGCGCGAGAGAGCTTCTGCGGAGTTCAGGTCGGCCCTCTCACGGCGCAGACGCGCCGTGGCTGGATTCCTGTGACGAGCACAGGAATGAGGGAGGACGTGGGGGGGCGTTCGCCCAATGGTGCACTCACCGCAAAGCTGCGGTTTCCGAATGCATAAGCTTCGTCCAGCCCTGTCGCAGACTTCGGGCACTCAGTGCTCATCCTTCTTGATCGGCACGCCGTAGAGCTCCAGCCGGTGGCCGACCAGGCGGAAGCCGTGTTCGCGGGCGATGCGCTCCTGCAGGGCTTCGATTTCGGGCGAATGAAACTCGACGACATCGCCGGTCTTCAGGTCGATCAGGTGGTCGTGATGCTCCTCCGGCACGGTCTCGTAGCGCGAGCGGCCGTCGCGGAAATCGTGGCGGGTGATGATGCCGGCGTCCTCGAACAGCTTGACCGTGCGATAGACGGTCGAGATCGAGATTTTCGAATCGATCTTCACCGAGCGGCGATGCAGTTCCTCGACATCGGGATGGTCCTCGGCCTCGGCGATAATCCGGGCGATGACGCGCCGCTGCTCGGTCATGCGCATGCCGCGTTCGGCACAAAGCTCCTCGAGCGATTTGGCGATATCATTCATCGATGTGCTCTTCTGCCCCGTGGATACGATCCTAGGGACTAGCGAAGATCGCGGCGCATGACAAGCGCCGTCGATTTTGCGCCGGAGGCATCCGTGTAATAGGCCTTGCGCTCGCCGACCGTGTCGAAGCCCAGCTTTCGATACAGCCCGACCGCAGCCAGGTTGCCGGCGTCGACCTCGAGGAACATGCTTTCGCCGCCGCGCCGGTGGGCCTCGCGCATGGCCGCCTGCATCAGCCGCCAGCCGAGACCGGCGCGACCGAGCCTCGGCTGCACCGCTATCGTGAGGATTTCCGCCTCATCGGCAACATGGCGGGCAAGCACGAAGCCGCAAAGCGCCGGCTTGCCGTTGGTCTGGCGGGCAACGAAGCCGAAAACCGGATCCTGCGACAAAAGGCTGTGGAATTCGCCCGTGCCCCAGGCTTTCGGAAAACGGGCGCTGTGCAGCGCCGAAACGTCGGCGCAATCACGCGATACCATCGCGACCAATTCGTATTCCGGTTTTCGCGTCAGGAAGGATGGCAGCATGGCCTACTGCCTCGCGACCGCGAAGCCGAGCTGCGGCTTGGCATCTGGACCGCGCAGATAGAGCGGCTTCGGCTTGTCGCCGACCTCCATTGCAGCGCCAAGCCGGGCGACGTCGGCGATCGGGAAGACGTTGGCAACGGTATCAATCGGGGTGGTTCCCACCTCGGCGCGCAGCAGCGGCACGGCGGAGCCTGCCAGCAGGCCATCGAATTCAGCCACCAGCGCCTGCGCATCCTCGATCAGCATCGCCTGCGGCTCATTGACCGGCAACCCGTCGGCGCCGAAGGTCTGCAGGTAGACTTCTCCGCGCTTCGCATCCATCGCCACCAGGATCGGGCGACCCGCCGCCTGCGGTTGATGGGCAGCTGCGATGACGGCAAGCGTTGTGACACCGACCGCCGGGATGCCGAGGGCAAGGGCGAAACCACGGGCAGCCGCGACACCGACGCGGATGCCGGTGAAGGAGCCTGGTCCAACAGTGACAGCGATGCGCTCGATCTGATCGAGCGTCAGGCCGGCCTTTGCAAGCACGCGATCGATCAGCGCGATCAGGTGCTCGGCGTGACCCTTGCCGATAGTCTCGGTGATGTCTCCGAGCAGGCGATCACCGCCGCTGTCATAGACGGCGGCGGCGCAATCAACGCCTGCGGTATCAAGCGCCAGTACGATCATCTTCTGAAATTTCCGACAAGGCCTCGATCAGACGGCTTCGACTTCCAGCACTTCGGGGACGAAATGGCGAAGGAGGTTCTGCACGCCATGCTTCAGCGTCGCCGTCGAAGACGGGCAGCCGGCGCAGGAGCCCTTCATGTTGAGGAAGACCGTGCCATCCCGGAAGCCGCGGAAGGTGATGTCGCCACCATCCTGCGCCACGGCCGGGCGAACGCGGGTGTCCAGCAGCTCCTTGATCGTCAGGACGATCGATTCGTCACCTTCGGCAAAGAACTCGCCATCGGCATCCGTGGCTTCCGACAGCGCAGACGCAGTGCCCATGACCGGCTTGCCGGACATGAAATGCTCCATGATCGAGCCGAGGATCGCCGGCTTCAGGTGCTGCCATTCCTGCTCGTCCTTGGAGACGCTGATGAAATCATAGCCGAAATAAACGCCTGTGACGCCGGGCACCGTGAACAGGCGGGCGGCCAGCGGCGAGGCTTCGGCATCTGCGGCGCTGCGGAACTCGGCCGTGCCGTTCTCCATCACCACCTTGCCAGGCAGGAACTTCAGCGTCGCGGGGTTCGGCGTGGATTCGGTCTGAATGAACATCGTCATCTCCATGACGGTCGGAAGCAACCGGCCCGTCTTTTAGAACTCTTCAAAAGAAAATAGGCCTTTTCGACCTGCCAATCAAGAGCGCAACACTCAACAAATCGGCAACCTGATCGTCCAGACATAGCCGGCAGATTAACAGAGCGCGTCGATTTCCTCGTTGGTCAGCGAATCCGGCAGGACGGTGACCGGGATCGGGAAAGCGGCGGCCCTTCCGGCGACCGAGGACACCAGCGGACCCGGCCCTTCCTTGGCGGAGCCTGCGGCGAGCACCAGGATGGCGACGTCTCGGTCCTCGTCGATCAAGGCATTCAGCTGCTCGGCGACGTCGCCCTCGCGGATGACCGTTTCCGGCTCAATGCCGATCGTCTCGCGCACCAGCTGGGCAGCCTTGGCAACGACGGCCTCGGCCTCCTCGCGGGCTTCGGCGCGCATGATTTCCTCGACCCCCAGCCACTGCTGGAAATCACCATCGGGAATGACGTAAAGCAGCAAAAGGCCGCCATTGGTATTCTTCGCCCGCCGGCCGGCATAGTGCACGGCACGCTGGCATTCGGGAGTGCCGTCGATCACCGCCATGAACTTGCGGCGATGGCCTTCGAGCCGTGAAAGTCGCTGTGATACCATGCGCTATCCATGACATGTGGAACGGCAAATCGCAAGATGACGCGGCTCGATCTCCACCCTTGCGGGGGCGTATATCTCGAAGCTTGCAGAGGGATTATGCCGCATATTCCGAAGTCGCGGAGACCCCCTCTGGCGGCCGGGCCGACATCTCCCCCACGAGGGGGGAGATCACGTTGCGGCAGCTTTTAAGAGATGAAGCCGACGATGTCCTTGACCTGCTGCATCGTGACGTCGGCGCGGGCGCGGGCGCGGGCACCGCCATCGCGCAGAACGGCGTCGATATGGCCGGGATCGCCCATCAGCCGGCGCATCTCGCCGGTGATCGGCGCCAGCGTGGAGACGGCGACGTCGACCAGGGCCGGCTTGAACACCGAGAACTGCTGGCCGCCGAATTCGGCAAGCACCTCAGCCTTGGTCTTGTCGGCGAGCGCCGCATAGATGCCGACGAGATTGTCGGCTTCCGGGCGACCGGCAAGGCCGGCAATCTCGCTCGGCAGGCCGTCCGGATCGGTCTTCGCCTTGCGGATCTTCTTCGAGATCGTTTCCTCGTCGTCCATCAGGTTGATGCGCGACAGGTCAGACGGATCCGACTTCGACATCTTCTTGGTGCCGTCCTTCAGCGACATGACGCGCGGCGCAGGGCCGTCGATCAAGGGCTCGACCAGCGGGAAGAAGGCATGCACCGGCTGCTCGCCGACAACGATGTCCAGCCCCGTGCCGGCGCGGCGGATGTGCTCGGCATAGTCCATGTTGAACTTCATGGCGATGTCGCGGGCAAGCTCGAGGTGCTGCTTCTGGTCGTCGCCGACGGGCACGTGGGTGCCGCGGTAGACCAGAATGTCGGCAGCCATCAGGCTCGGATAGGCATAGAGCCCAAGCGAGGCGTTCTCGCGATCCTTGCCGGCCTTGTCCTTGAACTGCGTCATGCGGTTCATCCAGCCGATGCGGGCGACGCAATTGAAGATCCAGGCGAGTTCGGCGTGCTGCGGCACGGCCGACTGGTTGAAGACGATATGCTTGGCCGGGTCGATGCCGGAGGCGAGGAAGGCCGCGGTGATCGAGCGGATCTGGCTCGGCATGTCCTCGTGCACCAGCTGCGCCGTCAGCGCGTGCATGTCGACGACGCAATAGATGCAATCGTTGTTTTCCTGCAGCGCCACGAACTTCTTGATGGCGCCGAGATAGTTGCCGAGATGCAGGTTGCCGGTCGGCTGCACGCCGGAGAATACGAGTTTCTTGAATTCGGTCATATCGTCCTCAATAGGCTTGTGGAAGGCCCCAGGGCTTCTCGCCCATGTTGCTAACGCCGAGGCTTATGCACGGCGAAAAGACGCCGATCAAGCGGCATTTCAGAGGGAATGCTGGATCAGATCCCAGCGATTGCCGTAGGGGTCCGCGAAGACCGCGACTGTCCCGTAGACCTCGCGCCGCGGCGTCTCGAGAAAGGCCACACCCTTGGCGACCATGGCGGCGTGGTCGCGGTCGAAATCGTCGGTCTTGAGGAAGAACCCGACACGTCCGCCGGTCTGGTTGCCGACCGCCGCCTGCTGCACCTCGCTGTCGGCTCTCGCCAGCAGCAGGGACGCCCCCGCCTCGCCCACTGGGCGAACCACCAGCCAGCGCTTGCCATCCGGCTGGACTTCGTCCTGCAGGCAGTCGAAACCGAGAGCGCCGCAATAGAAGGCCTTGGCGGTATCGTAGTCATCGACGACGAGGGTGACGAGAAAGATGGACCGGTCGGACAACGGCTGCTCCTGTGAATGGCCGAAGATGTGGGTGCAGGCATAGGCCTTTGACGGTCGCTTGAACAGGGTCACGCCCTGTCGGTATGAGGGCGCGGATCGGCAACTCACCGGCCTCCGTAGCTTCCCTGCATGGTCTCCCGGACAAGAAGAAGAATATGACGAACATCCAAATCCAGCGCGTCCAGATCTCGGATGCCGAAGAGCTTATCGACGCGAACAGAAAGAGCCAGACGCTTCACGCGCCCTGGACTGCTCCATTCACGGATATGGATGGCTTTGACGCTTGGTACGCCAAGACGATCACGGGGCCGAACCTCGGTTTCGTCGGGCGCGAGCGAAACAGCGGCTCGGTTGTCGGCGTGGTGAATATCAGCGAAATTGTATGGGGCGCATTCCGAAGCGGGTATCTGAGCTATTACGGCGTTGCCGAATTTGCGCGGAAGGGTTTCATGACCGAGGCTGTAGACAGCGTCTGCAGGCATGCCTTCGAGGAAATCGGCTTGCACAGGCTGGAAGCCAACATCCAGCCTGACAATATCGCCTCATTGTCGCTGGTGCAGCGCGCCGGATTTCACCGCGAAGGCTCTTCCAGAGACTATCTCAAGATCGCCGGCGAATGGCGCGACCACGAGCGTTGGGCGCGGCTCGCCGGTTAGCATCTTCCCCAAACCGGTGCCCCGCGTCTGGCCGGATCACGCTTGCCTGCGGGGCGTTTGAGACCGGCTGATGCCGCGCCTTCTGGTGCAGAACAACCTGGGTTTGCAGGCGTCCAGGCATACATCTCACTGTGCTAATATTTTCACGCTGCTCGCGGAACTAAAATTCAGCAATTGCATTGAAGCGGTGCAAATCAACATCGCCAAATGAGGCATTTCATGAGCAGCACCACAGACAAGGCATCCGGTCTCGCAAACGAAGCGATCGGCAACATCAAGCAGGGCGTTGGCAAGTTGGTCGGCAGCGAGAAGCTGCAGGCCGAAGGCAAGCTGCAGGAACTCAAGGGCGAAGGCCAGCAGGCTGCCGGCGACGCAAAGGCCGCTGTCAAGGATGGTGCGCAGAACGCGTCGGACTATCTCAACAAGAAGCTCTGATTGCCGGCCCACGCGGGGCGATCGAGCTCCGCGTGATGCCTGATTTTCTATAGAGTGGCTTCCGCGCAGTGAGGGCCTCGCGTGTTCCAAATCTTCCCCCACTGGCAGCCGCCTTGCCGACCGATCGGCGACTTCTCCATCGCGTCAGCGGTGATGAGCGCCATCCGATCCGGGTGTCATTTCGATACCTCGAACCTGCTCGTATCGGCAGCCGGTCCCTTGATCTTGATCGAGGGTACGGCGGGCGACGACACGTGCATCTCCACCATCAAAAGAATTGCATCCGAAGTGATCGGCCATGACCGCCTTCAGATGCGGGTCTTCCTCGACTAACACTCCAACATCAGGATCTCACCTATGACCGAACCCGTTGGCCTCAACCGCCGCGCCGAACCCGCTTACGCAATCGACCCCAGCGACACGGCTTTCTTCAATAAAATTTCCTGGGGCGCGATCTTCGCCGGCGTGGCCGTTGCGCTTGCGGTTCAGTTCCTGCTCAACCTGCTCGGCGTTGGCGTCGGCGCCGCTGTCATCGACCCGGCCAAATACGACAATCCAACCGCAAGCTCCTTCTCGATCGGCGGCGGCATCTGGTTCGTAGTTGCCGGCCTGATCGCAGCGTTCATCGGCGCTTACGTCGCCGGTCGCCTGTCCGGTCGCCCGAGCAAGTCGACGGGTTCCTACCATGGCCTGACCACCTGGGCCGTCACCACGCTCGTCATCCTTTACCTGCTGACGACCTCGATCGGTGCTGTTGTCGGCGGCGCATTCAGCGGCCTCGGCAGCATGCTGGGCGGCATTGGCCAGACTGCCGGCACGGCGGTTACTGCTGCCGCTCCGGTGGCTGCCAATGCGAACAACCCGATGGCTGACATCGAGAAGCAGATCCGCAATGCCAGCGGTGGCAACGATCCCGAGGCGCTGCGTGCCGCTGCCGTCAGCGCCGTGCAGGCTGCCCTGACCGGCGACCAGGCAAAGGCTGAAGACGCCCGCAACCGCGCCGCCGATGCGATCGCCAAGGCGCAGAACATTCCGGTCGATCAGGCAAAGGCACAGGTCGCCCAGTACGAGGCAACCTATAAAGCGAACGTGGAAGCTGCCAAGCAGCGTGCCATCGATGCGGCCCAGACGGCCACCAAGGTTGTCTCCAGCGGCGCCATCCTCGCGTTTTTCGCCCTGCTGCTCGGTGCCATCGCATCGTGGTTCGGTGGTTCGGTCGGCACGCGCGCCATCCCGGCTTCCGTCAGAAGGGACATCTAACGCAACATCGAAGGCGCCGGAGATCCCGGCGCCTTCGAGCAGTTCTGCGCCAACGACATCCTCCCTTGCCCGCCGGCAAGGGAGGATGTCGTGTTTGTGGTACCTGAGGCTTACGCGGCGGAGACGCCGTCCAGCTTCGCCAGCACCTCGTCCGTGAGTACGATGTCCTTGGCCGCGAGGTTTTCCTGGAGATGGCCGACCGAGGAGGTGCCCGGGATCAGCAGGATGTTTGGCGAACGGTGCAGCAACCACGCCAGCGCGACCTGCATCGGCGTAGCACCGAGCCCGGCGGCGACTTCGTTGAGCGTCGAAGACTGCAGCGGGCTGAAACCGCCAAGCGGGAAGAACGGCACGTAGGCAATGCCGTCGCGGGCCAGATCGTCGATCAAGCCGTCGTCTTGCCGATGGGCCAGATTGTACATGTTCTGGACGCAGACGATCTCCGTGATCCTCCGCCCCTCGGCAATCTGCGTCGCCGTGACGTTGCTGAGACCGACGTGGCGCACCAGGCCCTGGCGCTGCAGTTCTGCCAGTGCCGTCAGCGGCGCCTCGATCGAGCCTTCGGCCGGACCGTGGACATCGAACATGATGCGCAGGTTGACCACCTCGAGCACGTCGAGACCGAGATTGCGCAGGTTGTCGTGGACGGCGGCGGTCAGTTCATCGGTGGAAAAGGCAGGATTCCAGGAGGCGTCCTCGCCGCGCTTCGCACCGATCTTCGTGACAATGACGAGATCGTCGCCATAGGGATGAAGTGCCTCGCGGATAAGCTGGTTGGTGACGTGCGGTCCGTAGAAGTCGCTGGTGTCAATGTGGTTGACGCCAGCAGCGACAGCCTCGCGCAGAACCGCAAGAGCCGCGTCATGATCCTTCGGCGGCCCAAACACTCCGGGGCCAGCAAGCTGCATGGCGCCATAGCCGAGACGCCGTACGCTGCGGCTACCAAGGGCGAAGGTGGACAATTGATCTAGGCTGGACATAGGCTCTCTCCTCGTTGTTGAGACTTGGAGATAGGCCAGTTCGGCATTTGCGAAAATGGGAGTAAACCGCACGGGCTGTGCGCCAAAGCGAACAGTGCCTGTTTCAGACGACGACGCGGCATTTCGCTTCGAGCGGGAGCCACTCCTTAACCCGAAGGCGGGAGGCAGTGGCTCAGTCGAGTTTCTCCCCGAAGCCAGACGGTCACCGAAGGTGGAGCTTTACCCAACAGAGCAACACCATGCTGACGAAGGTCAGCGATACCTGCTTCATTCGTCTGATCCGCTTCGTGCGGATTCCGGCCCAATCATACTGCATCGAACGCAGCCCCCATCGATCCCGCGTCGAGGCACTCATTGCCGCGCAAAACGAATATCGCGAGCCGCATTCCCGCCATTACGTCCTAAATTACGAACCTTGCGTATAGCCTGCGCTGCGCCGCAAGCGAAGGCAGCCCGTCGGATAATCTGCGCTTGCAAAGCTAGGCGCGCGCCTGAACGGTCATCAGCAAACGTTCCTTCGGGCGCAGCGTGACTTTCATAATGGCTTTCGGCCGCGCCGCGCTTGGATTGGCGAGCCGGATGGCGGGCAGAATGACCGCGAGGATGGCCACCGCCTCCATGATGGCAAAGGCATTGCCGATGCAGACCCGAGGTCCGGCGCCGAAGGGCATATAGGCGTATCGGTGGCGATCCTTTGCGGCATCAGGGGCAAAGCGATCGGGCTGGAAGGTCTCGGGATTTGGCCACAATGACACATGGTGGTGGACGGCATAGATCGGAACGTGAAGGTTCGTGCCGGCCGGGATTGTGAAGGCGCCCAGCCTGAAGTCCCGCAATGCGGTGCGGGTGATGATCGGCGCCGGCGGATAGAGGCGCATGGCTTCCGAAAAAACCTGCTTCGTGTAGTTCAGCCTTGCGACATGCTCGGCACGGAGCGGCTGGCCTTCCGTAACTGCAGCAATTTCTTCAAGAACCTTCGCTTCGTATTCCGGGTGCCGGGAAAGAAGATGGAGTGTCCAGGCCAGCCCCAACGCCGTCGTCTCATGCCCCGCCGTGATGAAGGTCATGAGGTTGTCGACGATCTCGTCGTCGCTCATGCTCCGGCCGGTTTCGGGATCGGACGCCGCGAGCAGCATCGATACAAGGTCGAAGCGCTCATCGGGCGTTTTACGGCGGGTGGCTATCACGCGAGCCAGGCTGGAGCGAAGAAAGGCAACAGCCTCGCGCGCCTTGCCGCGCCCTGGAAAAGGAACCCATTCGGGCAGGCCGAGCATCGCAAGCGCGAATGTCCAGCCGCTTGGTTTCAGATAATCGGTGATGCCCTGCTCGACCTTCCCGACATCGATGCCGTGGCCACCCGACATCATCGTCTCGACGATGATGTCGAAGGTCGTCCGCATCATCTCATGGCCGATATCGAGCGCCGTACCGTTGGCCGCCAAAAGCCGATCGCGGGTGACTTCGGCTGCCGCAATCATTGCCGGCTGCAATTCGATCAGCTTGTCATGGCGGAACGCGCCGGCGACCGCCTGTCGCTGCCATTTCCAATGGGCGCCATCGGCGGTCAGGAGGCCCTTGCCGAGGGCCGGGCCCAGGGCGCGCCTGACGTTTTCGCCCTTGCCCAGGGCATCCGCATTCTTGACCAGCGCTTCGTGAATGAGGGTCGGGTCGGACAGGAACACCTGCGTCCTGCCGGCGGTGCGCGTGAAGACCACCGGTTCGACGAAGACTTCCGGCGGCAAGGCCTCGAGCGGGTTCCTGATCATGGCAAGGACGGTAGCCGCCGTCGATCTTCCCCGCAGGAAAGGAAGGCGTTCGGAAGATGGGACGTCGATGGACGCGCTCATATCTGGCTCCTTGTTCCAACCGGAAATCTCCGGTACCTTTTCCTAAGGTATGCACCTTAAGTAAAATAAGGTGATTACCTTAATATTGCAAGAGGGCGGCATGAAAGACGAAACGAAGAAGAAGGCGCGCGCGCAAAACCGCCCCTCGACCCGCGACAGAATCCTCGACGCCACGCTCCTGCTCTTCAACGAAAAAGGTCCTAGCCGCGTCACGACATCGGAAATTTCCGGAACAGTCGAGATTAACGAAGGCAATCTTTATTATCACTTCCGCACCAAGGAAGCGTTGATATCCGGCCTCTTCTCGCGCTTCGAAGGAGCGGCTGCGGCCTTTGTCGCAGGGGCAAGTTCGGCCCCATCGGACGACCCCGCGCGCTATGCCGGATTTTTGCGCCAGTGGTTTTCGCTCGTCTGGGACTATCGCTTCCTGTTCCGCGATCTCATCGATCTCCTCGCCGTCGCCCCCTCGCTTGCCGATAAGATACAGACCGTGAGCCGATTGATGGGCCATGCGCTTGAGGAAATTCTCGGCCGCATGGAGAGCGAAGAACTGATCAGCGTGCCTTCCGAGGATCGCCAACCCCTGCTCGCCAATGTGTGGATTGTCGCCACCTACTGGGCAGTCTATTTGAACCTGCAGCAACGGGTGCCCGAGCTCAACGAGGACCATCTCGCCTGGGGCATCAACCAAGTTTCCGCCCTGTTTCGGCCCTATCTCAGCCCGCTGGCCCGGCAGGCCTTCGAGGAGACGCGGACGTCCTCCCAAACTTAGCTCCAGACAGGTTGAACCGGATCTGTTGCGGCCGCAGCCTGGCCGGCAATTGGATCTGGTGCGGCGATCGGCGCTTGCCACGAATCAACGGCCTGTCTAGCCTGCATCCAAGGCTCGACCCACGCCTCCCCCCTCCTTTCGGGGAAGTACCGCACGTGCAGGGTGACATCACCATCGTCGAACCATCCGTTCGGGCACCGCATGAGGAGGGGTTGCGTTTCAGCTCGCTATGGAGGCCTTCGATGAAACTTTCTGCGCCCATTTTCCAATTGAAACGCCGCGCCAAGCTGATGGCACGGGACACCAAGCTTCCGCTGCATGATGCACTGGATCAGATAGCCCGCGAAGAGGGGTTTGCTCGATGGAGCGCGCTGTCATCGCATATGGCGGCGGGATCGCTGTCGAGAACGATCCTGTCGCGGCTGGACGACGGCGATCTCCTTCTGCTTGCCAGCCGACGCGGACACGGCAAGACCACCCTTGGGATTCAGCTTTTGCTCGATGCCGTCAGGGCTGGGCGACAGGCGGTCTTTTTCACTCTGGAGCTGACCGAGGCCCAGGCCCGGAAGCAGATCCAATCCCTCGATGAAGGAACGCCTCGTGTCAGCGACACGATCGACGTCGTCACGTCCGACGGGATCTGCGCGGATTATGTTGTCCATCATCTTGCCGGGATGAAGCGCGGCACCCTCGCCGTGATCGACTATCTGCAACTGCTCGACCAGCAGAGAAGCAAGCCCGCCCTTGCCGAACAGCTCACAGTGCTCAAAGCCTTTGCCGACAGGACGGGTGTGGTGCTCGGCTTCATATCGCAGATCGATCGTGCGTTCGATCACGAGGACAGGCGTCTGCCCGACATAAGAGACATCCGGCTACCCAATCTGGTCGACCTCGGCATATTCAGCAAAGCCTGCTTCCTGCACGACGGCGAGGCGCAACTCCAGAACGTCGCCTAGCTCTAAGGCTGCCGATGGGCTAACGGAGGGCGTCTCGCCGCCCTCCGCACAGGTGTTGCTTCGCGATCGGTCACTCGGGCTTCGGCTGGTCCGGGCCAGGCGTCGTGGCCTTTGGCTTGCGGTTGAGATTGCGGCGGATCATGCCGAGGTTGGCGCCGCCGATCAGGAAGGCGGTGGCGAAGTAGACGAGCATCGAGATGGCGATGAGCAGGCCGAGCGTGCCGAGTTTCGTGGTCAGCGCTGCACCCGAGGCGAGTTCGGGCGCCCAGCGCTGCTTGAGATAATAGATCACGCCGCCCATCACCGCGGCGGAGACGATCAGCAGCGCGGCACGGCGGGCAAGCGCCCATTCCCAGACCAGATGGCCGCGATAGAGCAGCGTGCCGAACAACAGGACCGTGCTGATCCAGCCGGCCGTTGCCTCCGCCACCGCAATGCCGGGCGCGCCCATGTAGGGAAACAGCGTCAGGGCCGTGGCGCAATTGACGGCAACCGCGACCGCCGAAAAGCGCATCGGCGTCCTGGTATCCTCGCGCGCGTAAAAGCCCGGCTGCAGCGCCTTGATCATCACGAAAGCCGGCAGGCCAATGCCGTAGATCGCCAGGATGGCGCCGACGACGGCGGTGTTCTGTGCGTGGAAGGCACCGCGCTCGTAGAGCAGGCGGATGATTTCGTCAGACAGGATCCACAGCGCGAAGGCAGCCGGGATGGTCATGAACAGCACGAATTCGATCGAGCGATTCTGCAGATTGCCGGCCTCGCGCAGATTGCCGCTCTTCAGCGAGCGGGCGAGTTCCGGCAGTAGCACCACACCGACGGCAACGCCGACGACGCCGAGCGGCAACTGGTAGATACGGTCGGCATATTGCAGGGCGGCAATGGCGCCTTCGCGCGACGAGGCGATGGCCTGGCCGATCATCTGGTTGATCTGGGTGATGCCGCCGGTGATGGCGGCCGGAACGGCGAGAATCAGCAGGCGCTTGACGTTCGGCGTGATGCGCGGAAAGCGGATGCCGATCGAGATGCCGGCATGCAGCACGCCGAAGTAGACCACGGCCAACTGCAAGATGCCGGCCACCAGCACGCCCCAGGACATGTACCAGGCGGTGTCGAGCGGCGGCGAGCCGACGTATAGCGCGTAAAGCAGCGCGCTGATCATCACCACGTTGAGGAAGACGGGCGCGATGGCGGCGGCGAAGAAATGATGCAGCGAATTGAGCATGCCGCTCATCATCGCCGTCAGCGACATGCACATCAGATAGGGAAACATCACCGCCGCCATGCGGATGGTGATCGACATCTTGTCCGGATCGTCGGCGAAGCCCGGCGCAATGATGAAGCGCACCAGGAGCGGCATGGAAAGTTCCATCACGACAGTGATGAGGAACAGCACGGAGAACAGGACGCCGAAGACCTCCTCGGAAAAGCGCTTGGCGCCGTCTATGCCGTTCGCCTCGATCTCCTTGGCAAACAACGGCACGAAGGCGGCGTTGAAGGCGCCTTCGGCAAACAGCCGGCGAAACAGGTTTGGGAAACGAAACGCCGCGTAGAACACGTCCGCCATCGGTCCTGTTCCAAGCGCTGCTGCCATCAGGGTCTCACGGGCAAAGCCGAAGATGCGGCTGCCCAGCGTTGCGCCGCCGACGGTGGCGAATTTGCGAACGAGGCTCATGCGTTTACGTTTCCATCGTGTCAGTGGGCGTCAATGGTTTGCGGGGCACTGTCTCGTTGCCGCGCTCTCGTTCCCAAGCCTTAGACAGGAATAAGAGGAAGCACGCGAGAGGCGTGAGCCGGCTGTTGCCGGCCTGGCGGGCTTCATACGTGCATTCGACAGCATCGGCTACCGCGCCTTTTCGATTGTCTCCGAGGGAGCGATGATGCCCGAAGGCATGCGCTGGCGCAGTTCGTCCTCCTCGCCGGCCATGACAGCCCGCAAGCGTGCGATGATATTGCCGCGCTTGTTCTCGTTGGAAATCTTCTGGCCGACCAGATCGGTGACATAGAAGGTATCTATGACCTTCTCGCCGAAGGTGGTGATGCGGGCCGAGTGAATATCGAGCGACAGGTCGGACAGTACAGCGGTGACCTCGGACAAGAGGCCGGTGCGATCGAGGCCCTCGACTTCGACAACGGTGAACTTGTTGGACAATGAGTTGGAGATCGTCGCCGACGGCACCACGACGAAGGCCTTGCTCTTGCGCTTGAGCTTGGTGCGGTTGGCGATCACCTCCGGCAGCAGCTTGCGGCCGGAGAGGACGTCCTCGATCATCTTCCCGATGGTTGCGGCGCGGCGCAATTCGTCGGCGTCATCGGCAAACTCGCGGCTGACATGGATGGTGTCCAGCGCCCGGCCGTCGGCGGTGGTGAATATCTGCGCGTTGACGATGTTGGCGCCTGACGCAGCGCAGGCGCCGGCAATGACCGCCAGAAGGCGCGGATGGTCCGGCGACAGCACGGTGATTTCGGTGATGGCGTGAAAGCTGTCGGTCCGAACCATGGTTGCCAACACCTGGCCCGCCTCGTCGGTCTGGCGGATGAAGCGGGTGTGGCGGATCTGATCCTCCAGCGATACCGACAACAGGTAGGGCTGGTAATGCAGCTTTACGTAGGTCTCGCGCTCGCTTTCGCTCCAGTCGGACAGGGCCGCAAACAGGGCTTCGGCGGCGTATTTGGCACGCTCGTTGCGCGACACTTCGGAAAAGCCGCCGGCCAGCAGCAGCTCCGTCTCGTAATAGAGCGTGCGCAGCAGCTGGCCCTTCCAGCCGTTCCAGACGCCGGGACCGACGGCGCGGATATCGCAGACGGTGAGGATGACCAGCATCTTCAGCCGTTCGAGCGACTGCACCCGGTCGGCAAAATCGATGATCGTCTTGCGGTCGTTGAGATCGCGCGTCTGGGCGACCATCGACATCGTCAGGTGCTCCTCGATCAGCCAGACGACCAACTCGGTCTGCTTCGGCGACAGGCCAAACCGGGGTGCCAGCTTGCGCGCCACCTTGGCGCCGGCAATCGAGTGGTCTTCAAGCCGACCCTTGGCGACGTCGTGGAGAAGCACGGCGACGTAAAGCGCCTCGCGGTCTTCGACATGCGGCATCAGCTTGTTGACCAGAGGATGGATTTCCTCGGCCTTGCCCTTGTCGATCTCCGACAGGATGGCAACGGCGCGGATCAAGTGTTCGTCGACCGTATAGTGATGATACATGCTGAACTGCATCATCGCGACGATCTTGCCGAACTCCGGGATGAAGCGGCCGAGCACGCCGGCCTCGTTCATGCGGCGCAGGATCAGCGCCGGATCGCGGCGCGACGTCAGGATCGACAGGAACAGCCGATTGGCCTCCTCGTCCTCACGCAAGCGATTGTCGATCAACGACAGCGAACGGGTCACCCGCTTCAGTGCGTCGGGGTGGAATTCGAGATTGTTGATGTCGGCGACATGGAAGAGGCGGATCAGGCTGACCGGATCGCGCTTGAAGACATCCGGGTTGGCGAGCGCAATCCGGCCGCGATCCTCGACGAATTCAAGCGAGCCGGCAATCTTGCGCGTCCGGTGCGTAAAGCGGCTAAGCACGCCCGACAGCCCCGGCGTCGCCTTGGCCTGCTCATCCTCGAGCGCGGCGCAAAGAATCCGCGTGAGGTCGCCAACATCCTTGGTCACCAGGAAGTAATGCTTCATGAACCGTTCGACCGCGGAGAGACCCGGGCGCGCGTGGTAACCGAGCGCCTCGGCGATGTCGCGCTGGATGTCGAAGGACAACCGTTCCTCGGCCTTGTTGGTCAGGAAGTGCATGTGGCAGCGGACCGCCCAGAGAAAATCGTCGGCCTTCTCAAACAGCCGGTACTCGCTCTTCGACAGGACGCCGAGCTTGACCAGCTCGATGGTGTCGCGGACGTGGTAGTAGTATTTGGAAATCCAGAACAGCGTGTGCAGGTCGCGCAGGCCACCCTTGCCTTCCTTGACATTCGGCTCGACAAGGTAACGGGTATCGCCGGCCTTGCGATGGCGCTCGTCACGCTCGGCCAATTTGGCGGCCACGAACTCAGGGCCCGTACCAACCACGATTTCCCTGTCAAAACGGTTTTCAAGCTCGATCGCCAGCTGCGGGCTACCACAAATGAAGCGCATCTCGAGGATGGCGGTGCGGATCGTCATGTCGGATTTGGAAAGCCGAATGCACTCTTCGATGGTGCGGGTGGCATGGCCGACCTTGAACCCCATGTCCCAGAGGACATAGAGCATGAACTCGACGGCCTTGTGGGTATCGTCCTCCGGCTTGGGCGCGAAGAGGAAGAGCAGATCGATATCCGAGCCCGGCGCCAGCGTATCGCGGCCATAGCCGCCGACGGCAGTCACGGCGAACCTGTTCTCCTGGCCGGGATAGACCTGGGTTACGGCGACGTCATAGAGGACATTGATGAGCTGGTCCTGCAGCCAGGAAATCCGATGGGCGCAATCAAGCCCGCTGCCACGGGCGAAAAGCCGCAGCCTGCAGCGCTCGCGCGCCTCCTGGCTTGCCTTTTTCAACGGTGGCAGGAGGGCATTGCGCAGTTCGCTGCGGGTCCCGGTGTGTTTGGAAATGACCGCCTCGCATTCGGCGCGCAGGGCCGCCACATCCAGGATGTCGGGATAATCGATGCTCACCATGCCGCGCCGCGTGATGTCCTGTCCGCTGTCGGCCACTCGCTGCTCGAGGGCCTCACTTTTCATCGCCATGCGCTATAGCCCTTTTGCCCCGCAATTGACAGGCATCATAAAAACCAGAGTCTTTATATTTGGCGAAGGTTCAGACAGCCGCCACGTATTGGTGCCCGGGCAGCTGAGATCCGCTCAGGGCTCGCAACGGCCCTCGGTGATATTCTTGGCCTCGATCGCCTTCATGTCATTGATATGATAAAGGATCTGGCGAGACTGGGCGCCGATCTTGGCCAACAGGTCGCGATCGCACTCCCAATAGCCAGCCGTCGCGATGCGGGTCGAGATATCCGAGATGCGGCCGCAGGCGAGCACGATGTCAAGCAGGCCGCGCGCGGAATGCCACTCGACCGGGGCCTCCGGCTTCGGCCGGGCTTCCGGTATGGCGAAGCGATCAGAGAGTTTCCGCACTTCGGTCAGCAAGTTTTCGATATGCATGGCACGATCCTGTTTCCGACGTCAGCCGGCCTCACTGAGCTTCTTCTTCAAATCGTAGAGCGCGTCAAGGGCGGCGCGTGGCGTCAAGTCATCAAGGTCGATGGCCTTCAACGCCTCTTCCACCTTGGACGTTCCACGCGCGCGCGCTGCCTCGTCGCGGCGGACCGCTACCTGGAACAGCGGCAGGTCGTCGATCAAGGAGCTTGCGGGGTTTTTCCGATCGGCATCCTCCAGCCGGGTCAGCACATCGCGGGCGCGGGCAACGACGGATGCCGGAAGCCCGGCCAGGCGCGCCACCTGGATTCCATAGGACCGATCGGCCGCACCGGGTCCGACCTCGTGCAGGAAAATGACCTCTCCGTCCCACTCCCTCACTCGCATCGTGGCATTGCCGAGCCGCGCGAGCTTTTCGGATAGTGCGGTGAGTTCATGGAAGTGGGTCGCGAACAGGCCACGGCAACGGTTGACCTCATGCAGGTGCTCGACCGCCGCCCAAGCGATCGACAGACCATCAAAGGTGGCGGTGCCGCGGCCGATCTCGTCGAGGATGACCAGCGAGCGGTCGCTTGCCTGGTTGAGGATGGCCGCCGTCTCGACCATCTCTACCATGAAGGTCGAGCGGCCGCGGGCAAGATCGTCGGAAGCCCCGACGCGGGAAAACAGCCGGTCGACGATGCCGATATGCGCCGAGGTCGCCGGTACGAAAGATCCCATCTGCGCGAGGATGGCGATCAGCGCGTTCTGGCGCAGAAAGGTCGATTTACCGCCCATGTTCGGACCCGTCAGCAGCCAGATGGCGCCGTCGCGACCGCCTTCGCCAGGCGACAGATCGCAGTTGTTGGCAACGAACGGGCCGGCCGACTGGCGGCGCAGAGCCTGCTCGACCACGGGATGACGGCCGCCACCGATCGCAAACATTTTCGAATCGTCGACTGCAGGTCGGCAATAGGCCTGCTCCTCTGCCAGGAGCGCCAGACCAGCTGCGACGTCGATGACGGAAAGCGCCCGGGCGCCGGCCTTGATTGCCTCCGCCCTGCGGACCACCGCCGTCACCATGTCCTCGAAGGCCTTGAGCTCGATCGCCAGCGCCTGGCCGCCGGCATTGGCAATACGGCTCTCGAGATCGGCGAGCTCCGATGTGGTGAAGCGCATGGCATTGGCCATCGACTGGCGATGGATGAAGCGCCCCTTGGCTTCAGGCGTGTCCGTCATCGGGCCTGCGCTACCGGCCGTGACCTCGATGAAATAGCCAAGCACGTTGTTATGCTTGATCTTTAGCGACTTGATGCCAGTTTCCTCGGCATATTGCAGCTGCAACCCGGCGATGACGCGCCGCGACTGATCGCGCAGGGCCCGCACCGCATCGAGTTCGGCATCGGCGCCGGGCCGAAGGAAACCGCCGTCTCGCTTCAACAGCGGCAATTCGTCGGCGAGCATGGCGGTCAGCTGCCCTTCCAGCTCGGCCGGCAATGTCTTCAATCCGGCCAGCGCGTCGTCGAGCTCGCTCGGAAGCATGGCGCCACCCAGCATCCCAGCGATATCAAGGGCGGCCCGCAGCCCTTGAGCGATGGCAAAGAGATCACGCGGCCCGCCGCGATCGAGCGCCAGTCGCGACAGGGCGCGCGGCATGTCCGGGACGTGCTTCAGGGCTGCCCGGAGATCGGCGCACAGCGATGGCTCTTCAAGCAAGAAGCCGATGGAATCGAGCCGGGCATTGATCCTTATGGGGTCGGTCAACGGTGACATCAGCCGTTCGGCGAGGAGCCGTGCGCCACCGCCGGTCACTGTACGATCGACGGCCTTCAGCAGCGTGCCGTTACGATCGCCGGACTGCGTGCGCACCAGCTCCAGATTGGCGCGGGTGGCGGGGTCGATGAACAGCGTCGAGGCGCCGCTCTCGCGCTCTGGCCGACCGAGCGGCGGGCGCTCGGCAAGCTGGGTCTTTTCGACATAGGCGACGGCGGCAGCAGCGGCGGCAAGTTCGGCGCGGGTGAAGCTGCCGAAGCCATCGAGCGTGGCGACGCCGAAATAGCGGGTAATGCGCCCTTCGGCGCTGGCGCTGTCGAACAGCACGGCCGGCTGCGGCACGGCGACGCGTCCGAGAACGTCGAACACCGGCTTCAGCTCCGGATCGTGGAACATGGTATCGGGCAGGATCAGTTCGCGCGGCTCGATACGGATGATGTCGGAGAGCAGGCGCGATTGGTCGGTCTCGGCCAGCCGGAAGATGCCGGTGGAAATATCGATCCAGGCGAGCGCCAGCTGCGGCTCACTGCCCCCGCGGATGCGGGTGAGCGCCATCAGGTAGTTGGATTCCGAGGGCGAGAGCAGCTTTTCCTCGGTTATCGTGCCGGGTGTCACCAGTCGGACCACGTCCCGCTTGACGACAGACTTGCCGCCGCGCTTTTTCGCCTCCGCCGGATCCTCGATCTGCTCGCAGACGGCCACGCGGAAGCCAAGCGAAATCAGCTTCTGCAGGTAATCGTCGGAAGCATGCACCGGCACGCCGCACATCGGGATGTCCTGGCCCATGTGCTGGCCGCGCCTGGTCAGCGTGATGCCGAGTGCCCGCGACGCCTCGACGGCATCCTCGAAGAACAGCTCGTAGAAATCACCCATCCGGTAGAAAAGCAGCGAATCCGGATTGTTCGCCTTGATCTCGATGAATTGCTCCATCATCGGCGTTGCCGAGGCCCGGCTTTCCTCGGTGGCAAGCTCGATGGCCGAGAAAGGCTCGATCCTTGTGGCGATGCGTTCGTTCACGGTTTTATCTGTCCCAAAACAAGCCGCCACCCTATCCGCCGGGGCGCCGTCAAGACAACCGCAATCGGGCGGGCGACGCCTATCGCCCACAGGAGGTTTGTGTTCAGGCGGCGCCTCGTCCGCGCCGTCGGACTACCGGCTGCCCCCCTCACCGGCGGGACGGCAGCGCGACTAGCTCACAGCAAGCACGGCATCCGCGAATTCGTCCGGCATCTCCTGCGGCAGGTTGTGACCGGCGCCGGGAGGATACGGCGCTCATAGGGGCCGCTGAAGTGCGACGCCGCGGTATCGGTATCACCGGGCGGGTCGACGCCGTCGTCGGCGCCCTGCAGAACGATGGTCGGCGCCGCGATATCGGGCTGGAGGGCAAGCCGGCGCTCGATCTCGGCATAGGCCGGATCGCCTGGGGCGAGGCCGAAGCGGTGGCGGTATGAGTGGACGACGGTGGCGACGAAATCCGGGTTGTCGAAGGCAGCGGCGCTGCGCTCGAAGGTCTCCGCGTCAAAGGACCAGCTCGGCGACCACAGGCGCCAGAGCAGTTGGCAGAAGGCGCGGCGGTCAGTCGCAAGGCCAGCTGCGCCGCGCGCGCCATGAAGGTAATACTGGTACCAGAACCGGTGCTCGGTCTCCGGATCGGCCGGCTGACCGGCCTGCGCGATATGCTGGATGTTGTAGCCCGCGCCGCCGCTGACCAGCCCGCGCACCCTTTCCGGCCACAGGGCTGCGACGACGCAGGCGGCCCGGCCGCCCCAGTCGTAGCCGGCGAGAACGGCTGACGGGATCGACAGCGCATCCAACATCGCCAGGAGGTCGGCGCCGAGGGCAGCCTGCTCGCCGGAGCGCGGCGTGTCGGGATCGAGGAAGCGGGTCGGGCCATAGCCTCGCAGGAAGGGAACAATGCAGCGCTTGCCGGCCGCCGCCAGCCGCTCGGCGACGCCGTCATAGGCATGGGCATCATAGGGAAATCCGTGCAGCAGGATGACCGGCGTACCGTCCACCCGACCGCTTTCATGATAGCCAATATCCAGAACGCCGGCGACGATGGTTTTCATGATGCTTGCCCCCATTTCAGCCGGATAAGAGTGCCGACACTGGAGAGATTAGCGTTCGTCCGCACGAGGACAAGATGCCGGTGCCGGCACCGGCACCGGTCGCCCTTAGCAACCGCCGGCTTCGCGGCTTGCGTTGGGCACAGGTGCGTGACACGCTCAGCCTGAGGCCTGTCTAGGAATTTGCGCATGAAACTGTTTTGGCTAGTCGCGGCGATATCCATAAGCTTGTTCGGTGCAGCCGGTGCGCAGGCTGCCAGCTTCGATTGCGCTAGGGCTGTGACGGCGGACGAGCATGCTGTCTGCCGCGATCCGCAACTGTCCCGCCTCGACGACCTGCTGCCCAAGGCCTATGCCCAAGCGAAGCAGGCGACGCCGGATGAAGACATGACCCAATATGCCCGCGACTTTATTGCCAACCGCCACGCCTGCGGCGCCAAACGCGGCTGCATCCTTGGGAATTACGTCGGCATTCTTTCGGACTACCGCAATCACGGGGCAGCCGACATGCCGCTCGGCCGGATCACCGCCCCAATTGTCGCCGAAGGAGAAGCGCCGGACAGTGGTGCGCTGCCGCAGACGATCGGCCATTGCGTGACGACGACCGTGACGGATATTTCGCCGCGCGTCGACACTTTCGACAGCGGCACGGAGATCGCCTTTGCCAACGGCGGGCTGTCGGTCTCCTACGAGCGCGAGGAGGCCCTGATCCACTCGCGGCTGAAAGACAAGGTCGTGATGTGCCTGATCTCCATCCCGCACAATTGTCCGGCCGGAGACGACCGCGGCAAATCCTACCTGATCACCAATCTAAGAACGAAGGCCAGCTGGAATTTGGGCGATTCGCAGCATATGTGCGGCGGGCCATAGGCCCGTGGTGGCGTTCACGCCATAGCTGGTCGCGGAACGGGACCGTCTGCTTGCCCCGCTGCCGATCAGCTCAGGAAGCGGTCGGCCTGGGCGCCGTAGTGGTTCACGTAGCGGTCGGAGATGCTGGCGATGGGCAGAACGATCAACACGTCCGTGGTGTTGAAAGCATGGTCGACCACCGCCTGTGCGCCCACCATGGCGCCGAGGCGCAGGTATCCTTTGATCAGCGGCGGCATCGCCATCAGTGCCTTGCGCGAATTGATCGCTTCGGCGGGCATCAAATCCATGGTGCGGGCGAGCGAAGGCAAGGCTTCAGCCGCCCATTCGCCCTGCGCACGGACGTTGTGATACAGAAACGACAAAGCGAGCGCATGCTCTTCCGGCCGCGTGCCCGGGAAGGACGCACATCCGAACATCGCGCCCATGCCATGCTTGAGGGCATAGGCCCAGTTGCCCTGCCACAGCAGTTCGACGATGCGCTTGGTGCGATAGGCGGGAAGCACGCAGGAGCGGCCGAGCTCCATGAACTGCTTGTCGGGGTGCCGGGCGATCAGGGCGTCGGTCGCAAATTCCGAAGCCGAGTAAAAACTGCCATGGGCCATTGCCACTTCCTGGCGCAGCAGGCGGTATGTTCCGACGATCTGGTCTTCGGTGTCGCCCTCGATCGAATTGTCGAGCACCAGGAGGTGATCGCAGATGGCGTCCCAGCTGTCGACATCGCGCTTCATGCGCATTGCCTCAGCCGGCAGTTGCGCATGCATCTCCTCGACAAATACGCGATAGCGCACTGCCTGGGCAGCATCAATTTCGCGCTCGTTCCGGGCAAGGCGCGTTTCCAGGTTACCGATTCGGCCGAACACGTCTCCGTTCAAAGGAGTGCTCGTTTTTTTGATATTTTGTACAGTGTCGCCCTGAACTTCGCGATTTAACATTTCGATGGACATGGCGCGTTCCCGACCGTGGGTGATTTCATCGCCATAAAGCAAATTCTTGCGACAAGAAAGTGACATGCTGCGACGCCAAAAGCAAGGTGACGTCGCAGTCGGAGACGCGCTAATCGCAGGCTTTAGGATTGTCGGGCAAAGTCGACCGTCATCGCCGCCAGCGTCTCGACCTCGCGAATCAGGCGCCGGGGGTCTGCGGGCTTGGCAAGGACGATGCTCGCACCGTTCAGCAGGGCGCTTCGACGGGTGTCATCGCGACTATCCGCGGTCAGCACGATGACGGGGACCGGTGGCAGTCCCTGTCGGCGCTCATGGGCCCTCAGCCTGCCGAGCATCTCGATGCCATCCCCTCCCGGCATCGAGAGATCGGTGACGATGATGTCCGGACGGGTGCCGCCCGCATGCCAGGCACGATCAAGCAGGCTTTCCACATCCTCGACGAGATCCACGGCATGACCCGCCTTGGTCAGCACGGCCCGTACGAGCATGGCATTGACAGGATCATCCTCGGCCAAGAGCACGCTGAGGCCGGTTCCCTGTGGCAGCTCCGGCAAGGCCATGAAGCCCGGCTGGTTGTCGTTGATCGCATCGCGTCGCTCCATCCCGCGCATGCGGCCGCGCAGCACGTCGATCAGCGACTGCTCGCGCAGCGGCCGAATCAGCCAGGCGTCGAACATGTCGAACTCAGGGACATTGCGCTGTTCGGGCGTGACCAGGAAGATACGGCGCACCCCAGGCGCAAGAGCGCCAAGCAGGGCGTCGAATTGGGCGAGAAACTGCGGCGCCATGCGGTTGTCGACGATCACGTCGGTTGGGACGCCTTCCGCTTCCATCAGCGAATCGATGGTGAAGCTGCCAACATCGCCTGCCTCGATCCGTCGGCAGCTGCCGCCGAGCATGCGGATGGTTTCCGCCGTGGCCGTCGCCACCGGGCCGTCAGGCGCAAGCAGCAGCACGCGAGAGGATTTGAGCATGGTGGCGCGGTGGTTCCTGTTGCGCAGTTCCGGCGTCAGTTCGACAGGGAAGCGAACGATGAACTGGCTGCCGATGCCCTTCTCGCTGACGACCGTCATCGTTCCGCCGAAGCCTTCGACGATGCGGGCGGAGATGGTCAGTCCCAGGCCGGTGCCTCCGCTCTTTTCAAGATCGCCGCCGGCCTGCTCGAAAGCACCGAAAACGCGGGATTGCTCTTCGGGCGTCATGCCCGGGCCACTGTCATGCACTGTAATGATAAGGTCTCCACCATCATGGACAGCGCGCACCAGCACACCGCCCGACTGGGTAAATTTGACGGCATTGCCGATGACGTTGAACAGCACCTGGCGCAGCCGTGCCGGGTCGAAGCTCATCAGCTCGGGAATGTCGCAATGAACGGTGGCGCCGATTTCGATGCCCTTTTCATGAGCCCGATGGGCGAGCATCTCGACCACACTCTCGATCAGATGGCGCAGTGATTCGGCGCGGGGATGGATCTGGAAGCGGCCGCTTTCCAGTGTCGAGAAGTCGAGAAGGTCCTCGACCAGCTGAACCAGCGCCTGGCCGGACTGGCGAATGCCATCCAGATAGCTCGTCTGCTCCCAGGTCAGCGCCGTCTGGCCGATCAGTTGGCTCATGCCCATGATGCCGGATAGCGGCGTACGGATTTCATGGCTGACGGTAGCGAGCAATTGTGACTTGGCGGCGCTTTCGTGCTCCGCCTTGAGGCGGGCTTCCTCGCGATTCCGGGTGGCGAGACGCTGATCGGTAATGTCGCGCGCGATGCTCTCCATGCGCAGCCGTCCAGAGATCGGATCCCGGATGACGACGTCGCGCCAGGAAAAGATGCGCTGGCCAAGGGGCGTGGCGATTTCGACATCGTAATGATGCGGGCGCTCGGCCGGGCGAAAGGCCAAGCCGATTTCCTCACAGGTCATGCCCTCGGGACGAGCCTTGCCGGTCAGGGCCCGAAAGGTGGCATTGGCGCGCAGGATGCGTCGATCGAGACTACGGGTGACGGCGATATCACCCAGCGCGTCGTGAACGAGGGGCAGGAGCGTATAATGACTATTCGAAAGATCGGGCAGATCCGCCGCGCCTGCGTCCGGCAGGCTCGATACGTCCGCCAACGCCGAAGAGCCCCTCGTCCGCCAGCGGCCGATGGCAACAGCAGTGGCGGTTGCCGTCGCAACGATGCCGAAGACAGATACGAGGGCCCACGGACCGGCCACGTAGCCGGCTGCGAGCAGCAGTCCGCAGGCGACAACGCCCCCGCCGCCAAGCCAGACCTGGCCGGGTGAGATGGAGAGACTGGAGGCAGGCGGCCGCGCAACAGCAAGCGGATCGGCAGACTTATCCGTCTGCCCGTTCGGGGTTTGCCCGAAGGCCGAAGCTAGCCGTTCCTGCAGATTTGCCGGTGTGTCCATGATGTCGGGATAACATGGGCGCTGTTCCGAATGCCTTCCCGAAACACTTCAAATTTTAAGCTTTCGGCTTTTTCGGCAGCAGGAGCTCGTCCAGGATGACCGCACCGGCGCCCACCGTGATGAAGCTGTCGGCGAGATTGAAGACGGCGAAGGACCAGGTTTCCGTATAGAACAGGACGTAATCGATGACGTGTCCGTAGAGAAAGCGATCGACGAGATTGCCGAGCGCGCCGGAGATGATCAGCGCAAAGCCCAGATGGGCGAGCCAGCGATCCTTTGCGGCGTGCCGCCAGAGATACAGCACGAATACGACGATGATCAGCCGCATCCCGACGATCAGCCAGCCATCCAGGCCCGACAGCATGGAGAAGGCTACGCCGAGATTGTAGGTCCGATACAGGGCGAGCATCGGCACGACATGAACCGCCTGCTGCAGCGGCAGATAGTGATCGACGGCTATCTTGATCGCCTGGTCGAGAATGACGGCGATGACGATGAAAATCAGGATCGGCAGCGGCCGGGAGAACAAGGCGGCTTTGGCCGGCACGATGGGGGTCACTTCGGTCATCGCGCCTCGCTGAGCGTCAGGAGATGGCGTCGGGCTTCGAACAGCATTACGGCTGTCGCCACCGCAAGGTTGAGAGAATCGGCACGCCCTTGTTGCGGGATCCGGGCAAGCGCATCCGCCTGGCTGGCGAGCGCTTCCGGCAGGCCGGATTGCTCGTTGCCCATCAGCAGCACGACCGGCTTTTTCTTGTAGTCGATGGTGCGGTAGTCGACGGCACCAGCGAGATGAGTGGCAACGACAGACACGCCGGCATTCTTCTTCCAGGCCAGGAATTCATCGACCGATGCGTGGGTGACCGGCACGGCGAACACCGAGCCCATGGTTGCGCGGACGGTTTCCAGCGAGAACGGATCGGTGGTCTCGCCGACCATGATGACGCCTGAGGCGCCGGCTGCATCGGCGGTGCGGATGATGGTGCCGAGATTGCCTGGGTCGCGGACGCGGTCGAGCGCAACATAAGTCTCGCCCGGCTTCGGCCGGATGTCCTTCAGCGCCTTCCAGCGCTGGTCGAAGATGCCGACGACCATTTGCGGATTATCGCGCCGGGTGATGCTGGAGAGCACCTTTTCGTTGACCTCAAGCACCAGGCCGCCGGCAGCGACCGTGCGCGCCGCCATCTGTTCGACCAGCGGCTTGCCCTTGGCGGCCTTGGCGTAAACGAGGGTGCGGATAGTCCAGCCAAGCTCGATCGCGTCGATCACCAGCTTCAGGCCTTCGGCCATGAAGGTGCCGGTTTCCTGGCGCGCCTTCTTGTCGGAGAGAGCCTTGATGTCCTTGATGATGGGATTGGCCAGCGAGGTGACTTCCTTCACCTGCCCGACCCGGCGCGGACCGTTGTCGCGAAAATCGTCGTTCATTGCGGCACCCAGCGGGAAAAGAGAGAGGTGGAGAGCGCCCTGCCCGGCTGCTTGCCGTCGAGGCCCGTCTCGCGGATGACCAATTCGCCGGATTCCACGACACCGGGCGCGCCGCGCATGGTTTCGCGCATCAGCTCATGGATCGAATAGAAGCTGGCGCGGATCGAATAGGCTGTCAGCACCAGGCCGAGCGCCTGGGGCGACAGGATCTGGCGGCAGATATCGAGCATCAGCGGCAGGTGCTCGAACAGGTGCCAGACTTCGCCGTTCGGACCACGACCGAATTTCGGCGGGTCGGTCAGGATGATGTCGTAGGTGTTGCCGCGCCGTTCCTCGCGCAGGATGAACTTCATCGCATCCTCGCAGATCCAGCGGATCGGCAGCTTTTCCATATGCCCGAGCGCCTGGTTCTCGCGGCCCCAGCCGATCGCCTTCTTCGAGGCGTCGACATGGGTGACTTCGGCGCCGGCGCGGGCGGCGACCAGCGAGGCAACGCCGGTGTAGCCGAACAGGTTCAGCACTTTCAGCGGCCGCTTCGAGGCCTCGATTTGCTGCTTCATCCACTCCCAGTGAACGATCTGCTCCGGGAAGACGCCGACATGGCGGAACGATGTGAAGCGGCCGTGGAAATCGATATCCAGCAGCTGCAGCGGCCAGGTTTCGCCAAGTGCTGCGCGCGGAAAGCGCCAGCGTCCCATGCCGTCCTCTTCCGTATCACCGGTAAAGATGGCGTCGGCGTTGTCCCAGACGGAGGCCGGAAGCGTCGGCGGCCAGAGCGCCTGGGCCTCGGGGCGGACGATCCGGTAAGGACCGTATTGCTCGAGCTTGAGGCCATTGCCCATGTCGATGAGATGGAAATCGCCGGCGCCGGGCGATTCCAGGATGACCGGCACGCGCTCGGGGGGACGCTCGCCGGTGCGCGCGATCAGCGGCCGTTCGGCAGCGGCGATCCCGGCCTGTGCGTCGGCAACGCGTTCGCTGCGCAAGGGCTCCCGAGGCGCCGCTTCCGCACGGGGCGGCCTTGCCTCCCGTTTCCCCTCGTCGCGCGCCGGCTTCGCCTCGCGGTTGGGCTTGGCGTAGGGCTTGCCACGACCGCTCGGAGCATCCGTGCGCGGGGCTTTGCCGCCAGGGCCAGCGCTTGCCCTTTGTCCGGGCCGGCGTTCCTTCTGTTTCACCATGATTGTCTCGATATTGACGTCGGCGTGCAAATAGCACCTGGGCGGCTCTTGGCAAAGCGCTTTCCGATCTGCAATTGTCGCCCCCCAATGACAGGCAGAAATGGAGACGCGAGATGGACATGACCGGGGAGGTGCGGATCTCCGCACAAAGGGATGTCGTCTGGGCCGCCCTCAACGATCCCGAAATCATCAAAAAGTGCATTCCACGCTGTGAGAGCTTCGAGCGCGTATCGCCGACGCAATTCGTCGCGCTGATCAAATTTCGCATCGGGCCGCTGTCCGCGTCTTTCCATGGCGACGTCACCCTCTCGAACATCAATGCGCCGGACAGCTACACGATCGAGGGTGAAGGCAGAGGTGGACTTGCCGGCTTTGCCAAGGGAGGTGCCGACGTCGTGCTAGAAGCCGACGGAGCGGAGACCATTTTGCATTATACCGCGCGCGGCGAGATCGGCGGCAGGATCGCCCATATGGGCTCCCGACTGATCGATTCCAGCGCCAAGAAGCTGACACAACAATTTTTCGACGACTTCAACGCAGCGATCAACGGCAAGATCAATGCCTAGAACTCGGTCCGTTTCCAGGGTAGCCGCTTGACGACACATCGATGGCATATCAGACCGGCCGTAGACACGGATCGGCCCACGCTTTCCGAGATCTATCTATCCGCCCGACGCGCGGCATTCACCTGGCTCGACCCAGCGCGGTTCTCGCTGGAAGATTTCGCATCCCAGTCGAAGGGAGAGAAGGTTTTCGTCTGCGCGGACGAAGACGGCGCGATCGCGGGCTTCGTGTCGATCCTGGAGCTGGATGGCTTCATCCACATGCTTTACATCCGCGCCAGCCTTCAAGGATCGGGAGCCGGAACGGCATTGCTGCAGGCCCTGCCGGGCTGGCCGCACCGCCGCTATCGCCTCAAATGCCTGGTCAAGAACACCAAGGCGCGAAGCTTCTATGAACGGATGGGCTTTGTGGTCACCGGTATCGGGACGTCCGCAGAAGGGAATTATCACGATATGACGCTCGGGCCCACGACAGATCGCGCGGGCTGAGTTTCACTTGGCGGGAAGCTGCCCCGCGATCTGTTCGGCTCGGTTTCGATGGCGGTCGGCCTCAGCCTGCCAGCGAAGCGCCTCGCGGGCCTCGTTGCGGGCGCGCTTGCGATAGCGCCCCTGGGCGAACCACGTTGCCGCCGAACCGATCACCATGCCGAGAATGAGGGCGATGAAAACAAAGACGAAAAACGGCGCGCTCAGTGCCAACACCTGGTCCTCGGGGCGGAACGGGTTGAATGCCATCGTCACCAACTGACGATTGGCGACACAGAAGATGATGAGGATGATGCCGATCGGCAGCAACACCAGCAGGTTGACGATCTTCCTAGCCATTGCCAATTTCCTTGTTCATGCCCTGCTCTCCCGACGCCCCGGCCAGCGGCATTCCGCACGCGCGCCGCCAGCGGCGCTGCTGGGGGGTCTCTGCAATCCTCGTCCAGGATAGGCAAGATTGGGGCGACTTCAAGAGGGCCCCGGGGCCCGATGCCGACTCAGCTATCGTCGTCTTCATCGTTGCTGCCGGGATTGAGGCGCTCGCGCAGCTCTTTGCCGGTCTTGAAAAAGGGGACCCATTTTTCCTCGACGAAGACGGTATCGCCTGTGCGCGGGTTGCGGCCGGAGCGCGACGGGCGGTTTTTTACCGAAAAAGCGCCGAAGCCGCGCAGCTCGACGCGGTTGCCGCCAGCCAGCGCATCCGTGATTTCGTCGAGGACCGCGTTGACGATATTTTCGACGTCACGGTGGTAGAGATGCGGATTCCGCGCCGCAACGATTTGCACCAATTCCGATTTAATCACGGTGGCCCCCTAAATCATTGATTTATCAGTGGCCAACACCCTGCCAAACAGAAAGCAGGCCGTCAAGAAACAACTTCTCGGACAACATCTTCTGGGCGTCTTCACCATCGATTAAGTCGCCATAGCCGAGCAATGTGACGATACGCGAGGCTGCACCGGACAGGAAAAAGGGCGAGGTGCGGCTGGGGGCCTCCCAATCGACAATGGGAAGGTCCTTCTTGACGTTGCGCGTCTCGAGATAGGCGCGGATGGCGTCGTCGCCGCCGAGGCTGTCGACCAGTTTGTTGGCGAGGGCTTGGCGGCCGGTGAAGATGCTGCCGTCGGCGAGCTTGAGCACCTGCTCGCGTGGAAGCTTGCGACGTTCCGCGACAAGATCAACGAACCAGCCGTAGCTGTCCATGACCATATTGTTGATCATCGCCTTGGTTTCGTCGCTCGGCGGATTGAATGGCGACGGCTCGGCCTTCATCGGCGACGACTTGATGGATTCCATCGAAACGCCGAGCTTGTCGAGCAAGGTCTTGACCTGCGGATATTGAAGCAGCACGCCGATCGAGCCCGTGATCGAGGCCTCGCCAGCAACGATATCATCTCCGGCGGTCGCCACCATGTAGCCTGCGGAAGCCGCGACTGTCCTGATATCGGAGACAACAGGCTTCTTGGCAGCGACCGCACGGATCGCCTTGAAGATCCGCTCGCCGCCATAGGTCGTCCCGCCGGTAGAGGAGATGGACACCACCAGCGCTTTGACGCGGTCGTCGTCCTCGATCTTCTTCAGTCGCTCCAGCAGCTCCTTGTCGTCCTGGATCAGGCCGGTGACTGCGACCCGTGCAACCTGCGGCCCTTTGTCTGCGCCAAGGTCGCCACCAGCGAATCGATAGAGCGCAAAGCCGAGACCGATAAGCAGCAGGACAGCAACGATGCGCCAAAAACCGAGCTTCCGACGCAATTGTCTGCGATCGGCAATTGCAGAACTCTCCATGAGGTCCTATTTCCTTTTATGAATAAAGCCGAATATCGCGACGTTCGCCTGGCTTCGTTAAAAAACAAACGGCACCATGAACGTCGGCCGTCTGAGTGCTGCGTGTTCCGAGCCCTTTTGTTGCCTAAAAAAATCGGTATTGGCAAGCCGATGCCGCCATGCGAAACATTATGGCAGGTGGTCATGTGCGTTGTGCCGGACTGCCTTGCCGGATCTAGAGAGATCGACTGCCGATGACAGACACCACCGAAACAGCCGGTCTTGGACGTTCTTCTCTCAAGGAGGCGCGCGCTTACGATGCAGCCCTCGTCAATTCCGGACGCGTCCGCCGGTTGAAGATCCTGCTGCCGATCGCCGCCGTGCTGATCTCTATCGTCTTCATCGCCGTGTCGGTCGTGCGCGCCTACATGCCGCAGAATATCTCGATCGCAGGCGTCTCCATGGAGGACGGCAAGATCGTCATGCAGAAGCCGGCGATCGCCGGGCGCAACTCCGACGGCATCAACTATTCCATGCTCGCCGAAAAGGCTCTGCAGGATGTCAAAAACCCGAACATGATCACGCTCAAGAACATCAAGGCGGCCATGCCTGTCAGCGACGGAGTGGCGCATGTGGTGGCACTTAGTGCAGACTACGATCGCACCGCCGATACGCTGAAAATGACAGAGCCATTCACCGTCAATCTGGACAACGGCCTGCGCGCAGAATTCCAGGGCGCCTTCCTCGACGTCAAGGGCGGATCGCTCGTTACGCAACAGCCCGTGGCAATCTTCAAAGGCCTCGCGTCAATTGTTGCACAGTCGCTCAAGATGACGGATAAGGGAACTGTAATCGAATTCGACGGACAGGTGAAAATGCACATCGATGCGTCCACCGTCCACAATACGGGCAGCTAACCGCCGGGCGGACCATGACAAACGATTGTCGCATGAACTTTTCCAACTCTGCACTCCGCAACGCAGCCGTAGCCTGCGCGATTGGCGTGTTCGCTGTGATGACGGCATCTGGCGCGAGCGCCCAGCAGTCGACCACGACGAAGATGACCGGCCTCAATCTGAACAAGGATCAGCCGATCCAGATCGAAAGCGACAAGCTGGAAATCCATGACGCGGAGAGCAATGCCGTGTTCACCGGCAAGGTCAACGTTGTCCAGGGGACGACGACGATGAAGGCCGGCAAGATGATCGTCTTCTACAAGAAGAAGGCGCAGGCCGACGCCGCTGGCCAGGCCGCAGCCGCCAAGAAGCCGCAAGCCGGCAACTCGGTGGTATCGGGCGACACCGACATCGACCACATCCTCGTGTCCGACAAGGTCTACCTGACGTCAGGCACACAGACTGCCACGGCCGACAATGGCTCCTTCGACATGGCAGCCCAGCTCGCGGTGCTGAAGGGCGACAAGGTCATTCTGACGGACGGTCCGAATGTGTTCACCGGCTGCATGCTGACGGTGCACATGGATAGCGGCGAAGCACAGCTCGACAGCTGCGGCGGTCGCGTCCAGATCCAGCTCGATCCGAAGTCGAAGCAGCCTAACGCTGCGAAGACGAACTGATCGCGACTCTCGGGTGACAACACAAGATATGACTTCGAATCCAGGCACCTCCGAGCCATCGTCGCAGGCGCAGCCGTCCCGCTATGAGGGCACGTTGATCGCGCGTGGCCTCACGAAGACCTACCGCACGCGGCGCGTCGTCAATGGCGTGTCACTGGTCGTGCGTCGCGGCGAAGCCGTCGGGCTGCTCGGCCCGAACGGTGCCGGCAAGACCACCTGCTTCTACATGATCACCGGTCTCGTTCCCGTCGATGAGGGCAAGATCGAAATCGACGGCAACGACGTGACGACGATGCCGATGTATCGTCGTTCCCGTCTTGGCGTCGGATATCTTCCGCAGGAAGCTTCGATTTTTCGCGGCCTCTCCGTCGAGGAGAATATCCGCGCGGTGCTCGAAGTGCACATAAAGCGCAAGGATGAGCGCGAGGCCAAACTCGACTCCCTGCTCGAAGAATTCCATATCCGCAATCTACGCACCATGCCCGCCATCGCCCTTTCGGGCGGCGAGCGTCGACGCCTGGAAATTGCCCGCGCCGTGGCAACCGACCCGACCTTCATGCTGCTCGACGAGCCCTTCGCCGGTGTCGATCCGATCTCGGTTTCCGACATTCAAAACCTCGTCCACCACCTGACGGCGCGTGGAATTGGCGTATTGATTACAGACCACAACGTCCGCGAAACGCTGGGGCTGATCGACCGTGCCTATATTATTCATGCCGGCGAAGTACTGACCCATGGTCGAGCCAATGACATCGTTAACAATCCAGAGGTTCGCCGCCTTTATCTTGGCGACAATTTCAGTCTCTGATAGTCTATACTGGCACAGAAATTAATCTTGCCCCGATAGATGCCCTTGACCAAACCCAATAAAAAAGCAATTTTTGGGCCAGTTGGAAAATGCTGACCGTTTCAAAGCGGTAGCAGCGTTTCCCAGAGGGATCGAAGGGGAGTTCTGCGTCCGTCATGGCCTTATCCGCCAATCTTTTCCTGCGCCAAAGCCAAAGTTTGGTCATGACGCCGCAGCTGATGCAGTCCATTCAGCTGCTACAGATGACGCATTTCGAACTCAACCAATTCATAGCCCAAGAAGTCGAAAAGAATCCGCTGCTCGAATTTTCATCTGATGACGGTGAATTGGGCAGCGGCAACAGCCGAGAACCGGAAGAGGACAGCCGCGGTGTGTCCGACGATGGGCGGGCCGACGATGCCGCTGCCGAGCGCCAGAGCGGCGAACTCGCGAGCGACTGGTACGAGAGCGGCGGCAGCGGCCATACCGAGCGACTGAACGACGAGCTCGACAGCAATTTTAGCAATGTCTATCCCGACGACGGGCCGCCGCAGCGCCTGGACGCTCCCGAGCTCGTCAGTCAGTGGAAATCCATGCCCGGCAATACCGAGGCAGCCGAGCGCTACGAACTGGACGACTTCGTGGCCGGGCAAATCTCGTTGCGGGATCACCTGAACCAGCAGATCCCCTTTGCCCTCAATTCCCGCGTCGACCGCATGCTCGCGGAGCATCTCGTCGACCAGCTCGATGACGCCGGCTATTTTCGCGGAGAAGTCGCCGAGACCGCGGCGCGTCTCGGTACCGCCTGCGCCGAAGTCGAACGTGTTCTCTCAGCGCTTCAGACGCTCGATCCTCCTGGCGTGTTCGCGCGCTCCCTGTCCGAGTGCCTTGCCATCCAACTGCAGCAAAAGGATCGGCTCGACCCTGCGATGGAGCGGTTGCTGCAGCATCTGGAGCTTCTGGCGCGCCGCGACTTCGTAACGCTGAAGCGGCTCTGCGGCGTCGATGAGGAAGACCTTCTCGACATGATGAGCGAAATCCGCCAGCTCAACCCCAAGCCGGGCAGCAACTTCGAAACCAGCAATACAGAGGCAATCACCCCCGACATCGTGGTGCGATCCGCGCAGGACGGCAGTTGGCAGGTGGAGCTCAATCCCGATACGCTGCCAAGGGTGTTGGTCAACCAGTCCTATTTCGCGCGCATATCGAAAACCGGCGATGACTACGCCTTCCTCTCCGAATGCCTGCAAACCGCCAATTGGCTGACCCGCAGCCTTGACCAGCGCGCCAAGACGATCATGAAGGTAGCAAGCGAGATCGTCCGGCAGCAGGACGCCTTCCTGATGAACGGCGTCAGCCAGTTGCGACCGCTCAATCTGAAGACCGTTGCCGATGCCATCAAGATGCACGAATCAACCGTCAGCCGCGTCACGTCCAACAAGTACATGCTGACGCCGCGCGGCCTGTTCGAACTCAAATATTTTTTCACGGTATCGATCGGCGCCGTGGAGGGCGGCGACAGCCATTCCGCGGAGGCCGTGCGCCATCGCATCAGACAGCTGATTGTCCAGGAGGCGCCGAACAATGTGCTCTCCGACGACGACATCGTAGACACGCTGAAGAAGAGTGGAGTTGAGCTCGCTCGGCGCACGGTTGCGAAATATCGGGAGGCGATGAACATCCCCTCCTCCGTCCAGCGGCGGCGTGAAAAGCGAGCCATGGCAAGGGTTGCAGGCTTCTAGGCCTAGCACTAATTCAACTTCATGGTGCACTTTTCCCCTATGCGCGCGGATGGGCTGTTGACTCTCGACAGCGTCGGCGCTAGAAGCCCGCCGCAATCCGGTGCAAGGCATCATCATTCGAGGAAATCCCGCTTCTCCCCACTTTTCGTCGACCGAGGCTTTTTGTCAAAGATCGTGCGAAGTGCTTGGATGAGCTAGACGCTTGGCGTAAGCTAGCCGGCGCAACCACTACAAAAAGGGAAACTCCATGAGTGTGCGTGTATCCGGTAAACATATGGAAATCGGCGAATCCTTTCGGCAGCGGATCGAAGAGCAGATCGATATGGCAGTCACCAAATACTTCGACGGAGGCTATTCGGGGCAGGTTACGGTGCAGAAGTCGAGTTCGCGGTTCGCTGCGGACTGCAAGCTTCACCTCGACAGCGGCGTCATCCTGCACGCCGCCGGTGAGGCGATGGATCCGCAAGTGGCCTTCGATGCTGCTCAGCAGCGCATCGAGAAGCGCCTGCGTCGCTACAAGCGGCGGCTGAAGGACCATCATGCGACCAATCCTGCCGACGATGCCTTTGGTGAAGTGGCCTACACCGTGATGGACGGCATGCCGGATGAGGACCATGAGGTCGCCGACGATTTTGCACCGGCGATTATCGCCGAGAGTTCGAAGCAATTGAAGACGATGTCGGTGGCGAACGCTGTTATGGCGCTCGACATGACCGACGAACCGGTGCTGATGTTTCGCAGCGCCGGCAAGGAACTGAACATCGTCTATCGTCGTCATGACGGCAATATCGGCTGGATAGACGCAGCTAGCATCAAGGGCTGAGACAGCACGGTGAGCGGCGGGTTACCCGCCGCTCTTCCGGGAGCATCCCGGCACACGAGGAAAAAAGAATGGCTTTGGCAGATCTGCTTCAGCAAGACGCGATTATCCCTGCCCTGAAGGCAAACTCCAAGAAACAGCTTCTTCAGGAAATGGCGGCGAAAGCTTCCAAGCTGACGGGGCTGCCAGAGCGGGATATTTTCGACGTCATCCTGCAGCGCGAGCGGCTGGGTTCGACGGGCGTCGGCAATGGCATCGCCATTCCTCACGGCAAGCTGCCAAGTGTCAAGACGATCATCGGCGTATTCGCTCGACTGGACGCATCGGTCGATTTCGAGGCGCTGGACGATCAGCCCGTCGATCTGGTCTTCCTGCTTCTGGCACCCGAGGGCGCCGGCGCCGACCACTTGAAGGCGCTGTCGCGCATCGCTCGCGTGCTGCGCGACCAGGATCTGGTGGCCAAGCTGAGGGCAACGGAATCGGCCTCGGCGATCTATGCATTTCTCAACGAAGAGCAGGCTTCGAACGCCGCCTGATCTCTTGCCGCCGTAGCTCCAGTGGCTACGGCTTTCCGGTGTGACACTGCGGAGATATGCGCCGCCGACGCCGTGATAGCGATTGACTCGCTCCTTTCACTCTCCCACCTTGCTATGCTCGTCACAGCAATCCAGCCACGGCGCGTCTACGCCGTGAGCGACTTGTCAAAACGAAGGCGTCTTTATCGGGAGGGTCTTTTGCGCCGCAGACGCGGTGCGCTGGATCCCCGCCACGAGGGCGAGGACGAGGACGAGGGAGGATAGATGCTGCAACGAGCGACCGCCAAAAGAGCGGCCACTCCAGACGAGTTGAGACGTTAACTTGGACGAGCTTCTTCTGAGCTCGCCCACCAAAAATCAGGCGTCTTTTTCGTCGAACGGGCTGTTGGCGCCGTTCTCGGTCTCGACGATCTTCGGGCCGCCCTTGGCAACACCAACCATGGCTGGGCGCAGGATGCGCTCGCCGATGCTGTAGCCGTCCTGCACAACCTGGACCACCGTGTTGTTCGGCACTTCCGTGTTGGGGATCTCGAACATGGCCTGATGGAAGTTAGGGTCGAACTTCTGGCCGACCGGCTCGAGCTTGCGCACGCCGTGGCGCTCAAGCGTCGACAGCATGGAGCGTTCGGTCATCTCCACACCTTCGATCAATGTCGACAGTCCGGCATCGGCCCCGGCGCGGACGTCGGCCGGGATGGCATCGATGGCGCGGCGAAGATTGTCGGAAACAGCCAGCATGTCACGGGCAAAGCCGGCCACGGAGTAGGACTTGGCGTCCTTGACTTCGCGCTCGGTGCGGCGACGCAGGTTGTCCATTTCAGCGGCCAGCCGCAGATAGCGATCGCGCAGTTCGGCGTTTTCGCCCTTCAATACTTCGATGGGATCCGGCTCCGACGGCGCTGCTTCCGCAGCGTCATCCACATCCGGCGCGAACTCTTCGATGTTCTCGTTGGGCGTGGCGTCGTGTGTATCATTGGTCGTATCGACGATCATGACAGTCTCCGAATTGGATGGTCTCTAGGATGTGCCCGATATCGAGGTTTGACCGCGAAAAATCAAGGCTTACGGATGAAGAACCGGCGATTTGCCGACAATCGCCGCGATTGAGCGCGACGGCGCTATAACCCGTTGCGCGACAGGCGGGAAATCAGCTGCGCGGTGTAGTCGACCATCGGCACGATCTTGGCATAGTTCAGCCGCGTCGGACCGATCACGCCGACAGCGCCGACGATCTTCTCATCGCTGTCCCGATAGGGTGCCACGATGAGGGACGAGCCCGACAGAGAAAACAGCTTGTTTTCCGAGCCGATGAAGATCCTTACCCCGGGCCCGGTTTCGGCGAGATTGAGCAACTCGATCAGGCTGTCTTTCTTTTCCAGATCGTCGAACAGCATGCGCAACCGGTCGAGATCGCCAGCGTCTGCAAGGCCCTCGAGCAGGTTGGCCCTTCCGCGCACAATCAGTTGCCCGGGCTTGCTTTCGTCATCGTCGCCCGACCAGACCGCGATGCCGCGCTCGACCAGATCGCGAGAGAGAACATCCAGTTCGTGGCGGACATCGTTCTTCGAGGTCTGCAACTGCGTGCGCAGGGCGGGTAGTGTCTGCCCGGTCATATGGGCGTTCAGAAAATTGGCGGCCTCCGTCAGCTGCGACGACGTCACTCCGGCCGGAAGTTCGATGATGCGGTTCTCGATCTGGTCATGCTCGCCGACGAGCACGGCCAGTGCCTTGGTCGGTTCCAGGCGGATAAACTCGACATGTTTCAGCACCGGGTCGCTCTTGGTGGTGATAACAATGCCCGCTCCACGCGAGATGCCTGACAGCATCTGGCTTGCACCCGACATCACCGACTGCATCGGCTGATCGCGATTGCTGCCGCGGATCTGACGATCGATGGTGGCGCGGTCCTCGGCCGAGAGGTCGCCGACCTGCATGAAGCCATCGACGAAAAAGCGCAGGCCGATCTGGGTCGGAAGCCTGCCGGCGCTTATATGCGGTGAGTAGATCAGGCCGAGCTCTTCGAGATCGCTCATCACGTTGCGGATCGAGGCCGGCGATAGTGACATCGGCAGCAATTTCGAGAGGCTGCGCGACCCTAGCGGCTCGCCATATTCCAGGTAGCTCTCAACGATGCGGCGGAAAACTTCCTTCGAGCGTTCGTCGAGTGCGGAAATTGCCTCTGAAATCGACGATGTCAAAACTCCCATATCGCCGTCATGCCCAATCCGTTGATCCTCATGAAGTTATAGCTGCTCGTGCGGCAATGACAAAGGAAAATGCCGCAGAGCCTGGCCAAGGGTGCCAGCCTGCTTTTTCTTTGCAAAAGTGGGCAGTCAATCGTAGAAGCGGGTCAACACCATCAGGAGTATAACATGCGGCCTTCAGGCAGAAAAACCGACCAGATGCGCAAGGTCTCGTTCGAGCGCAATTTCTCCAAGCACGCCGAAGGCTCGTGCCTGGTCAAGTTCGGCGATACCCATGTGCTGGTCACCGCCAGCCTTGAAGAAAAAACACCGACATGGCTGCGCAACAGCGGCAAGGGTTGGGTCACCGCCGAATACGGCATGCTGCCGCGCGCCACCGGCGAACGCATGAAGCGCGAGGCCGCAAGCGGCAAGCAAAGTGGCCGCACCCAGGAAATCCAGCGTTTGATCGGCCGCTCGCTGCGCGCCGTGGTCGATCTGCAGGCGCTCGGCGAGCGCCAGATCAGCCTCGACTGCGACGTCATCCAGGCAGACGGCGGCACCCGGACGGCGTCGATCACCGGTGCCTGGATCGCGCTGCACGACTGCCTGAAGTGGATGGAAGGCCGCAGCATGATCAAGCTCGACCGCGTCCTGAAAGACCATGTCGCCGCCATTTCCTGCGGCATCTTCGCCAGCCAGCCGGTCATCGATCTCGACTATCTCGAGGATTCGTCGGCGGAAACCGACGCCAATTTCGTCATGACCGGCACGGGCGGCATCGTCGAAATCCAGGGCACGGCCGAAGGCAAGCCGTTTTCGGAAGAGGAATTCCTGACGCTGCTCGGCCTTGCCAAGAATGGCTGCCAAGAACTCGTTGCGATGCAGAAGCAGGCGATCGGCTGATCGACGGAGGAAGCCATGTCCGCCACGATTGAAGGCATCCTGGAAACCGCGCTCTATGTCGACGATCTCGACGAGGCGGAGGCATTCTACGGAACGACGCTCGGACTGGTAAAAATCACCCGCCAGAGCGACCGGCACATCTTCTTCCGCTGCGGGCCCGGCGTGTTGCTGGTCTTCAACCGGGAAGAGACTGTAAAACCTGCTCCGGCGGAAGCGCTTCCGGTGCCGTCGCACGGGACGGTCGGAAGCGGGCATGCCTGCTTCCGCGTCGCCGCCGAAAATCTGGATGCCATGGTGCAGAGCCTCCGCGCTGCCGGCGTTTCGATCGAGGCCGATTTTCTCTGGCCGAACGGCGCGCGCTCGATTTACTTCCGCGATCCGGCGGGCAACAGTCTGGAATGCGCCGAACCCGGCCTCTGGGCCATCTGACAGGAATACCCATGCGCAAGCTCGAAACTAAGACCATCGTCGTTGCCAGCCACAATGCCGGCAAGATCGCCGAAATCGCAGACCTGATCGGCCCGATGGGATTTGTCGCCAAATCGGCCGCCGAACTCAATTTCGTCGAGCCCGATGAAACCGGCACGACCTTCGAGGAAAATGCGATCATCAAGGCGCTGGCCTCCGCCAAGGCTTCCGGCCTGCCGGCGCTGTCCGACGACAGCGGCCTCGTCGTCGATGCGCTCGGTGGCGATCCCGGCGTCTACACCGCCAACTGGGCGGAAACCGCCGACGGCACGCGCGATTTCGCCATGGCGATGCAGAAGGTCGAGACCGCGCTACAGAAAGTCGGGGCGACGACGGCGGACAAGCGCGGCGCGCACTTTGTGAGCGTCCTCTGCCTCGCCTGGCCGGATGGCCACACCGAGCTGTTCCGCGGCGAAGTCGAAGGCACCATTGCCTGGCCGCCGCGCGGCAGCGCCGGCTTCGGCTACGATCCGATCTTCCAGCCGACCGGCCATGACGTCACATTTGGCGAGATGACCGCGCAGGAAAAGCATGGCTGGAAGCCGGGCGAACCGGAAGCGCTCTCGCACCGGGCGCGGGCATTCAAGCGCTTTGTCGAAACCGGATTGCAGGCGTAGGATAGTCCGGTGAACATTGTCGATTCGCATAGCGCGCTGTTGCGCGACGCCCCCCTTCTGCCCGATACCGGCGAACCCGGTTTCGGCGTCTACGTGCATTGGCCGTTCTGTGCCGCCAAATGTCCCTATTGCGACTTCAACAGCCACGTCCGCCACCAGCCTGTCGACCAGCCCCGCTTTACCGCCGCCTTCCTCAGGGAAATGGCGTCGATGCGCCAGCTGAGCGGCCCGAAGACGGTGACCAGCATCTTTCTCGGCGGCGGCACGCCATCGCTGATGACGCCGGAGACTGTCGGTGCCATCCTCGACGGCATCGCTCAACATTGGCACGTCCCCGATGGCATCGAGATCACGCTTGAGGCCAACCCCTCCAGTGTCGAGGCGGAGCGCTTTCGCGGCTATCGTTCGGCCGGCGTCAACAGGGTTTCGCTCGGCGTTCAGGCCTTGAACGATCGCGATCTCAAGTTTCTCGGCCGCCTGCACAACACCGAGAACGCCCTGAAGGCGATCGGGCTCGCACGCGACATCTTTCCGCGCATGTCCTTCGACCTCATCTATGCCCGCCCTGACCAGACGGTCGAAGACTGGGAACGCGAATTGAAGCAGGCGATGTCCTATGCCGTCGATCACCTTTCGCTCTACCAGCTGACGATCGAGGAAGGCACGCCCTTCTTCGGCCTGCACAAGGCAGGCAAGCTGGTCGTTCCAGACGGGGACCAGTCGGCCCTGCTCTACGAGGCGACCCAGGAGATCACCGAGCGCGAGGGGATGCCGGCCTACGAGGTCTCCAATCATGCACGCCCCGGCGCCGAAAGCCGTCACAACCTCACCTATTGGCGATATGGCGACTATGCCGGCATCGGGCCCGGCGCCCATGGTCGGCTCAGCCAGGGCCACAACAAGCTGGCAACGGCCACCGAGCGCAAGCCGGAGAGCTGGCTCGACATGGTCGAGCGCGACGGCCACGGCATTCTCGACCAGGAAATGCTCGGCTATGACGAGCAGGCCGACGAATTGCTGCTGATGGGGCTGAGGCTGAAGGAAGGCATCGATCTCGTTCGCTGGCAGCATTACTCCGGCCGCGAGCCGGACCCGAAGCGCGAGGAATTCCTGCTCGAGCACGGCTTCATCGAGCGCATCGGCAATTCGCGGCTGCGCTGCACGCCGGCCGGCATGCTGATCCTCGATTCCGTGGTGGCAGACCTCGCCTGCTGAAATCAGGCGTTGGTGAATGGACAAGGCGGTGCAAGCACTTCAGTACCGCCTCACCCTCGCAGGCTGAGCGGCCTTCATTCATAAATCGAGCGACCAGGTCTGGCCGACGAGATCGTGGCCAAAGGCGTGATGCGGGGCCTCGTTGACAAGCTTGAACCCGGCGCGTTGGTAGAGCCGCCGCGCGGCGGTCAGTACGGAATTCGTCCATAGATCCAATCGCGCATAACCGCAGGCACGCGCCCGTTCGATGCAGGCATCGACGAGCATCCTCGCCACCCCTGTTCCGCGCGCCTCGGGTTCGACATAGAGCAGCCGCAGCTTGGCGACATCAGGCTGATCGCTCCGCACCAGAAAAATCGAACCGACGATCCTGCCGTCAAGCTCGGCAATCCAGGCCCCCTCCTTTGCGGCATCGAAGAACTGATGGAAATCAGCCAGGATCTTCGCGGCCAACGCCTCATAGTCGCTGTTCCAGCCATATTCATGCGCATACAGCACTGTCTGGCGATGAACGATCCAGCCCAGATCGCCCGGTCGCGGATCGCGCAACGTCAGGGCTTTCGTCGGGTCTGCCTCGAAAATCCGCGTCATTGTCTGGGCCGCCCACAGGAGACTACGGCGGTCCGACGGCGGCAGGCCATGGAGCAATCCGCCGACCGCGTCGCGCGTGTTGCCTTCAAGGGCCGCAAATGCCGTGCGGCCGGCCTCCGTCAGAGACAGAAGGACGTTTCGAGCATCGCCTTCCTGTGCTCGCGTGTCCAGCAATCCGCGGCTGGCAAAACGCTTCAGGGTCCGACTGACCTGAGCGCGGTCAAGATCGAGGGCTCGGCCTATTTCAGCTGCGGTGGGGTCGGCTCGATACGCCAGCTCGTAGAGAACGCGCGCCTCGCTCAGCGTAAACGGGCTCCTGTCGAGATGGGCGTTCAGCAGGCCGATCCGTTTGGTGTAGATGCGGTTGAAAGCACGAAGGGCGTCTATGTCCTGTTCGTCAGCGTCGCTTGCCATAACACATCCCTATACGGTTGACTGAATCAACCATATAGATTGTTGATTGAATCAACAATAGCGGCGGGTGCGCCAGAATGTGGATTTGGTCGCAGCCCGCCGCTCCATGGCTTTGCCTTTCGGATTGATGCCCGGCTAAGGAATTCGCATGACAGCCCGACGGCATCGAGAGTCGGGAAGATCGCGCCCGTTTTCAGGGCGACCCACCCGCACCAAATAATCGGTCGCGACCTGGCGTCCGAGGCCAACTTAGAGTTTATTCGAGACCGTAGCGTCATGCCCCCTCGTGAACCTGCCGTTACCTGCTAGAACACAGGCAGGCTTCTCAGGAGATTTTCAGATGACCCGTACCCTTCTCGTGATCGACATTCAGCAGGACTATTTCCCGAACGGTGCGCTCCCGCTGTGGCAGGGTGAGGAAACCGAGGGACGGATCGTCTCGGCGATTGCCCAAGCGCGCGCCGCCGGCGACAAGATCGTTCTCGTACAGCATGTTTCGACAGCCACGACCGGCCTCTTTGCCGCTGGTGGCGCTGGGACTGCCATCCGTCCCGACATCCTCGCAGCCGCAGGCGACGCTCCCGTTGTCATCAAGCGCAGCGCGGACGCTTTTCAGGACACCGATCTGGCGACCCACCTCGCCGGAACGGAGGAATTGCTCGTTTGCGGAATGATGACGCAGAACTGCGTGGTATTTACCGCGATATCGCGGGCGGCGGACGAATTCAAGGTTCGGGTAATCGGCGATCTCTGCACGGCGCCGACAGAAGTCGTGCACCGCATCGCGCTCAATGCGCTGAATTCGAAACTGCAGGTTTCGACGGCTTCGGACGTCTGGATGTAAGCGACGTCACGGCTCACCGGATATTGGCGCGCGGATTAGAGTTCGCGCTTCCCTGACAACAAGACGGCCGGCGCATGCAGGCCGTCTCGTTTGGTTTGACGATCTCTATTCGTTGATCAGCCGCTTCAGCAGCTCGATCTCATGCGACAACTTGGTATCGCCCGAAATCAGCTCTTCGATCTTGCGGACGGCATGCAGCACCGTGGTGTGATCACGTCCACCAAAGCGGCGACCGATTTCCGGGAAGGAGCGCGGTGTCAGGGTCTTGGCCAGATACATGGCGATCTGGCGCGGCTTGACGATAACCCGCGTGCGACGGTTCGAAACCAGTTCCTGGCGCGACACATTATAATGGCGGGCGACGACACGCTGGATGTCCTCGATACGCACCCGGCGCGGCTCGCCTGACCCGACCAGATGGGCGAGCAGCTCGTCGACGCGCTCGACCGTCAGGTTCGGCTCGAAGGAGCGACGGAACACCAGCTGATTGAAGGCGCCTTCCAGCTCACGACCGCTGGCCGTCACGCTGCGGGCAACGTGCGACAGAAGCTCGGCCGGAATTTCCAGCGACGGATCCTCGATCTGGGCAGCGGCCAGGCGGCGATTGAGGATTTCGAGACGCATCTCGTAGTCGGGGGCCTCGAGCTCGATGGCAACGCCGCCCTGAAGACGCGAGCGGACGCGCGGATCGAGCGATTCCAGCTCCCAGGGTGCGCGGTCTGCGGCAACGACGACCTGCTTGGCGCTGTCGAGCAGCATGTTGAGCAGATGGCAGAACTCGTGCTGGATCATCTTTCCCTGCAGGAACTGCATGTCATCGATGATCAAAAGGTCGATATTGCGCAGCGATTCCTTGAGGGTCAGCGCATCGTTGTCGCGGATGGCGGTGGCAAAGCGCCACATGAAATATTCGGCCGTCAGATAGACGACACGCAGCGCGCGCGGATTGCGGACGGCAGCATTGGCGATTGCCTGCAGCATGTGGGTCTTGCCGAGGCCAACGCTCGAATGCAGGAATAGCGGATTGAAGCGCACGGCACCGGCGCCAGCTTCGGCGATCGTCTCTGCGGCTGCAAGCGCGATGCGGTTGGAACTGCCCTGGACGAATGTATCGAAGGTGTAGCGGGCGTCGAGCGGCGAGCCAAATAGCGGTGTACCGAAGCTCGGCGTGCGGGCAGCACCCGCTGCCGTGACGGCTTGCGCCACGGCCTGGCCCGCAGGCTGGGCCGTCGGACGGCGCAGGGCGGCAACGGAGCCGCTATCGGGTACCACGACCTGCTCATCGACCGTTGCAGCTTTTACGCCGTGCCTCTGGGCGGTGCGGACGAGGATCTCGACCTTGAGGATCTCGGCATCCTCGGCCTGGAACAGGCTGGTGATCATGTCGAGATAACGGTTGTTGATCCATGACTTCAAAAAGGTGGTCGGGACCGTGAGACGAACGACGCTCTTTGAGACGGAGTGAAGCTTCAATCGGGCAAACCAGCTGGCGTATACGTCGGCACCGACCTGCGCCTTCAAACGTGCGCTCACACGCTCGAACAATACACCATGCTTCATGTCTGCTTTGTCCCCCGCCACTTCAAGGCAACTCGTGCTCAACGCCTGCTGCGCACCGTCGCCACCTTTTACCAGCGCGCCGGTCGTCATCGTATTCATCTGCATTTCGCCGCCTTCCAGAATTCAGTCCTGTCGGGCGAAGGAACGCCGCCCGATATTTTCTCGCAAGATGGTGGGGTTACGGCTCCTACTGAGCTTCGCCGCCACGCATCGGTTCATCATCCACAGCCCACATAGGAGCAGCGCAACGTCATTGACGAATTCCGCAATCAAGCGGCTTCCATCCTCGATCGTCTCGCCTCGTCGCAACTCTCCGGTCCTCGCTTACCGAGCGGCTGCGCCGTAGTGGCCATTCATTCTTGTCTCGTCCAAACCGACATTAAAATCAGCTTTCGGGACATACGCCCGCCTTCGGGAAACATCGCTGTCTTCCGGCTTGAACGCGTCAACTTTATGAAAAAACGGAAACTAACGCTCCGTCGCAAGAGACAAAACTATCCACCCTGCCTGAAATGGCAGCGTTCGCCAAAGCCGTTTCGGATGAAGCCGCGCCCCTTGCTGGATTTCATTTAGGCAGGATCGGACCACAAGATCAACGGGCATTTTTGCACCGATTGGAGGGTTTGCCATTGACTCCCGCAGCCAATTTTGGCTGTCACGACCCTGTCAAAAAAGAATCGCTTTTGAATCAAGGGGATTCACCCTTGGTGCATTTTCGACACGTCGAAAAACAAAAAAAATAATAAACTTCTTGACTCAATTGGCCGAGCCGACTGGCGGAAAAAGCCGCAATCTACGCCCTTAAATTCCGCCAAGCCTCTGATTTACAACTTCTTTTTGCGTCACGCCGACGACATTATTTTGACACATATGTTTGGCGCGGGCTGTGGAAAAAGCTGAATCCGAAAAGCCCGGCCAATGGCCGGGCTCTGATCTTAACGATGCAATCGTTCGATAAAACTTAAGCGGCGGGAGCCGAAAGCGCCTTCACACGCTTGGCCAAACGCGACACCTTGCGCGATGCCGTATTGGCGGGAACCACGCCCTTGCTGGCTGCACGAGCCAGTTCAGGTTCGACCGCCTTGAAGGCTGCCGTTGCCAGAGCAACGTCGCCGGAAGCGATGGCTTCCTCGACCTGGCGAACGAATGTACGAACGCGCGAACGGCGCGCCTTGTTGACGTCTGTACGGCTAGCAATCTTGCGGGTCGCTTTTTTTGCCGAGCTGGTATTGGCCATGTATGCCTCTCTAGAATTCGAACAAAGTCCCGTCATCGTCGCGCCAGAACTCGCGGTCCTGTCATCCAGCAATGCGGGAGCAATCGCGGAAAACCAGATAGGCTTTCCAAACTGTGGCGGGCATATAACCTTAAAGCGCCGGGTCGTCAACGCGGATTCCGGAAAAACCGGCGCCGCCTGCGTTTTCCACCATTGCCTCCAGCCTTACCGGTTTTTGAATTCCGGCTTGCGCTTGGCCACGAAGGCAGCCATGCCTTCCTTCTGATCCTCGGTGGCAAACAGGCTCTGGAACAGGCGCCGCTCGAAGCGCAACCCCTCCTCCAGCGAGGTCTCCGCGACCCGGCCGACGGCCTCCTTGGCCATCAATACCGAGAGGCGGGAGTGGGAAGCAATCTTGCCGGCCGCCGCCAGGGCTTCCTCCAGCAGCTTTTCGGCCGGCACCACGCGCGCGACAAGACCCGATCGCTCGGCCTCGGCGGCATCCATCATGCGGCCGGTCAGCACGAGGTCCATCGCCTTGGCCTTGCCGACCGCGCGCGTCAGGCGCTGCGAGCCGCCCATGCCGGGTATGATGCCGAGCGTGATCTCCGGCTGGCCGAACTTCGCGGTTTCGGCGGCGATGATGAAATCGCACATCATCGCCAGTTCACAGCCGCCCCCGAGCGCGAAGCCTGCAACGGCGGCGATGATCGGCTTGCGGGCCTTGGCGATCTCGTCCCAGCCGCTGAGGAAATCCGCAGTGTAGACGTCGACGAACTGCAGGGCTTGCATTTCCTTGATATCGGCGCCGGCGGCAAAGGCCCTGTCTGAACCGGTCAGGACGATGGCGCCGATGGCGTCATCCCCGTGGAAAGCGTCATAGACGACCTTGAGTTCGCCGAGCATGGTCGCGTTCAGCGCGTTGAGCGCCTCCGGGCGGTTGAGTCGGATGAGGCCGACGGCGCCGTAGGTTTCGACGATCAGGGTTTCATAGGCCATGGATTTGTCCTCGCACTATTTCTGGCAGGTGGCACAATAGAAGGTCGAGCGGCCGGCCTGGACGATGCGCTCGACCGTACCGCTGCAGCCCGGCGTCCGGCAAGCCGCCCCCTCCTGGTCATAGACGGAAAAGGAATGCTGGAAATAGCCGAGGGAGCCGTCCGTCTGGATATGATCGCGCAGCGACGAGCCGCCGGCGGCGATGGCATCGGCAATCACCTCCCGGATAGAGGCCACCAGCAGCACCAGCTTTTCACGCGGTTTGCCGGCCTTGGTGACGAGAGTGCCGCTCGCCCGCAGCGGCGACAGGTGTGCCCGCCACAACGCCTCGCAGACGTAGATGTTGCCGAGGCCCGCGATCATCTTCTGGTCAAGCAGTGCGCTTTTCAGCGGCTGTGCCTTGCCAGCGAAGCGCTTTGCGAGATCGGGCGCGCTCAGTGCGTTGCCGGTTGGCTCGGGGCCGAGGTCGCGGAAAAACGGGTGGGACGCCATCTCGCTGCGGACGACGATGTCCATGAAGCCGAAGCGGCGCGGATCATTATAGACGATCCGCGATTGCTCGCCATTGCGCGTCAAATGGAAGATGACGTGGTCATGGGCCTCGTTCTTGGAACGCGGATGATGAAAACCGCCCGGCGTAACGGCCGCAATATCAGCTTCGATGCGGAACGATCCCGACATGCCCAGATGGGCGATGACGGTCATGCCATTGTCGAGGTCGATCATAAGATATTTGGCACGGCGGGACAGGGAAACAATCCTGCGTCCGGCGACAGAAGCGGCGAACTCCAGCGGAAAGGGAAAGCGCAGGTCGCCGCGACGCAGCTCCAATCGGACGATCTCCGCCCCTTCCATCGCCGGGGCAAGGCCGCGCCGGACGGTTTCGACCTCTGGTAATTCAGGCATGGTGATCCATCTTTAAGGCTGACCAACGGCGATCCGACCGCGACCAAATGCGCTTTGCTTTCCGGCGGCCATGTTCTAAACCATCGGCAAAGCCGAGTGTCAGGCAATCAGATAGCGTGGCAGCGGCATTTTCGCTACGGTCCGTGGTGATTTAGCAATGGAGTTGAGTGATGGCAGACAGCCGCACCGCCGCCGATGGCGGCATGGAAACGTCCTACGGATTTCGCGACGTGGCAAGCGGCGAGAAGCAGGGCCTTGTCAACGACGTCTTCCATAAGGTCGCCAAGCGCTACGACGTCATGAACGACGTCATGTCGATGGGCCTCCACCGCGCCTGGAAGGACGCGATGATCGGCGCCCTGCATCCGCGTAAGGACCCCGACTACAAGGTGCTCGATGTGGCCGGCGGTACCGGTGACATCGCTTTCCGCATCGTCGAGGCTTCCAACAAGCTGGCGCACGCCACCGTGCTCGACATCAACGGCTCCATGCTCGCCGTCGGCGCCGAACGGGCCGAAAAGAAGAAGATTTCAGAGAACCTCACCTTCATCGAGGCCAACGCCGAAGAGCTGCCTTTCGAGGCCGGCAGCTTCGATGCCTATACGATCGCCTTCGGTATCCGCAACGTGCCGCGCATCGACGTGGCGCTGAAGGAGGCCCACCGCGTGCTGAAGCGCGGCGGGCGGCTTCTGGTGCTGGAGTTTTCAGAAGTCGATCTGCCGCTTCTGGACAAGGTCTACGACGCCTGGTCGTTCAACGCCATTCCGCGCTTCGGCAAGGCGATCACCGGCGAGGCAGAACCCTATCAGTACCTTGTCGAATCGATCCGCAAGTTTCCCAACCAGCAGGACTTCGCGACGATGATCCGCCAGGCCGGTTTCAGCCGCGTTTCCTTCACCAACTATACCGGCGGCATCGCGGCGCTGCATTCCGGCTGGAAGCTGTAGGCGCATGACGGGAAAATCTTACCGTTCGGGACCGTCTGCATGAGCACGTTCGGTGGGTATTTCGGCCTCCTCCGGGTCGGCTGGGTCCTTGTGCGCGAAGGCGTGGTCGAAGCCCTGCCATCGGAAGGATTGCCGCCGTCGGTCAGCCTGGCGAAGTCGTTCGTCGCGCTGTTCGCCCGCCGGCGCGCCAAGACCAAGGCCCGCAGCGACAGGCTTTCAAAGGCCGTCGAGCGCCTGGGACCTTCCTATGCCAAGATCGGTCAGTTCCTGGCGACGCGGCCGGATGTCGTCGGCATCGAATTTGCCAACGACCTGTCGCAGTTGCAGGACAGCATGGCCTTCTTTCCGATGGCCGCCGCCAAGGCGAATATCGAAGGTTCGCTCGGGCGGCCGCTGGACGAACTCTATGCCAACGTCGGCGAGCCCATCGCCGCAGCCTCGATCGCCCAGGTGCATCCGGCCGAGATCAGGACGCCCGAGGGCCGCCGCAAGGTGGCAATCAAGGTCATCCGTCCCGGCGTGCGCCAGCGCTTCGCCAACGACATCTCGGTCATGTATCTGGTGGCCCGGCTGCAGGAGCGCTTCGTGCCGTCCAGCCGCCGCCTGCGTCCGGTCGAGGTGACGCAGGCGCTGGAGCAGACGACGAGGGTCGAGATGGACCTGCGGCTGGAAGCCGCTGCGCTGTCCGAAATTGCCGAGAATACAGCCAAGGACGAGGGTTTCCGCGTCCCGACGGTGGATTGGGAGCGCACCGGCCGCGATGTCATCACCATGGAATGGATCGACGGTATCAAGATGTCCGACGTCGAGGCCTTGCGCGCCTCCGGGCATGACCTCAACCACATCGCCGACACGCTGATTCAGTCCTTCCTGCGCCACACGCTGCGCGACGGCTTTTTTCATGCCGACATGCACCCCGGCAATCTCTTCGTCGATCCGCAGGGCATCATCGTTGCGGTCGACATGGGCATCGTCGGGCGCCTCGGGAAGAAGGAACGGCGCTTCCTGGCGGAAATCCTCTACGGCTTCATCACCCGCGATTATCTGCGCGTGGCGGAGGTGCATTTCGAGGCGGGCTATGTTCCGGCCCACCACAACACGGAGAGCTTCGCCCAGGCGATCCGGGCCATCGGCGAGCCGATCCACGGCCAACCCGCCGAAACCATCTCCATGGGCAAGCTGCTGACGCTGCTGTTCGAAGTCACCGAGCTGTTCGACATGGAAACGCGGCCGGAGCTCGTCATGCTGCAAAAGACCATGGTGGTGGTCGAAGGCGTGGCGCGGATGCTCAATCCGCGCTTCAACATGTGGAAGGCATCGGAACCCGTGGTCGGCGAGTGGATCCGCAACAATCTCGGCCCGAAACGCATTCTCGGCGACATGCAGGACGCGGTGAAGGCCGGCCTGAAATTGGCGGAAGCCGTGCCCGAGATCGCGGCCAAGACGGAGCTCTTCCACCAGCGCCTTCTGGCGATGAGCGAGAGCGGTCTGCGCTTCGACAAGGAGACAGCAGATGCCATCGGCAAGTCCGAGGCGCGACATAGCCGCTCCGGACGGATCGCGCTCTGGCTGATCGCCCTGACGCTGCTCTATATTGCCTGGAAGCTCAGCTGAGGGCTGTTGAGCGAAACTCTATCTCAATCCTGTCTGGCGACACGCCTTGCCGCCGGACGCTGCATGACGGCACAAACGATGAAGAGCTGCCTGTGATCCCCTGGACCCTGCTTGATACCGCATCCATTCCGAACGGCGGCGGGGAGCTGCGGCTGAAGCAGCGTGGCCGCGAGTTCTCCATCATGCTCGGCACAAACGAGCTGATGAACAGCAGGCTGAGTGGCTCGGAAGAAGCGCTGGCGACGCTAAGCTGCGAAAGGATGGCCGGCCGCGCCGCACCGCAGATGCTGATCGGCGGGCTGGGTATGGGATTTACGCTGCGGGCAGCTCTCGGCGCGCTCCCCAAGGATGCAAGAATCACAGTCGCCGAGCTGGTGCCGGCTGTGGTCGCCTGGGCGCGAGGGCCGATGGCGGAAGTGTTCGATGGGTGTCTGGACGACCCGCGCGTCACCGTGCGCGAGGGGGATGTCGCGGCGGTGATCCGGGAGGGCAAGGGGCGCTACGACTCGATCCTGCTGGATGTCGACAATGGACCGGACGGACTGACGCACGCCGCCAATGACGGCCTGTACGACCGGGAAGGCCTGCTCGCTGCCCGCGATGCTTTGAAACCCGGCGGCGTGCTTGCCGTCTGGTCTTCCGGCCCCGACAGCCGCTTTACCAAGCGGCTTCGAGATGCGCGGTTTGCCGTCGACGAGGTCGCGACGCGCGCCAACGGCAAGCGTGGCGGCGCCCGTCACATGATCTGGATCGCCGTCAAGGCCGGGTAGATGACAGAGCCAGGCTTCAGCTGGGAGCCGACTAGGCAGGCATATTTGCCGGCTAATAAAACGCCTTCCGAACGGCGTTTAGCTCCAGAAATTGCCGCGACTTGGCGCGGCGATTGTCTGTCACGACTGGCACATGCCGGTTCACGAATGCCAAGATGGCAGGATGGTCAGGACCTCTTCCTGCGCGAGCCCTTCGGTTGCGCGGCGGTCTTTTCGGTCCGCTTCTCGGCCGGCTTGGCGGTTACCTCGACGGTGGTGGCCTGCGGACTGCTGATGCCTTGTTCCACAGCAGGTTCTTGCTCGGCAAGTTCCTGCCAAGCCTGAAGCCAGTGGCGCATGTCGTCGCCATGCGGGCGCCCTTGCTCTTCCCAGATGCTGTAAGCGCGGTCGCGGATCATCCGTTCGCGGTCTTCGGCCATATGTCTACTCCTCTTTAAACCTTCGCCTTCCGGCAGCGGTTAACGAAAGCAACCATGGGAAGTTCCCGCGATCCAGGCGGCTCGCAATGTCACCTACACAGCTCAGGATGGACAGCGCCGAGCGAACTCCTCAGCCTCGCTGGAGTCTCACGACGTTGGTCCAGTTTTGCGGCGGGGGCGCCGGCTGCATGTCGCTTGCTTGCAATTCGCAGATGAAGCCCGTGCAGTTTGTCGGTAAGCCTTCGCTATACCCGAAGCAACGCAGGACGCTCAGCACCTCGCGATAACGCCCCTTGCCGAGGTGCACGCGGTAGGATTCGCGGCACACGGTATCCTGGATGATGGCGGTGTGTAGCGACTTTGCGATGCGTTTGCGGTCGCTGGCATGCAGACAACCAAGCAGCGCCTCCACCGGGACCCCCGACTTCAGCTCTTCAGCATCGATCGCAAATATACGTGCAACCTCGGCATCACCGCAAAACTTGTTGGTCACCATGTCCCACCAGCAAAGCCCAAGGCTCTCGGCTGGAACCCGTACATTCTCAAGGGCGATCGATCCACCGTCCAACATGACCTGCTCCCAGGCCAGTAAAAGAAGTACCTAATATGCAATACCCGCTGAAACGCGAAGCAACATGAAATTTATTCTGGCCAACGTCTGTTTTTATACTGACTGGGACGTCCGTCTACAGCGCTTCACTTTTTCGTCCTCGCCTTCAGACAGAAATGCGACAGTTTGCCCATTAAAAACGTGGCAGCACCGGCATCTTTGCCATTGTGCAGCGGCCGTGGGCCAGATCCTTGAACTTCCTGCACTCTTGCCGTGCCTTGCGCGATTGCACGGGCGAAACCTGAATGGCCATCGAAGCCGGAAGCCATGGGACTGGCATCGAGCGCGTTTCGCATGTCCGCGGCTCGTCGGTTATTGTCTCCTGCGCCTGAGTGAGCCTCACCCGGGCGTTCTCGACAAAGGCGCCATCGACGTCGCGGATCTTGCCGCAAAGCGCACGGTGCATTTTCATTTCACCATGGCCTGATCTGCCATTCAGCGCGGCTTGAGGCTGGCCTCCTCGGCAGCTTCGACAAACACCTTGCGGGCATCCTCCGAATCCTTGTTGCCGGCAATGGCGGCCCGACAGAAGCGGCGGGCGGCGGCGTGTCGCGGACCTGGGCTGCCCGGCCAGGGGCCGTCAAGAAACTGCAGCGCTTCGGCCGGGTTCTTCAGCGTGATGAATTCGCCTGGCTTGACCGTCAGGGTGACGACCTCGCTCCATCGTGTAGGGCGCATGATATCTCCATTGCCATAGGCGCCCGCCTCCGGGGAGGTCGCCATAGGACTTGATTATGATCAGTGTGGATGGGCCTGCGCCGCTTGGAACAGCGGCGGGCCGGTAGGCGATCGATCCGGAACGACATGCAATCGGCAAGCAAAAAGGCCAGGCAAAGCTGCCTGACCTTTCGAAGATGTTTTGCCCCAAGCACCTGCCGCAGCCGGGAGGGGCAGAAGAGCTTTATACGGCCTGAAGGTTGCCGGCGGACATCTTGCCCGACTTGTTGTCGCGCTCCAGCTCGTAGGAGAGCTTTTGCCCCTCGACGATTTCACGCATACCGGCGCGTTCGACGGCGGAGATGTGAACGAAGGCATCGGCATCGCCGTTGTCTGGCTGAATGAAGCCGAAGCCCTTGGTGGAGTTAAACCATTTCACTGTGCCGGTGGCCATTTTGAAGCCCTTTCAAATAATTTCAGTCATCGCCGCGGTGATGCGGCGAGTTTCACTCTCGATTTTGAAGGGGAAGTTCGTCCAGGGCACGCAGGATACGTGCAATAACAAAAGTCAAACAAGCAATATCGATAGGCTTGAGATAGGTATCGGCGGGGGCAATGTCAACGTCCGCCCGTCCTGCGGTCGCCCCGCGCCTCAGGCAGCGAGGCTTTCAAGCCCTGCGGCCTCGAACATGCGCTCGAGATTGAGAAAGCAGATCATGCCGCTTTCCTGCGCGATGATGCCGTCGGAATAGACCGTGCCGCCCGGCACGTTCATGTTCGGCACCGGCTGCAACAAGGCCGCATCGATCGTCAGGATGTCCGACACGCTATCGACGATCAGGCCCATGGCCGTATCGTTGATCTCGGCAACCACGATTGCGCTTCGCTCGGAGGGAACGGTGCTTTTCATGCCAAGCTTGAGGGAGAGATCGATGATCGGGATGACGGTACCACGCAGGTTCATCACGCCCATGACTTCGGCCGGGGAGTGGGGAATTGGCGTCGCTGCGTCCCAGCCGCGGATCTCGCGAATTGCCGTCGTCCGCACGCAAAACTCCTGACCATTGAGGTGGAAAGACAGGATTTCGAGCGTGTCGCCACTCGAATGCGTTTGCTTGTGGGCGATGTTCATCGAAACTCCTGTCCGCCGAGCGGATTGTTGCCATCGGTAGATGCGGCCGACCCAGAGCCTTGCGGGTCGGTCAACAGCAGAATGACGGCAAACCCTTAGGTTTCGATTAAATCAAGGATTGCTGTTTTAAGTAAAACGGAATTTGGCCAAGTGTTGGCACGCACTCAATTGCCAGCATCCGCGCAACATATCCCTCATGACTTGCCTGCGGGCTGTACTGTCAGGATGTCATAGTCGTGTGTAATGCGCATATTGCACCAACAGGCAAAGGCCGAGCTTAGCAGCGCCAGACTTTCGCCGATCGCCAGCCTGTTGTTGGAGTTGCTGAGCAGCGTCAAGGCGAAGAATAGCAGACCGACGGCATAGACATGGAAGGCGGCGCGCGGAATGGCACCTACCCTGAAAGCGCGAAAGACGGAAAAGAACAGGGCCGCCAAAATCGCCGACATGACCGCAGCTCCGAAGATGCCGTAACGCACCAGTATCTCCAGATAGCCGTTATGGAAAAGCGTGTACCTGACATTCGGATAGCGCGACGCGTTCAACTGATCGACCCATTTGCTCCCCCAACCGAAGATCGGAGCGGCGGAAATCATCTCACCCGCATCATACCAGAGCTGCAGTCGCTCATCCATGGAGACGGGGGTGGTCGGCGAATCGATTGTTCCCCGAACGACGCCATCGAAATCGCTGCCGTCCTGGAAACCCTCCAGCATGGAGATCGCCGCTCCAACGGTCGGGCCGGCCGTCTTGTGGAGGTTATGACGCACCGCATAAACGCCGCAACCAAGAACGATAGCCGCTAGGACAATGACCAACAAGCCGGCTTTTGCGCGCAGATATGTGAGGGAAAGCAGGCCGGCGATTGGCAGCGTCAGGGTCAGCGCCAGCCACACGCCCTTGGATTTGGCGCCGTAGATGGATATCAGACAGAGCACCATGACCAGCGGGCAGACCACTAGCGCGTAGCGGCGCAAGTGAGGCTTCGCATTGTGGTCGGACAGGTAGTGAAGCAGCCAGAAATAGGCCGCCAGCAAGATCAGACCGCAAGCGACGGCACCATGAATCTGGTTGTTCATGATCAGCGGCTTGACAGTTTCACCTGCGAAAATAGCGCCGAATTTCGACGTCGCGCCGAGCATCAGCAGCGCAATCGCGAAAAATGCAGCGACGACGCGCTCGATCCAGGCCTCGGTCATTGAAAAGGCGACGCCGAGGATCGGGAAGAAGAAGGGAAAAGCATAGAGCCATTCCGATGCGCCGCTCTCATGGGGACGCGTCAGGAAATAGAAGTGCAGGAAACGAACAGCGACATAAACGCCCCACGCCATACACAGCCAGCCAAGCCAGTTGGTTGCCGGCCGACGCGGCATTGTCAGGTAGTGGCTAAGCGCGAGGGCTGCGAGAACGGCGCAGGCGTAGCGATAGGCATCCGTTTCAACAAAAACTGCCGAAGCGGCGACAAGCCAGGCGATGCTCATGACGATCATCAAGATGTTTTTTGGCTTCGTGACATTCGACGTGTTCATCATCTTCCCTGATCGCCCGGAGTAACCAGCGACCGTTTCCGGATCGCTCAATCATTTCTTGGTCCACCAAGGCTTATTCCCAAGGCGGCCGGAAGCTGTAAAGCGAAGATCAGATTTTCAAGAGGCGAGAGGCAGAAAATTTCTGCCATCATGGCAAGAAGACCGCACCTCTTCAGTGCGTCACCCCGTCCCGCCGCAGAACCCTGACCGCCGTCAAAAGGATGATCCGAAGGTCAAAGCCGAAGGAGCGACGCTGCAGATACTCCGCATCGAGCTTAACCTTTTCCGGGATCGGCAGCTCGTCCCGGCCGTTGATCTGCGCCCAGCCGGTCAGTCCCGGCACCAGGGCTTCGACGCCACAGGTGGTGCGCAGAGCAATAAGGTCTTGCTGGTTGAAGAGGGCCGGACGCGGGCCGACGAGGCTCATATCGCCCTTGAGGATACACCAGAGCTGGGGCAATTCATCCAGGCTGGAACGGCGCAGAAACGCGCCGATCGGCGTCAGGTACTGCTTCGGATCGGCGAGCAGATGAGTGGCGACGGCAGGCGTATCGGTGCGCATGCTGCGGAATTTCGGCATGCGAAAAATGCGGTTGTTACGGCCAACCCGGTCGGACCAATAGAGAACGGGGCCACGAGACGTCGCCCGGACACAGAGAGCCACCACCAGGATGGGGATGGAAAACACCAACCCTGCGACCAGGGCTGCGAACAGGTCGAAACTGCGTTTGGCGATGGAATAGAACATGAGCGTCTGCCAAGCTGAAAGTTGGGCGTGAATCTCATATCCTGGACATTTTCACAATCTGATTGTCTCGTCGTCACGGTTCCCCGTTGGACTGGACCCTTGTGCACCTATCGTTCGACCGACCTTGCGGCTATGAGCAGAGTTGAAAAAAGGATGATCCGGATGCCAGACAAAGATACGGGAGCGGGCGCATGATCCTGGTCACCGGTGCCACCGGCTTCGTCGGAACGGCGCTTTGTACAGACCTCGCCACACGCGGCATCGCCTTCAGGCCCGTCAGCCGATTGGCGAAGCCGGGATTTCATGCGATTGGCGAAATCCATGCCGGTACGGACTGGTCGGAAGCGCTCATCGGCGTCGAGACCGTTGTCCATCTCGCAGCACGGGTTCACGTCATGGACGAGAAGGCGGTGGACCCGCTGGCGGCCTTTCGCGCCGCCAATGTCGAGGCTACAGTCAATCTGGCACGGCAGGCCGCCGCATCCGGTGCGAGGAGGTTTGTCTTTGTTAGTTCGATCAAGGTGAACGGCGAAGCGACAACGCCGGGACGACCTTTTACCGCCGAGGACCGGCCCGACCCGCTCGATCCCTACGGCGTCTCCAAATGGGAGGCCGAACAGGCATTGTTCGCGCTGGGTCGTGAGACCGGCATGGAGATCGTCGCAATCCGCCCACCGCTTGTCTACGGGCCGGGGGTGAAGGCCAACTTCGCGAGCCTGATGCGGCTCGCCAGGCGCGGCCTGCCACTGCCGCTCGCCGCCGTCGCCAACAGGAGGTCGCTAGTCTTCGTCGGCAACCTCACGGACTTCATCATCCTCTGCACCCACGAGCAGCGCGCTGCCAATCGCACGTTTCTCGTCAGCGACGACGACGATCAGTCGATCAGTCAGTTGCTGAGAGGCATTTCCAACGCCATGGGGCGCAAGGCGTGGCTGCTGCCGGTGCCGCCTCGCCTGCTGGCGATCGCCGCATCCGTCCTTGGCAAGGGGCAAGCCGCGCAGCGGCTGCTTGGCTCGCTGCAACTCGACATTGGCGAAACCCGGCGGATTACCGGATGGACGCCGCCATTTTCGACTGCCGAGGGTCTTGCCAGGACAGTTGATGCGTTTCTGCAGCAGGATGTACGCTCGACTTAGAGGCTCCACACCGCATGGCCGCTGAGGCCAGGATTGCTAAGAGTCAGCGCCGACTTGACGTCGACCACCACGCCGCCGGGTTTCAGCAAGCCAAGCAGGGCCTGCGCGTCGTCGGCGAGATATTGCCGGTGCGGGACTGCCAGGACGAGCGCATCAAGGGCCGGAAAGGCGGACAGATCCGTGAAACGGACGTCATACTCATGCGCAGCCTCATCGGCATCCGCCATCGGATCGTGGATTAACGGCTGCAGCCCGAACTGGTGCAACTCGCGAATGATGTCGGGCACCCGGCTGTTGCGCAGGTCTGGAACGTTCTCCTTGAATGTCAGGCCAAAGATACCGATCCGGGCGCCATTGATCGGCTTTTCCGCTGCAACCAGCATCTTGATCAGCTTCTGGGCAATGAAGGCCCCCATGCCGTCGTTGATCCGCCGGCCGGAGAGGATGACCTCCGGATGGTAACCGAGTTCCTCGGCTTTCGCTGTCAGGTAATAGGGATCGACGCCGATACAGTGGCCGCCGACAAGGCCTGGCGTGAAGGGCAGGAAATTCCACTTCGTCCGCGCTGCCTCCAGCACGTCGGCGGTGCGGATGTCCATCTTCTCGAAGATGATCGACAGCTCGTTCATCAGGGCGATGTTGAGGTCGCGCTGGGTGTTCTCGATGACCTTTGCGGCCTCGGCAACGCGGATGCTGGTGGCGCGATGGATGCCGGCCTCGACGACGCGGCTGTAGATGGCAGCGACCCGCTCGAGCGTCTCGGAGTTATCCCCGGACACGACCTTCACGATACGCTCGAAAGTGTGCTCGCGATCGCCGGGATTGATGCGCTCCGGTGAATAGCCGAGGTGGAATTCCTGACCTTGCTTAAGGCCTGAGACCTCGGCCAGCACGGGGCCGCAGATCTCTTCCGTGACACCCGGAAAGACGGTGGATTCGTAGACGACGATGGCACCTGGCTTTAGCACTTTGCCGACGGTCCGCGACGCCGATATCAGCGGCCTGAGGTCCGGTTGGCGGTTCTTGTCGATCGGGGTGGGGACGGCGACGATGAAAACCGTGCGGTCGCCGAGGTCCTCAAGCCGGCTGGTTATCGATAGCGACGTCTGTTCAAGACGCTCCGGCGTCACCTCGCGGGTCGAGTCGCTGCCGCTGCGCAGTGCTTCCACCCGGGCGGCGTTGATATCGAAGCCGATGACGCCTTCATATTTGTCGGCCAACGCCATGGCGACCGGCAGTCCGACATAACCAAGGCCTATCACTGCAATTTTTTCGTTCACGAATTCTCTTCCTCAGGCGATCCGTGGCAGTTAACGCATCGGGAGCGGTGATGTCAGCTGAAATTGTGTCTTTAGGGCGGATGCAGGTATGGGCGCTGTTGGATGCTGCCCGCCACAGCAGGCACGGTTTGTGGCGATGAAGAGGCGAGCGCCCAGCTTCAGCAATCCCATTTCGCTTCAGCCAATTCTATGGGATGCCATTCTAACGAACGTAAGTTCGCAGGAACAATCTTCGTTACATTATACGACCAGATTGGTAGGCTTACAGCACAAACAAGGAGGTGTTTATGCAGACGCTACGGCTATCCCGACTTCTTGCCACCGCAGTGCTGATCGGCAGCTTCTCGCTGTCGGGGCTTGTGCCTGTCTTTGCGGCAGAGCAGACGCTGCTGAATGTCTCCTACGATCCGACCCGTGAGCTCTACAAGGATTTCAACGCCGCCTTTGCCGCCAAATGGAAAAAGGATAGCGGTGAAAGCGTCGAGCTGAAGGCCTCGCATGGCGGCTCGGGCGCCCAGGCCCGTTCCGTCATCGACGGCCTCGCCGCCGATGTGGTGACGCTGGCGCTCGAAGGCGACATCGACGCCATCGCCAAGGCCACTGGCAAGATTCCGCCAGACTGGAACACCAAATTCCCGAACAAGAGCGTGCCCTATACCTCGACGATCGTCTTCCTCGTGCGCAAGGGCAACCCCAAGGACATCAAGGACTGGCCCGATCTCGTCAAGGACGGCGTCCAGGTGATCACTCCCAATCCCAAGACCTCGGGCGGCGCCCGCTGGAACATTCTGGCGGCCTATGCCTGGGCCAAGCAGGCCAATGGCGGCGACGATGCCAAGGCGGAAGCCTATCTCACGCAGCTGCTGAAGCATGTTCCGGTGCTCGACAGCGGCGCGCGCGGCGCGACCACGACCTTCGTGCAGCGCGGCCTCGGCGATGCGCTGCTTGCCTGGGAAAACGAGGCGTATCTGTCGCTGGAAGAACTCGGGCCCGATAAGTTCGAGATCGTCACACCCTCGGTGTCTATCCGCGCCGATCCGCCGGTCGCCATCGTCGATGGCAATGTCGACAAGAAGGGCACCCGCAAGCTCGCGGAAGCCTATCTGAACTATCTCTATTCCGACGATGGACAAAAGATCGCGGCTGCGCATTATTACCGTCCGATCAAGCCTGCCGCCGCCGACCCGAAGGACATCGCCCGTTTCCCCAACCTCAAGCTCGTCTCGATCGACGATTTTGGCGGATGGAAGGAAGCGCAGCCCAAGTTCTTCGGAGATGGCGGTATCTTCGACAAGATCTATAAGCCGGGACAGTAAGACTACATGCATGCAGCGACCCGTTCACGGTGGCAATTCAGGCAACCGAGCGTCATTCCAGGCTTTGGAATGGCGCTCGGTTTTACCTTGATATGGCTTATCCTTATCGTTCTCATTCCGATCTCCGGCCTGTTGCTGAAGACGAGCACGCTCGGCTGGCCGGCCTTCTGGTCGATCGCATCCGATCCCCGTGTTCTTGCAGCCTTGCGCATGAGCTTCGGCGGCGCGCTGATCGCGGCCGTCGTCAACGCCATCTTCGGCGTCATCCTCGCCTGGGTGCTGGTGCGCTACCGTTTCCCCGGCAAGCGGATCATCGACGCGGTGGTCGACCTCCCCTTTGCGCTGCCGACGGCGGTGGCCGGTATCGCGCTCACCACGCTCTATTCCCCGAACGGCTGGATCGGCCAGTTCCTGTCGCCACTCGGCATCAAGGTCGCGTTCACGCCTATTGGCGTGGTCATCGCGCTGATCTTCGTCGGCCTGCCCTTCGTCGTGCGCACGGTGCAGCCGATCATGGAAGAAATCGACCGCGAGGTCGAGGAAGCCGCCGCGACGCTGGGTGCAAACCGTTTCCAGACCATCACTCGCGTGCTGCTGCCGGGGCTTGCGCCCGCCGTGCTGACAGGCTTTGCGCTGTCCTTCGCCCGTGCGGTCGGCGAGTACGGCTCGGTGATCTTCATTGCCGGCAACCTCCCCTACGTCTCCGAAATCGCGCCGCTGCTGATCGTCATCAGGCTGGAGGAATATAATTATGCGGCCGCGACGGGCATTGCCGCGATCATGCTGATCATCTCCTTCGTGATGCTTCTGGTCATCAACCTCATCCAGACCTGGAGCAGAAAGAGGTACGGTTATGGCGCTTGATACCCAACCAGGTCAGCATAAACTGACGTCGGCGGTAACCGAGAGCCGCTTTGCGCGCTGGACGCTGATAGCCGTCTCCCTCGTTTTCCTGGCGCTGATCCTGCTTCTGCCGATGGCGGCTGTCTTTGTGGAAGCCTTCCGCAAGGGTGCCGGTGCCTTTGTCGAGGCGCTGCAGGACGACGAGACCTTTGCGGCCATCAAGCTGACGCTGATCGTGGCCGTCATCAGCGTGCCGCTCAACCTCGTCTTCGGCGTTGCCGCCGCCTGGGCGATCGCCAAGTTCGAATTCAAGGGCAAGGCCTTCCTGACGACGCTCATCGACCTGCCCTTCTCGGTTTCGCCTGTCATCGCCGGCCTGGTGTTTGTGCTTCTGTTCGGCTCCAACAGCCTGCTTGGGCCCTGGCTCGCCGAGCACAACATCAAGATCCTGTTCGCCGTGCCGGGTCTGGTGCTGGCGACGATGTTCGTGACCTTCCCCTTCGTCGCGCGAGAATTGATCCCGCTGATGCAGGACCAGGGAACCGCAGACGAGGAGGCAGCTCTGTCGCTCGGCGCCAGCGGCTTCCAGACCTTCTGGTATGTGACGCTGCCGAATATCAAATGGGGCCTGCTCTACGGCGTCCTGCTCTGCAACGCCCGCGCCATGGGCGAATTCGGCGCGGTGTCCGTCGTATCAGGGCATATCCGCGGCGAGACCAACACCATGCCGCTGCAGATCGAGATTCTCTACAACGACTATAATTTCTCCGGCGCATTCGCCGTGGCAACGCTGCTTGCGCTGCTCGCCCTGGTGACGCTTATTCTGAAGACGTTGCTGGAAATGCGTTTCAGCGAGGAAATCGCTGCGAGCCGGCGTCACTAAGGAAGACTGATGGAAGTTCGCGTTCAAAACATCCGCAAGGATTTCGGCCGCTTTCCGGCGCTCAACGACGTATCGCTGGACATCCGCTCCGGCGAGCTGATCGCGCTGCTCGGCCCCTCCGGCTCCGGCAAGACGACCTTGCTGCGGCTCATCGCCGGGCTGGAGACGCCGACGGAAGGCACAATCTACTTCGGCAACGAAGACGCCTCTGTCAAAACGGTGCAGCAGCGCAATATCGGCTTCGTGTTCCAGCACTACGCGCTGTTTCGCCATATGACGGTGCTCGACAATATCTCCTTCGGCCTCAAGGTCCGCCCTTCTGCCCGGCGCCCTGCCCGCGCGGAAATCCGTCGGCGGGCTATGGAGCTGCTGGATCTTGTGCAGCTCTCCGGCCTCGAGAAACGCTATCCGGCGCAGCTCTCCGGCGGCCAGAGGCAGCGCGTGGCGCTGGCCCGCGCCATGGCCGTCGAGCCGAATGTGCTGCTGCTGGACGAGCCTTTCGGGGCGCTCGATGCGCAGGTGCGCAAGGATCTGCGCAAGTGGCTGCGCGAGATCCACGACCGCACCGGCCATACGACGGTCTTCGTCACCCATGACCAGGACGAGGCGCTGGAGCTTGCCGACCGAGTCGTGGTCATGAGCCAGGGTGCCATCGAGCAGATCGGCACGCCGGACGATATCTACGACACCCCGAACTCGCCCTTCGTCTTCGGCTTCATAGGCCAGTCCAACTGCATGAAGGTGCACGTGACCGACGGGGCGATCTGGTTCGAGGACCGACCGCTCGGATTGAATGCGCCGGGAGAGCCGGAGGGTCCGGCCAACCTCTATTTCCGCCCGCACGACATTGAGCTGCTGGACGGCTGCGGCGGCTGCATCGCCGGCCTGCTCACCGCCAGCCGGCGGGTAGCAGGCACGCGGCATATCGAGATCGATATCGGCGGCGGTCATCCGCGTATCGAGATCGAGCTGCCGCCGGAAAAGGTCGGCGAGCTGGACCGCAGTCGCATTGCCTTCCGTCCGACCCGCTGGAAGCTGTTTCGTCCGCCCGTCTGAGGGGATCAGGTCTCGCCGGCCGTCGCCAGCTGTGTCAATGTCGTCTTGATCGGCAGATGATCGGAGGCCATACGCGCCAATGGCGTGTTATGGACCTCGATCGCTGAGATCAGTCCGGCGCGGTTGGCGATCATGCGATCGAGCGCGAGGATCGGCATGTTGGCCGGAAAGCTCGGCACCGCCGCCGGCTGTGGGCCGAAGGCCGCATGAAAGGTGTTGAGCGAGGAGCGGTCGCCAAGGCGCCATTCGTTGAGATCGCCCAGCAATATCGTCGGCAATTCGCCGGCCCTCGTCATGATCTCGACTAGCGTGCGCGCCTGCTGGGCGCGAGATCGGCGCAGCAGCCCGAAATGGGCTGCGATGATCCGCAGGATGCTGCCGCTCGACAACTCGATTTCCGCCACCAGCGCGCCGCGCGGCTCCAGCCCCGGCAGCTTGATCTGGTGGACGTCGCGGACAATCCCCTGCTTGAACAGCACCACATTGCCATGCCAGCCGTGGGCCTTGGCAACGCCGGACACGGGCACCGCCACTAGACCTGCCTCACGCTCCAGCCGCGTCAGATCGAGCAGGCCGGTGCGTTCGCCGAACCGGCTGTCCGCCTCCTGCAGCGCGATAATATCGGCGTCGATTTCCTGAATTACCCGAAGGATACGATCAGGGTCGAAGCGACGGTCCGAGCCGACGCATTTGTGCACATTGTAGGAGGCTATCCGGGTTCCGGGCGCGCGCTCGATCGCTGGAGCCTGATCGCGTATGGACTTCCTGTTGCGGATCGAATGCAGAATACTTTTGCGCAGGCTTTCGTTCTTGCTATGCATCTCACTCGACCGACTTGGCGGCGCCCAGGCTATGTCCCTGTCAGAACTATAGGGCTGCCGGGCGCAACTGCCAGTCTTTAATGCTCCCTACGATCAGAGATAGGGCGATCCCAGCCAAAGAACCTTCTCCATAAGCCGGACCCAAAAGGGCCGCCTGCGCAACACGTGCAGGTCGACCTGTTTTGCCGTCGCAAGACTTTCGCGGATATGATCGCCGATCATCTTGGCGAAGTCGCGGTCGATGACCTCCATGTCGACCTCGAAATTCAGACGAAGCGAGCGGGGATCGAGATTGGAGGAGCCGACATAGGCCCATATGTCATCGATCGACAGCAGCTTGGAGTGATTGAAGGGGCCGCTGGCGCGCCAGATGCGGCAGTAGTTCTTCAACATCTGATCGAACTGCGCCGTCATGGCCCGATCGACCAGCGTCAGGTTGTTGACCGCCGGTACGACCACATCGACAGTCACGCCGCGCCTTGCCGCTGTCACCAGCGCGCTGATCAACTCGCGGTCCGGCAGGAAATAGGGCGACATGATCAGGATCGAGGTGCGCGCCACCGAGAAGGCGCCGATCAGCATCTTGTGATTGGTCTCGAGACTGCGGTCCGGCCCCGAGGAGACGACGCGCACCAGCATCGGAGCCTCCGGATCCATCTGCTGCTCGGCGATCCGCCACTCGTGACCCTGGAGGATTTCACCGGTGGCAAAGCGCCAGTCTTCCGATGCGGTGTGGAAGAGATCGGCGACGGCCGGGCCGGTGACCCGGAAATGCGCATCGTGGGCGGCGTTATCGCCGGCGAACTCGGTGGTGAAGCCTTGTCTGATATTCATGCCGCCGGTCAGCGCCACCCTGCCGTCGACAATCAATATCTTCCGGTGGGTGCGCAGGTTGGCATAGGGAAGACGCAGCCCGATGATGACATTGCCATTGAAGACATCGACAGTGACGCCGCCGTCCCGCAGGTGGCCCATGATGCTCGGCACCGAATAGCGCGCACCGACCGCGTCGATCAGCACCCGGACGGTGATGCCGCGCTTGACGGCGTCGATCAGCGCATCGGCGATGCGCAGCCCGATCGGATCGCGGTCGAAGATGTAGGTTTCGAGCAGGATGCTGCGTTCGGCCGAGGCGATCTCTTCGAGCATGGCCGGATAGGCGATGTCGCCGCTTGCAAGCATCTCGATCGAATTACCGCTGGTCAGCGGATGCCGGGCGACCCGGTCGCCGAGGATCTTCATGGATGCGAAGCGAGCGCCGAACGTCTTGCGAATGGCCTCGCCGTTCGCCTCGAAGATGGCAAGTTCGCTCCGCGTCTCCTGACGGAACAGCAGGTCGCGCTGCAGGCTGAGGGATGCCCTGCGTATGCGATTGATACCCGCCACGCCATAGAGCACGGCGCCGACGATCGGCGAAAGGAGGATTACCGCGACCCAACCCGTGGCGGCGCGAACTTCCTCCTTCGTCATGGCGGCGTGAACGGCCGCCGTCGCACCCAGGCTTATCGACAGGACCAGCAAAATATGCGGCCAATAGGTGGTGATCAAATTGAACATGCGGCGACTATAACGGGGCGTGCGGCCGGTGCAATGCGCTGCCTGCCCGGGTATCAGCGGCAGGAACTTCTTTTGCACTGCAAAAAACGAGGGATTAGCTTTTTCAATTGAAGCGCGGGGGGAGCAGGACCATACTGCTGCTACCTTAGCTCTGTTGTTGGCGTGAGCTTCGAGCGGATGTAGCCGACTGCGTAAATCATCCTATTCAGCGGCGACGTCTCCTGCCGGTCGTGCAAGCGATAGCGAGGACATGACATCCGCAGGTCGAGAAGGGACATCCGGGGATGCGTCTTGCGGGGGTCCGGAACTGGAACATAAACACCCTTTCCAAGTTGTATTAATTCTAGGTTCAACGGAGCGAGCAATGACAGAGTCCCGAGACGAATGGATCATGAAACGAGCTTATTCCCTTTGGGAAGAAGAGGGATATCCGACAGGTCGCGATTCCGCCCATTGGGAACAGGCGACGAAGGAGCGGGCGGTTATGGAGACGACGGCGCCCCACGGGCTGGAGGTCAAGCCGAAGACTCGACGTTCTGCTTCAGCGCCGACGACGTCGAAAAGCAATGGCGCGACGCCACCGGCGGCAGTCGCCGCCAAGTCGAAGAGTAAGAAAGGCATCTCAGCCAAAGTCTAGACCTTCGCACCCGGCGAGTTCGACGCGCGCATTGTCAACAGGCCCATCCTTCGGATTGGGCCTGATTTCGTCATGGCGGGTTTGAGCGGGACGCAATGTCCAGCGGAACAAACGCCTGGATTGAAGGTTACGCACTCGCAGTAGAAATGCGTCGACACATCGCTGCTCGACTGCGACGGAGACTTCGGCGTGACCGACGGCACCCTATGGCGCCCTGTTGGTTCACCCATGTGAGGACCGCATGCTCATCGCTCTCATTGCCACGACCTATCTGGCCCTGGCGCTTACAATAGTTTTGGCCGTCGACCAGATAGCCGGCCTTATGTTCAGGGTCCCTGGAGAGGTCGTCCCCCGCCGCCGGCTGGACATCTACGGCCTTGTGCGTCGGGTGGTCAAAACGCGCCTCTAGCCAACCAGGGCGGCGACCTCTTCCAACGGTGCATGTTGGCGCTACATCTTTGACGATGTAGCCAGGCGGCCCAACGGGCTTTGCCTCTATCGACGCCCAAGCCGATGAATGGAATAAGGAACACGACATGGCCTACGAGCTCTATTATTGGGACGGCATTCAGGGGCGTGGCGAGTTCATACGCCTGGCACTCGAAGAGGCGGGTGCCGATTATGTCGACGTGGCGCGCGGCGATGGTCCGGGGCTCGGCACCGATGCGATGCTCGACATCATGAAGAACGGTACGCAGCCGTTCATCCCCTTCGCGCCACCTTTTCTGAAGGATGGCAACGTGTTCATTTCCCACGTCGCCAACATCCTTCTTTTCCTCGGACCCCGGCTCGGCCTTTCGCCGGAAGGCGAGGCACAGCGCCATATGGCAAATGGGCTGCAACTGTCGATCACCGATTTCGTTGCCGAAGTGCACGACACCCATCATCCGCTGGCGACCTCGCAATATTACGAAGATCAGAAGGACGCCGCCAAGATCCGCGCCGCCTCTTTCATCAAGGAGCGCATGCCCAAATATCTGGGCTATTTCGAGCGGGTGCTGCAGGAGAATGCAGCGGGCCCATCCTACAGCGTCGGCAATGCCTTGAGCTATGTCGACCTGTCGCTTTTCCAGGTGATCGAAGGCCTGCTCTATGCCTTTCCCAAGGCTATGGAGGGCTACGCGTCGCGCTGTCCCGCGCTCATGGCCTTGCACGACAGCATAGGCAAGCGGCCGAACATCCTGCGCTACCTCGCATCGGAACGGCGGCTGCCTTTCAACGAGGACGGCATCTTCCGCCACTATTCCGAGCTCGATCAGCAGGTCGGATGATCATCTAGTCCCCAAGGAGACCGTCATTGGCCAAGCAGCCCCGATACTGGAAAGGCTATCTGAAACTGTCGCTGGTGACCTGCCAGGTCTCGCTGACGCCCGCCACGACCGAGAACGCCAAGATACGCTTCAACGTGCTGAACCGACAAAGCGGCAACCGACTGGAGAGCCACTATATCGATTCCGGCACGGGCAAGCCGGTGGATGACGACAATCAGGTGAAAGGCTACGAGCGCGGCGACGACGACTACATCTTTCTCGAGGACGAGGAGATCGAGGCGATCGCGCTCGAGAGCAACCGCGCCATCAACATCGATAATTTCGTGCCCAAGGATTCGATCGACTGGATCTATTATGACGCGCCGCACTTCCTGACGCCGGAGGACAAGGTCGGCATGGAAGCCTTCTGCGTCATCCGCGAAGCGATGCGGGCGAGCGCCGTTGTCGGCATCGCCCGCCTGGTGCTGAACCGCCGCGAACGCGCCGTGCTGCTCGAGCCGAGCGGCAACGGTATCCTGTTGTGGACGCTGCGCTACGGCGACGAGGTCCGTACGCCGGACAAGGCCTTCGCAGTCGCCGAAAAGCCGGAGGCGAAAGCGCTGGCGCTGATGAAGACGCTGATAGAAAAGCGCCGGGAGGATTGGTCGCCCGAGATGACCCAGGACCCCGTTCAGGACAAGCTGGCAGCACTGATCAAGGCGAAGAAGAAAGGCCGCGGCAAGAAGGTCGCTGCCCCGCAAAAAGAGCCGCAGCCGGCGCAATCGGGAAATGTTATCAACATCATGGACGCCCTGAAAAAGAGCATCGAGGCCAACAGGAAAAGCAAGGGTGCCTAAAGGATTGCCGTGGTGTCTCAGCCGGCCTTCTTGCGCGCCGGCTGAGCTTTGGTCGCCTTCGATTTAGCCTTCGCCTTGGGCACGGCCTTCGGCTTGGACATGCCCGCGCTCTCGCGCAGTGCCTGCATGAGATCGACAACCTTTTCTTCCCGGACGGGCTGCTTCTTCGGCAGCCGCTTGCCTTCCACCTTGGCCTTGACCAGCTCGACCAAGGCGGCCTCGTAGCGATCGTCGAAGGCGGCGGCGTCGAAGCTGCCTTTTTTGGTTCCGATGATATGGCTCGCCAGTTCCAGCATTTCGCCGGTGACCTCAATCTCCGGAATGTCCTCGAAAGCCTCTTCCTCCGACCTGACTTCGTAGTCGAAGTTCAGCATGGTGGCGATCAGGCCCTTCTTGTAGGGGCGGATGAGCAGCGTGCGATAGCGGCGGAAGAGTACGGCGTGCGCCAGGGCCGCGACCTTTTCCTTTTGCATGGCCTCGATGACCAGCCCAAGAACCTCGCGATCGTCTTCCTCGACCGGCATCAGGAAGTAGGGTCGGTCGAAATAGAGCTTGTCGATATCGTCCCAGCCGATGAAGCTGTCTATCGCCAGCACCTTGTCGCCGTCTGGGATCACCGAGGCAAGCTCGTCGCTCTCCATGATCAGGTAATCGCCATCATCGAGCCGGTAGCCCTTGACCTGCTCGTCGCGATCCACGGGTTTTCCCGTTTCACTATCGACGAACTGGCGCTCGACGCGGTTCCCGGTCTTGCGGTTGATGATGTGAAAGGATAGCCGCTCGGACGACGAAACGGCAGTGTAGAGCCCGACCGAGCAACTCAGCGCCCCGATCGTCAACTGGCCCTTCCAACTTGCCCGCGCCGCCATCGTCAATGGCCACGCCGGCGGTTGTCGAGGGCGATGATCTTCTCCACAGCCGCCAGTTCCTCGCTGCTGACGGCGGGAACCGGATCGCCGGCGACTGCCTCCAGCACCTCGTTCGAGAGCGCGCCATTGTGCAGCACCCACTCCAGCGCCTCACGGGTTTCGCGTTCCGCCTTGAGCTGGGCATAGAGGGCGATGATCAACCGATCGCGTGGATCGGGCTGCCTCGAGCGCTTGCCGTTCTGCACATCTGCCATGCCCAACTCCTCAACATCTGGTTCGCAACGGCTGCCGCCGTGATTGGTTCCCACCGTCGGTCGACCGGCGGCATCGGTGGCTACGACGCCTCCGCCAGCGGCGCGGGTTCAGTCTCCTCGCTCTTGCGGATCAGGAAGTCGAGCAGGCGGTTTTCATCGGCCCGCAGACCGCGCAACGGCTCGACGAGAGGCTTGAACACCAGTTCGTCGAGGGAATGCTGCTTATTGGCAAGGTCGATGATCGACGGGTGAATATAGCTTGTGCGCGAGATCGCCGGCGTGTTGTGCAACACTTCGGCTGACGCCTCGGACATCTCCTTGACCGTCGGCCGCACGCTCTTTTCGAGCGATGTACGGGCCGATGTAAAGGCCGCGAGCGAGCCGGCCCATGTGCGGAAGGTCTTGGCAGATACCGAAAGGCCGGAGATTTCGCCCAGGTAGAGGTTGAGCCGGCCGGAATCCACCGGTCGCAGGATCCCATGCTCGTCCTTCCAGGCAAACAGCTGGCGGCCCGGCAGATCGGCAATTTCTTCGAGCATCCGCTGCAGGCGTGGATGTTTGAGGCTCCGCTGCACACGCTTACCACCCTTGGCGATAAAGCGCAGTTCGATCCGCCCGTCATTGAGCTTCAGGTGGCGCTTGAGCAGCGTCGTGGCGCCGTAAGTCCCGTTTTCCCGGGCGTAATTCATGTTGCCGACCCGGAGGTGCGCCTCGTCCAGCAGGGTCGCCAGGGCAGCAAGAACGCCGTGGATGTCATCGAGTCCGCCATCGAGATGGCGCAGAACGGCCCGTCGTATCTTTGGAAGCGCCTGACCGAACTCAATCAGCTGGTGGAATTTCTCGACGCTTCGGTGGGACTGCCAGTCCTTGTGGTAGCGATACTGCTTCCGGCCACGAGCATCCAGGCCGGTCGCCTGCAGATGGCCTTCGGGCTGCAGGCAGATCCAGACATCCTCGTAGGCCGGCGGCAGGCCGAGCGACGCTATCCGCTTGCGGTGGATAGCGTCGTCGAGCAAGCTGCCATCCGGCAGCTTGTAGCAGAAACCCTTGCCTCTTCGATGGCGGCGAATACCAGGTTCGCTGTCGTTTACATAAACAAGACCAAGATCTGCAATCGACACGTCACTCATCGAAGCTTCCCGTTACTTCCTGTCTGGTTGAGCCTGGCGACCGAAGTGGAACCAACGCTTACGCTCCGCAGCCTTCGGTTCATCCGGCTGATTGCTCTTCGGCGTAAAGACGGCGACACTGGCGGCGTAGACCATTGCCGTATTTTCTACCTCATGGATGGTGAAGGATTCCTCCGAGCCGGTGTCGGCGACACGGCACCAACCTTCGTCGTCGCCAAGCTCCGGCAGCTTGAATTCGCAGTCGCCGCCGGCGTTGAAGACCAGGAACAGGTCATCCGGATTGTCCGCGTCCGTCGCGTGGACGCTTTTGCCGACGTAGACACCGAGCACACGCAGCTCGCCGTCGTCCCAGGCACCCTCGTCCATCTGGTTGCCGTCCGGCTTGAACCAGGCGATTTCTGCGCGGCCATCCTCCGAGGTCTCGCCAGTCAGGAAGCGTTCCTGCCGGAGAACAGGATGCGCCTTGCGGAAGGCGACGGCCTTCTGGCAGAACTCCAGGAACGGGTCCTTGATGCCGGCCCAGTCGACCCAGCCAATTTCGTTGTCCTGGCAATAGGCATTGTTGTTGCCGCCCTGGCTGTTGCCGACCTCGTCTCCTCCGACGATCATCGGAACGCCCTGGCTCAGCATCAACGTCATGATCATGTTGCGACGGCGGCGGGCGCGGGCCTGGTTGATTTCCGGATTGTCGGTAGCACCCTCGGCACCCATGTTGTCGGAGTGATTGTCAGAGTGACCGTCGTTGTTGTTTTCGCCGTTCGCTTCATTGTGCTTCTCGTTGAAGGACACCGTGTCCATCAGGGTGAAGCCGTCATGGGCGCTGAGGAGATTGATTGAGGTGGTAGCACCGCGATCCGAGTGATTGAACTGGCGGGCAGAACCGGCGATGCGCGAGGCAAGCTTGGCGACCTGGCCGCCTTCGCCCGTCCAGTAGGTGCGCACGGTGTCGCGGAATTTGTCGTTCCATTCGCGGAAGGGATAGGGGAAGCCGCCGACCTGATAACCGCCCTCGCCGATATCCCACGGCTCGGCGATCAGCTTGACGCCGGCCAGTACCGGATCCTGGCGGATGGCGTCGAAGAAGCCGCCCTGCCGGTCGAAATCCATCTCCTCGCGACCGAGCGTGCTGGCGAGATCGAAGCGGAACCCATCGATATGCATGACGCCGACCCAGTAACGCAGGCTGTCCAGCACCATGCGCAGCACCATCGGATGGGAGACATTCAGCGTATTGCCGGTTCCCGTGGTGTCGAAGGTGTGGCGCTGGTCTTCCGGCGACAGCCGGTAGTAGCTTTGGTTGTCGAGACCGCGGAAGCTCATGGTCGGCCCGCGCTCTGAGCCTTCGGCCGTATGGTTATAGACAACGTCCATGATGACTTCGATGCCGGCCGCATGGAACCGGCGGACCATGGTCTTGAATTCGGTGATCCTTTCGCTCGACATGTAGCGGCCCTGCGGCGCGAAGAAGCCGAGCGTCTGGTAGCCCCAGAAGTTGCGGAGGTCTTTTTCCTCGAGGTAGCGGTCATCGACGAAGGACTGGATCGGCAGCAGCTCGATGGCGGTTATGCCGAGCTTTGACAGATGCTCGATGATCGGCTCGCTGCACATTCCGAGGAAGGTGCCCCGGATCTTTTCCGGTACGTCCGGATGGGTCATCGTCAGGCCGCGCACATGGGCTTCGTAGATGACAGTTTCCGTCCAGGGGCGGCGGATGGCCTTGTCTCCATCCCAGTCGAAATCGGAATCCTGGACAACGCCTTTGACCATGAACGGAGCACTGTCACGCTCGTCGAAGGACAGGTCGCCGTCCTCGGCGCCGATGGTGTAGCCGTAAAGCGCATCGTCCCACTTGAGGTCGCCGATGATCTGCTTGGCATAGGGGTCGAGCAGGAGCTTGTTGGGATTGAACCGATGGCCATTGGCCGGATCATAGGGGCCATGTGCGCGATAGCCGTAGACGGTGCCCGGGCCGATGCCCTCGATGTAGCCCGACCAGATATCGCCCTCGCGCTTCGGCAGCGCCATGCGGGCTGTCTCGGTCTTCCCGTCTTCGGTGTAGAGGCAAAGCTCGATCTTCTCGGCATTGGCTGAGAAAACGGCAAAATGCGTGCCAGCGCCCGTATATTCGGCGCCGAGCTCCGGTTTCATGAAGTCCAGTTCCGAGAATGAGAAGCTCATGGGTGTCGATCCGTCCGTGGGTTCAAGGTGGTTGTCAGGTCGCGCAAACGACGGTCAGGACATAACCTGTCCGCCCCACGCGCCAGCCATCGAGCAGCGGCTCGACGACAGACGGCGATGGGGTGATCGTCATGAACATGAAACAACCGTTTGCAGAATTGTGGCTAGCCCGGCGCTACCGGGCCGCCATTGCAAACGTGATGAGGGAATTTAGGTTCCACAAAAATAAGATCAGCCGCCGAAGCGGCCGATGAAGGCTTCCGCCAGCGCCTGGTTAGGGCATCAGCTGGCCGCCGTTGACCTCGACGATCTGGCCGGTGATGTAGCCGGACAGGGTGTTCGAGGCAAGGAACAGAAAGGCACCGACGCAGTCTTCCGGCGTGCCGACGAAGCCCATCGGAATAGACTTGCGTTGCAGCTCCATCTGATCGGCATCGGTGTAGCGTTCGTGGAAGGGTGTCGCGATGACGCCGGGTGCGACGGCGTTGACGCGGATCTTGTCGGCGACGAACTCCTTGGCGTGCCCATGGGTTATGGTCGATACGAAACCCTTGGAAGCCGCGTAGAGAATGGCGCCATTGCCGCCGCCGTTGCGGGCCGCGATCGAGGTGGTGTTGATGATGAAGCCACCCTGCTTCTTCAGGAAGGGGTGCGCAGCCCGTGTCGCCGCAAGCACCGAGCGGGCGTTGAGATTCATCACCCGCTCGTAATGGGCATCGGTCATTTCCGCGGTGGGCAGGCGACCGAGCATGCCGCCGGCGTTGTTGACAAGACCGTCGAGATGGCCAAAGGCCGCCGCAGTTTCGTTGACGACGCGCTCGCTCTCTCCTGCCTCCGAGACATCGGCCTGTATCAGATAAACCGTTCCGCCGGATGCGGTGATTTCGGCTGCGAGACTCTCGGCCGGTTCTCGGCTGGCATTGTAGTGGATACCGACCTTCATGCCTTGTTGCGCAAATGCGCGGGCAAGCGCTGCGCCGATGCCGGTCGATGCGCCCGTCACCAGGACAGCCTTGCCGGCGAGATCGGGAATGCGGATCGATGCGAGTGCCTGTGTCAGTCCTGTCATGGACGAATTCCTCCCTGGAATGCAATCTGCGCGGCTGCGCGGGTTAGTTCCCGTGATAGCAGCGGATACGATGCCGCCGCAACCAAGGGGACAAAAGCGACACCACGGTGTCTGCCGTCCCGTCAACATTTAGAACGAAAGCCAGGTTTGTCACCTGGTCGGCGTGGTGAATGGGGTGGCGGAAGAGCGAGTTTTCGTGTGGCGGCAACTTTTATGGAAATTGCTGGCTTCGCATGACGGAAAAAGTGTGGTTACGTTGTCGCCGATTGGGAACTGGTACAAAGACGCGCATGAAAAGCGATAAGCTCGAGCTTAAATTCTGGGGAGTCAGGGGAAGCATTCCTGTATCCGGCCCGGAATTCGAGCGCTACGGCGGAAACACATCCTGCATTCAGCTGAGCTTGGGCGGCCGTCACCTGCTGTTCGATGCCGGCACGGGTATCCGTGAGGCGTCGGCAGCGCTGCGCGAGGCTGGCGTCACCGACATAGACCTGTTTTTCACCCACTCCCACTACGACCATATCATCGGCCTGCCCTTCTTCGAGCCGATCTACAATCCCAAAGTCAGCGTCAACCTGTGGTCGGGCCATCTGGCCGGCAAGACGACAACGCGGGGAATGATCGACCAGTTCATGCGGCCGCCGTGGTTTCCAGTCGAACCGGACATCTGTCGTGCCACCCTCGGCTTCCGCGACTTCACGCCCGGCGACGTGCTGGAGCCGCATCCCGGGATTATCATCCATACCGTGATGCTCAACCATCCGGGCGGCGCGGTCGGCTATCGCATCGAATGGGCGGGGCGGATCATCGCCCTTGTCTACGACACGGAGCATCGGGACGGGCTGGTCAACCAGGCGGCACTGGACCTGATGCAGGGCGCCGATCTGGTGGTCTATGACACCACCTACACGGAAGTCGAAATGCCGAAATATCGCGGCTTCGGCCACTCCACCTGGCAGGAAGGCGTCAAGCTTGCCAAGCTCGCCGGAGTGAAGCGCCTGGCGCTGTTCCATCATTCGCCCTCCCGCACCGACGAGGAGCTGGACAAGATGCAGGCGCTCGCCCGGGAAAGCCTGCCTGACGCCTTTGCCGCCTTCGACGGCCAGACGATCAGTTTCTAGAAGGCCAGTTTCTAGATCATCAGCTCGCGCACCCGATGCCAACGCACGGCGCCGCTGCCTGCCGTTGCCTCGAACAATTTGGCCATGAAGTCCCAGCAGGCGTCATCGTGCACCAGATGGTGGGTCAGAACGCCGATCGGCTCGTCGCTGCCCGAAATGCGGCGCTCCAGTTCGGCCATCAGCACCGCCACCAGCTCGCTATGCGGACGGCAGCCGCGCGTACCGACCCAGTCTATGATGTCGACGTGGGTGTTGACCAGCTTGATCGGGCTCTGCTGTTCCGCCTCGCCGTAGACGGAGACAGCTTTAAATCCGGAAGCGGGCAGCTGTGGAAGCAGGGCCTTTGCAACGCGGTTCCACGGCGGCACCAGCATTGGCTCGAGCTGGGTTGGATAGAGCGTCTTCAGCTTGTCGAGACCATCGCGCAGTTCGCCAAGCACCACATCTTGGGGCCTTTCGGCGCCGAGCTCGCATTTCTTGCCGCGACCGGCAGCGTGGTTCTCATGGCTCCATCCATGGACGAGCACGGTGGTGTGGGATTCGTCTCGCAGCCGATCGACAAGCGGCCGGCCGGTAAAGGCTGGGATAACGGCGAGGCCGAGCGGCACGGCGAAGCGCGAGGTCAGCGCCAGCAGCCGATCGAGCGCCGGCGTCGGCTCGACCGCGTCGTCGTCGCGGAGCCAGAAGGCGACGTTGCGGCCTTCTTCAGCAATCCGCTGCAAGAGATCGTGCAACGGCTGCCAGATCGGTTCATCGCCCATAACGCTCTCCCAAATGCTGCTGCAGAATGATGTCGAGTCGTCTCGATGCCGCGCTGAGCGACCGCTCGTTGAAGACGAAGTCTTTCGCCGCCAAGCCCATGGCCCGTCGCTGGTCGGGATGGTCTAGCAGGCGGGCAACGGCGCCAGCGAAAGCAATCGCGTCGCCTTCCCGCGTCAGAATTCCGCTCTTGCCGTCCATGACAACCTCCGGCACGCCCGCCGTCGCTTGGGCGACGACCGGGAGGCCCGCTGCCTGGGCCTCTAGATAGGCAAGCCCATAGGCTTCGCCGCAGCCGGGCCAGACATAGATACCGCCCAGCGAAAGCTCCGTCGCGATCCGCTCGGACGATGCCTCGCCCAGCCATGTCAGACGCTGCGGCGGCAGGATCGCGAACATGGCTTCCACCTCCGCCCGCTTGGGGCCATCGCCGATGATCGTCAGCGTCCAGTCCTTATCGCGGATCTGATCGAGGGCGGAGGCAAGCATCCGGTAGCTTTCGAGCTTGTCGCCTGCGCGCATCATCGCCACGGTGACGAGGCGAGCGGGCGCATCGGCAGCGGGCGATGGGAAGCGCGACGGCTCGATGAAGGGAGGAAGGCGGGCATAGTTGCCATCGGGAACGGCGGCTTCGAGCCCCCGCCGATCGCGCTCGGTGAAGCACAGATTGACGGCGGCCTGGCGTACCGCATCCGCGACCAGACGCTGGTTTTCCCGCCAGCCGAGCCCGTCGCGCCGCGTCGAGTAGGAGGCCTCGGCCGTGACATAGGGAATGGCGAATGCGCGTGAAACGGCCGGTCCGATCTGATCGGGCGTCTTGTAATAGGTGTGGTAGGTGAACCACATCTCTGGCCGCTGCTCCGAAGGCAGCGCCAATAGGCGGACTATTTCAGCTTCCGCCCTTTGCGTTATCTCGGCCCGGGCCTGCAGATCCGGGGTCGCGGTAAAGCCGCGCAGCTCCGAGGCGGTATCGACATGGTGGCCGGCCAACTCCAGTGCGGCGATCAACTGGCGCGCCATCAGGCGATCACCCGACGGCACCGGATGGCTCGGCGATTTCAACGGCGCGTAAAAGGCGATCCTCATCGGACCATCGATTTGTTGACGCAGCATCCAGCAGAAGGCAATTGAACCAACAGGCCAAAACGTGTCACCTGCTGGGCAAAGCAAATGCTCCACGGTCTTCCGTCTGCCCACACCTCGACAGGGTTCGGCAATATGTTTAGATCAAGGATCATTCCACAATCCGGCCTGCCGCTATTCGTGACAGGTGGTCGTTAGCTCATCCGAGTGCATTTGTGAACAGCCTTCCAGAAGCGGATTGAACCCATAGCTGCGACCCTCCCCCTGTTTTCCAATCGCTCCATCCGCAGGGCCAGGCTAGGGTCCGGGCTGGTCATGTTCCTGTTCGTGATCATGCATCTCAGCAACCACGCGCTCGGGCTCATCTCCGTGAATGCGGCCGAGGGCGGTCGAGATGTCTTCCTGCTGATCTGGCGAAACCCTGTCGGCACGACAGTTTTTTACGGCGCCGTCCTCATCCACCTCGTGCTGGCATTTCGCGCCCTCTATGTCCGCCGGACGCTGGCGATGCCGATGAGCGAGGCCTTCCAGATCGTCACCGGCTTGCTTGTCCCCCTTCTGCTGATCGACCATGTCATTGGCACCCGTCTCGTCTACAGCCTTTACGGCGTCGCCGACACCTATCACTCGACCGTGCGCTCGCTGTGGGTCACTGCGCCGACCATCGGCTTGCGACAGGCCGTGGCCCTGGTCATTGTCTGGATACACGGCTGCATCGGCATGCACTTCTGGCTGCGCTATCGCTCCTGGTATGCGCGTGTCGCTCCTTTCCTGATGGCCTTTGCCATCCTCTTGCCGGTGCTGTCCCTGCTCGGCTTCGCGGCCATGGGACGGACCGTCGCCTATCAAGTCTCGCACGCGACCGGAGGCGGCCATCCCGGCGGATATTATGGTCCCCACGCCATTGGCAGCGAACCGACCGCTGTCGGCGGCTACGGGGAGACGCTGCCATACCGTGTGGCGCTTCACGGCCTTCTTGCTGTGGCCGTTGCCGGCCTGCTGTTGATGCGCGGCAAGCGCCGCTGGACGGAGCGAGCCCATCAGATCGCCATTCGCTACCCCGGTGGCGAGACGGTCCAGGTGCCGCGTGGCTTTACCGTACTCGAGGCCAGTCGCCTTGGCGGTATCCCGCATTACTCGATCTGCGGCGGCAAGGGTCGGTGTTCCACCTGCCGGGTGCAGGTGCTGGATGGTGCCGGGAGCTTGCTGCCGCCTGACCCCACCGAGCAGAAGACACTCACCAGGATCGGCGCTGCACCCGACGTGCGGCTCGCCTGCCAGCTTCGCCCGAGCCACGACATCACCGTCGTACCGATGCTGGTGCCGATGGCTGAGACGGCGACTCCCACCTTCAGCCAGGAAGCAACCCCCGGGCGAGAGCGGGAAATAGCGGTCCTCTTCTGCGACATCCGCCATTTCACCACGCTGACCGAGGAGCGGCTGCCTTTCGACATTGTCTTCCTGCTCAACCGCTACTTCACGATCGTCGGGCGCGTCATCGAGGCGGAAGGTGGACGCATCGACAAATTCATCGGCGACGGCGTCATGGCACTGTTCGGCCTTGGCACCACGCCGGAGATCGCCTGCCGGCAGGCGCTGAAGGCCGCAGCCGCTATCGTCACCGAGATCGACAAGCTGGCGGCGGAACTGGCGGACGAACTCCCAAAGCCCCTGCAGATCGCCATCGGCGTCCACACCGGCCGTGCCGTGGTCGGATCGATGGGCTATGGCAATGTCAAGGCGTTGACGGCCATCGGCGATACGGTGAATGTGGCGAGCAGGCTGGAGAGCGCCGCCAAGGAATTCGAGACGGCGCTGGTTTTTTCCGAGCCCGTCGCCCTGCTCTCCGGAGTGGAGCTTACCGGTATCGAGGGACGGCAAATCGCCGTGCGGGGGCGTACTGAGGCCTTGCATGTCTATATCGTCCCGAAGAGCGAATGCGGCCGCTTTGCATGAACCAGCGGCCGGTGTAGGGAAAGCAATGATCAAGGCCAGCCATTGGACCGGAAAGACCGTCAAGCGACGCCTGCGCAAGCTGCGGGATCGGCTAGCAACGCGTCTGTTCGACACGGCCATGGGTCGCAAGTTTTTGATCGGCGGCATCGGCCCGCGCGTTTTGACCATGACGGTCGATTGCGGCGATCATAGCATGACGGTCTCACCGTCCGACTACATCGGTCGAAAGGTGTTTCGAAAAGGCCACTTCGAACGGGACCATGTCGACCGGCTGCTGGCCGTGCTGCGTGAGCGGGGCTTGCAGCGCCGGGGCGACGTGCTGCTCGAACTTGGCGGCAATATCGGCACGCAGACCGTCTATTTCGCACTGAGCGGGGCCTACCGAAGGATCGTCACCATCGAGGCCGATCCGCGCAATATCAAGCTGCTAACCCACAACATCATTCAAAACCGGCTGGAAAACCGCGTCACGATCATGGCCTGTGCCGCCGGTGACAGGCTCGGCCAACTGGATTTTTTCCAGCATCCCAGCAACCACGGCAAGAGCAGCGCGCTGCAACAGGGCGGTGGCACCTCGTGCATATCGGTACCGGTCAAGCCTGTGATGGATATCCTCGCCGATGCCGGCGTAGAGGCAAGCCAGGTGGGACTGGTCTGGATGGATATCGAGGGCTACGAGCCGGTGGCCTGCCGATCCATGGAAGCGCTGATGGCGCGCCGCGTGCCAATCTACATGGAATTCACGCCGGCATTCTACCGCCCGGAGGAAGCCTCCCGTCTCCGACAGCAACTGGCAGGCTTTTACCAGACCTGCCTGGTCTTCAGCGACGACCGGCAGATCGAGATGCGTGTCATCGACCTGCCTCTGACCGGAGCCCAGTTCGACGTGCTGTTTTACGGATAGACCTATCTGCGGCGATAGATGAAATAGCGGTCCTCGTGAACTCCGGCCGGCAATGGAAGGGAGACGAGATCCGGGTGATCCAGCGGAAGACCGCTCACGGCAAGACCCTCTGAAACCAGCACGCCCGCCATCAGTTGCGGGAGCCAGCGCAATGTGAGGGCATCCTTTTCCGGGTAGCCTGTGCCGATGTCGGCATGGGCGAGCGCCGCGTTGACGCCGAGGAAGGCCTGCGCGGTTTCCTCGATTTCACCGAGCACGAGATCGCCAGATGGCGGCATGGAATGGGCGGACGCATTGGCTGCGCGGTCGAAGGCGATGATGCGGCGTTTGGGGAAGCGTTCGCGCAGGTGGTCGAAGGTCCGGCCGTTGCCGAGGCCCAGCTCCAGGATCGGCCCGTCGATCGTCGCCAGATCGTCGGTGATCTGGTTGAGAATGTCGCGCTGCGCGCTCAGGCGACGAATGAAGCTGTCCAGACGGCTCATGGTGGTAATCCCTTACCTTCCGCAAATATGCATGCCCGACTAGCAGGTCGTGGCGGCCCCGTCGACTGCGCGAAACGAATTGCAGCCCTGCGTGCCGGCGTCATCAGTGCAACTCATCTCGCACCGGTCTCGTTCACCCTCCGAGGATGTGCTACAGAACTCATGCTCGCTGACGCTGGCTTTTCCGAACGCGTATCGAAGGCACCGGGGTGGGGATATGAATGGCTTGAAACATGACGCGTTCTTTAGCGCCCTGCCGGTGTTTACCCGGTTCGAGGGCGTGACGTCGGACGAGAACTACAGCCCCCTGCCGGATGACTGGTACCTCGCGCTGGCCGATATCGTCAGCTCCACCGAGGCCATCGCGGCCGGACGCTACAAGGCGGTCAACATGGCGGGAGCCAGCGTGATTTCGGCCATCCTGAACGCGCTTGACCGGGCTGACTATCCCTTTGTTTTCGGCGGTGACGGCGCCTGCGTCGCCATCCCTGCCGATGGCCTTGCGCGTGCCCGCCAGGCGCTGGCCTCGGTTCAGTCATGGGTGGCGGAGGATCTGCACCTCAGTTTGCGTGCGGCGCTCGTACCCCTTGCCGATATCCGGGCTCAGGGGCTCGACGTGCGGGTGGCGCGGTTCAGCCCCACCGAGTCCGTGTCCTATGCCATGTTCTCCGGCGGCGGTGCCAGCTGGGCGGAAGCGCAGATGAAGGCCGGCCACTACGGCGTGGAGGCGGACGAGGGCAGGCAACGTCCGGACCTGGCAGGCCTCTCCTGCCGCTGGAACCCGATCGAAGCGCAGAACGGCGAGATCGTTTCGGTCATCGCTGTGCCTGCCGCACACGGCAATGGCCCAGAGTTCCAGAGCCTCGTTGCCGACATCATCGCCATTGCCGGAGAGCAAAGCCGCGAAGGCCACCCCGTGCCTTTCGAGGGACCGAATCTGGCCTTGGCGCTCGAGGGCGTCGCCGTCGAGGCGCGCGCCACCGCGTCCGGCGGACGGATCCTGCGACGCAAGCTTGCCATCGCAGCGCAGATAGGCCTGACGCTTGCACTCCACAAACTCGGCCTTCCCCTCGGCTCGTTCGATGCACGGCGCTATAAGCGCCAAGTCGCGGCTAATACCGATTTCCGTAAATTCGACGACGGCCTGAAGATGACGATCGATCTCGATGCTGCGAGGCTGGCGCGGCTGGAGGCGCGGCTGCAGACTGCGGAAGCCGAGGGTGTCTGCCGCTACGGGCTGCACCGCCAGGCATCGGCACTGATGACGTGCTTCGTGCCGACGCCGCTCTCGCATGATCATATGCATTTCATCGATGGAGCAAATGGTGGTTATGCGATGGCCGCCGCCGCCCTCTCCGGAAAGTCGCGACCGCAGGCAGAACCGCCAAGGAAAGCGGACGGCACCAGCCACGTCGCATCCTTGCCGGCGACGCCTTAGACGGCCGCCCGGGTGCACGCTGCGCACCGGTCTTCCGCCTCGCCCATTGCCTCGTCACGAAAGCGTCTTATCTGCCAATGTGACGACTGCCTTGGGCCCGTTTGCCCGTCAAGAAGAAGCTGGAGACCGGTCCGATGCCCAATGCCCCCTCCAGCGTCTCCGATATCTTCCTCGACAAGGTCGCGGAGTGGCTGACGCAGGCTGCGCTCAAGGGGGAAAATCTCGAAAGCGTCGTGCGCGGGTTCTGCGACCGGATCGCAGCCTCTGGCCTACCGATCGCCCGCGTCCATCTGACGTTTTCCATGCTGCATCCGCTCTACGGTTCGCTCGGCTTCACCTGGCGACGCGCCAGCGGCTTGACGATCGAGGGCTACAGGCACACGGACGGAGAGCCCGAGCGCTTCCTGCAAAGCCCCTATTACCACCTGCTGACCAGCAATCTCGATTACATGCGCCGGCGGATCGATGTCGACGGGCCGCTCGATTTTCCTATCTTCGCGGAATTGCGCGAGGAAAAGATCACAGACTACATTGCGTTCGTGCAGAGGTTTGGCGAAGGCTCCGTGCAGGGCATGATGGGCTCCTGGTCGACGGATGCCGCCAGCGGCTTCAGCGAGCCGATGATTGGAGCGCTCCTGCGGATGCAGAACCATCTGGCGCTCGCCGCGAAGATGGCGGTTCTCGGCAAGCTCGCCAGCAACATGCTGACGACCTATCTCGGCGGCGATGCCGGCAGGCGCGTGCTGAACGGCCAGGTTCGTCGCGGCGACGGGGAAACGATCCGCGCTGTCCTGGTGATGGGCGACATGCGGCAATCGACGATGCTGGCTGAAAAAGAAGGGCGTCAGGTCTACATCAACACGCTCAACGAATTCTTCGATGCGATCGCCGCACCCTTCAATCGCAATGGCGGCGAGATCATGAGCTTTCTCGGTGACGGCTTTCTAGCGGTCTACCCCTGCGATCGGCACAAGGAGCCCTCCAGAGTTGCCTGTCGGGCAGCACTGGCGGCGGTCCATCAGGCGCAGGATCGAATAGCACAACTCAACGAGGCAAGGATAGGCCGGGACCTTGTTCCGGTCCGGTACGGGATCGGCCTGCATGTCGGCAACGTCATGTTCGGCAATGTCGGCCTGCGGGACCGATTGACCTTCTCCGCGTTCGGGGCAGCCGTCAATGAAGTCGAGCGGCTGCAGTCGCTGACCAAGAAATATTCGAGAGAAGTCATCGCAAGCAAGGCTTTTGCCGGCTATAGCGGCGGCGATTGGGTGACGCTGGGCGAGGAAAAGCTCCGTGGCGTGCGAAACAAAGTGACTGTTCTTCACCCTGCGCCGTTTGTTGCCATGACGGATCGGGACGATACTGTTTTCGACGCGACGGCGGATGGTTTGTCGGAGGCAGAGCAAGTTATCCTCCTGCACCGGGATGCGCGGAAGAAGGATATCCGGCCTCAGGCCTGAAAACAGCCGCCAAAATCGATTATAACAAAAGCCCGGCGCATATCAGGAGATGCTTGAAGGCAAAGAGGATTTACGCCCAAAGACTGGAACCCGTTAACTGGACACCCGTTATAGGCTACGTTAGTGTGCGCGGCGGGCACGAATGAGGACGGGGGAAATTCTTTTGCATGGCGTCTGAGACGGACTTGCTGCGTATCGAAAATCTCGATGTATCGTTCTCGCTTTTTGGCGAACGCCTTCCTGTCGTAAAGGGCGCAAACCTCAGAATTCTTCCCGGAAAGGTGACAGCCCTTGTCGGCGAGTCCGGATCCGGCAAATCGATCATCAGCCAGGCTATTATGGGTATCCTGCCGGCCCCCGCGGATGCCTCCGGCCGCATTCTTTTCACTGATCCGAAGAACGGCGTCACCACCGATATTCTGAGCCTGACGCGGGATAGCCCGCCGATGCGGGCTTTGCGCGGCGGTCGGATGGCAACGATTTTCCAGGAGCCGATGACCTCGCTGTCGCCGCTCCACACCGTCGGCAATCAGATCAGCGAAGCGCTGCGCATTCACAGCACGGCCACCAGGGAAGAGCAGCGTCGCAAGACGGAAGAGATGCTGGAACTGGTCGGGTTCCAGGACCCGAAACGCACCTTCAACATGTATCCGTTCGAGCTGTCCGGCGGCATGCGGCAGCGCGCAATGATTGCCATGGCGCTGATCTGCAGCCCGGCGCTGCTGATCGCCGACGAGCCGACAACGGCGCTCGACGTTACCATCCAGGCACAGATCCTGAGCCTGTTGCGCGACCTCCAGCACAAGATGCAAATGGCGATGCTGCTGATCACGCACGATCTCGGCGTGGTCGCCAATATGGCCGACGAAGTGGTGGTCATCTATCACGGGGAGGTTATGGAGGCGGGCCCGGTGGAGACGATCTTCCGCGATCCGCAGCACCCCTATCTGAAGGGCTTGATGTCGGCCGTCCCACATTTCGACATGAAGCCCGGCGAGCGGCTGAAGTCGCTACGCGACGTGCCGGTCAACATCGACACGTTTTCCGCCAAACGCGACGCCGGGCCGGCAGGACCCGACGTGCTGCTCACCGTCCGCAATCTCAGCAAAAGCTACAAGACAAAGAAGCGCGGCCTGTTTGCCACGGGCAACAGCTCCGAAATGCGCGCGGTCGACAATGTCAGTTTCGATATCCGCCGGGGAGAATGCCTCGGGCTTGTGGGCGAAAGCGGCTGCGGCAAGACGACGGTCAGCAAGATCCTGATGCGGGCCGTCCAGCCGGACGGCGGCTCTGTTGTCTTCAATGACGGCCATGGCGACGTCGATGTGCTGTCGGTGCATGGCGACGATCTGCTGGAAATGCGGACCAACATTCAAATGGTGTTCCAGGATCCGGTTTCCTCGCTTTCGCCGCGCATGACGGTCCGCAATATCCTCAGCGAGCCGCTGGAGATCCATGGACGAGGCGACAGTGACAGCCGCAAGGAAAAGGTCGCAGCTCTGATGAAGGCGATCGGTCTCGACGAGCGCTATCTCAGCCGCTACCCGCACAGCTTTTCCGGCGGCCAGCGGCAGCGCATCGGCATCGCGCGGGCGCTGGCGCTCGGGCCCAAGCTGCTGATCCTCGACGAACCTGTTTCAGCGCTCGATGTTTCCGTGCAGGCGCAGATCCTCAACCTTCTGAAGGACCTACAGAAGGAACTGGGGCTGACCTACCTGTTCATCTCGCACAACCTGGCGGTCGTCGATTACATGGCCGACCGTATTGCCGTGATGTATCGCGGCCGCATCGTCGAGATCGCGCCTCGCGGCATCATCCTTCGCGATCCCGTTCATCCCTATACGCGTTCGCTGCTATCAGCAGTTCCCTTCCCGGATCTCGACCGGCCGCTCGATTTCGCCGGACTGCAGGCCGTCGGCCCAAGTTCGAAGCGCAACTGGGGACCGAACTTCTCCGAGGTCGAAGGCGAGGAGCTCGCCTATGCCGATCTCGGCGACGGCCATTTTGTCCGCGCCCATCGGGACGCCAACATTCAGGAATTGCGCACGTGGTAACCCGTCGGACGTTCCTCGGCGCCCTCGCCTCGACGATGCTGCCGTTTCCGGCACTGGCGGACGGGGGACCGCCGCCGGAGCCAGACTATCTGCGCGAACGGCTGGCAGCGGGAAAGCTGCCGAAGATGGTCGACCGCTTGCCGACCCAGCCCCGTGTCGTCAATCTATCCGGGATGGCGCGTCAGCCGGGTGTCTACGGCGGCTCGTTGCGAACCATCATAAGCAGCGAAAAAGACATTCGCTACATGACCATCTATGGCTACGCGCGATTGGTCGGTTATGACGAGCAACTGCGGATGCATCCCGATATACTGGAAACATTCGAGGCGCCTGACGCCACGGTGTTCACCTTCAAGCTGCGGGCTGGACACAAGTGGTCCGACGGTTCGCCGCTCACGGCCGACGATTTCCGCTACTGGTGGGAAGACGTCATCCTGAACAAGGAACTGACGCCCGGAGGCGGCGCGCTCGAACTGCGTCCACACGGCAATCTGCCGCGCTTCGAAGTGCTCGATCCGCTCACAGTGCGATACACCTGGGACAGACCAAACCCCGATTTCCTACCAAGCCTGGCGGCTCCGCAGCCCTTGTCAATCTTTGGGCCCGCCCATTATCTCAAGCAGTTCCACAAGAAGTACCAGGACGAGGCGACGCTGCAGTCGCTGATGAAGAAGGCGCGCGCGAAGAAGTGGGCCGATCTGCACATCAGAAAAGCCGATCGCTACCGCCCGACCAATCCGGACCTCCCGGTCCTCGACCCATGGCAGAACACGACCGCGCCGCCAGCGGAGCAATTCGTCTTCGTTCGCAACCCCTTCTTCCATCGGGTCGACGAGAATGGCCGGCAACTTCCTTATATCGACCGCTTCGTACTCAACATCAGCTCGTCGCAGATTGTCGCGGCCAAGACCGGTGCCGGCGAAAGCGACCTGCAGGCGACTGGCCTCGATTTCAATGACTACGCCTTCCTGAAGGAAGCCGAGAAGAACTATCCGGTGAAGGTCCGCCTGTGGACCCTGACACGCGGATCACGGGTCGCTTTGCTGCCCAATCTCAATTGCACCGATGCCGGTTGGCGTGCTCTGTTCCACAATGTGCAGGTTCGCCGCGCCATGTCGCTGGCAATCAACCGGCATGAGATCAACATGGCTGTCTTCTACGGCCTCGGCCATGAAAGCGCCGACGCGATGTTGCCGCAGAGCCCGCTTTTCAAGCCGGACTATGCTTCCGCCTGGGCCCAGCACGATCCTGACATGGCCAATCGCCTGCTGGACGAAGCTGGTCTTCAGAAGCGCGACAGCGACGGGATCAGACTGCTGCCGGATGGCCGCCGTGCCGAAATCACCGTCGAAACTGCCGGCGAGAGCAGTGTCGATACCGACGTTCTGGAACTGGTCACCGACCATTTCAGGGCCGTCGGCCTAGCGCTGTTCACCCGCACCTCGCAGCGCGACATCTTCCGCAGCCGCGCCATGGGTGGACGCATCCTGATGTCCATCTGGTTCGGATTGGACAACGGCGTTGCCACTGCTGACATGAACCCCAGCGAACTTGCCCCGACCATGGATGACCAGATGCAATGGCCGCTCTGGGGAATGCACTATCTGTCGGCCGGAACCCAGGGCGTGGCACCCGATTTGCCGGCTGCCAAGGAGCTTGTCGATCTGCTGCTGCAATGGCGAGCGGCGGCGAATTTCGAGGATCGCGAAGCGATCTGGCATCGGATGCTGGCGATCTACACGCAAGAAGTCTTTTCGATCGGCCTCGTCAGCGGCACCTCCCAGCCGATCCTGCACACAGCCAAACTCCAGAACGTTCCAGACAAGGGGCTCTACGGTTTCGACCCGACGTCCTATCTCGGTGTCTACCTGCCCGACACCTTCTGGCTGAAGGAGGACGCATAGATGTTGCGGTACATCATCTGGCGCATAGGCGTGATGGTCCCGACCCTGCTGGTCATCTCGATGCTGGTTTTCACCATCATCCAGTTGCCGCCCGGCGATTTCTTTCAAAGCCAGATGGCCGAGCTGCGGGCTGCCGGCGAGACCGCCAATCTTCAGGACATGGAGGAACTGCGCCACGAATATGGGCTCGATAAGCCCCTGCCCATTCAATACATCTACTGGGTCGGCGGCATGCTGCACGGCGATTTTGGCTACTCGTTCGAATACCAGCTGCCTGTCTCCGAAGTCGTTGGCGATCGCCTTTGGCTGACCGTGCTGGTCTCCTTCACGACGATCCTCTTGACCTGGCTGATCGCCTTCCCGATCGGCATCTATTCGGCGACGCACCAGTACAGCTGGAGCGATTACAGCCTGACATTCCTCGGGCTGCTCGGCATCGCCATCCCGAACTTCATGCTGGCCTTGATCCTGATGTATTTCGCCAATGTCTGGTTCGGCGTTTCGGTCGGGCATCTGATGGACCAGCAATATCTCTCGCAGCCGATAAGCTGGGCTAAGGCAAGATCCATTCTCTCGCATCTGTGGATCCCGGTCATCATCGTCGGCACGGCGGGGACGGCCGGCATGATCCGCAGGCTGCGGGCCAACCTGCTCGACGAGATGCAGAAGCAATATGTGATCACCGCGAGGGCCAAGGGCCTGCATCCGCTTCGGGCCCTGATCAAATACCCCTTGCGGATGGCGCTCAACTTTTTCGTCGCCGATATCGGCTCGATACTGCCATCGGTGATATCAGGCGCTGAAATCACCGCCATCGTGCTCTCGCTCGAGACGACCGGGCCGATGCTGATCAAGGCGCTGCAGAGCCAGGATATGTATCTGGCCGGCTCGTTCCTGATGTTCCTGGCTTTGCTCAACGTCATCGGCGTGCTGATTTCCGATATCGCGCTTGGCTTCCTCGACCCCCGTATCCGCTTGCAAGGCAGGAGCACCCGTTGACGTCAACCCTGCCTGAACCCGGCGCACCCCTGCAGCACTACGTGTCGACGGCGCCGTTCGACCCGATGCAGTTCGAGCAGATGTCGGCTGGCCAGACCCGCTATCACAAGGCCTCGCAGAAGCGGCTGATGTGGTGGAAGTTCAAGCGTCACCGGGTCGCCGTTGCCTCCGGCATCTTCCTGCTGCTGCTGTACGGTATGATCATCATCGCCGAATTCCTGGCGCCCTATGGGCTGCACAGCCGCAACGTCGACTTCATTCATGCGCCGCCGCAGGGCATCCACATTTTCCGCGACGGAAAGCTGGTTTCCCCCTTCGTCTATGGACGCAGCATGTCGCTCGACCTCAATACGCTGCGCCGCACCTATACCGACAAGCCGGACGACGTGCAGCCCATCCGCTTCCTCTGCCGCGGCGACGCCTATAACTTCTGGGGCATGGTCCCCTCCAACCTGCATCTCGTCTGTCCGGCGGTGGGCGGTGATATGCATCTGCTCGGCACCGACCGGCTGGGACGCGATGTTCTGTCGCGCATCATCTATGGGGCGCGCATCTCGCTCAGCATCGGTCTGATCGGCATCTCCATCAGCTTTGTGCTCGGCATCGTTCTCGGCGGGCTGGCCGGATATCACGGCGGCTGGTTCGACCTTCTGGTGCAGCGGGTCATCGAGGTCCTGCAGTCGCTGCCGAGCCTGCCCTTGTGGATGGCGCTGGCAGCCATCATGCCGGTCACGTGGAGCCCGATCGTCGTCTATTTCGGCATTACCATCATCCTCGGCATTCTGGACTGGACGGGTCTGGCGCGGGCGGTGCGCTCGAAGCTGCTGTCGCTGCGCGAGGAAGACTATGTGCTGGCAGCCCAGCTGATGGGCGCCCGATCCAGCCGGATCATCGGCCGGCACCTGGTTCCCGGCTTCATGTCGCATCTGATCGCGACGGCCACCATCTCGATCCCGAGCATGATCCTTGGCGAGACGGCCCTCAGCTTTCTCGGGCTGGGGCTGCGGCCACCGATTACCAGCTGGGGTATCCTGCTGACCGAAGCGCGCAGCGTCAGCGTCATCGCATTCTACCCCTGGCTTTTGTTTCCAATGATTCCAGTGGTTTTGGTGATTCTGGCATTCAATTTTCTTGGAGATGGCTTGCGCGATGCCGCTGATCCCTACAAATAGCGTAAGGCGCGGTCGACAAACGACGCGGGCCGCGCACCACCGCATTGGCTCCCTCTTGCAAACCGGCTGCTGCAAAAGACGTTTGGACTTGAGGTTTTGCCCATGAAGCGGCGCGTAGAAGATGCACGTATCCTCATGTACAGCCATGACACGTTCGGGCTCGGCCATCTGCGCCGTTGCCGGACGATCGCGCATTCCCTGGTGGGCGACTATCGGGGACTGAACGTGCTGATCATCTCCGGCGCGACGATCGCGGGTGCGTTCGATTACCGGGCGCGCGTCGATTTCGTGCAGGTGCCGAGCGTCATCAAGCTGAAGGATGGCGAATACACGTCAATGGCCGGCGATGTCGATCTCAAGGACACGCTGCGGATGCGCCAGGCCGTCATCCAGCAGACAGCCGAAACGTTTCAGCCAGACATCTTCATCGTCGACAAGGAGCCACTCGGCCTGAAGGGCGAGGTCGAGGAGACGCTCCGCTATCTCAAGGCGCGGGGCACGACGCTGGTGCTCGGCATGCGCGACGTCATGGACGCGCCGCATCTGCTCGACGCCGAGTGGAAGAAGAGCAACATGCTCGACAAGATCGACCAGTATTACGACCGCGTCTGGATCTACGGGCCGCCTGACTTCTACGATCCGCTGCTTGGCCTCGACGTTCCGCCTGGTGTCAGGCGCAAGATGGATTTTGTCGGCTTCCTTCAGCGCAGTGTGCCGCAGGGCAAGAAGTCCGAGCATGTGCCTGACGAGGATTACATTCTGGTGACGACGGGCGGCGGCGGCGACGGCGCCGACCTGGTGCGCGACATCGTCAACGCCTATGAGCAGGACCGCTCGCTGCAGTTCAAGACCCTGATCGTGCTCGGCCCCTACATGCCCGCCCGCGAACGGATGGAACTTGTCGAGCGGGCCAATCGGATTGCCTGTCTCGAAGTCATCGAGTTCGACAAGCGGATGGAGGAGCTGATCGACGGCGCCACCGCCGTGGTCGCCATGGGTGGCTACAACACCTATTGCGAGATCCTGTCCTTCGACAAGCCGGCCCTGATCATCCCGCGCACGCGACCGCGCGAGGAGCAGTTGATCCGCGCCCAGCGTGCAAGCGAACTTGGCCTGATCGACATGCTGCTGCCGGAAGAATCGGCCGATCCCATGCAATTGTCTGCGGCCCTGAAGTCGCTGGTCACGCGTGCGCCGCCATCCCAGAGCGGCGAAGAGAAGATGCGGCTGGAGGGGCTGGTGCACATTTCCCAGATCGTCGGCGACTGGCTCGACGATCGGGAGAGCTACCCCTCGCTTTCCGTCGTCGGCGAATAGAGCGCGCCCCATTGTCGATCCGAAAGAAAATACTGGTTGTCCTCAAGGGCTATCCCCGCCTGTCGGAAACCTTCATCGCGCAGGAACTGCTCGGCCTGGAGCAAGCAGGCTTCGACCTGACGTTGATCTCGATGCGCCGACCGACAGACAAGAAACGCCATCCGATCCACGACGAGATCAAGGCGCGCGTCGTCTATCTGCCGGAATATCTGCACGACGAACCCATCCGGGTGTTGCGGGCTGTGCTCGCGGTGCGCGGCAAAGCCGGATTCCGGCCGCTGCTCAGGCAATTCTGGGCCGATCTCAAGCGGGACCTGTCGCGCAACCGCTTCCGCCGTCTTGGCCAGGCCATGGTGCTTGCCCATGAGTGGCCCGACGGCGGCGAATGGCTGCATGCCCACTTCATTCATACGCCCGCTTCGGTGACGGCCTATGCCAGCATTCTCACCGGCACGCCCTGGACCTGCTCGGCCCATGCCAAGGACATCTGGACATCGCCCGATTGGGAACTCAGTGAGAAACTGGGGCAAGCACGCTGGGCCGTTACCTGCACCCATAGCGGCTTCGATCACATGCGCAGCCTGACGCCGTCGAAAGAGCGCGTGCATCTCAGCTATCACGGTCTCGACCTCGCCCGCTTCGGACCATTCGTCGGGGACCACTCCGACCGCGACGGCAGTCTGCCAGAGGCCCCGGTGCTGCTGCTCAGCGTCGGACGGGCCGTCGAGAAAAAGGGATATGATGTGCTGCTGCAGGCGCTTGCACTGTTGCCAAGGAGCCTGCACTGGCGCTTCGAGCATATCGGCGGCGGCGACAAGCTGGCAATGCTGAAGGCAGTTGCCGACAGTCTGGGCATTGCCGATCGGATCACCTGGAAGGGCGCGTTGGCGCAGGAAGAGGTACTGGCCCATTATCGCCGCGCCGATCTGTTTGCGCTTGCCTGCCGAGTGGCATCAGATGGCGACCGGGATGGCCTGCCGAACGTTCTGGTCGAAGCCTCGAGCCAGCGGCTGACCTGTATCTCGACAAAGGTTTCCGGCGTGCCGGAGCTTTTGACCGACGGCGAGAATGGCCTGCTGGCGCCTCCTGAGGATCCAACAGCCCTGGCAGCGGCGCTCGAGGCGGCCATTCGTGACCCTGCCCTGCGGCACCGGCTTGGGGCTGCCGCCGAGCGGCGGGTTCGCGAGCATTTCGACTACCACTCCAGCATCCGGCAGCTCAGCCGGCTGTTCGAGGAGGAATGGCGGAAAGACGACAACTGGAAACAATCGGCGTGACCGGACCACGGGTATTCTTCTACGTTCAGCACCTGCTCGGCATCGGCCATATCGCCCGTGCCAGTCGGATTTCGAGCGCATTGGCGCGCAACGGGTGCAAGGTTACGCTGGTGACCGGCGGCCTTCCGGTCTCGGGCTTTCCGGGAGATGACGTGACCGCCGTTGCCCTGCCGCCGGTGGCGGCGGCGAGCTCCGGCTTCTCCGGCCTTGCCCATGCTGACGGCACGCCTGTAGATCAGCGGTTTCTCGACGACCGGCGCGACCTGTTGCTATCCGCCTTTCGCGCGGCCACCCCGGACGTGGTCATCATCGAAGCCTTCCCCTTCGGTCGGCGGCAGATGCGGTTTGAACTGCTGCCGTTGCTCGATGCGATCGAGGCGGCAAAACCCCGGCCGAAGCTCTACACCTCGGTTCGCGATATCCTGCAGCAACAGAAAAAGGCCGGGCGCGACGAAGAGACGGTTGCAACGTTGGACGCCCATTTCGACGGCGTCCTCGTCCATGGCGATCCCGCATTCGTGCGGCTCGAGGAAACCTTTCCGCTTGCCGGCCGCATCATCGATAAAATCAGCTACACGGGCCTCGTTGCCCCGCCGATGCCGCCTGCTCCTTCCGAGATCTTCGACATCGTCGTGTCGGCCGGCGGTGGCGCGGTCGGGCGCGACCTCATCCGCGCCTCGCTCGATGCGGCCAAACAAGTCGCCAGCGACAAGCGCTGGTGCCTGATCGCAGGCCCCAACCTGCCCGAAGCCGATTTTCTTGCCCTGCAGCGGGAAGCCACAGCCAACCTGCAGCTGGTGCGTTTCCGCAAGGACTTCCCGTCATTGCTGCGGGGTGCGAACCTGTCGATCTCCCAGGCCGGCTACAACACCGTCTGCGACCTCCTCGTCACCGGCTGTCGCGCCATCGTCGTGCCGTTCACCGCCGGTGGCGAAACGGAACAATCGGTCCGAGCCGAGCGCCTGCAGGCACTTGGGCTGGCCTCGGCATTGCCGGAGGCGGGGCTGACGGCCGACATGCTCGCTAGATCGATTTCGGAGATCCTCGAAAAGCCGAAGCCGGCTTTGCATCGGATCGATGTCGGAGGCGCCGAGCGCACGGGCTATATCATTCAAAACGCTGCGTGAATTTTGCTTCATTTGCCAGTGCTTTGACCTCGTTTTGCAGACTGTTGTGATATAAGCTGCATAGCAGGGGAATCGGATCGGCCTGCCACCATTGCGATCTGCTGTGTGGTCCCGGGGAAAAGCGGCATGCTAGACAGGACGGCGAGCATGGCGGCTCTTGATTTTAGAAGCATCCGATAAGCATGGAAAAAAGCCTAGCCAAATACATCTGGTCGAATACGCGCCTCGAGCAGATCTGGATCCTGACGGTCGTCGCCGCGTCGATGGTGCCTTACTTCCTGTCCTTCGATCTGCCAAAACAGATCGTCAACGGCCCGATCCAGGGCAAGGGCTTCGAGGGCGAAGGCGCCACGCAGTCCTTCGTGCACATTGCCTATGACATCCCCTTCGTCGGTCATGTCGAGGTCTTCAAGGGCTTCAAGCTCGACCGCTTCGAGATGCTGATCGCGCTCAGCCTGGTGTTCCTGGCGCTGGTCGTGCTCAACGGTTTGTTCAAGCTCTATATCAATACCTACAAGGGGCGCCTTGGCGAGCGCATGCTGCGGCGCATCCGCTTCCAGCTGATCGACCGGGTCCTGCGGTTCCCGCCTTCGCATTTCAAGCGCGTCAAGGCGGCCGAAATCGCGACGATGATCAAGGACGAGGTCGAACCGCTCGGCGGCTTTACCGGCGATGCCTTCGTGCAGCCGGCGCTGCTCGGCGGCCAGGCGCTGACGTCGCTGATCTTCATTATCATGCAGAATTTCTGGCTTGGCATGATCGCCGCCGGCATCGTCGCGATCCAGGCCGTCGTTATTCCCCGGATGCGCAAGCGCCTGCTGGAACTCGGCCGCCAGCGCCAGTTGACAGCGCGCGAGCTTTCCGGCCGCGTCGGCGAGATCGTCGATGGCATCGGCGCCATCCATGGCAACGACACCTCCAATTTCGAGCGCGCCGATATCGCCGCCCGGCTGGGGTTGATCTTCTCGATCCGCTACGACCTCTACCAGTGGAAATTCCTGGTCAAGTTCATCAACAACTTCCTCGCCCAGGTAACACCGTTCCTGTTCTATTCGATCGGCGGTTTTCTCGCCCTGCAGGGTCGGCTCGACATCGGCCAGCTGGTTGCCGTCATCAACGCCTACAAGGACCTGCCAGGTCCACTGAAGGAACTGATCGACTGGGACCAATCGCGCCAGGATGTGCAGGTCAAGTACAACCAGGTCGTTGAGCAGTTCAGCGTCGACCGGTTGCTCGACCCCCGCATTCAGGTGATGGATGCAAAGCCGGCGGCGCGGTTGAGCGAGGCGCTGGTTGCGCACAACCTCACCATCAGCGACGACAGCGGCGCCCGGGTTCTCGACCACATCTCGCTGGAGATCCACCCGGGCGAGACGGTGGCGATCGTCGGCGAAAGCGGCAGTGGCGGCGAGTATCTTGCGGATGCCTTTGGCCGGCTTGTCTGGCCGGACAGCGGCAAGGTGACGGTCGATGGCAACGATCTTCTCGAGCTGCCGGAATCCGTCACCGGCCGGCGTATCGCCTATGCTGGATCGGAAACCTACTTCTTCCACGGCACGCTGCGCGACAACATCCTCTATGGTCTCAAGCACGCACCGCTGACCACCGTCACCTATGAGGGCGAAGCGGCGTTGCGCAACAAGTGGGCGGTCACGGAGGCCAAGCGCGCCGGCAATCCTTCCCTCAGTCTCGACAGCGACTGGGTCGACTATGCGGCAGCCGGAGCGACGGGCCCGGACGATCTCTACAGCGTCATCCGCCCGGTCCTCGATTCCGTGCTGATGTCGCAGGACATCCTCGATATGGCCTTGCGCTCCACCGTCGACACCGAAAGACACAAGGACCTCACCGAGCGGATCGTCGAACTGCGCCACGCGCTGATCGACCGCTTGAAGGAGCAGGACCTCGACGGGCTGGTCGTGCCTTTCGAATTCTCGGCCTTCAACACACAGGCGACCGTCGGCGAAAACCTGTTGTTCGGAACGCTGAAGCGTCCGCTGATGACCAACCGCAAGCTGGCATCCCATCCCTATTTCATCAAGCTGTTCCAGGAAAGCGGGCTGAACAGCGAGCTCTACGAGATGGGGATCGAAATCGCCGAGAACACCGTCGAACTGTTCAACGACCTGCCGCCGGACCATCCGTTCTTCCAGCAGCTGACGTTCATGACGGCGGACGATATTCCGGACTACCAGGCGCTCCTGCAAAAACTCAGCGGCCGCAACTTCGACAGCGCGACGCCCGAGGAGCGGGCGGCGATGATCCGCCTGAGCTTTTCCTACATCGAACCCCGCCACCGCTTCGGTCTCTTGACCCGAGAGCTGATGGACAAGATCGTCGAGGCGCGCACGGAGTTTCACAAGCATATTCCAGACGACCTCAATGCCGTGATCGAGCGTTACGATCCGGAGCGGTTTACCGCATCGGCGACGCTGATGGACAACGTGCTGTTCGGGCGTATCGCCCACCAGCAGGCCGATGCGCCTGAACAGATTCATGTCATCATGCGCGATCTCTTCGATCGGCTTGGGTTGCAGGACAGCGTGCTGTCGATCGGGCTCGATTTTGACGTCGGCTCGGGCGGCAAGCGGCTCACAAACGTGCAGCGCCAGAAGCTCAATCTCGCCAGGGCACTGCTGAAGAGAGCAGACTACATGATCTTCAACCGGCCGCTGGTGGCGCTCGACCACCGCATCCAAGACCAGATCGTTCGCACCGTTCTCAAGGATATCGAGAACAGCGATCACAAGCCGGCGATCATCTGGGTACTTTCGAATGTCAGCCTGGCAGAACAATTCCAGCGCGTACTGGTTTTCCAGGGTGGAACGCTGGCGGAAAGCGGCACGACCTCCGATCTTTTGGAGCATAACGGTATGTTCAAAGAACTTTTATCGTTATAGGCTATCAGGCGGCGGCGAATGGGGTTTAGACGCGCATGCTTTTGAGAGACGAAGTCGAAATGTTGAGGCGAGTGCCGATCTTTGCCCGCATAGCGCCGGCAAAGCTCAAGCTGTTGGCCTTCACGTCCGACCGCGTCAGCTATCGGACGGGGCAGATCCTGTTTCACCAGGGCGACCTCGGCGACGCAGCCTATGTCGTCCTTGCGGGCACCGCCGATATTCTCGTCGATACCCCTGCCGGTGAAATCAAGGTTGCCGATGTCGAGGTGAACTCGATTGTCGGCGAGATCGCGATCCTCTGTGACGTCTCCCGTACCGCGACCGTCAAGGCCACCTCGAACGTCGAGGCCCTGAGGATCAGCAAGGAGCACTTCCTGAAACTGCTCTCCGACTTCCCCGAAATGGCCGTCGATATCATGCGGGTGCTGGCCGACAGGCTGAACCATACGACCGCAGAGCTGACGGCCGCCCGCAGCCAGGCGACACCCGAGCCCCAGCCGACCCACTAACTGCAATCCGGGTAGGCCGCGAGCCACGGCTCTGGGCTCGTCCCGCGTCCGTTCGCACGGAACCAAATGCACTTCCGCTAGTTTTCCGGACCGAGGCTTCACCGCACGGCGCTGGCACTATGCATTCATGCTCATTCCTCTGGCTCGACGACCGCGATGCGGCTGCGCCGGCCATCGATGAGAGTGGCTGCAGGCCGAGCAACCGTCCCATTCTCCCAGGAAAACTATGACGCTGCCCAGCTCGACCTACCGCATCCAGTTCCGTGACGGCATGACCTTCGAGCATGCCGAACAGATCGTCCCCTATCTCAGCCGGCTCGGCATCAGTCACCTCTATGCCTCACCGATCTTCACTGCCACGGATGGGTCGACCCATGGCTACGATGTCACCAACACAAACGAGATCGATCCGGCGATCGGCGGGAGAGCAGGTTTCGACAGGCTGTCGTCGGCCCTTCGTGCTGCCGGCATCGGCCTCCTCGTCGACATCGTCCCGAACCACATGGCCGCTTCTCTCGAGAACCCCTGGTGGCGGAGCGTCGTCGAATGGGGAGAGGCAAGCCCCTACGGCCGGCACTTCGACATCGACTGGCGACGCAAGCTGACCCTGCCGCTGCTGGGAAAGCCCTTGGACGAAGCCTTGGCCGAGGGCGAGCTCAAGCTTGTCGTCGACGAGGAAGCCGGCGTTTTGGCGATTGCCTACTACGAACAGATGATGCCGCTGGTGCCCAGCAGCTATGCGGACGTGCTGTCCGGGGTCGACGCCCCGGCCGCGGCCAAACTTCTGACGCTCGCCTCTACGGCCGAACCAGAACACGAGGCGGAGTTCCATCGCAGCACGCGGGCACTGCTCACGGGCAGCGCTGCCGACATCCGGGAAGCGTTCGAGCGGAAATATGCCGATCCAGCCTCTATCCGGGCCGTGCTGGACGCCCAGCCCTGGAAACTGCTTTTCTGGAAAGACGCACCGCGCGAGCTCAGCTATCGCCGGTTCTTCGAGGTCACCGGTCTTGTCGGGCTGCGCGTCGAGGATCCTGCAGTGTTCGACGACGCGCATCGGCTGACGCTCGAACTGGTGCGCAACGGCGCCATCGACGGGTTGCGTCTGGATCATATAGACGGCCTCGCCGATCCCGCCGGATATCTCGACCGCCTGCGCAGTGCGGTCGGCGACGACACCTATATCGTCGTTGAGAAAATCCTGGCGGAGGGAGAGACGCTGCCTAAGGCCTGGCCGATCTCCGGCACCACCGGCTATGAGTTCATCACCACGCTGCCGGACGTCCTGGTCGCCACGGCGGGAATGAAGACGATCACCGACACCTATCGCGGTCTCGCCGATGGCGAGCCGGAATTTGCCGAAGGCGCCCTTGCCGTCAAGGCGATGCTGGCGCGCAAGAATTTTGCTGTCGAGACCAATACTCTGTTGAAGCTGCTGCAGACCGCTGGAGAAGGTGTCGATGACGCGCCGGATAGGGATAAGCTGGAGATGGCGCTTGTGTCGCTGCTCGTTGCATGCCCTGTCTATCGAACCTATGGTTCGCAGGGGCGCCTCGAGGTAAGCGACGCAGATATGTGGGAGAGGATCGTCAATACAGCGGCGAGCTCGACCCATGCGCCCGACGGCCAGGCCTTGGCCTTCATCGAACGGGTCTTCCAGGGCGAGGTGTCGCCGGCTGCCGCAGATGCAGCCCAGGAATTCCGCCGGCGCTTCCAGCAGCTGACAGGTCCGCTCACCGCCAAGTCCATCGAAGACACGATGTTCTACCGCTACAACCGCCTGATCGGGCTGAACGAGGTGGGCGGCGAGCCTGCATCCGATACATTCGGTGTCGAGCGGTTTCATGAGGAGATGGCAAAGCGGGCCGAGACCCAGCCGGCGGGCCTGTCGGCCAGCTCGACGCACGACACCAAACGCGGCGAGGACGCCCGGGCACGGCTTTATGCCCTCAGCGAAGCGCCCGAAGCCTGGTGCGCTGGTGTGAAGCGCTGGCAGACGATCAACGCTGCCCATGTCGCAAACCTGCCGGATGGCAATGCGCCGGAGCCGAGAATCCAATGGATGCTTTATCAGGCGCTGGCCGGCGCCTGGCCGGCGGAGGCCAGCACCGATGCTCCCGAGCCCGCTGGTCTTTCCGAGCGTTTCCTCGGTTACGTGGAGAAGTCGCTGCGCGAGGCAAAGCAGCGTACCAACTGGGGCGAGGAAAACGCCGCCTATGAAAATGCCGTCAAAACCTACGCGGCAACCTTGCTGGAACCTGGCAATACCGAGTTCCTGCAGGATTTCGCCAGGACGCTACAGCCCTTCGTCCGCGCCGGTCTGTTCAATGGCCTGACGCAGACGCTGATCAAGCTGGCAGCACCGGGCATCCCGGACATCTATCAGGGCGCCGAGCAGCTGGATTTCAGCCTTGTCGATCCCGACAATCGCCGTCTGCCGGACTATGCTAAACTCGTTGCCGACCTCGAGATCAAGATTGCAGACAGAGACGAAGGCTTGCTGTCGCGAGGCGTCGTCAAGCAGCAGCTGGTTGCCAAGGGCCTTGCCCTGCGAAAGGCCGAGCCTCTGCTCTTTTCCGAGGGCGACTACGAGCCACTTGAGGTCACCGGCAAGCGCGCGGACAAGGCGGTCGCATTTCTCCGCCGCCATCAAGGAAAAGTGGCGCTTGCGATTGCGCCGCGTCAGGTTTTCGACCTTGGCGCAACGGAATGGCCATGCGGCGATTACTGGGGCGACACCACCATCGTCCTCTCTAGCGATGACAATTGGGCCCTGCGCAATGTCATCGACGACCGGATTTTTGAAGCCGGTCGTCCCTTGAAACTGGCGGATATCCTGCAGACCTCGCCGGTTGCCTTGTTCGTCTCCGAATAGGACAAGAGGGGCTTGCTTCAGAGCATGCCCCTCGCCGCAAGGTTGCGCATCAAATGGGACACACCGAATGTCCACGGCGCGCAGTCCGTCGACAGCAGCACGCGGTTGCGGAGGGCACCGAGTTTGTTGTTTGAGATGGTGACGATGTCGCCGATCTTGTGGGTAAAACCCTGGCCCGGGATGCCACGGTCCTCGACGGGGGCAAACAGCGTGCCCATGAACAGCACCAGGCCGTCGGGATACTGGTGATGCCGGCCGATCGTTTGGGCAACCAGGTCGAGCGGATCGCGGCTGATTTCCTTCATCGAACTCTTGCCATTGAGCACATAGCCGTCCTCGCCTTCGATCTTCAGATCTAGGTCGGCATTGCGGACGTCGTCTATGCTGTAGGTATCGTCGAAAAGGCGGATGAACGGGCCGACCGAACAGGACGCATTGTTGTCCTTGGCCTTGCCGAGCAGCAGGGCGGAGCGGCCTTCGACATCGCGCAGGTTTACGTCGTTGCCGAGGGTCGCGCCCTTGACCCGGCCCTGGCTGTCCACCGTCAGCACGATTTCCGGCTCGGGATTGTTCCACTTCGAGATCGGATGCAGGCCGACGTCGGCACCGTGACCGACTGACGACAAGACCTGCGCCTTCGAGAACACCTCGGCATCCGGGCCGATGCCGACTTCGAGATATTGCGACCAGACGCCATCCTCGATCAGCGCCGCCTTGACCTTGGCCGCCTCGGGCGAGCCGGCCTTCAGATTGCGGAGACTGTCGCCGATGATCGCGGTGATGCGGGCGCGGATGCTGTTGGCGAGATCCGGATTGCCGGCCGCTCGCTCCTCGATCACCCGTTCGAGCATCGAGCGCGCAAAGGTCACGCCGCAGGCCTTGACCGCCTGAAGATCGATAGGGGCAAGGAGATGGGTCTGACCTGTGTTGCTTTCGCCCGAAAGCAGTGCCTGGAGGCTGCCAATTGTTTCGCCGTCCCGGGTGCGAAGGAACGCCGCGGGATCGTCCATCTCCAACAGGGCGGATACCGTCGGTATGTCTTTCGATGTCACGTCGTAGACGCGTCCCTGACGCACAACCACGACCGACGGTCCCTGCTTTGCCCTATCCCAGACCCTGCCGACATAGCTGCCCGTGTCGAAATTATCGCTATAACCCGCCATGACTGGCCTCCCGTTTTCATTTCGTAATCGACGCGCCGCTCTCCCGGGCAGCGCTGTAGTGAATTTTCCGGCGATAGCTCGCCCTCCGACATGAAGCCGGCTATCGACAACCGGACGGCATGTTGGTCACCGCCGGAAGCTTGTCAACAATCGTAACGCGCGGCTCGGCGGATGGTGCCGCGTCGGCCCCTGACCGTCTCATCAGGCCACAGCGGGATAGCCGAGCGCTATGGCCTGCTGCTCGAGATCTGCCAGGCGCTGGTAGGCGTCCTCGGACAGCACCTCGAAACGTCGGAGCGAGAGGACGTCCCTCACGTCCGCAAGCGACGGCGCTGCGGCGACCTCATCGAGAATCCGACGCATCAGAGCGAGTTCCTCGTCAGTGGTCTCACTGGAGGTGATGAAAGGCAGACCTGGGCCTTCCGGCGTTTCGGCAAGCACACGCAAGCCGGCCAGCCGACCCGGATCGAACCGCCCGATGTTGCCGAAGGTCACGCAATCGATCGCCGCGACGTCGGCCTTGCCCGAAGCAACGGCATCGATGCTGGCAACGTGCCCGCCGGTTTCCACCACCGAGGCGAAAAAACGGCCGTTCGTCGCCAGGGGCGCAATGGCCGCGCGGAAAAGGTTGCTGCCGGAATTCGAGCCCGGCTCGTTGATGGCGGCCGTCAGACCCCTGAGGTCATCGAGGGTCCGAGCAGGACTATCCTTGGCAACGATAATCTTGCTGCGGTTCAAAGGCCCGTCACAGCCGGGAAAGCCGTAGACCGGCGTTGCCAACAGGCGGACACGGCCGCGCAGCTTCTTGACGAAGGGGAAGCCGCAGGTCTGCGCCAACAAAAGATCGGGGCGCAACCATGCCTGATCATAGACAACATCGCGATCAAGACTGTCGGGCACACCGTCCATCCCGGACTGGCGCAACCGGTCGCGCACATAGGCCCAGAGCGCGTCGTTGGCGACGGCGATGGGCGTGGGCGCCGTGTACATGGCAAGGCTGGCAAGACGCATCGGGACATCGATCCAGTGGCTGCAGGATATGACTTGTTACATGCCGGCCGGTACAGTTGACTAGCCGAAAACGGCAGTGGCTGTCGGCAGTTGGCTGAACGCCTAGGCAGAGGCTTCCGATGCGCGGATGATCGCTTGCAATGTCGGCGCCTCCGCACCCGACCAATCGAGAAATCCCTGAAAGCGCCGACGGATCTTCTCGGCGTGGTTCTGGGCTATGTCGGAAAGCCTGTGATCGAGGAAGGGATTGTCGAAGCGCTGCAACGTCGCAGAGACATAGGCCTTCGCTTCTGCCTGCATGGCTTTGCGGGCAAACCCCGGGACGACCTCGGTTTCATAGAGCGAGAGCAGAGATAGTCTTGTCTGCTCACTGCCCAGCATCTCCCGCACGGTCAGCCCTTCTTTCCGGCCTCCTTCGATCCAACGATGGGCGAGAAAGCTGTGGCCGAGATTGAGAATGAACAACTTCAACTTTTCATAGGGCTCGATGTCATCAGCCACGACCACGTCCGGATGGACGCAGGGCAAAGCCTGGCCAGCGACCCTCTGGATCGCCCAGAGCGCGTAAGGCTCGGCAACGGCACCGGCTGGAAAAAGCGGCTCTGAGACGATACGGTCGACAAGCGTGTTGCAGAAGATCACTTTGCTTTCGAGCCAGGCGGAGAAGTCACCGCCCTGATACCAGCGGGCTGCGAGATCGAGAACAATCGCCCGGAGCGCCTCACCATTCCTGCTGATCAGCTCGCAAGGCAGGATCGTCAGGCCATCGCCACCCGCGGCAAATCTTGCATGCAGCAAGACAGTGAGCTTGCCGGGAAAGGAAACCGGCAGCCCGGACGGCAGTGCCTGCGGCTCGCCGGTGATATCATAGCCGCGGTCGGCGGTGTTGCAGAGCACGAGCGACACTTCCTCGATGAAGATGCGCTCGATCTCGCTCCAGTCGGTGGAGGCGGAGAGCGCGCGACGGACGCTCGTCACCTGCCGGACGCGGTCGACCGGCTGGCCATCCTCGATGCCGCGAATGCGAACGGGAAATCCGCCATCGGCAGCCAAGCCCTTCAGACGCTCGGCGCGCTCGCTCGAGCCTGTCGTCTGGACGACGGTGATCGGTCCCAGCGCTTCGCCTCTCGCCATCGCCTCGCTGATGAAGAGATCGGCATGGGCCTGGAGAAAGCGGCTGGTGCCGAACTGCATGATGGGGGTCTTCATGGATGTTTTCCTTCCTCGCTCGGAGCCTGCTGTATGGATTGCAGAAGGGTTTGCCGGGCGGACTGCAGGTGATTGCGGCAGGCCTTCTCGATACGGGCGGCATCACGCGACTGGAGAGCCTCGATATAGGCCAGATGTTCCGTGATCGCCCGGGCATTGCGCTCGCGGGCAAAAGCCTTGTTCCACTGGTAGTGGTAGTGAAAGACGATGGCGATGACGTCGTAGAAATCGGCGATGAAGCGGTTCTTCGACGCGCGATGGATGAGCAGGTGAAACTTCTCGTCCAGTTGCGAAAAATCGCGGTACCGGGCGTCGAGATCGGCGACCAGCTCGTCGTGCTCCTGGCGGATCGCGGCAAGGCTCGCCCAGGCCGGATGATCGGCCGGCAACCGCCCGAATTCGGACGCCGAATGCAGCTCGAACATCTCGCGCACATCAGCCAGCTCCAGGGCGAACTCGCGGGTGAAGCCCTTGAGCGTCCAGTGGCTGTTGGGGCGTTTCTCGATCAGGCCGAAGCGCGAAAAGCGGATCAGGAATTCCCGCACGCTGGTCGTGCCTGTGCCGATTTCGCGGGCCAGTTCCAGCTCGTTGATTTGCATGCCCGGCTGCGCTTCGTCTGAGAGAATGCGCAGCATGAAGCTGCGTTCGATGATGTCGTGCAGCGAGTTGGTTTCCTGCTCGGGGAAAAGGTCGCTGGCGATGGGCGGGCGCAGGACGGTCTTTTCCCGCTTGTTCCACTGAATGATACCGACCTCGCTCAGCCGCAGGAGGATCGCCCGCGCCGTGCTGCGGCTGATGCCGAGCTGGGCTGCGATCTCCGGCTCCGACGGCAGGGCGGCATGCGGCAGCAGCGTTGCTGCATAGCGGTTGAACGCCTCCTTGAAGACCGTATTCTGTCTGGCCATACCGACCCCCTGATGCCTGCAGGACCCCATGCGATCTGCCGCCTTTTAAGGCTGCAAACCGTACCTGGCCACTGCGATGCGCCCTTGAACGGCGCTTATTTTTGGCGGTGTTCTCTCCCCGTCCGCGGCGATATTCCCCGTTGACTTCAAAATGTTTATTGTAGATAAAAAACAAAATCAATGACGATTGCCGATGTAGCGGTCGTTTCGACAGGGAGATGATGTTGAACAACCAGCCTTGGATCATCTTGTCCGACGGCGACAATGTCGCCGTGGCGACAGCGCCGATTGCTGCAGGGACGGTCGTCGACCGCTCGCTGACAACGCGCGCCAAGATTGATCCGGGTCATAAGTTTGCCCTCAGCGATATTGGCCTTGGCGATGCTGTGGTCAAATACGGCCAGGCGATCGGACGGACGACCGCTGACGTCAAGGCCGGTGATCACGTTCATAGCCACAACCTGCATTTCGAGAACGACCGCCTGTCGGCGACCACATCCATCCCGCCGGAAACCGCGACCGATGCCGAGAAGGCCCGCACCTTCATGGGCTACCGCCGCGCCGACGGTCGCGCCGCGACGCGCAACTACATCGGCATCCTTGCCAGCGTGAACTGTTCCACCACGGTCTGCCGCGCCATTGCCGAGGAGGCAAACCGGACGCTGCTGCCTCACTACGATGGCATCGACGGTTTCGTGCCGATCGTGCACGACCAAGGCTGCGGCATGAGTTCGACCGGCGACGGCATGCACATCCTGCACCGGACGCTCGCCGGTTACGCCCGCCATGTGAATTTCGGTGGGGTGCTGATGATCGGCCTCGGCTGCGAGGTCAACCAGCTGACACTTTACGGGCAGAGCGGTGCCGGTGCCTCCAAGCGCCATTTCAACATTCAGGATGCGGGCGGCTCGCGCCGTGCCGTCAACCTTGCCATGGGCGTGCTGAAGGAAATCTGCGAGGAAGTGGGCACTGCGCGGCGCGAACCGATCTCCGTCAGCGAGATCATCATCGGCCTGCAATGCGGCGGCTCCGACGGCCTGTCCGGCATTACCGCCAATCCGGCCCTGGGCGTAGCGGCCGATCTCCTGGCGGCAGCCGGCGGTACGGCCATCCTGTCGGAAACTTCGGAAATCTACGGCGCCGAGCACCTGCTGCGCAGCCGGGCTGTCAGCGAGGATGTGGCGGCCAAGCTCGATGCCAAGATCACCTGGTGGGAGCAATATGTCGCCCTGCACGGCGCCTCGCTCGACAACAACCCCTCGCCCGGCAACAAGCGCGGCGGCCTGACGACCATTCTCGAGAAATCCTTGGGTGCCGTCGCCAAGGGCGGGCGCTCGCCGCTGACGGATGTCTACGGCTATGCCGAACGTGTGACCGGCCGCGGGCTGGTGTTCATGGATACCCCCGGCTACGATCCGGTATCGGCGACCGGCCAGGTGGCAGGCGGCGCCAACATGATTGCCTTCACGACGGGTCGCGGCAGTTGCTTCGGGTCTCGCCCGGCCCCGTCGTTCAAATTGGCCAGCAACTCCGCGCTCTACCAGGCGATGGAAGAGGACATGGATATCGACTGCGGCACGATCGCGACAGGTGAGACGACGATCGCGGCCAAGGGTCGGGAAATCTTCGAGCTGATCATCGAGACGGCATCCGGCAAGAAGACCAAGAGCGAAGCCTTCGGCTACGGCGACAACGAATTCGTGCCCTGGCATCTCGGCGCAACACTTTGAACAAGACAGATCGACAATCGTCTGGGGAGAGATGATGAACAGGAGGAAAATCGGCAGGACGGCGCTCGAGGTCACCGAGATCAGCTTCGGTGCAGCAGCGCTCGGCGGTCTATTCCGCGCCTGCCCGCGCGATCAGGCGATGGAGACCCTGCAGGCGGCCTGGGACAGCGGCATCCGCTATTTCGACGTCGCTCCCTGGTACGGCCTCGGCCTCGGCGAGCGGCATGTCGGCGATTTCCTGCGCGACAAGCCGGATGGCAGCTATGTGCTGTCGACCAAGGTCGGCCGGCTGCTGCGCCCGGTGCCGACAGGCACCGTCCCGGACTACAGCTACGTCGACCCGCTCTCCTTCGATGCGGATTACGATTATTCCTATGACGGCATCATGCGGTCCGTCGATTTCAGCTATGCCCGCCTCGGCCTCAACCACATCGACATCCTCTATGTCCATGACATCGGCGTCTATACCCACGGAAGAGCTGCCAACGAACATTATCTCGGGCAATTGCTCGGCTCCGGGCTGAAGGCGCTCGAGCAGCTGAAGTCGTCGGGCGCCATTGCCGCCTACGGGCTCGGCGTCAACGAGGTGCCCGTCTGCCTCGACGTGATGCGCGCTGCGCCGATCGACTGCATCCTGCTTGCCGGGCGATACACGCTGCTCGACCGCTCGGCCGTCGACGAGCTCATGCCGCTCTGCGAGAAAACGCAGACATCGCTCGTTATCGGTGGCGTCTTCAACTCCGGCATCCTGGCCACCGGTCCCGTTGACGGCGCCAATTTCGACTACATGCCGGCGACCGAAGAGGTGCGGGAAAAGGTTGCCGCCATGGAGGCCATCGCCAAGAACAACGGCCTGCCGCTGGCCGCGCCAGCGCTGCAGTTTCCGCTGCGCAGTCCGCTTGTTGCCTCTGTGCTGATCGGCACGGGGAAGGCCTCGAGCCTGGACCGCAATATCGAGAATTTCGCCCAGCCAGTGCCAGACAGCCTCTATCCAGAATTCGAGCCATACGCGCTTGTTGCGCCGCCGCTCGGGGAAGATGCAGTTCGGGTCTAGCGGACGAAGAAGATAAAGGCCGAAAGCGGAGCATAGGCCTATTTGGAACATACATTCCATCTTGACACGTTAATGGAATTTATGTTTCGTTGAGTAAAGTGGCCGTGGGGAGACGGCCTTGGAGAGGGAGGAGAGTTGCGGACGCGGTCCGCATTCAAGACAGTTCGAGCCACACAAGGCTGGCGTGCCCAGACGCGCGCTCCCGTTCGCGTCGACCATCAAGCGACTACCGATACAAAATCGTCCGCATGCGTTCAGCGGGTCGATTTCTCTGGAGGAGAACGCACCTGAGAGGAGAATTTACATCATGAAATCCATTCTTTCCCGCCGTGCATTTGCTGCCCTCGCCGGCGCCGCTTTCATCGCCACGTCGATGCCAGCAGCGTCCTTCGCTGCCGAAGTGACGATCCCGATCATCGTCAAGGACACCACGTCCTTCTACTGGCAGATCGTGCTCGCCGGCGCCCGCAAGGCCGGCAAGGACCTCGGCGTCAAGGTACCGGAACTCGGTGCCCAGGCTGAGACGGACGTCAACGGCCAGATCAGCATCCTGGAAAATGCCGTTGCCGGCAAACCTGCTGCCATCGTCATCTCGCCGACCGAGTCCAAGGCACTCGGCAAGCCGATCGACGAAGCTGCGAAGTCCGTTCCGATCATCGGCATCGATTCCGGCGCTGACTCCAAGGCATTCAAGTCGTTCCTGACCACCGACAACACCCAGGGCGGCCGCATTGCTGCCGACGGCCTGGCTGCTGCCATCAAGGGCATGACCGGCAAGGAAGAAGGCGACGTCGTCATCATCACCAACACCCCCGGTGCCGGCTCTCTCGAGCAGCGCCGCGCAGGCTTCATGGAAGAAATCAAGACCAAGTATCCAGGCCTCAAGATCGTTGCTGACAAGTATGCCGACGGCCAGGCGACCACCGGCCTCAACATCATGACCGACCTGATCACATCGAACCCGAAGATCGTCGGCGTCTTCGCCTCGAACCTGATCATGGCACAGGGCGTTGGCCAGGCGATTGCTGAAAACAAGCTCGGCGACAAGGTCAAGGTCATCGGCTTCGACAGCGACGACAAGACGATCGGCTTCCTGAAGAGCGGCGCCATCGCCGGCCTCGTCGTCCAGGACCCCTACCGCATGGGTTACGACGGCATCAAGACGGCACTTGCCGTCTCCAAGGGCGAGAAGGTTGCTGAAACCGTCGACACCGGCGCCAACCTCGTGACCAAGGCGAACATGAGCGAACCGAAGATCGACGCTCTGCTGAACCCGAAGCTGAAGTAAAAAACCAACCAGAGAGGCCGCGCGCAAACCGCGCGGCCTTTTCCACCCAACAGATGCGCTTAGGTGAAATGCGAACGACGCCCGACGAAAGGTGCCGGCCGCAAGGAAGAGGATAGGCCCATGGCCGGATTGGAAGAGGTCAGTCATCGCCACGATGACAGTGCCGCGCTCAAGGAAGCAAACCGTGTCCCGCCGGGATCGCCCATTCTCGAACTGAAGGCGCTGCAAAAGAATTACGGGTCGGTGCAGGCCCTGAAGCCCGCGACGCTGACGTTCCTCGCTGGCGAAATCCACGCCATTGTCGGTGAAAACGGCGCCGGCAAGTCCACGCTCATCAAGCTTCTGACCGGCGTCATCTCGCGCACCTCGGGCGAAATCGCCTGGTGCGGAAAGCCGGTCGCGCTGGCGACGCCGAACGAGGCAATCGAGCGCGGCATCAACGCCGTTCACCAGGAAGTCGTGCTGTGCCAGCATCTCTCCGTGGCGGCCAACATGTTTCTCGGCGACGAGGTCAACCGCTTCGGCCTGATGCGCAAGAAGCAGATGGAGAAGATGGCGCAGACGGTGCTGAACGATCTCGGCTTCGGCCTGCCCGCCGCAGCGCCGCTGAACTCGCTGACGATCGGTCAGCAACAGCTGGTGGCGACGGCGCGGGCTGCGATGCGCGGCACGCAATTCCTGATCTTCGATGAACCCACCGCTTATCTCACCCGCCAGGAATCGGCGCAGCTGTTCAAGCTGATCCGCCGCCTGCAGGCGGAAGGTGTGACCATCGTCTATATCAGCCACCGGATGGAGGAAGTATTCGAGCTTGCGGATCGCGTCTCGGTCCTGCGCGACGGCACCCATGTCGGCACACGCCTGATCGGCGAGACCAGCGACGAAGAGCTGATCCAGATGATGATCAACCGCTCGATCGAACAGATCTACCACAAGGAAGAGATTCCGATCGGCGAGACCATCCTCGATGTTCGTGGGCTGTCCGGGCCCGGCTTTGAGGATATCTCGCTGACGGTCAAGGCCGGGCAGATCGTCGGCCTCTACGGGCTGATCGGCGCCGGTCGCAGCGAATTCGTGCTCGGGCTCTACGGCCGCGAAAAGACGACATCAGGCGAAATCCACTGGATGGGCAACAAGACCGAGATCAAGAACGAGCGGAGCGCCATGGCCCTCGGCATCGCGCTTGCTCCGGAAAGCCGGCGCGACCAGGGGCTTTGCCTCAACCAGTCGATCGGCCTCAACATCAACCTGCCGGTCTTCCAGCGGTTGAGCATGGGCCCGGTGATCAATCGCGGCAAGGAAGCGGCCAACGCCAACAAGCAGATCCGCGATCTCAGCATCAAGACCCCCACGCGCCACGTCGCCGCCTCCAGCATGTCGGGCGGCAATCAGCAGAAGGTGGTCATCGGCAAATGGCTGAGCCATGGCGCCAAGCTCTTCATCTTCGACGAACCGACCGTCGGTGTCGACGTCGGCACGAAGGCGGAAATCTATCGGCTGTTTGCAACGCTTCTGAAGGAAGGGGCCGGCATCATCCTGATCTCCTCCTACCTGCCCGAAGTCTACGAGCTCGCCGACCGGCTGCATGTCTTCCGCAGCGGCCAGCTGGTGGCGAGCCACGATTTCCATGCCGCATCGCACGAGGAAGTCCTCGGCGAAGCCATCGGCGCCTGAGACAAAATTATTAAGGGAAGAATTCGATGACAGTCACCCCAGCCGAAACCGTCGCCCCGCCCCCGCGCAAGCGGATGAACATCCTCTTCAGCCTGACGCTGATCGGGTTGCTGCTGTTCCTCTGGCTGGCGCTTGCCTTTGCGACGGACAGCTTCTGGACATCGCTCAACATCAGCAATCTGCTGCGTCAGGGCTCGATGACGGCGATCCTGGCGCTCGGGCAGACATTCGTGATCATCACGGCAGGGATCGACCTTTCGGTCGGCGCCATCGTCGGCTTTGCCGGCGTCATCATCGCCTGGCTGCTGCAGGCAGGCGTGCCCGTCTGGGCGTCGATCATCATCACGCTGCTGTTCGGCACGGCGATCGGGGCCTTTCATGGCTTTGGTATCGTGCGCATGGGCCTGCCGCCGTTCATCATCACGCTGGCGACGCTGACGTCGCTGCGCGGCATCGGCCTTCTTATCACCAACGGATCGTCGATCAACATCACCAATGAAGCCTTCAGCAACTTTGCCCGCGCCGATTTCCTCGGCGTCCCGAGCCTGTTCTGGATGGTGATCATCATGGCCGTTCCGGCCTTCGTGTTCCTGCATCTCAGCCGCTGGGGACGCTATCTCTTTGCCGTCGGCTCAAACCCGGAAGCTGCCCGCCTCTCCGGCGTCAACGTCAAGGGCATGATCTATCTCGCCTATATTCTGTCCGGAACCTTCGCTGCCTTCGTCGGCGTGCTGCTTGCCTCGCGCATTGCCATCGGCAACGCGACGCAGGCCGACGGCTGGGAACTGCAGGCGATCGCCTCGACCGTCATCGGCGGCACCAGCCTCTTCGGCGCTGTCGGTACCGCCTACGGCCCGCTGATCGGCGCCTTCATTCTGGCAACCATCAACAACGGCGCCAACCTGCTCAACCTGAACTCCTTCTGGCAGCGCGTCATCACCGGCGTTCTGATCATCCTGATCGTCTATTTCGACCAGTTGCGCAGAAGAAGATCCTGATTACCCGCAAGCCTCAAGTCGCCGGCAGGGCATCCTGGTCATAGCCGACCCTGGACAATCTCTGCTGGCGCCGCAGGCCTCGTTCGGCCCGAACGCGGGCTGCAAGCAGCAGTGACAGGAAGAAGCCGTCAAGGCTCATATTGTAGCCGACACGGCCCTCGACCATGCCACCGACGATGATGAGAAAGGCTCCGATGGCGCAGAGCCTCGCCTCGAAGGTCTTTTTCTGGAAGGGCAGGACGAAGGCGACGTAGAACAGTCCCGATACGAACAGGAAGAGACCGACGACCCCGCCGTCTCCGACGACACCGATGAAGATGTTGTGCGGCTGGCGTATCGAGCCGAGAGCCGCGAGCTGGAAGAACAGATCCTCCGTCACCGGCGAGACGGAGGTGAAGGCGCCCGGACCCTGGCCCAGGAACCAGTGATCCACCACCCGGCCGAGATAGGCCATCCAGATATCGGTACGCCCGGTCAGCGTCGCATCGCGGCCGAACGCGCCTGTGATCGGCACCCATAAGAAATAGACGCCGACTGCAAGCAAGAGAACCGAGCCGATCAGCGCCGTTGAGCCGATGAAGGGCGAAAGCCGCGACTTCGACATCGACATCAGCAGCACGTAAAAACCGATAGCGGCGACGGCGACGGCCAGCGAGCCCTTGGAGTCCGAACCCACCAGGCAGACGGCGGCAACCAGGAACAGCAGCAGGCTTTGCCACCGCCCGATCGCCTTTGAAAAAAAGAAGGCAAAGACCGTCGCCCACATGGCAAGCGCGCCAAGATAGTTCTTCTGCTGGAAGGCACCCTTCCAGACGCTGGCGCCGCCGTAGACTTCCTTGCCGGCCGTCGGCACCGCCACCACCAGCACAATCGAGATGATGAGGATGACGGTGAGGTAGCGGCCCATCACCCGGGCTATCAGGTTGGCCGGCAAAAGCAGGCCGATGACCGATCCGCTCAAGGCCATCAGCAGCCAGAATATCTCGATACGGACAGAGCTGACGACGGAAAAGCCCTGCACGCCTGATATAAATCCCATGCCGATGAAGGGCAGGAATGGCATCAGCGCGGTGCCGACCGCCTTGTAGGAATAGGAAGAGAAATAATAGAAGACGGCGATGCTGATGCAGAGCCAGACACCGTAGCGGAACGGAACCCCAAAAGGCTGAACGCCCTCCAGGTCCTCCTGGGTCAGATCGACGCCACCCCAGTACCAGGCACCGGAGAACTGGATCAGGCAGAGCACCAGCAGCACGACGAGGAAAAGCTTCGCCATGACAGGCAACGACTTCTCCTGCGTGGAGACCGCTGTGTAGATTTCGTCGCCCGCATAGGCTTGCGTCATTTCGGCGCCTCCGGGGGCTTCATGCCGTCGATCTGGTAGGCTGATATCCGGTCGATTTCGAAGGCGGCGGGAAGCGGCGTGCCCTCATCCGCGACGCCGACCATCTTGCCGCCGATCGCCAGATTAACCAGCATGTACATGGGAATGTCGTAGCCGGGCGGCGTCGTCAGCACCTGCACCGGCTTGCGGTCGATATACCAGGTGATGCGGTCCGGCTGCCAGAGCGCACCATAAGTGTGGAAGCCGGATGTGGCTGTCGTCAGCGGAACGCGGCAGCCGGAATGCTGATAGGCGCCGGTGCCGCCCATCTTCCAATGTGCCGTCATCACCATCTTGTCGGCCTGCTGGCCAACAACCTCGAGGATGTCGAGCTCGGGCGGCCATTTGTTCTTGTCGGTCGGCAGCAGCCAGAAGGCCGGCCAAAGCCCTTTGCCCTCGGGGATCTTGGCGCGCATTTCGAAATAGCCGTAGGTCTGGGCGAAGGATTTGCGGGTGGTCAGCACCCCAGAGGTGAATTGATAATTGTAAAGCGCCTGCTTGAATTCGTCGGGTGTGCGCTCGCCGACAATCGAAAGGATCCCGTCCTTGACCTTGAAGGGATTGAGGCCGAGCGGCTTGCGGCCCTGCCCCTTGTAGCCGGGATCGACGTAGATCTCCTGCTCCTTGTTGCCCTGCAGTGTGCGCTTGGTCATCCAGCTGTAGTCGCCATCATAGTGGGGCGTCCATTTGTCACCGGTGAGATCGAGCGTGTCGAAGTCGTCGTTGAAGGTCTGGGTCAGATGGACCTCCGGCCCGCCGCTGGCAGCGGCTGCCGGCTGGCAGGTCGCGGTTCCCGGCGTGGAGGGCATTGGCAAGGAAAGCCGATCGCCTGCAGCCAAGGCCTGGGAACTGACGGAGACAAAGAGAAGACCGCTTGCGAAAGCCCTAAAAGCGTTTGAGTTCATTGGATAGCTCCTCTGAATTTGGCAAGTCTGTTTCAATACTGAGTCAGTTCCGGTGCCAGACGCTGGGCAAGGACAACCGACCCAGGCGCTGTCAGGTGGCCGTAGTCCCATTGCATGGGAACGCCCGTTTCCGTCGTCGTCTGGCACTTCGTCGTGCCCGGCGGGCAGAGCAGGTCGTAGATCGAGACATAGGTGACACCCTTGTCCTTCAGCGTCTCGGCAAACTGGCCGTCGATCGTCTTCATGGTCGCTACGCGTCTCTCCTGGGCAAGGTCGCCCGGCCCCCAGAGCGCCTGGGTGGCGAGCAGCCTTGCCAGGCCGATCCTGTATTCCGGGATCGGCCCCAGGACGAAGACCTTGGTGCCGATCGACTTCAGCCGATCGATTGTCGCCAGCAGGTCCGGCATGTCTGTCGCCACCCAACGCGCCGAAATGATGACCGCCTGCGGATGGCGCTGGCTCAGCGTGTCGTAGATGCCCTCCATGAAGGCGCGGCAGTTCTTCAGGCCATTCCCCTTGATCAACGGCTTGCAGCCCGAGGATGTCGCCTGCATCAGGTTCACATCGGGCATCGCCTTGCTGAGGCCGGTCCACCAATGGGCACCGTGGCTATCACCGATCAGAACGTAGTTGGGCTTTGTGTCCGAATAGCGAAGGCAGGCCTCCCGGTCATAGTCAGCGGGAGTCTGCAGCTCGCCGTCGAGGAAACATGTGCCACGGCGATAGGCGGCGCGGTCGTCATATTGGAGATAGGTTGCCAGCCGGTCGACCTCGGGAGAGAAGCGCATCGGCAGGCCGGAGGCGACGATGCACCAGAGGCCAAAGAGAATCCCCAGCGCCGATATGCCGAAATTGGCGATCCACAGCCGCCTGGCAGGCACGGCGGTCCGGTCGCGGGCGGGCTGCTCGACGAAACGCCAGGACACATAGGACAGAACGGCGGTGATCGGCGCGACGATGACGAGGTCCTTCGGCTCCAACGGGCGCTCGGCCAGGAGGTGATAGAACACGGCGACCGGCCAGTGCCAGAGATAGAGCGAGTAGGATAGCAGCCCGACGAAGACCAGTGGTCGCAGCGACAGCAGGCGGCTGACGTAAGTGGCCGGACCGGCGCCGGAATAGATGACGAGGGTGGCGCCAAGAACGGGGGCAAGCGCCGTCATGCCGGGAAAGGCTGTCGTCGGCTTGTAGAGCAGGCCCGCTGCCAGGATCAGGAACAGACCCGCAGCGCCAGCGCCTTCGCGCAGAATGCGCTGCGGAAAGACCGGGATCCTGGCCAGTGCCAGCAGCGAGCCGGCGAACATTTCCCAGAAGCGCGGCGGCGAGAAATAGAAGGCGGCGGGCTGTTGCGTGTGCATCAGCCAAAGCGCCAGGCCGAAGGAAAGGACGGCCAGGACGGCAATTGCCGCTGTCACGAAGCGCGGCAGGAATCGGTAGAGGGCGAGGAGGAGCAGCGGGAAGAAGATGTAGTACTGTTCCTCGACCGCCAGCGACCAGGTATGCAGCAGCGGCTTGGTTTCGACGTCGCTGAGGAAATAGCCGCGAAAGCCGTAGAAATAGAAGTTCGAGGTGAAGGTCAGCGTCGAGATCACGCTCTTCGAGTAATCGACCAGCTCGGAGGGATAGAGGATGACGAAGGCGGCCACGGCCGAGGTCACCAGCATGAAGGCGAGAGCCGGGAAGATGCGCCTGACGCGCCGCTCGTAGAACTTGATGAACGAGAACTGTCCGGCGAGCATCTCGCGGCTGATGATGCTGGTGATCAGATAGCCGGAGATGACGAAGAACACATCGACGCCGACAAAGCCGCCGCGAAAGATCCCGGACTGGAAATGGTAGAGGATGACCGACAGGACCGCGACGGCGCGCAGGCCATCGATGTCGCCGCGATATTTTACATTGCTCATTCGGCACCCGCTCCCTGCTTGTGGCCCAAGGATGTTTTCATGGCAGCCGCCATCACCAGGTCCGCTCGAAGGAATAGCCGTCGTCATCTGTGCGGGCGCGCAGCACCTTGGCTGGCAGACCGCCGACGATGACGTCGCTTTCCGGCAGTCGTTTCGTTACCACCGCACCCATGCCGACGATGACGCGGTCCCCGACGCCGCTGCCCGGCGCAAAGCGCACGGCCGTGCCGAGGAAGCACTTCTCACCGATGACGATATCGCGGTTCATCGTGCCGGCACCGTGGGTGAGGAATTGCGACGCGAAGCCGGCCACCCAGCTGCCGTCGCCGATGGTAATGCTACCGAGGATGTCGAACAGGTGGCTCTCGTTGATCAGGCAATTGCGGCCCGTTTCGAAGCGGCGGGCATAGCCCATATGGGCCTGGCGCGGATCGGCTGCGGCATCGCCGCATTCGAAGCGGTTCCAGCGGCCGATGAACGTGCCTTCGCCGAGTGTGACCGAAATCGGCCCGATGAAGCTGGTTCCCCGGCGAATGGTGACATCGGCTCCGGAGGTGAAGCGATCGACCGCGATCATGACGCCAAAGCCGATGCTGGTTCCCTTGGCCAGGCGGTAACCCATGAGGTGCCGGTAGGCTGCGGCACGCAAGGCCTTGTGCGGCAATCGCGAGATGACCAGAGCCAATATCTTACGGGATCGATTCATGCTGCTTCCTTGATCTAGGCAACCGGCAACGCGAGGACGCGGCCGTTGATGGCGGCGATGGCGGCGCGACGCTCGTCTATCGGCAGCGGGTTGGTCGACTGGATGTGGACTGCAATATTCTCCGGCTCCATCGCCGCGAGGATCGCCTCCACGTCGATGACCGCATCCGGCGACCAGACCGAGTTGGCGAGCTTCATGTCCCGGATCGGGCGCGGCTCGGCCAAGGCGGCGACCTCGACGACGTACTCGCCGTAGAGAATGTATTCCGAAACGGTTTTCGCCTTGGCGATGGCGCGCTGCCAGTTCGGGCCGGTGACAGACTGGATGCGGCTGATGAGGCCGTCCAGAGTGGCGCGGTCCCAGGGGATCAGCTGGCCGATATAGTTGAAATGCTCCTGTGCCTTCGGCTTTTCGACGCCGAGCAATTCATGCGCCGTCTTCCGCCAAAGGCGGTGGGTATCGAGGTCGCGGCCGCGCACATGCTGTTGCAAAATGAGCCGGCCGTCGCTCCTCAAGGCTTCCAGCGAGAAGGGGCGGACGAGAAAGACATCGCTGTCGGCGAAAATGAAGACATCGGCCTTGGTCAGATCGCCGGCGCAGAGTTTGACAATCTGCTGCACGAGCCAGCCGCTGACGCGCCCGACGCCGGGCAGGTAATATTGCTCGCGGATGCGCAGCGTCTTGCCGAACGGCAACTTGATGATGGTCGGGACCGGAAGCCGGCGGAACCCGTGCGGCCGCAGGATGCTTTCACGCGCGATCACGCGGCGGCGCGGTCCCTGCAGCACGCTGAACATCTTCATGTCACTCTCAGGGACGATGACGAGGTGTTCGAAATCGAACGCGCAGAACCTGTCGATGCTGCGGCAGAGATCGACGGCATTCTCGAAATCGTTGCGGTAGGAAGGCGTGATGATGGCGACCTTGGCGTCAGTCATGGATGTCTCCCGATGGCGTAATAAGTCCCTGCGTCGCGTTGCGACGGCGTCTGTTGAGGCAAGCCGTCACCTAGGCCCGACCGCCGGGATGTCAAAGGCCTTCGGCGGCTTTGGAGCCCAGAAGCGCCGGTGCAGCCAGCCGGTCATCGGCCGCTCGAGCAGCAGGTAGACGAAGGCGGCCACGATCATCGCGAAGCCACCGGCGACGACGATGTAGAGCCAGGGGCTATGGATGCCGATGCGCGGCGCCACCAGGGCGACGAGGTTGATCGAGAAGGGATGCGACAGATAGAGCGCGAAGGAGGCGTTGCCGCCGAACACCAGGGCCCGCATCAGCGGCTTCAGCGCACTGTCGAGCTTTTCGTCGAGCAGAGCGGGGCCCGCGCAGGCGACAAAGGCCGGAAGACCCATCCACAGCGGCCGCCAAAGCCCGCCAAGTTCCGTCAGGCCGGTTACCTTGAAGACGACCATCAGCGCCATGCCGGCCACGAAGAGCGACCAGCCGACCAGCGGCCCGACGCGCACGCCGGTGTCGCGCAGATGCGCCAGCGCAATGCCGAACAGAAACTCGAAGACGATGGGATTGGCCCAGAAGGCAAAGGGCGGGGTCTGCACGACGTGGAAATAGGGCAAGCCGCCGAGCACGAGCAGCGCCGCGATCACGAAGGTCATGCCCCAGCTCTTATTGAAGAACAGGCCGACGGCGAAGACGGCGTAGAACAGCATTTCGAAGTTCAGCGTCCATCCGAGAATGAGCACGGGATAGAAATGGCCGTAGGGGTCAGGCAACGGCAGAAACAGGAATGAGCCGACGATCTGCTCCAGGGACGGGCTGCCGTAGCGGACGGAGCCGGCAAACAAGACCATGGCGCACAGCATGGCGATCGTGAAAAACCAGTAGGGCGGAGCCACGCGGACGATGCGGCGCAGGATGAACTGCAATGGCGCCCCGGGCTTGCCGAAACTGTTGCGCGACAGGTGGTACATGATGAAGCCGCTGATGATGAAGAACAGATCGACGCCACCTGCCCAGAAGACCGGCTCGAACGGCTTGAAATTCGCCGTGTCGACGAAGGACTGGTCCATCACCTCGTGCTGAAGATGGCTGATCAGCACCATCATCGAGGCGACAAGGCGGAGGACCTGTATTTCCTGGATCTGCTTCTTCTGGGGCTGCTGCAAGTCGGAAGGACCCTTCTGGAACTAGAGGACGGAGGAACGCGGCGCGGCGGGTTGGGAGGCGGAAACGGCGCCGCGCTGGCTCATCGCGGCGCGGTAGATTTCCAGTGTCTTCTCGCCGATGCTTGTCCAGTCGCCACCGGCGGTGATCTTGATCGCGGGGCGTCGCTCGATGGCATCGGCGAGCGCTGCGGCCAGAGCACCGACGTCGGCAGGTGGGACCAGGGTGCCATTGGCCTCCTGCATGTCCTCCGCGAAGATGCCGACATCGGACGCGATCATCCACTTGCCGGTCGGCTTCAGCAGGAAATAGACGCCGCTCGCGTCGATCTGCCTGTAGGGAAACAGAAAGCTGTCGGCCTCTTCGAACAGCGCGGCCATCTGGCTTTCGTCGAGGCGGCCGAGCCGGAGTTCGATCACATCCTTGAGGCCGAGTGCTGCAATGCGCTGCTCAAGCGGCGCCATATCCATATGGGCAGCGCCGGCAATGACGACGCGCGCGCGCTGACGAAGCTCCGGCTGCAACTGCCCCAGGGCCTCGACCAGGACATCGAGCCCCTTATAGGGCTTGATCTGGCCGAACATCACAAAGGTCCAGCGAGGATCTCGCGTTTCGCCGGCCGGTCGCGGCGGCGCTGCGACGTTCAGCGTCAGCGGTCCGTGGGGCACGATCGATACCTTGCTCTCGGCAATGCCGCGCGAGATCAGGTTACGTCGAGCACCGCGCGTGTGGACGATGACGTGGTCGGCAGCCGCGATCGGCATGTCGAAGCCGGAATTCTGCAGGAAAGAGATCTTTTCGCCGTTGAAGGGCACCGTGTCATGAACCGTCATGACCACCGGGCAGACGCGGCGGACGAGACGCATCGCCAGCGCGTCGAACAGCGGCAGCACCGCCCACTGCACATGCATCACCATCGGGCGGTGGCGATAGACGTGGGTGACAAGGCGAAGGAGATCGACGATGTGCGATAGCCCCTTGGCAAGGCCGCGCAGCTTCTGGCGCTTCGCCGGAATGGCTTCGACGCCGCGATAGAAGGTGATGCCGATATCCTCGGCTGACACCTCGGAGTGCTCACCAGCCCGCAGGGGACGCGCCGCCCAATAGGGAGACACGCCGACGGCGCGCAGGCCCCGCGTCAGGCCGGCATCATAGGCCGGCGTGAACAGCGAGGGATCGACCAGCAGCGCCGGCATCCGAGCATTTTCATTCGGAGCCTTCAAACGGCCTCTCCCAATCCACGGTAAGTCTTGTCTGGTTGCCACTGACTTTCACGCAATGTCAGAATCCCCGTGATGAAGCCGAGCGCCCAGGAGACATGCATGGTGCAGGCAGCGGGGCCTGCCAGCAGACCGCAGAGCGACCGCTTCTTGAAAGCGATGCTTGCCGACGTTAAAGCCAGCACGAAGATGTAGAAGGCCGGCAGCATCAGCAGCACCGGGAAAAGCGGGCTCATCACGATGGCGGCCGCGCAAGCGCTCATGAAGGAAGGCACCGCGAACTGTCGGATCTTGAACGATGTTGGATGCCGCCGAACCGTGCGCGACCGGCCCTTGCCATAGCTGTAATACTGCTTGAACAGCTTGCGGAAGGTCGAGCGTGGCTGATACTCGATGCGGATATCGGTATCGAGATAGATCTTGCCACCCAAAGCCCTTAGCCGGCAATCGAATTCCGCGTCCTCGTTGTGCGTGAAGGTTTCCTCGTAACCGCCGGCCCGACGGAAACTCTCCGTCAGCATGGCGGCATGATGGCCGTGATCGACGAAACGGCTCTGGCGCCCGCCACGATGGGCGGAGCCGCCGGAGCCGACGGGTGAATCCGAGACCCACGCGACGGCACGCTGGAGGCAGCCGTCTCCGACCGAATCCATCGGCACCACCACCGAGTCCGCACCGACAGCTTGCAGGCGGTCGACCAGTGAGCGGAGATAGCCGCGCGGATAGGAGGCATGTGCGTCACAACGAACCATCACGTCAGAATCCTGTCCGTATTGACGCACAGCGAGGTTAACGCCGGCACTTTGGAGGCGCTGCGGATTGTGCATCAGGAAGAGGTCGTCGCGTCGCTCGGCAAGGCTTCGCACGAGCTCGACCGTACCATCCGTGCTTCCGCCGTCCGCAATTACAAATTGTACTTTGCAGTCCGGCAGATCGACGTAAAGCTGATCGACTACAGCCTCGATATGAGCAGCTTCATTCAGCGTCGGAATAGCGACCAGAACACTTCGAACCATTAAGAATCCCATCCCGCTCGGTTTTCAATGTGGCGCTGCAAGGGTGAGCATGTCGGCATCTTTGGCAAGCCTAGGTGTAGGAACATGTCATTGAAATTAATGATGAATGTGGCAAAATTAACGCCATATTCTTGCCTGTTGAAAACGACTGTAGAGGAAAAATTGACGATTTGCCATAGCCTAATGTTGCATTGCACTATAGACTACACTCAAGCTAGGACGACAACCGTGACGAACGAGATTGCACTAGATGGCTGATATTGTGATCGGCATTCCCACTTTTCAGCGGCCGGATTTGCTGCGAAAACTTCTGTCGAGCTTGGTTAACGAAGTTAATCATAGCGTATGGCTGGTTGTAGCGGACAACGGCTGCTCAGCTGACACGGAGGCCGTCGTCAAGGCTTTTGCGGCGGAATTTCCGCGTTGTTTTTACGTCCCAATTCCGGAACGAGGACTGGCCCCGGTGCGCAACGGGCTGGTGCGCGCCGTGACCGAAATCGTGCCGAATTGGCGCTGGCTAGCGATGCTCGATGACGATGGCTACGTTTCCGAGGGATGGCTGGCAAACCTGATCGCCTGCGGGGAAAGCCTGGATGCGCATCTGGTCGGCGGGCCCGTCGAAGGGGTTCTCCCGGATGGCGCGAATATTCTCGCGCGCAACAGCATCTTTGCTCGGCGTCGCCGCTGGAAGACTGGCTTGGTCGAATCCCTCAACACGACGCAGAACCTGCTGATCTCTCGAACCCTGCTGGACGTGGCGCCTCAGCCCCTGTTTCGTAACGAGTACAGCGCATCCGGCGGCGAGGACTACGATCTGTTTCGCCGGGTTCGCAAGGCCGGCGGGCGAATTGCCTGGTGCGACGAGGCGGTCGTCTTCGAGCCGACGCCGGAAAGCCGGCTGTCGCCGAGCCGCGTTCTCTCTCGCTATTATACGACCGGGATCTACATGTCGCAGATCGATCGCTTCTACGACGGCACCGGCAAGACCTGCACCACTGCCCTAAAGGGTTTTGCTGCCTCGCTGCTGCGGACGATCGGTGCGGGTTTCCGCCGCGATCCGAACGGAGCGGCGCAGGGTATGCTTTCGACGGCGCATTACGCAGGACGGGCCGTCGGCCTGCTCGGCGGGCGCGCTGCGCGCTACACCTAATATCAAGGAGAGACCGTGACGATATCCGACACGAATGTGAGTACCAAGGCGCCCCGCGAGGGTCTGGCGGTCGGCCTTTGCACCTACAAGCGTCTGCCATCGCTGATGCGGTTGCTCGACCACATCGCCATCAGCGCTAAGGCACTCTCGTCGCCGCCCGATATCATCATCGCCGACAATGACGGGCGGGATCCGGCAGTTGCCGCAAGCGTCGCCGAATTCTCGACCCGCTCCGGACTGACGGTGCATTATCGCATAGAAACGCATCCCGGCATCTCCGCGGCCCGTAACGCGGTCTTCGACGAAGCCGAAAAGCTGAACCTGCGCTTCGTGGCGATGATCGACGACGACGAGTGGCCGTCTCCGGAGTGGCTGAGCGAGATGCTGAAGGCACAGGCTTCGGAAGCGGCGGCCGTCGTTGGCGGGCCGGTGCGGCCGGTGTTCCCGGACAATGCCGCACATCTGCGCAAATATTCGCGCTACTGGTCGGTCGACAAGCAGTTCCTGAACGGCAAGCCTTTCGTCTTCTGCACCTGCAACTTCCTGATCGACCTGCAGGCCATCGCAGCCATCCCACGGCCGCTGTTCGATGAGGAGTTCGGACTTTCGGGCGGCGGCGATACCGTGTTTTTCCGGGGGCTGTTCTTTGCAGGCATGAAGATGGCCTGGTCGGAAGCGGCCTTCGTCTACGAGGAAGTGCCGCAGTCGCGCGCCTCGATCGCCTGGATGCGCCAGCGGCGCTTCCGCGTCGGCAACCACGCCGTTCGCTGGGAAAGCCTTGGCGGCGGTGGCCGCAAGAGCTTTGCCAAGACCCTCGGCCTCAGCGCCCGGCTGGTGCTCTATCCCTTCCTGCAACGGGAGCCTGAATCGCGGATGCTCGGCTGGATGCTGGAATTCGACAAGGTGCGCGGCCGATACAATGCCCATTTCGGCGATGTTTTCGTCGAGTATGCGCGTCCAAAGGCCGAAGAGGCAAAGCCAACGGAAACACCGAAGCAGGAAGATAGCGGCAGGGTCTGCCGTTGACAGCGACACCGGGGGCACCAGTTTCGCCCTTCTGTACCTGGACCGACCAAGGAGCCGATCTGGCATGCTGAAACGAACGATGGCACTAGGCCGTCATCTCGAGGCCCGCTTCAAACTGATGACCTTCGTTGGCGCGCTGATGCCGACGGTGTCGGCGCTTGCGGTGCAGCTCGTGGCCTTCGCGCTGACAGCGCGGGGCCTCGGCGTCGAGGCTTTCGGTTCCTATACGGCCATCCTCGCGGTCACCGTCGTCAGTGTTGAACTCGTCGGCTTTGGCGGCGCCGATCTCTTGGTGCGGGCTGTGTCGCGCGAGCCGCAGAAGTTCGCTTCCTATTTCGGCAACCTGCTGCTTCTCGCCGCCGCGACCTTTCCGGTCGTCGCCGCTGCCGGGCTTGCCGTGGCGGTCGGCTTCATGCAGACCGAGATCGGGATCTGGCATGTACTCGCTATCATCGTCGGCGAGGTCGCGCTCAACAGGATCGCCGCCTCGGTGGAATTGATCATGGTGGCGCATCGCCACACGGTGCGGGCCGGCTGGATTCGCCTAACCACGGCCGCGCTCCGCATGGTTCTGGCGCTCGGCTACTTCCTGGCGCTCGGGCGCAGCGACCTCAACGGCTGGATCGAGCTTGCTTTCACCCAATGCATGATCACTTCGCTCGTCTATCTCGGCCTGGTGATCAGGCTCTACGGTCGTCCGCATTTCGTGCTGAAGCGGCATGAATGGAAGGCCGGCGGCGCCTTCTGCGTCAATCAGGCAGCCCGTGCCTCGCAAGGGAACTTCGACCGTATCCTTCTCGGGCGCTTTGCCGATGCGGCCAGCGTCGGGATCTACGGGGCGGCTTCCCGAGTGCTGGCGCTCGGGCTGTTTCCGCTGCAGGTCGTCACCCGCATCACCTATCCGAACTTCTTCGTTCACGGCAAGGAGGGCCTCGCCTCCAGCCGTCGTTACGCCCTGAAGATTACGCCGATGCTGTTTGCCGTCGGTGTCGCCTCCAGCATCGCGGTGGCGGCAGCCGGCTACCTGGCGCCGTTTGCGCTCGGCAAGGATTTTGCCAGCATGGCCAATATTTCCGCCATGCTAGGCCTCGCCCTGCCGCTGATCGCCCTGCAATATCCGCCCGCCGATGCCCTGACCGGTGCTGGCAGGCAGGGTATCCGCGCCTTCATCTCGCTCTGCGCCACCTTCGGCTTCGGGTTGCTGATGGCCTTCGGCGTCAAAATCGCCGGCGTGCCGGGACTGGTGGTGGCCTTTCTCGCGAGCCATGCGACCCTGGCCGCTGCCATGTGGCTGGCCGCCTTTCTCGTCGAGGACAGGACCATCCCGGAATTCGTTGCAACAGGCGAGGAGACCCCCGCTTGAGCGCGACCTCCGATCATCGCCAGATTCATCATCCGGTGGCGCGTCAGCGCCCGTTGGCGGGAGGCGTCGCGCGATGACGTCGGAAGCCGCAGCGATTGCGCTTGCCAATGCGGGACCGGTTCCCCTCACCGGCCCGCATCAGGACAGCGCCCCGAAACAACGGCGGCCGAGGCTTGAGCAACTGGACGGATTGCGCGGCATTCTCGCGCTTTTCGTGGTGGTCTATCACCTGCAGGACCCGTTCCCCGCCATCACGTCGGTGCTCCTTGTCCATCTGCCGATCCTGTCGCAGGCCTGGTTCTCGGTGGACGTGTTCTTCATCATGAGCGGCTTCGTGATGATGTATGTCTATGGCGCGGCCTTCTCCGGCAAAGTGGGCTGGGCCGACTATCGCGATTTCTTTGCCGCCCGCATCGCCCGTCTCTATCCGGTGCATCTGTTTGCCATGGGCATCCTGCTTTTGGCGCTGCTCCCGTTCATCCACGGGAAGCCCGATTTCACCTCGGTCGATGGCCGCTACTCCTGGAACTCGGCACTGGCGGCGCTGTTCATGCTGCACGGTCCGTGGATCGATCATCGCACCTGGAACTTCCCGTCCTGGTCGATCAGCGCCGAATGGCATGCCTATGCGATCTTCCCCTTCGCAGCGGTTCTGGCCAGCCGCTGGAATGCGCGCCTGGCGGCTGTGATCCTCACGCTCTGCTGCGCCGGCGCGCTGGTGCTCTACAATATCGACACCCACACAGATCAGTATCCGACCAACTCGCCTGTAGTGCTCATCCGCGTATTGACGCTGTTTGTCGGCGGGATGGCCCTGTTTCGCCTCAATTTGGCATATAGTCACTTTCTGGCGGCCCCATGGACCATCTGGGCTGTCATCGCCGCGCTTCTGATTATTTTGAGCGTTCCTGACATCGCGTCAATTGCCGTGCTTCTCGCGCCGGTCCTTGTCCTCGCCGTCTTGCAGTGCCCGAATGCATCACGCTTGTTCTCCAACAGCCCCGCTCTGTTTCTGGGCAAGATTTCCTACAGCCTGTACATGACGCATGCGTTGGTGAGCATCGTCGGCATCAGCCTATGGCTGAAGGTGGCGCCGCTGCTGTTCGGCATCGATCCGACGGCGCCGCTCGCAAGCTGGCTGTGCTTCGTCGCGGCTGTCGTTGCAGCACTGGTATTCGGCTGGCTGACCTGCCGGTTCGTCGAGGTCCCGCTGCGCAAGGCGATCCTGAAGAGGTTCGTGTGATGCGGCCGCTCATCTACCCCTTGTTTTCCCCTGTCCCTGTCTCAGGTCTCCCCAACCCGATACAGGCAACCGAAGAGTACCGCGATTGATGAATTCCTGGTTTGCTTCAGCCGAAAATGTAACTGCGTGTAACGACTGGACATCCATGACGTTCGAGCCGGCTTCGCCGATCCCGTCACTTGCGACATCTGCGGGCGAGGATCGCCCCGGATACCAAGCCCGCTCGGATCATAACCAGTTGCGCCGCCGCCGGTTCCCGATCGAATTCAAAAACAAAGCGTGCTACCGATCTGGTGGCGAGCGTGCTTTCCACGCGCTGAAGATGGGGCTTGGCATGAAGGCTGCAATCCGCTGGCGTAAAGGGTCCGTCGTCGCCTTGATGGTGATGTTGTCGAGCTGTACCTCTCTGCCGCGTTCGGGCCCCGATGCCGGGCTGATCGACAGCCAGGCGCTCGTCAAGGTTTCCTCCAAGGAGCGCAAGGTCGGCATCGACTACGCCCTGGTCGACCTCAACCAGAACACACTGAAATTCTTCGACGGCAAAGCAGCGTCCTCGCTGAAAGCCAGCTTCGGAACAGCGCGGTCCTCCGCCCCCGATATCCCGCTTGGCTACGGCGATGTGGTTCAGGTTACGATCTTCGAGTCCCAATCGGGCGGCCTCTTCATTCCTGCCGATGCGGGCAGCCGCGCCGGCAACTTCGTGACCATCCCGAGCCAGACGATCGACCGCGGCGGGACCATCAGCGTTCCCTATGCCGGACGGATCGTCGCCGCCGGCAAGCGCAAGGAGCAAGTCGAGGCCGATATCGTCAAGAAGCTCTCGAGCCGCGCCATCGAGCCGCAGGTGGTCATCACCACGGTGACAAGCAATTCGAGCCAGGTCTCCGTGCTCGGCGATGTCAACGCGCCGGCGAAGGTCGAACTCAGCCCGGCGGGCGAGCGCGTCCTCGATGCCATCTCGCAGGCCGGCGGATTGTCGACGGCAGCGATGGAAACCAACATCACCCTGCAGCGCCGCGGCAAGACCGCTACGGTGCCCTATGAGACGCTGCTGAAGAACCCGTCGGAAAACATTTTCGTTTCGCCGATGGACACCGTGATCGCCGATCACCATCCGCGAAGCTATGTGGCCTTCGGGGCAACGGGAGCGAACGGTCGCTATACCTTCGACGACGAAAACCTCACCCTAGCTGACGGCCTCGGCAAGGCCGGCGGCGCCCTCGACACGCAGGCAAATCCGGCGCAGGTGCTGCTCTATCGCCTGGTGGATACGAAGGTCCTGCGTGACATGGGCATCGATACCACCCATTTCCGCGACGAGCAGGTGCCTGTGGTCTTCCGCGCCAACCTGCGTGATCCGGCCGGCTTCTTCGCCGCCCAGAAATTCGCAATGGCGGACAAGGATGTCATCTACATCTCGAACTCCGCCTCCGTCGAGCTGCTGAAATTCCTGGATATTGCCAACTCCGTCACCTCGACGGCGGCGGGCACCACGAGCGATGCGGTCACGACACGCAAGTCGATACGGGATCTGTAAGCCAAGGCATTGCCGAGCCGCCGGTCGTGCGGCTCGGTCAGGTAATTGACACCGCCATCTGCCCGTCCATGCTCTGCGGGCGTGGCGGAGTTTGAAACGTTCAGCCACCGATGAGAGTAGGAGATCGCTCTTTGCTATCACCCAAAAAGTCCAACACAGACAGCTGGGCCGGCTTCGACCACGATGAGATTTCCGAGATCATCGATCTCGACCGCATTCTTGCGGCTGCCCGCCGGCAATGGCGGGTATTTGCCGCTTCTATCGTGACTTTCATCATTCTGGGCATCGTCTATCTGTTGCTGGCCGTGCCGCAATATACCGCCAGCAGCAATGTGCTGATCGACCATGGCACCTCCACCATCGTCAACCAGATGACCGATACGACGGTCCCGGCCGGATCTGTCGACGACGAGGGCAACATCCTCACCCAGGTCGAGGTCCTGCGATCCGATACGATCGCCACTGCCGTCATCCAGAAGCTCGACCTGCTGAACAACTCGGATTTCGTCGGCAAGGGTCCTTCCTTCATCAGCCAGGCAATCGGCCTTCTCAACTTCAAGAAATGGTTTGGCGACGCGAATGAGATTGCGGTCGATGCAGCCGAAGTGAAGATGCAGAACGCCGTGGCACAGATCGAGCGCAACATGCAGGTCGAGCGGGTCAATCGCTCTTTCGTGCTGTCGATCAGCTATACGTCGCCTTCACCGAAGCTCGCCCAGCAGATCGCAGCCGGCATCGCCGATGCCTATCTCGAGGACAAGCTCAACTCGAAGTACGACGCGACGCGACGCGCCGGTGACTGGCTGCAAGACCGCATCGAGGAGCTGCGCAAGAAGGCGCTCACTTCCGATCTGGCCGTTCAAAAGTTCCGCTCGGATAACGGGCTGCTTCAGACCAGCGGCCAGCTCGTCAGCGACCAGCAGCTGACGCAGCTGAATACCGCCCTGACGACGGCGCAGGGGGACCGGGCCGCAGCGCAGGCGAAATACGATCGCGTCCAGTCGATCATCCAGTCGAAGGACATGAATGCGGTTGTCTCCGACGTGCTGGGCAGTTCGACGATCAACGACCTGCGCAAGAAATATCTCGACGCATCAAAGACCGAGGCCGATATCTCCCGTCGCCTCGGGCCGAACCATGAGCAGGCCGTGCGCCTGCGCGGCGAGATGCAGGAATATCAGCGTCAGATGTTCGAAGAACTCGGCCGTATCGCCGAGAGCTACCGGAACGATCTGGATGTCGCCAAGGCGCGGGAAAAGGCCTTGGCCGACAACGTCGCCTCGGCAACCTCGGTTTCGGCAACGGCGGGCGATGCGCAGGTGCAGTTGCGGGAGCTGGAACGGACGCGAGATACCTACCGCGATCTCTACCAGAGCTTCCTCACCCGCTATCAGCAGGCTTCGCAACAGGAATCCTTCCCCATCACCGAAGCCCGCGTGATCACCAAGGCGACCATGCCGCTCGGTGCCAGCAAGCCGAAGAAGATCATCGTGCTGGCGCTTTCGATCATTCTCGGCTGCATCGTCGGCGGCGCGATCGGGGTCTTCCGGGAGTTCCGGGATCGCTTCTTCCGGACCGGTGACCAGGTCCGGGACTCCCTGCATCAGGAATATCTGGGCATTGCGCCGATCGTGAAGCCGGTCACCGCCGCCGAGCCGGTGCAGGAGCATCCACGCAGCATCCGGCAGCTTAATGGGGTCTCGAACTATGTCGCCGAACATCCCCTGTCGGCCTTCGCCGAGACCATGCGCAGCGCCAAGATTGCGATCGATGTGGAAAGCGGCGAGCGAGCGGCAAAGGTCGTCGGGATAGTCTCCAGCCTGCCCGGCGAAGGCAAGTCGACGATCTCGATGAATTTCGCACAGCTGCTGGCGCTACAGGGCGCACGAACGCTGCTGATCGACGCCGATCTGCGCAATCCCGGTGCGACCAGAACCATCGGCCGCCATGCCGAGGCTGGCCTGCTGGAAGCCCTGCTCGAGCGACGGCCGATCCAGGAGCTGCTGTTGATCGATCAGAAGACCAAGCTCGCCTTCCTGCCTGCCATCGTCAAGCGGCGCATACCCCACTCTTCGGAGCTACTGTCCTCTCCGGCGATGAACGCGCTTCTCGACACGGCGCGGGCGAACTTCGATTATATCGTCATCGACCTTCCGCCACTTGGACCGGTGGTCGATGCGCGCGCCATCAGCCCAAACATCGATGCTTTCCTGTTCGTCGTCGAGTGGGGGAAGACATCGCGCAAGGTGGTGCGCAGCACGTTCGGCTCGGAACCGGCGATTGCCGGCAAATGCGCCGGCGTCATCCTCAACAAGGTCGACACCGAGAAGATGAAGCTCTACCGGGCGCACGGCTCGAGCGAGTACTACTATTCCCGCTACACCTCCTACTACCACGACAATTGAGCCGAAAGGCCGGGCCTAGCGCCCGGCTTTTCGCTTGGCCAGCACATTTTCCCGCCACACCGTGAACAGTCCGGCAGCGACGACAATGATCGCGCCGATCACCATATTGGCCGTCAGCACCTCGCCGAAGATCACGACGCCGATGATCGCGGCATAGACCAGCTGCAGATAGGTCAGGGGCTGGATGACCACGGCGTCGAGAAGATCGTAGGCGCGGATCAGGCAATAGTGGCTCGATATCCCCGTCAGGCAGAGCAATCCCATCCATATCCAATCCTGCGGCGCCAGCGGCATCCAGAAGAAAGGCCCGACGCAGGTCATGGCCACGGCACCGACCACCCCGGTGTAGAGAAAGCTCGTCATCGAGGCGTCGTCCCGGCTGACGAGCCGGGTGACGATGACATAGAACGAGAACAGAAAGGCCGATGACAGCGGCACCAGGAAACGGACATCGAAAAACCCGGTTTCGGGCTTCAGTATCAGCAGGACGCCGAGAAAGCCGACGCAGATCGCCGTCCAGCGCCGCCATCCGACGGTCTCCCCGAGGATCGGCACCGACAGCAGCGCCACGATTAGCGGCCCGGATGAGAAGATCGCCTGGGAATGGGCGAGACCGACAAGCGCGAAGGATTGGATGACGATGACGATCTGGGCCGCCAGCAGCAAGCCGCGCAGCACCTGCAGCAGCGGCCGTTTGGTCCGTGCCGTGACCCGCAGGCCACCGCGTCCACGGGAAGCCAGCGCGATGGCAAAGAGGGCGAAGGTCCAATAGCGGATCATCGCCACCAGGAACGGTGGATAGGCTCCAGCCAGGTGCTTCGATATACCGTCCTGGATGGAAAACAGCGTGATGGCGACGATGGTGAAGATATAGCCGCTTCTGGTGGCGTTCATGATTGCTCGCGGGCAAGGATTGCTGAAATGGGAGGAGAAATCGACCTCGCCCGATCGATGTCCCTTTTTCTAACTAGAGCGCTCCTTTCAGAACGCACGGCCATCCATCGAAGTTGGACCTCATCGGACGGAATTTAGACGCGATCGCGAAAACGTCTCTGGTAGGCGGGATCGTAGAGGGCGCTCTCTCGGAAATCGTCCGATGCCAGCGACGGGCCGACAAAGATCAGCGCGGTGCGTTCAATCGGTTCGGCCGCGACCTTGGCTTCGATATCGGCAAGAGAGCCTCGCAGGATGCGCTCGTCCGGCCAGGAGGCCTTGACGACGATCGCTACCGGGCATTCAGCCCCGTAATGGGGGGTGAGCTCCCGCACCACCTGCGACAGGGCGTGGATGGCAAGATGGATGGCAAGCGTCGATCCGGTGGCGGCAAAGCCTGCCAAGGTCTCGCCCGCCGGCATCGGCGACGCGCGGCCGGAGACGCGGGTGAGCACAAGGCTCTGCGCCACGGCGGGTATCGTCAGCTCACGGCCAAGCGCCGAGGCGGCAGCGGCGAAGGCCGGAACCCCTGGCGTCATGGTGTAGTCGATGCCGCAGGCACGCAGTCGGCGGATCTGCTCGGCGACCGCACTCCAGACCGACAGATCGCCGGAATGCAGCCGCGCCACGTCCTCGCCGGCAGCATCGGCACGACGATATTCGGCCTCGATTTCGTCCAGCGATAGCGGCGCCGTGTCGATGATCCGGGCGCCGGGCGGGCAGTAGGCAAGAAGCTCCTTCGACACCAGCGAGCCGGCATAGAGGCAGACGGGGCATGCTGCGATCAGGTCGCGGCCACGCACGGTGATGAGGTCGGCGGCACCGGGGCCGGCGCCAATGAAATGGACGGTCATTCTGCGGTCTCTGTCGTTTCGGGCTTGGTCCAGCACCATTGGGTTACCGGCATGGCCGGCCGCCATCCGTGCATCGTGCCGATGGCGGTGACGCGGGCAATGTCGATCCTGGTGAGCGATCCGCCGTGGCTTGAATATTCGGCAAGCAGCACCGCTTCCATCTCAGTCGTCACGCCATTGGCGACCAGGCGTCCACCGGGTTTCAAGGCTGCCTTGGCGGCCTCCATGACGCCGGCCTCGCTGCCGCCGCCGCCGATGAAGATGGCGTCCGGTTGCGGCAAACCCATGAGGGCCTGCGGCGCAGTGCCTTCGACGAGCGTCAGGCCCGGTACACCGAAATTGCCAGCGTTCTCGCGGATGCGCTCGGCCCGCTGGGGCACGGCCTCGACGGCGATCGCCCGCAGGCTCGGATCGGCCAGCAGCCATTCGATGGCAATGGAACCGGAACCGGCGCCGATGTCCCAGAGCAATTCCCCATGGCGCGGCGCGAGCGCCGACAGCGTCATTGCCCGGACTTCACGCTTGGTGATCTGACCGTCGTGGCTGAACAGCGCATCGTCGAGACCGGAGGTATAGGGAATGATGCGAGCGGCACCGTCGGACGCGACTTCGATCGCAAGAACATTCAGGGCATCCACCGCATCGGATACAAAAGCATCGGCCTTGTGGATCGTCACGCGCTCGCGAGGACCGCCCATGGCTTCGAGCAAGGTCAATTTCGAACGGCCGAAGCCGAGGTTAGTCAGCAAGGCGGCGATCTGCCCGGGACTGCCGGCATCCGACGTCAGCGCGATGATCTTTCTGCCGGGATGAAGATGCGGACGGATGAGATCGATCGGCCGACCATGCAGCGACAGCACCGTCGCCTCCTGCAGGGGCCAGCCGAGCCGGGCGGCTGCGAGACTGAAGGCCGAGGGAGACGGCATGACCTGCATTTCGGCCGCGGGCACGAAGCGAGACAGCGTTGCGCCGATGCCGAACCAAAAGGGATCGCCGGAGGCAAGCACGACGACAGGCTGCCCGCGCCGGGCGAGGAGATGTTCGATCGACCGGTCGAGGGGGCTGAGCCAGCTATGGGCCTCGCCTGTGATCAGCGGCGCCACGAGTTCCAGATGCCGCGCACCGCCATAAACGATGGGGGCTGCGGCGACGCGTTGCCTCGCCTCGTCGCTCAGTCCGGCTGGACCGTCCTCGCCAAGGCCGATAAGGGTGAGCCATCGCATGGGCAAGGGGAAAGACGTGTCAGACATGGGCAAGACCCGCATCCTGATCCTGGGGGGCACGACCGAGGCTCGGTTGCTGGCGGAGCAGCTTGCGGAACACGAAGGCGTCGACGTTCTGCTGTCGCTGGCCGGGCGGACGAAGGAGCCGCTCCCCCAGGGTGCGCCGGTCCGCGTCGGCGGATTCGGCGGCAGTGCGGGTCTCGCCGACTTTCTCAAATCCGAAGGCATCGAGATGATGGTCGATGCCACCCATCCCTTTGCGCGGCAGATCTCGGCCAACGCCGCTGATGCGGCCAAGGTTGCCGATATCCCGTTTTTCGCCCTCGGTCGCCAAGCCTGGCAGCCTGTTGTTGGCGACCAGTGGCACGAGGTGGCGGATGTCGCGGCGGCGCTCACGGCGCTCGGCCCTACGCCGCGCCGCATCTTCCTGGCGATCGGCCGGCAGGAAGCGCATCATGCCGATCGGTTTCCGCAGCATTTCTATCTGGTGCGCAGCGTCGATGCCGTCGATCCGCCGCTGCAGGCGCCTGACGTCGTCAGCATCCTCGATCGCGGCCCCTTCGATCTCCCCGGGGAAGTCCGGCTGCTGAAGCAGCACCTGATCGATTGTATCATCGCCAAGAACAGCGGCGGAAGCGCTACCTATGCCAAGATCGAGGCGGCAAGGCTGCTCGGTATACCGGTGCTGATGATCGCCCGCGGCGCGGCTACCACCGTGCCGACCGTCAGCTCGCTCGAGGCTGCGCTTGATCGAATCGATCATTTTGTCTCCGGGGCGGCAAAGCGCGGCGTGTAGACAAGATCCGGCTTGGCCGAGCGCCGGATGATCTTCGTTTCCGGCGAGCCTATGATGACGCAGGTCGCCATGTCGGCGACGGCGGCATCCGCCTCACCGAGCGGCGTCACCGTCAGCCGTTCGTCCGGGCGTCCGGCGGCGCGGCCGAAAATCACGGGTGTTCCGGCCGGCAAAACCAGGCGCAAAATCTCGAAGGCGCGGCCCAGCTGCCAAGGACGTGCCTTGCTGATGGGATTGTAGAGCGCGATGACGAAACCGGCCTGAGCCGCCAGCGTCAGGCGCCGCTCGATCAGATCCCAGGGCTTCAGATTGTCCGACAGCGACAGGGCGCAGAAGTCGTGGCCGAGCGGTGCGCCCAGACGGGCCGCTACGGCCAGCATCGCGGTGATGCCGGGAAGGATTACCAGGTCGACGGCGCGCCAGCTCTCAGGACCGGTGTCGATCGCCTCGCAGATGGCCGCGGCCATGGCAAAGACGCCGGGATCGCCGCCCGACACGACACAGACGACGGCCCCCGCCGATGCCCGCTCCAGCGATGCCCTGGCGCGGTCGATCTCCTCGCGATTGTCGGAGGCGATGCGCAACTGGTCCGGCCTCAACGAGAGGCGGTCGAGATAGGGGCCGTAGCCGAAGAACTCCGTGGAGGCCGCGACGGCCGCAGACGCTTCCGGTGTCATCTGGTCGGGATTGCCCGGTCCCGTGCCGATCACATAGAGCCGGCCGCTCACGCGCCACGCTCCCAGCCGGGGACCAGGATCAGCGAAAAATACGGCGCTTCGCGATCGTCGCGCGCGACCATCTCCGTCACCGACTGGTTCTTCATCGTGCCGCGCTCGACATAGACGGCGTGGTGCAGGCGCCCGGAGGCGGCCAATGCCCGGCGGATTTTCGGCAGGTTGCGGCCGACCTTCATGATGACAGCCGCCTCGGTATCGGCGAGACGGCGAGCCAGCTCGTCCTCATCCATGGTGCCGGGCAGCACGGAGAGAACGTCGTCGCCCTGGACGATCGGCATGCCGGCCAGCGACCAGCAGCCCGACATCGCGGTGATGCCGGGAATGACCTCGGTCGGGTGGCGGTGGGCAAGACGGACATGCAGGTGCATGTAGGAGCCGTAGAACATCGGGTCGCCCTCGCTGAGGATCGCGACCGTCCGGCCATCCTTCAGGTGAGCCGCGACAAGCTCGGCGGAGGCGTCGTAGAAGGCCGTGATCAGCCGCTTGTAGTCGTCATGGTGCTTGTCGATCTCGGTCGTGACCGGATAGTAGAGCGGCAGCAGCGTCACATCCGAGCGCAGCAGGCCATCGACCACCGTACGGCCATTGCCATGTCGGCCGGCCTTGGCGAAATAGGCAACCACATCGGCCTGCTCCAAGGCCTTGACGGCCTTGACAGTCAGAAGATCAGGATCGCCGGGACCGGTGCCGACGCCGATAAGGCGGCCGGTCGAAAGAGGGGTCATAGGCCGCCTCGCGCCAGGGCGTTGACGGCGGCGGCGGTCATGGCGCTACCACCAAGACGTCCGCGCACGATGCCGTGAGGAACGCCGTAGGAATTCTCCGCCAGGGCATCCTTGGATTCGGCCGCACCGACGAAGCCGACCGGCATGCCGATGATCGCTGCCGGCTTCGGCGCGCCGTCGCGCAGCATCTCCAGCAGGTGGAACAGGGCCGTCGGCGCATTGCCGATCGCCACAACGGCTCCGGCCATGCGCTCGCCCCAGAGGTGCATGGCGGCGGCCGAGCGGGTGTTGCCGCTGTCCTTGGCCAGCGCGAAGGTCCGCGGGTCGTGCAGGGTGCAGATCACCTCGTTCGACGAGGGCAACCGGGCGCGGGTGATGCCGTGCGCAACCATCTCGGCATCGCAGAAGATCGGCGCGCCTGATGCCAAGGCGGCACGCGCGGCGGTGACGAAGTCGCTTGAAAAATGAAAATGCGCCGCTGCCTCGACAAGCCCACAGGCATGCACCATCCGCACGGCAACATCGGCTTCCGCCTCCGAGAAGCGCGTAAGATCGGCCTCTGCTCGGATGATGGCGAAGGACTTTTCGTAAATCGCGTCGCCTTGGCGGATGTAATCGTAGTCAACCATGCCTATTCCTGTCTCAACGCGGCGACGATCGGGTCGCTGCCAAGCCGTGTAAGGCACTCCCCGACCGATTCGCCAGCGGCTTTCGCGCCGGCGACCCTGTCGGCGAGCCGCCGCAACGTCCGTTCCAATGTCATCTCGTCAACCACGGCCACCGGTGCGGCCGATGCCTTGTCGCCGGCTACCAGGCCGAAACCCGTCGGCAGGCCGACCACCGCGATGGCACTGGCGCCAGGATGGGCGCATCCCTTGGGACAGCCAGACAGATGCAGGACGATGGATCCATCCAGCAAATCCGGCAGCCAATCGACGGCCCGGGCGGCGAGTTCTTTCGTGCGATAGCTCGCCGAGGCGCAGCCGCCGGCGCCGGCGCAGGTGGCGATGTGGCTGGCGGGCGTATCGGCGTCGATCCAGAAACCGAAATCCGCGGCCCGCATCTGCAGCTTTTCCATCGTGCCGGCGGAGGTCCCCAGCAGCAGAAGCGCATGGTCGGGCGCAGTCCTGATCTCGTGCACACCCTGCGTCTCGGCAATGTCCAGGAAGGTAATCAACTCGGCGGCATGGATCTGGCCGAAGGCCAGCCGCAGACCAAGCACCATCGCGTCGGGAGCCAATCGGTGGAGGCCGACACAGGGGGTGGTCTGTTCCGCCGAGCTGACGGCGGCATGTTCGGCCAAGACGGGGCGGCTCGCGGCGAGATCGCGGCCTCGGGCGCGGGCGCCGAGCCCATCCAGGGTTTTCAAGAGATCGAGCACAATGGCAGGGGTCTGCTCATCACTCGCCACCGATATGGGGACGGCAGTCCAACGCGTACCGCCCACGGAGATGCGCCACTGCGGCTTGCCATCGGCCATTGGCGTCGCCATCAGGCGGATGTCGGCCGTCACCTTGTCGAGCGACAGCAAGCCGCCTGTTTCAATGACGATCGTCAGCTTCGGCGCAAGCCGTAGCGGCACGGGCAGCTGCGCCAGGGCCTCGCGCAGGCGCGCCGCCATTGCGCGGGCATCGGCGATTTCGGCCGGGTCCAGCCCTGACAGCGGCGGCGTTTCGATGGTGAGGCCGATTTCAGGGGTGATGCCGGCGCGGGCGATATCGGCTTCGAGGCCGGGCATGGTCTCCCGCGACAGTCCACGCAATTGCAGGTTTCCCCGCGCGGTAATCTCGAGCAGACCGTTGCCATGGCGGGCGGCGGCCTGCGCAAGCTGGCGAAATTGAGAGGGTGTCAGGCCTGATGTCGAAGGTCTCAGCCGGACAAGCAGGCCGTCGCCGGTCTGCATCGGGCTCGCCAGCGAAGGGCAGGCACCGCGAACGAGGCGCGATGGCAATGACACGTCATGGCCGAAACCGACGCGCGGCACAGCGAGACCCGGTTCGGCCATCGTTTGCCCATCTATCGCCATATCCACACCCTTTCCTGAAGTCTCCTTACATCATCCCGTCTGTGAGGCAAACAATTTGGCGGGTGCGGCAGTCCGTCGCTCAGTCGTCGAAATCCTGACCCTTGCGCAACAGGTAGATGTCCATGATCCAGCCGTGGCGGGCGCGGGCTGCGGCGCGCGTCGCGGCAATCGTGGGCGCCACGTCTGCAAGGCGCCCCGAAAGCAGGATTTCGTCGTCAGTCCCGAGATAGGCGCCCCAATAGATGAACGCATCCGGGTCTTCAATTTTCGCGAAGGCCTGCTCGCCGTCGAGCATGACGACCGCCGTCCCGACCAGCGCCGGGAAAGACGCCGCCAGCCGCCGGCCGGTGGTGATTTCGACCGGCTTGCCGACGAGATTGAGCGGAATGCGATGGCTGGCCGTCAGCGCCTGGATACTGGTAATGCCCGGGATGACGCTATAGTCGACGGCCACATTGCCGCGCGCCAAGACCCGCTGGAGAATGCGGATGGTGCTGTCATAGAGCCCTGGATCACCCCAGACGAGCAGCGCAGCGCTGCCGTCCTCGGCCATGTTGTCCGTCAGCATCTGTTCGTAGACAGCGGCAATGTCGGCATGCCAGGCATCGACGCCCTGGGTGTAGGATCGGTCTGCCGTCTGGCGCACCGGCACGTCATAAGCGATAAGCGGAGTGTCCTGGCGGGTCAGATAACGGGCACAGATCTCGCGCCGAACGTCGGCAAGGCCCGTCTTTGCCTCGCCCTTGTCGGGAATAAAGACCACATCGACCGCATTCAGGGCGTTGATACCCTGCACGGTCATGTGCTCCGGATTGCCGGTTCCGATGCCGATCAGATACAGATGTCGCACGCCCCGCTCCCGCCGCCTTGCCTTCTTGTTCCGGGCCTGTTTATGGCGGCTGGCCTGGCGTCGCAACGGTTCCGATTGCGAAATCGATTGTCGCTGGTCAGGGTCTGTTTCGGCGGATATTTGATAGACTGGGCGACGCAGGCGCAAGAACGCCTCCCAGCGCTGCATTTCTTGTTCATTTTCATACCGTTAAGCCACACATCGAGGGAATCAATGCAGCCGCGTACCTATGGACTTCTGCTGGTGACCGTTGCCACGGTGATGTGGAGCAGCGCCGGGCTGTTCGTACGCATGCTCGATCTCGATGTCTGGACGACGCTCGGTTGGCGGTCCGTCTTCGGCGGCCTGACGCTCGTCATCATCTCGCTGTTCGGACGGCGCGCCAAGGCGCCGACGGCAGCCATCCCCTATGGGATGTATGCGCTGCTCGGGCTTTTCTCCGCCCTTTCGATGTTCGGCTATATCGCCTCGCTGAAGCTGACGACGGTTGCCAACGTCCTTTCCATCTATGCGACAGTGCCCTTCATCGCCGCCGGCCTGGCCTATCTGCTGATGGGCGAACGGGTGGAGCGACGGGTGCTGATTGCCAGCGCCGTCGCCTTTGTCGGCGTGCTGATCGTCGCCGGCTTCTCGGCGCGGCTGACGGACCTGGCCGGCAATAGCCTGGCATTTCTCATGACCGTGACCTTCAGCATCTTGCTGGTGATGGCGCGGAAACATCCGTCGCTGCGGATGGCGCCGGTCAATGCCATCGGCTCCGGGCTCTGCGTGCTGCTTTGCCTGCCGCTGATGTCGCATGCGCTGCCGAGCCTACCGGAACTGGGCATCCTGGTCGTCTTCGGCTCGACGACCTCGGGGCTCGCCTACCTGCTCTACCTGACCGGCGGCCGTTATATCCCCTCCAGCGAAGCCGGACTGATCGGGCTGATGGACGTGGTGCTCGGACCGCTCTGGGTGTGGCTGGTGTTTTCGGAATGGCCGGGTGGCTCGACCATCGCCGGCGCGGGCCTCATCCTCGTGGCGGTATTCTGGTATCTCTGGAGCGGCTTGCGAAACTCGGCGGCGCGCAAGGCGGCCTTGCTCGAGGCCGATCGAGCCGCCTGAACGGCGATGCCTCGATCAGCGCCGCGCCAGCCGTGTCGCGGCCAGCGCCGCGATCATGCAGGCGACCAGCAGCACGAGATTGAAGCTGATGACCCCGGACCAGCCATCGGCGAGCCAGAAATAGCCGCCCAGCGAGCCGGCTATGCTGGAGCCGAGATAATAGGACAATAGATAGAGCGACGAGGCATGGCCCTTGGTGTCGCGCGCCAGGCGCCCGACCAGGGCACTGGCGACCGAATGGGTGACAAAGAAGCCGATGGTGACGAGGACAATGCCGGCGATGATCAGTGGCAACGACGAGAACAGCGTCACCAACCCGCCGGTGGCGGCGATCATGATGCCGACGGGCATGACCCGGAAGTGGCCGAAGCGATCGCCGAGCAGGCCAGCCGCCCAGGAACCGGCGATGCCGAACAGATAGGCCGCGAAGATCAGCCCGAGCTCCGTCTGGTTAAGATTATAGGGTGCTGCCACCAGCCGGAAGCCGGCATAGTTATAGACCGTGACGAAGGAGCCCATGATCAGAAAGCCGATGGCAAACAGGCAGGGAAGCGCCGGATTGCGCAGATGGCCGAGCCAGGCCTTGGCATGGAAGGCTGCATTGAAGCCTTTGCGCGGCGTGAAATTGCGCGATGCCGGCAGCAGGAAGAGGAAGCCGATGGCCGCGGCAAGGCCCAGCACACCGACTGTGGCCAAGGCCGGACGCCAGGAGAAGTACTCGGCCATCATGCCGGTGACGACGCGGCCTGCCATGCCGCCGAAGGCATTGCCGGCGATATAGAGGCCCATCGAGGCGCCGAGCCCACGCGGGTCGATCTCCTCGGCCAGATAGGCCATGGCAACAGCCGGAACGCCTCCGAGCAGAAAGCCTTCGAGCCCGCGAATGATCAGGAGCGTCTGCCAGTTCGGAGCGAGTGCGCAGCCCAGGGTGCAAAGGGCTGCGCCAAGCAGCGAGGCGAACATCAGGCTGCGACGGCCGACGCTTTCGGAAATTGCCGCAGCAATGAAGATCGCAAAGGCGAGAAAGCCGGTCGACAGGGATAGCGACAAGGAACTAGCGGCCGGACTGACGCCGAAATCCCGGGCAAAAATCGGCATCAGCGGCTGCACGCAGTAGAGCAGCGAGAAGGTCGAGAAGCCGGAGAGGAACAGAGCGATACTGGCGCGCCTGTAGGCCGGCGTGCGACGCACGAGAAACTGCAGCGGCTCGGAAGCGGCAACGACAGTCAGCGTTGGGCGGGCAGCGGCGGGAGTGGCGAATTTCTTCGGAGCGGCAAGGGACATGGGCACCAACCTTTTCTGCACCCTGATCTAGTCAAACCCAGATCATGTGTCCAATATATGGACGGCATGTTTGCGATAGGTTTTGGAGATACCGATGGAGCTGCGTCACCTGCGCTATTTTCTGGCCCTGGCCGATGCGGGCAACTTTACCCGGGCAGCGGCCAAGCTCGGAATAGGGCAGCCGCCGCTTAGCCAGCAGATCCGCGACCTCGAGACCGAGATCGGCGTACAACTGTTCCATCGCGTCCCCCACGGGGCCGAACTCACGGCGGCCGGACAGGCTTTCCTGCCGGAAGCGCAGGCGGCTATCGATGCCGCCGAGCGGGCGAAGCTCTCGGCACAACGCGCCAACCGGGGCGAAACCGGGCGCCTGTCGCTCGGCTTTACCGCCTCGTCGGCCTTCAATGTCCATGTCAGCGGCACGATCCGCCGCTATCGCGGCCGCTGGCCGGAGGTGCGGCTGTCGCTGATCGAAATGAACAGCAAGGGGTTGATGGAGCGGCTGATGCGCGGCGAGATCGACGCCGCCTTCATCCGCCCGGGCCTGGAAAACCCGCGCGAGGTTCGCCTCAAGATGCTGGAGACCGAGCGGATGGTGATCGCGCTTCCGACCGGGCACCGACTGGCTGCCGCCGAACGACTGCCGCTTTCGGCGCTGGCCGGCGAGCATTTCATCCTGTTTCCGCGCGTCGCCGGGCTCAGCCTCTACGACGATATCGCTGCCGCCTGCCGCGAAGCCGGTTTTGAGCTCGTGGTCAGCCAGGAGGCGCCGCAGATCCCCTCGGTGGTCAACCTGGTGGCCGCCGATCTCGGCGTCTCCATCGTTCCCGCCTCCATCGCCCAGATCAAGCTCGACGGCGTGGTCTACCGCGAGATCGACGGCCCGCCGCTGGTGGCGCGGCTCGGACTGGCCATGCTGAAGAGCCAGCGCTCGCCGGTGACGGACAATCTGATGAGCTTGCTGGCTCAGTCCGAGGGTGGCTAGGTCGACATTGCTGTCTCCGCTAGCTTCTCAATCGCCCTCCTTGATGGTGAAGATTGCGCCTACGGCGAGCTCTAGCCACACTATCGCCATGCAATCTTGACGCCACCTCGCTAAAAAGTTGAAGATGTTGTGTAAGCGGGCAACTTGCAAACCCGTGAAGAGACCATCGGCAGCAGCTCATATGACGCTTAACCGAGTTCACGATGGTGAAAAGGGTGCTTGTCGGAAGCAATCAGCCTTGAGGCATAAAAGGCGGTATCGGGTCGTGCGGATTTTGCTCGGGATCTCAATTATCATTCTGTTGGTTGCATTTCTGCTCGAAAGCGAGGGCGGTGATTCGGATAAGGCGTCTATCGAAGGCATCAAGCGCTCCCTCGGGCAGGATCAATCGATTGGCAATTGTCGCGGGTTCGACTTCTCTGGAAAAGTAAGCGATGGCTTTTTCGTTCAGCATGGCGGCCAAAAGGTCCGGGTCAGGATTCCCGTCGATTATCTGCTTTTCCCTGAGGCAGGCTCAACGTTCACGCGAGAGGGGGATGGAAAGGCGAATTTCAATTTCCACCGCGAGACGCTGAAGCCATACCCGCGACACGAGATGTTTGGAAAGATTATCGCAGGAAAGGAAGAGTGGGTCAGTTTCCTTGTCACAAACCTGATCGAAATTGACGCGATTGCCAAATTCTCGGCGAACCTTTTTTCGGGGACAGAAATGACATCTGAGACGCCTTCTTTCCCTGAAAGACTTGTCTCCGAGGATCTCTTCGAGGTTCAATTTCAGCCTACGTGGCAAGCCAAAAATCTCTTCTTCGGCAAAACGGGGACGCTTATTACCGATGTCATCTCCTGCGATGTTCCCGCATTGGGAAATTTCCCGCATTGCCAGCAGATCACCCGGCTCGGTAAGTTTGACGTAAAAATTGGCTACCCCCGCGACCAGATAACCCACTGGAAATTGTTGAAGGAGAAAACCAATGACCTTCTAGAGTGCATGGCGGAATAGATCATACTCGGGCGACCAGCTCAGAAGCTAGGAGGGCTCCCAGTAAGGCGGACTGCCGAACGTCGTCTTCAGGTGATCGGCGATGGCGCGCAGTTTTGCGGCAGGGCGGCGGCCTTCGGGATGGGCCATGTAGATGAACTCCTCGATCGCCTGGCAGCCGACGTCGATCGCGACCAGTGCCCCCTCCTTGAGGGAGGCTCCGACGATGAAGGTCGGTAGCAGCGCTATTCCCAAGCCGGCAATGGCTGCGTCACGCATCATGTCGCCATTGTTGACCCTCAGGCCGAGTTGGGCGCGCAATTGCACCACCCCGTCCGGCGTCTGGAAGCGCCAGTCGGCAAGGCCGCGGTTGGTGTAGAAGATGCCGCGATGCCCCTCCAGCTCGGCCAGCGACGTCGGGCGGCCGCTACGCTCCAGATAGTCCCTTGAGGCGACCAGCAGCCTGCGGCTCGGGGAAAGCGTCCAGGCGATCAGCCGGCTGTCGACGATCGGGCCATGGCGGAGGATGGCGTCGTAGCCGTCGGAGACGGCATCGACACGGCGGTCATCGAGATCGAGCGAAAGCTCGATCTTCGGATGGGCTGCCAGGAAGGGGTATAGCGCCGGGCCAAGATGCATGCGCCCGAAGGTCACAGGCGCTGCGATCCGCAACGGCCCGGCCAGGGTACCACGCCGCTCGGCCATATCGCCGGCGGCCTCGGCAATCTCCTGCATGATCCGGGTTGCCCTTGGCAGAAACGCCAGTCCGTCTTCGGTCAGCGTCAGCTTGCGCGTCGTGCGATGAAGCAGCGTCGCCCCGAGCGTGCGTTCGATCTCGGCCAGCCGCTCGCTGACCACGGATTTCGACAGGTTCAGGCGCTGCGCCGCATGGCTGACGGAGCCGGCCTCCACCACGGCGAGAAACGCGGCAATCCCGTCGATCTTCATCATCGTTTGGCAATTCCGAATTGCAGTTCCACAAAGCGCAGACTAATCGCAACGGGCAACAGATGTCATTTTCTTCTTATTGAACGCCGGGCTTGAGCCAGGTCGAAAATCGAGAAGGAGATTATCATGTCACGTTTGCTGAACAAGACGGCCCTGATTACCGGCGGAACCAGCGGTATCGGCTTGGAGACCGCCCGCCAATTCATCGCGGAAGGCGCCCGCGTTGCCGTCACGGGCTCCAGTGTCGCAGGCATCGATGCCGCTCGCGCCGCGCTCGGTGACAGCGCGCTGGTGATCAAGGCCGATGCAGCCGATGTCGAAGGACAGAAGGATGTCGCCGACGCGGTGAGAAACGCCTTCGGCCATCTCGACATCCTGTTCATCAATGCCGGCATCGCCGAATTCGGGCCGCTCGAGCAATGGACGGAGGAGAGATTCGACCGGTCCTTTGCCGTCAACGTCAAAGGACCGTTCTTCCTGATGCAGGCGCTGCTGCCGCTGATGTCGAACCCGGCTTCCGTCGTCCTCAACACGTCGATCAACGCCCACATCGGGATGCCGAATTCCAGCGTCTATTCGCTGACCAAGGGTGCCCTGCTGACATTCGCCAAGACGCTGTCCGGCGAACTGATCAGCCGCGGCATCCGGGTCAATGCCGTCAGCCCCGGCCCGATCACCACGCCGCTTCACGACAAGCTGAGCCCTACGCCTGCCGACGCGAAAGTGATGACCTCACAGATCCAGGCGCAAATCCCGGTCGGCCGGTTCGGCACTGCCGGAGAGGTGGCTAAAACCGTCGTTTTTCTTGCATCGGACGAGGCCGCCTACATCGTTGGCAGCGAGCTGATCATCGACGGTGGCATGAGTAATCTTTAATCAGGCACTGTTCGTTGCGGGGCCGCGCCATCGGCGTGGCCTTTTTCGAGATCCGTCGTCGCCAAAAGCATCGCCAAATTTCACATGTTTTTTTCCACGGTTCTTGCCGCAAACCGCTCTTGCCTGCATAAGGGGGCATGGGACTTGATTCAAAAATATTCGACAGCATTCGTACGAAACGAAAGAAGCCAGCTTCGCAGGCAGACGATTCCGGGCCGAAATGCCACTGGGACGGCTGCGACAAGAAGGGCACCAACCGCGCGCCCGTCGGACGCGAGGCGGAAGGTGAATTCTTTCTGTTCTGCCTCGAGCACGTCAAGGAATACAACAAGGGCTACAACTTCATGTCCGGCCTGTCGGACGCGGAGATCGCCAGGTATCAGCGCGAAGCTGCAACCGGTGGGCGCCCGACCTGGAGCATGGGTGTCAACAAGGGCGCGCAGGACGCACCTGCGCAGTCCGAAGTGAAATCCGGTGCCGCCCAGGCCTACAAGTTCAGGCGGCCGCCTCCCCGTCGCAGCCCCGCCGCAGACCGCTTCGAACCACAGGTGCGCGGCCGCAAGCTGAAGACCCTTGAAGCCAAGGCTTTCGAAACGCTGGGCCTGGCGCAGACGGCGACGGCGGCAGAGATCAAGGCCAAGTACAAGGATCAGTTGAAGCTTCATCACCCGGATGCCAACGAAGGCGACCGTGGCTCGGAGGCCTATCTGCAGGCTGCGATCGAAGCCTACAAGATCCTCAAGATGAACGGCTTCTGCTGAGATTGTCGCAGGGCCGCAGCACCGAGATCTTCCGCCCAGACCGGTCGGCGATTGCATGTTGCCGGCCGAAGCCCTAGGTTTCCGGACAATCAAGGCGGCAGGTTCAGACTATGGTTCTCTCGGGAAAACGCATTCTTCTGATAATTTCCGGCGGAATCGCCGCCTATAAGAGCCTAGACCTCATCCGGCGGCTGCGCGAGCGCGGTGCCGCCGTGCGTCCGGTGATGACGGCAGGCGCACAGCAGTTCATCACGCCTCTGGCCGTTGGCGCACTTGCCGCCGATCATGTCTATACCGAGCTGTTTTCGCGGCAGGACGAACAGGATGTCGGGCATATTCGTCTGGCGCGCGATTGCGACCTCGTGCTGGTGGCACCTGCCACCGCCGACCTGATGGCCAAGATGGCCCACGGCCTTGCCGACGATCTTGCCTCGACCATCCTTCTGGCGACCGACAGGCCGGTGCTCGTTGCCCCGGCAATGAACCCGAAGATGTGGGCGCACGCCGCAACGATGCGCAATTTCGAGACCCTGAAAAGCGACGGCATTCGCTTCGTCGGTCCGATGGCGGGCGAAATGGCCGAGAGCCGCGAAGCCGGCACCGGCCGCATGGCGGAGCCGCTTGAAATTGTCGCCGCCGCCGAGGCCCTGCTCGGCCACAAGCCAAGACCGCTCTCGGGACGCAAGGCGATCGTTACCTCCGGACCGACCCACGAACCCATCGACCCTGTCCGCTACATCGCCAACCGGTCTTCCGGCCGGCAGGGCCATGCCATTGCCGCGGCGCTCGCCGACCTCGGGGCCGAGGTTATTCTGGTCTCCGGTCCGGTTTCGATCCCCGATCCGGCTGATGTCACGACGGTGCATGTCGAGCGGGCGGAGGAGATGCTGGCAGCGGTTCTGGGCGCGCTGCCGGCCGATATCGCCGTCATGGTGGCCGCCGTCGCCGACTGGCGCGTCGCAGCGATGGCCGAGCAGAAGATGAAGAAGCAGCCGGGCGAGCCGCTGCCCGCCCTGACGTTAACGGAAAATCCCGACATCCTGAAAACGCTCGACCATCACGCATTGCGGCCGAAGATGGTCGTCGGCTTTGCCGCCGAGACTCAGGATGTGGAAGCCAATGGCCGCGCCAAGCTTGCGCGCAAGGGCGCCGACCTGATCGTCGCCAATGACGTCTCGCCGGCAACCGGCATCATGGGGGGCGACCGCAACAGCGTCACGCTGATCAGTGCGGCCGGGGCGCAAGCCTGGCCCGAGATGAGCAAGGACGACGTCGCCATCAAGCTGGCAGCGCTGATCGCCGAGCGCTTCAGGCCGGAATAGCCAGCGCGGCGACCTTTGCCACGCCCCGCTTTTCGGGCTGAAACACGGCAACATCGACACCGCCCGCCGTGACCGTCACGGCGCTGCCGTTTGGAATTTCAGCCCAGCTGTCGATATCGTCATTCAAGGGCTCGGACACCAGGCAGTAGCCCTGACCGCCGCCGAGCGGCGCTGCATAGAGTGTCGGCGCCTTGCCATCGGTGGCATAGCGGATGGCATAGAGCGACTTGCCGTCGGAAAAGGCCGCCGTGAACCGCAGCAGCGGCGCGCCGGTGATATGCTCGGCCAGGCCTTCGACGAAGCTCATGGTTTCGGCCATGGCCGCCAGCGGCGTCTGGCAAAGACCGAACTGCAACGCCAGCAGGAACAGCAACTCGGAATCGGTGGTGCCGGAGCGGACGTTGAACAACTCGTCGTCGAGCATTCCCTCCATTGGCCGGCGCAGCCGTTCGAAATCGGCGATCTGGCCGTTGTGCATGAAAGACCAGTTTCCCCAGACAAAGGGATGGCAATTGTCACGCCGAGTTCCGCCACCGGTCGATGCCCGGACATGGGCGAGGAATAGCGGCGAGCGGATCTGCCGCGCCATGCTCTTCAGATTGCAATCGGACCAGGCAGGCAGGATATCACGGTAGCGACCGGGCTCCGGCCGATCGCCATACCAGGCAATGCCGAAGCCATCGCCATTGGTGGCCGTCTTGGCACGGGTGGCGCAGTGGGATTGTTCGATCAGCGAATGGGCGGGCGAGGAGACAAGCTCCTCCAGGAAGAGAGGGTCTCCGCGATAAGCTGCCCAGCGACACATACTTTTTGCTCCGATTCTCGCCCGGATTCAGTCCAGCGGAAGAATGTCGAAATCATGACTATTGTTGAACGGAAGGGATAACAAAAGGTTAACTCCGCCGTCTGTCAACACGGAGCATGACAGATTCTTGACGGATGTCCGATCACATTTCGCAGCGCAGCATTTCAGCGGGTGAATGAGCATCCGGTCAAGCCGCCACCCCCGGAGTTCAGCAGCCGCCCTATCTCGCCCGCGTCGCTTTGTCCTGGCGGTGCGTATTCCAGAAAGACGCTTGACGGCCAGGTGATATGCACCTAGTGACAAAGTCATCAGATGACTTTACGAGTGGCATCATGCATCCTCTTCCTCGCAGCAATCTGGCGGAAACCGCCGCCGAGACCATCCGCGCCGAGATCCTTGGCAAGCGCTGGACCGTCGGAGACAAGCTTCCGAACGAGGCGGCCCTCTCGACCATGCTGTCGGTCAGCCGCGGAACGATCCGCGAGGCGGTGCGGGTGCTGGTGTCGCAGGGCTATCTGGAGACGCGGCAGGGATCGGGCACCTATCTGCGCTCGGATGTCGACCGCAGCAGCAGCCTCGATCTGGCGCGGCGCTCGAGCTTGCGCGACCGGTTCGAGGCACGCTGCGCACTCGATGTCGAGGGAGCACGGCTGGCGGCACTGCGCCATACGCCCGCAATCATTGCCAACCTTCGCGAGCTGCTGGCCGCGCGCGGCACCCATCAGGGACGGCAGGACGCGGCCTTCATCGCCCGCGACCTTGCCTTTCATCGGGCGGTGATTGCCGCCTCGGGAAACAGCGCGATGATCGATATCTATGCCTTCTTCACTGCCTCCATTCAGGAGACAATCGAGGCGACGATCGGTGAGGAAGTCCCGGAGCCGGACGACCAGGCCCATGCAGACATCGTCGATGCCATCGAAACCGGCGATCCCGATGCCGCCGATGCGGCCGTGCGCCGCTTCATGGCCCCCGTCCTTGCCTCCCTCGATCGGAGCCTCTTCTCGTGACCATCCATGCTTCGCCCTCCCCGCTGTCGGCCGCTCCGGCAACAGCGCCGCTCCCTGCCGCCGCTTCGATGCCGCTGATCGATGTCGATATCGACGAGGTTCAGCCGTCGCCCCCGAATGTTCCGCGCGTGTGCGTCTCGCGGTTTCTGCTCGGTGTCAGTCTCGTGCTCATTGCGTTTAATCTGCGCGATCTCTTCTCGAGCGCTTCGGCGCTGCTGCCAGAAATTCGAGACACGTTCGGGTTATCGACCACGGGCGCCAGCCTGTTGACGACGCTTCCCGTGGTCTGTCTCGGACTGTTCTCTCCGCTGGCGCCGCGTCTCGCCCAGCGTCTCGGAACGGAGCGGACGCTGCTTGCCGTGCTGCTCCTGCTCGCTTTGGGGATAGGCCTGCGCGGTGTCGGCTGGATGCCGCTGCTCTTCATCGGCACGGCGCTGGCCGGTGCCTGCATCGCAGTCGGCAACGTGCTGCTGCCGGGGCTGGTGAAGCGGGATTTTCCGGACAGGATGGCCTTGATGACCGGTCTATATACCATGGCGCTTTGTGCCAGCGCGGCTTGTGGCGCCGGCCTTAGCCTGCCGGCAGAGCGTTTGTTTGGCGGGTCAACGGCGGCGGCGCTTGCGGTCTGGGCACTGCCGGCACTCGCAACCGGTCTCTTATGGCTGCCGCAGTCTCTTTCCGCGAAAGCCCATGCGCGCAAGGCAAGGGTTGTGGTCGCGGGGTTGTGGCGCGACCCACTGGCCTGGCAGGTAACGTTGTTCATGGGGTTGCAATCGGCGCTCGCCTACAGCGTTTTCGGCTGGCTGGCGCCCATCCTGCGCGAGCGAGGGCTCGACGGGATAACCGCCGGCGGCATCGTCTCCGCTTCGGTCATGGTCCAGGCCGCCTCCTGCCTGTTCGTGCCGCATCTGGCGGTGCGCGGAAAGGACCAGCGGATCATCAATGTGGCGCTCTGCCTGATCGCCATCGGCGGCCTGCTGGGCCTGTTATTCGCGCCTCTTTCGACCATCTGGCTCTGGGCGGTGCTGCAGGGCGTCGGCCAAGGCGGACTGATTGCCGTCGCAATGACCGTCATTGTGCTGCGGTCGCCGGATTCCCATGTCGCCGCGCATCTATCCGGCATGGCGCAATGCGTTGGTTATCTTCTGGCTGCCATCGGACCACTCGTCGTTGGCCTCATCCGCAGCTGGACGGGAAGCTTCGGGCCCTGTGCAATCCTTTTCGTGGTGATCGGCCTTGCCGCCGCTGCCAATGGCTGGGGCGCCGGCAGGGCGCAGCATGTCCGCACGCGCAGCACCCTATCGACGAACTGACACTCTCAAGTGTCAATCACCGCGCCCCGAACAAGAAGCTTGGCCGGAGACCATCATCGATCCAATATTGCTGCGCTGCAGCATTCAATAGCGTGGAGCAAACTTTTAAGTCTTGCCTTACATCGCGGGCGCCATAAGTAGGGAAGCATGCTTGAGCAAACACGACCCACAGCCGACGCGGCCGTTGCAGCGGTGATGGAAAGCACAGCCCTTTCGGCTTTGGCGGCCCATCCCTCCGAATGGGCGCTATTTCTCGACATCGACGGTACCCTGGTCGACCTGGCAGAGACGCCAAGCTCGATCACAGTGCCCTCCTCCCTCCCCTACGACCTCAATGCGCTATCGCAAAGGCTAGGTGGAGCGCTGGCCTTGGTGACCGGGCGCTCGATCTCCTTTGTTGATCCACTGTTCTATCCGTTCCGCTTTCCAATCGCCGGTCTGCATGGCGCCGAGCGGCGCGATGCTGCCGGCAACGTGCAATATGTGGCGCTGTCCCCTGCCTTCGAGGACATCAAGCGGCGCATGGCGGACGAGGCGCGGCAGTGGCCGGGTGTTCTGGTGGAGGACAAGGGTGCGGCCGTTGCCGCGCATTATCGATTGGCACCTGAGTGCCAGCCCCTCGTAGAGGCGATGATGGAGCGCTACTTCGTCGAAGCCGGGGCGGATTGGAGCTTGCAGCGCGGCAAGATGGTGGTGGAAATCCGTCCAGCCCGCGCCAGCAAGGGCGACGCCGTCACGGCTTTTCTCAATGAATCCCCGTTCAAGGGAAGACGCGCCTTTGCCGCCGGTGACGATTTCACCGACGAAGCCATGTTCCGCACCGTCAATCGCCTGGGCGGCCAGTCGCTGTTTATCGGGCCCGACACCGTCGAGACCCAGGCGCGCAGCCGTATCGCCTCTCCGGCCATTCTCCGAAAAATCATCGCGCAGCTTTCATCCTGACCGCGTCTGAACTCGACCGAACTGAATAAGGGAATTTCCCATGGGCCGTCTCATCATTGTTTCCAACCGCGTTCCCGTGCCTGAAAAGGGCGGAGCGGCGCCGGCCGGCGGTCTGGCGGTCGCACTCAAGGTGGCGCTCGAAGAGCAGGGTGGCATCTGGATGGGCTGGTCCGGCAACTCCAGCGGCGACGCCGAACCTGGGCCTCTCGTCATGAACGAGCAGGGAAAGATCACCTATGCGCTGACCGACCTTACCGATACCGACGTCGAGGAATATTACCACGGCTTTGCCAACCGGGTTCTCTGGCCGATCTGCCATTATCGGCTCGATCTTGCAGAATACGGCCGCAAGGAAATGGCCGGCTACTTCCGCGTCAACCGCTTCTTCGCCCACCGGCTCGCGCCGTTGATCCAGCCGGACGACGTGATCTGGGTCCATGATTACCACCTCATCCCCCTGGCTGCCGAGCTGCGCCAGATGGGCTTCAAGAACAAGATCGGCTTCTTCCTGCATATCCCATGGCCGCCGGCGGACGTGATTTTCACGATGCCGGTGCATGAGGAAATCATGCGGGGACTGTCGCATTACGATCTGGTCGGCTTCCAGACGGACCACGATCTGGAAAATTTCGCCGGTTGCCTGCGCCGCGAGGGTATCGGCGATGCGCTTGGCGACGGGCTGTTCAGCGCCCACGGGCGGACCTTCAAGGGCGGATACTATTCGATCGGCATCGAGACGGAGGCTTTTGCGCAGTTTGCCACGAGGGCGGCCACCAATTCCGTCGTCCGCAAGGCGCGCCAGAGCGTCGAGGGCCGCGACCTGATCATCGGCGTCGACCGGCTGGATTACTCCAAGGGCATCACCCAGCGTATCGACGCCTTCGAGCGTTTCATCACGGCCGATCCCGCCCAGCAGGGCAAGGTCACCTACCTGCAGATCACCCCGAAATCCCGATCGGAAGTGCCTGAGTACGAGCAGATGCAACGCACCGTCGCCGAGCAGGCCGGCCGCGTCAACGGCGCGATCAGCACGGTCGACTGGGTACCAATCCGCTACATCAACCGCTCCATTCCCCGCAACGTGCTGGCCGGGCTCTACCGCCTGGCGAAGATCGGTCTCGTCACGCCGTTGCGCGACGGCATGAACCTCGTCGCCAAGGAATATGTCGCGGCACAGGATCCGGAGGATCCCGGCGTGCTGGTGCTGTCTCGTTTTGCCGGTGCGGCCCGCGAACTCTACGGCGCCATCATCGTCAATCCCTATGACGTCGAGGCGACGGCGAATGCGATCGCACGTGGGCTGCAGATGCCGCTCGAGGAGCGTCGCCAGCGCTGGCAGGGGATGATGACACATCTGAGCGAGCACGATGTGGTGCGCTGGTGCGACGATTTCCTGAAGGACCTGACAGCGGAAGACATCGCTGACTAGGTGCCTTTCGATCCGGCTTGGACATAGCAAGCCACGATCACCGGATGGTCGCGTGGACAAACTCGCCGGTGATCGTCAGCGAGACAGGTGCATTCGGCGTGGACGAGCGGGCCGTGTCGACGAAGGATGCCTTGGCGGTGACGGTGTAGGAAAGTGCCGGCGCCGCCGCAAAGTCCAGATCTGCTTCCAGCATCCGGGCACTGATTGTGGCGGCCTCCGGCTTGCCGCTCTTATCAAGGCCCATCCTCAGCCGTAACGCATCGCTATTCACCGATATCGTGCCGGCATGGCCGACCATGGAGATATCGGCGGCCTTCGCATCTATCGTCACGGCCGAAAACTCTCCGCCAAGGCGGGCGCTCAGCGCCTGTTGATGGATGGCGACGGCCGTGTCCCTCGGGACATTGAGACGGATGTCGTAGCGGCAATCAGACATCCCGAACCACGAGGACATGCCGACATCGATGCGCAGCAGCGAGCCATCGATCCGCATCCGGCTGGAATCGCTGCAATCATCGTAGGACCAGACGGAGTTCCACCGGGCAAACCAGCCTGAGCGATGGCGCGCGAGGCTTGCCCGATAGGGTTGTTCCGGCGCGGTGGTGATATCGACGGAACTGGCTTCGCCGTTGATGGCGACGGCGGTGATGGCGGAAATGTCGAGCGGCGCGTCGGCCCGCGTCGCGGTATCGCCGAGCGTGATCCAGACGCCGAAGAGGATGACTGCGGCCAAGAGAATTCGTTTCATGATGTGCTCCCGATGCCCCCTGTGGGCCCGGCACAAATTCGCGAATTTCGCTGTTTGATGAGACCTTGAACATGATCCGGGTCGACCTTGATCGCCATCCGGGGCATGCTGTTGCTTTGATTTTCCCTTTCAGCGGCCAGAGCGACGCGCCATGATTTTCATCCCTCTCCCTTTTGTCGAAACGCTTTTTCTCCTCACCCTGCTGCTGCAAATGCATCGGCGGAGCGAAGACGGCTTGCGGGAACACCTGCCTTTCGCGCTGCTGATCGTCGCCTACGCATTGCAATCGGTGCTGATCGGCCTGCGATGGGGATATGATTTTTACGCGGTCATGCCGTTCCAGGCCGTGCTTGCCACGATCATCGCGACGCTGGCGTTCCTGAGTTTCAACGATCTTGCCAGCGAGAACTCGATCTTTCGCAAACGGACGACATGGCTGCACTGCCTGCCGGCTCTCACCGTCGCCCTGTTGCGCGCCGTCTGGCCAGAGCCGGTCGGCCTCGTCATCATCCTGGTATTTCTTGGTTATGGCGCAGCTCTGACAGCCCTGTGCCTGGAGGGCCCGGACGGTCTCGTCTCCTCGCGTCTCGACGGGGCGTTGCGCTCCTACCGGTCGCTGCAGGTCACCGCTGCGGCCGTACTGATGTCTGCCGCTGCCGATATCGCCATCAGCCTCGATTTTTCCTGGAGCGATGGCAGCCATGCCGGCGAGGTCGTGGCGGCGGGAAATGTCCTGGCATTGCTAGCGCTGGGGGCCGCCGCCTCCGTGGCCAGCTCCGGTGCCGCTGCGCCGGACAGGGGTGAGACAGAGAGGCAAAGGGCTGCGCCAACACCCGGCGCGACACCAGAAGATGCGGCGTCGACGGCCGCGGCGGTGGACGCGCTGATGCGGACGAAAGCGCTCTACAAGGATACGGAACTCAATCTCGCACGGCTGGCGCGGCGGCTGCAATGCCCGGCGCGCAGCGTTTCCATCGCCATCAACCGCATCCACGGCATGAGCGTGTCGCAATATGTCAACAATTTCCGCATCGCCGAGGCCTGCAGGCTGCTGTCAGAAACGGACGCGCCGGTGACTTCAATCATGTTCGATGCCGGTTTTCTCAGCAAATCGAACTTCAACCGCGAATTCCTGCGAATTACCGGGACCAGTCCCACGCTCTGGCGATCCAGAAATCACGCCGCCTTGACGGCGTGATATTCCTTGATGGCGACCATTTTGATAGCCGGATAACGTTCGGACTCGTAACGCAGCGAAAAGCCGTCCTGCGCGAGGAAGACCGGATCGCCGTCGAGGTCGCGGGCGATGTCGCCGCGCTTGGCGTTGACGAACTTGTCCATGTCGGCGGAGGCATCGGCCGAGACCCAGCGGCAGACGGAGAAGCGCGACATCTCGAACGAGACCGGCAGCCCATATTCGCCCTGCAGCCGCTCCTTCAAAACGTCGAGCTGCAGCGCGCCGACGACGCCGACGATGGCCGGCGAGCCGTCCTCCGGGGAAAACAGCTGCACGACACCCTCCTCGGCCATCTGCTGCAGCGCTTCCTTCAGCTTCTTCGCCTTCATCGCATCCTCGAGCCGAACGCGGCGCAGGATTTCCGGCGCGAAGTTCGGCACGCCCTGGAATACCAGGTCCTCGCCCTCGGTCAGCGTGTCGCCGATGCGCAGGGTGCCGTGGTTGGGGATGCCGACCACGTCGCCGGCAAAGGCGGTATCGGCGATGTGGCGCTGCGAGGCGAAGAAGAACTGCGGAGCAGACAGGCTCATCTGCTTGCCGGTGCGCGATAGGCGCGCCTTCATGCCACGCGCCAGCGTGCCGGAGCAGACGCGCACGAAAGCGATGCGGTCGCGATGGTTCGGATCCATGTTGGCCTGGATCTTGAAGACGAAGGCGGTCATCTTCGGATCTGTGGCATGCACGGTCTTGGTATCGGCCACCTGGTCGCGCGGCGGTGGCGCCATTTCGCCCAGCGCATTGATCAGATCGCGGACGCCGTAATTGCGCAGCGCCGAACCGAAGAATACCGGCGTCAAATGGCCCTCGAGAAAGGCCTCGCGGTCGAATGGGCGGCAGGCATCGCGAGCGAGATCAAGCTCGTCGATGAAGGCCTGGCGTTCGTTTTCCGGCAGGCGCTCGGCGACCGCCTGCGGTCCGTTGACCGGGGTTGTCTCGGCTTCCTTGTCGTTGCCGCGCACTTCGTTCTTGGCAAGGTGGTAGGAGCCGCAGAAACTCTTGGCGCGACCGATCGGCCAGGTGATCGGCGCGGTGTCGAGCGCCAGCTTGACCTCAATTTCGTCGAGAATCTCGAAGATGTCGCGGCTTTCGCGGTCCATCTTGTTGACGAAGGTGATGATCGGGATGTCGCGCAGACGGCAGACCTCGAACAGCTTCAGGGTTCTGGGCTCGATGCCCTTGGCGGCGTCGATGACCATGACGGCGGCGTCGACCGCGGTCAGCGTGCGATAGGTGTCGTCGGCGAAGTCTTCATGGCCCGGCGTATCGAGAAGGTTGAAAACGATGTCGTCATATTCGAAGGTCATGACAGAGGTGACGACCGAGATGCCGCGTTCGCGCTCGATCTTCATCCAGTCCGAGCGGGTCTGGATGCGATCCTTCTTCGCCTTGACCTCGCCGGCCAGCTGGATCGCGCCGCCGAACAGCAGCAGCTTCTCGGTCAGCGTCGTCTTCCCGGCGTCCGGGTGCGAGATAATAGCAAATGTGCGGCGGCGGGAGACCGCCTCGGCGAGACTTTCGGCCATGATGTGAATCCTGTGAATTGCCGCGTATCTAGCGATTTAACGCCGCCAATGCAATTGACCTCGCGCCACGCGGGGCAAACTAATGCCGCATGACGATAGACAGAGACACCCAGCCCGCCCTTGCCCTCGTTCGCCTTGCCCACGGCGACGGGCTCGACCTGCCATCCTACGAGACGACGGGCGCTGCCGGAATGGATTTGCGCGCCGCTGTCTCCGACGACCTGCCGCTGGTGCTTTCGCCCGGCCACAGGGCGCTGGTGCCGACCGGTTTCATCTTCGAGGTGCCTGACGGGTACGAGGCGCAGATCCGCCCACGCTCGGGCCTCGCCTTCAAGAACGGACTGACCTGCCTCAACACGCCGGGCACGATCGACAGCGATTATCGCGGCGAGGTGAAGGTGCTGATGATCAACCATGGCAGCGAGGATTTCGTCATCACCCGCGGCATGCGCATCGCCCAGATGGTGATTGCGCCGGTGACGCAGGCGCGCGTTTTCGAGGCAACGGCTACCAGCGAAACGACGCGCGGCAGCAGCGGGTTCGGCTCGACCGGCGTCTGACGGGCGTCGAGCCGGCAGCGCTATTTCACCGGACAATCATCCGCCATCTGATCTAGCCCCTCTGCCTTCAGCGCGAATGTTGCCGTCGGCTTTGGGGTGGTGCGGTCGACGGTGACGACATAGAGGCTGTCGAAATCCTTGCCCTTCCATTTCTTCGGCATCGTCTCTGGATCACCGCCATTGTCCCGCAGCAAATTGCCGACCAGATCGTAAAGCTGCTTGTGCTCCCAGGCGACGAAGACCAGCGAGGACTGGTATCTGGACGCCGAAAGCGCCGCCTGCAGCTTGTCGATCTCGTCGTAGCCATAGGTCGTATCGACCGGCAGCCCGGCGGCGATCGCCGTCGGCTCTATCGTCGCCAGCGGCCGGATATAGTCGTAGAGACTGCCGGAATCATCCTTCCTGCGCGAGGGATCGGGGGCGAAGATCGCGTCCGGCCTGCCGAATGTGCGGGTGAGCACCGGCGGCAGCGCCAGCGACCGGTTGAGGCCCTTGCAGCTCAATTGCCCGAGCCCGGCATCGGGCTTTTCGCCATGGCGCAGGAAGACGATCGTTTCCTTTCCCGAAGGCTGCGCCGCAAAGGCAGGGGAACCGACAAAAGCAGCTGCGACGGAAAACGTCACGGAAACGAGCATGGCCCTGCTGCATGCCGACCGGCGGCGAGACTTCATTCGGACCTGCATGGACATCTCCTCGGTTTTCAGGATCCAACTACCCAACCAATGCTGTTTCCACCGCAGGCCCCGCGCCCCGGCGACGCCCGTTTCCCGAAAATCGGCTGCGGGAGATTTTTATCCCAATTTCATGGCCTTGGTTGGACAAACGCACTCTGGCCTCGGGCCCTGTTTGACCCTATCCTTCGTGCCACAAGCCAACAAGGGAGAGCTCCATGTCAGACACCCGTAAACCAGGCCGCGGTCGCATCTACGCGTCGATCACCGACACCATCGGCGATACGCCGATCGTCCGTCTCGACAAGTTGGCCAAGGAGCACGGCGTCAAGGCCCACCTGCTCGCCAAGCTGGAGTTTTTCAACCCGATTTCCTCCGTCAAGGACCGCATCGGCGTCGCCATGATCGAGAGCCTGGAAGCGCAGGGCAAGATTACGCCCGGCAAGACGACGCTGGTCGAGCCGACCTCGGGCAACACCGGGATCGCACTTGCCTTTGCCGCTGCCGCCAAGGGCTACAAGCTGATCCTGACGATGCCCGAGACCATGTCGGTCGAGCGCCGCAAGATGCTGGCGCTGCTGGGTGCCGAACTGGTGCTGACCGAAGGCGCCAAGGGCATGAAAGGCGCCATCGCCAAGGCGCAGGAGCTGGCCGCCAGCCTCGAGGACGCCGTTATCCCGCAGCAGTTCGAAAATCCGGCCAATCCGGAAATCCACCGCAAAACCACGGCGGAAGAAATCTGGAACGACACCGAGGGTGGCATCGACATCCTCGTCTCCGGGATCGGCACCGGCGGCACGATCACCGGCGTCGGCCAGGTGCTGAAGTCGAAGAAGGCGAGCCTCAAGGTGGTCGCTGTCGAGCCGGCGGAATCGCCTGTGCTCTCCGGCGGCGCCCCCGGCCCGCACAAGATCCAGGGCATCGGCGCCGGCTTCGCGCCCGCCATCCTCGACACCCACGTCTATGACGAGATCGTCACCGTCAGCAGCACCGAAGCGCTGGAAACCGCCCGCCATGTCGCCCGCCTCGAAGGCGTGCCGGTCGGCATATCGTCCGGCGCCGCGCTGTTTGCGGCAATCGAGATCGGCAAGCGCGAGGAAAACGCCGGCAAGACGATCGTCGTCATCATCCCGTCCTTCGCCGAGCGCTACCTGTCGACCGCCCTGTTCGAAGGCCTCGGCGGCTGATCGTTATTCACCTGTCAAAGAACCGAAGGGCGCCGTGGTGCCCTTCCCTGCCTACCGCAAGCCTGCCCTGTTCAAGCCCGCCCGCTCGCACCCTATCGGCCGCCTCAGGCCGCGGCCGGCAATCGCGAGCCGGCGATCCGGTAGGAGATCGCCTCGGCCAGATGGATGCGGCCGACCGTCTGCTTGCCGTCGAGGTCCGCCAGGGTGCGCGCCACCTTCAGCACACGGTGATAGCCTCGGGCCGAAAACTTGAGCTTCTCGGCGGCATCTCGCAGCAATTGCAGGCCACCGGGATCGGGCTCGGCCAAGACCTCAATCATTGACGTCGAGCACCGGGCATTGGTTGTCACACCGCGCATGCCTGCCTCCAAGAACCGCTCCTGCTGCCATTCCCGCGCCTGGGCGACGCGCCGGGCGATGTCGGCGCTCTTTTCGGCCGGCATCGGTCGGATAAGGTCGACGGCGGAAACGGCGGGCACATCGATGCGGATGTCGATGCGATCCATCATCGGGCCGGAAATGCGGTTCTGGTAGTCCGTCATGCAGCGCGGACCGCGCGCGCAGCTGTGGCCCGGTTCCCCCGCCATGCCGCAGCGGCAGGGGTTCATCGCCGCCACCAGCTGGACGACAGCCGGATAGGTGACGCGATGATTGGCGCGGGCGATGATGCATTCGCCGGTTTCCAGCGGCTGGCGCAGGGCATCGAGCGCCTGAGCCGAGAACTCCGGAAACTCGTCGAGAAACAGAATGCCATGGTGGGCGAGCGATGCCTCGCCGGGCTTGGCGCGCAGCCCGCCGCCGACCATGGCCGCCATGGTGGCGGAATGATGCGGGGTCCGGAACGGCCGGCGATCGGAGAGCTTGCCGCCCGACAATTGCCCGGCGATCGAATGGATCATCGACACTTCCAGCAATTCGGCAGCAGACAGCGGCGGCAGGATCGACGGCAGCCGCGCCGCCAGCATCGATTTTCCCGATCCGGGCGGCCCGACCATCAGCAAGTTATGGCCACCGGCAGCCGCGACCTCGAGCGCCCGCTTGGCGCTTTCCTGGCCCTTGATCTCGGCAAGATCGCCCGCATGGGTGGGTCCGGCGCGGATGGCGGGTTCGGGGCGCGACAGAATCTGGGTGCCGCGAAAATGATTGGCGAGCGCGATCAGGCTGCGCGGCGCCAGAAGGTCGATCTCGGCCCCAGCCCAGGCCGCCTCCGGGCCGCTGTCGGCGGGGCAGATCAGGCCCTTGCCCATGGCATTGGCGCTGATGGCCGCCGGCAGCGCGCCAGCGACAGCGGCAATGGTGCCGTCGAGATTGAGCTCGCCGATCACCATGAAATCGGCGAGCGCGTCGCCGGGAATGGCGCCAAGGGCTGCCATCAGCCCGAGCGCGATCGCCAGGTCGAAATGCGAGCCCTCCTTGGGCAGATCCGCCGGCGCGAGGTTGACCGTCACCTTCTTCGGCGGCAGCGCCAGGCCGGAGGCATGCAGGGCCGCCTGCACCCGCTCGCGGCTCTCGGCGACCGCCTTGTCCGGCAGACCGACAATGTTGATGCCGACCTTGCCCGGCGCGACCATGACCTGGACCTCGACCGGCACGCCTTCTATGCCCTGAAATGCAACCGTGCTGACCCGCGCCACCATGCGCAACCCCCTATACCGCAACCCTTTACATCACGATCCGCAGCTTTGGCGGCGGTTGGATTGCAATCTGGCATAGAAAATAGAATGAAACAAGAACAATAAATGAACAAGCACACCCACCTGCTGCACTCAGGTTGCAGCAGGTTGTATTGTCAGAACAAAATGGGGAAGGATGGCTCGGTCAGCCGCGCTTGCGCTCGATGGCATCCCAGAGCAGGCTGGCGATATCGGCGCCGCCGAACCGCTTGACCTCGCGGATGCCGGTCGGCGAGGTGACGTTGATTTCCGTCATGTAGTCGCCGATGACGTCGATGCCGACGAGAAGGAAGCCGCGCGCCTTCAGGGCCGGCCCGATGCGGGCGCAGATCTCCTGCTCGCGCCGGGTCAGTTCGGTCGCCTCGGCGCGGCCGCCGACATGCATGTTCGAGCGGCTGTCGTGCTCGGCAGGCACGCGGTTGATGGCGCCCACCGGTTCGCCGTCGACGAGGATGATCCGCTTGTCGCCCTTGCGCACATCCGGCAGGTATTGCTGGGCGATGAAGGGCTCGCGGAACAGCTGGCCGAACATCTCGAGCAGCGACGACAGGTTGCGATCATCACGGGTCGAATGGAAAACGCCGGCGCCGCCATTGCCGTAGAGCGGCTTCAGGATGATATCGCCCATTTCCTCGCGAAAGCGGCGAATCTCGTCGGCGTCGCGGGTGATCAGCGTCTTCGGCATCAGGTCCTCGAACTCGGTGACGAAGATCTTTTCCGGCGAATTGCGGACCCAGGCAGGGTCGTTGACAACAAGCGTCTTCGGATGGATGCGCTCGAGCATATGGGTGGAGGTGATGTAGCCCATGTCGAAGGGCGGGTCCTGGCGCAGCAGCACCACGTCCATGGTGGCAAGGTCGATCCGCTCCGGTTCGCCCAGATCGAAATGGTCGCCCTTGATGTCGCGCAGCACCATCGGCTCGGCCGTGGCGTAGACCTTGCCGTCGCGCATGCTCATGCGCTCGGGCGTATAGTGGAACAACTTGTAGCCGCGCGCCTGCGCCTCGAGGCTCATGGCGAAGGTGCTGTCGCCCGCGATGTTGATGCCGGATACATGGTCCATCTGGACCGCCACATTCCTGATCGTCGCCATGTCTTTTCCTTACTCGTTTTGTCGACAGATGTAAGTCGCGGCGCTTTCGAAGGCAACGGCTAATCAGAAGGGCGGTCGTCGGCCCGAGGCGCAGGTCAGCCCTTCGGGGCGGCAGCAAGCCCCAGCACGTCGCAGACGATGATATCATGGTCGGAGAGCGGCTTGCCTTCGCCGTCGAGCGAGGAGACCAGGTAGCTTCGGGAAATCTCCAGGCCACGGCTCAGAAACCAGTCGAGCTTCATCCGGCGTTCGGGAAAGCGGGTGATCAGGCTTGGCCGGGTGCTGGTCTCGTCCAGCGGACCGCCGTGGCGCTCGAAGCCGCGGGCGGCCGCCATGTCGAACAGCGTGTCTGTCCTGTAGTCGCCGCCGGTGTGGTTGCCGGTGTTGAAATCACCGCCGATGAGGATCGGCAGGCCGGGGGCATAGGATTCGACCGCATCGATCAACGCCGACATCTGCCGTTCGCGATAGGGGCCGTCGCCGACGCTCTCGAGATGCACCGACACGGCAACGAAGGGGCCGACCTCGGTGGCGATCGTCGCGCCGACGGCGCAGCGTTCGCCGATGCGCGGCTGTTCGTTGGAATCGGAGAACCACAGCGCATTGCCCGGCAGGCGGAAGACGAAGGGATCGCGCAGCGATGTCGCGGCCATCAGCGCATTGCCGTGAAAACCACGGTCGTTGGTCGCATGCGTGCAGAAGGAACGCTCGATTTCGGAGCCGAGGCTGAGCTCGAGAAATTCGAGGCCATAGGCGTAGGTCATGCCAAGCTCATCGGCGATGATTGCCGTTGGATCGGCCTGGGCGGTGCGGGCCATGCCGTCATCCATTTCAGACAGCAGCACCAGCGGCGCGCCGAGACAGCGCAGCTTGGCGGCCGAGGCCTCAGGGAAAAGGCAGCGCTCAAGGTTCCAGGCCGCCACCGTCAGCGGCAGGGCGAGCGGGGCCACGGGGCCTTCGCCGCCGGTGCGCAGCGTGTTCATGCAGGCAAGTGCTGCCATGTTCAACGCAAAGGTCTCCGGTGTCTTTTCCAGCGCCAGCAGGGCCTGACGCTGTTGTTCGGCCGGAACGTCAAAGGCGGAAACGGTGGTGCGGATCATGATGCAGATGTCCTTGAGCCTGTGGTGGTTGCGGCCCATTAGAACCACTTCATGACAGTCGCATGATGATCGACCTAGAAGGCATCGCGGAAATGGCGCGGCCAGCGGCCGGGAAGGATGGCGACGATGTCGTAGCGCTGCGACAGGCGCGCGCAATCCGGCTGCCGGGCAAGCCAGATGTCGCTGGCGCCACGAATGCGGCGCTGGGAAGCGGCGGACACGGCATCGACCGCCGCCTGCTCTCCCCGTCGTGCCTTGACCTCGACAAAGACAGCGAGGTCGCCCTTGCGGGCAATGATATCGATTTCGCCGAGCACCGTCCGGTGGCGGATGGCGAGAATGCGGTAGCCCTTGCAGGCGAGATAGAGCGCGGCAATGTACTCCGAGAGGTGGCCGCGCCGCCAGGCGCTGCGGCGTCTTCGGCGTTGCCCGCTATCGACCATCGCCTCGGGCCTTCATCGAGAGCAGCCGCTGATAGAGATCGCGGCGCGGCATGCCGGTGATGCGGGCGGCTTCGGCCGCGGCCTTGGCTGTCGGCATCGACTGCGAAAGGTCGAGAAGGATGGCTTCGACATCTGCCTCCGGCGTTGCCATCTCCGGCGGCGGGCCGATGACGAGGACGATCTCTCCCTTGACGTTGTCGACGTCCCCGTAATGGACGGAAAGCTCGGCAAGCGTGCCGCGGCGGAATTCCTCGAAGGTCTTGGTCAGTTCACGACAGACGGAGGCCTTGCGGTCCGCGCCGAGCACATCGGCGGCAGCCGCCAGCGTCGCGGCGATCCGGTGGGGCGATTCGAAGAACAACAGCGTCGCTGGCACCGCTGACAGCGCCGCCAGCCGATCCCGACGGGCCTTGTCCTTGACCGGCAGGAAACCGGCAAAGAAGAAGGCATCGTTGGGCAGGCCCGAGCCGACCAGGGCCGCCAGCGGCGCCGAGGCGCCGGGAATGGGCACGACGCGATAGCCGGCGTCGATCGCCTGCAGGGCCAGCCGGTAGCCGGGATCGGAGACCAGCGGCGTGCCGGCATCCGACACCAGCGCTACGGAGCGGCCGCCGGCAAGTGCGGCCAGCAGCTTCGGGCCGGCCTCGTCGGCATTGTATTCGTGGTAGGCATAGGGTCGATTTTTGATGCCGTAGCGGTCAAGCAGCACGCGCGTCACGCGGGTGTCCTCGCAGGCGAGCACATCGGCGCCGGCCAGGGTCTCCAGCGCACGCAGGGTGATGTCGCCGAGATTGCCGATCGGCGTTGCCACCAGATAGAGCATCGGCTCGAGCGGGCGCGCCGGCACGGTGACGTTGTGCAGCCGGAAACTCCGCCCCTTGCCGGCGTCGCTGGAAATCTCGTCATTCATGCCTGGATATGCCCTTCTTGCTGTCCGGCCTTTATGGGGGAGGCGCAGGGCTTCGGCAAGGGAGCACGGATTCCTGTGTGCTATAGCGGCGAAATTGGGAAATGAACCCGCCTCCGGCGCTATACCTCTTGCTTTCGCATGCGGATTTCTGCCACTTTGCCGGTCCACTCCTGCGTGCCCGGCACGGGGGAGAATTCTTTGGGCATCGTCTCGACGCCCGGACAGTCACGGTCGAAAGCGGTAGCATCCATGCGTATTACACTTGAGCGTTCCCATCTTTTGAAATCGCTGAACCACGTTCATCGTGTCGTGGAGCGCCGCAACACCATTCCGATCCTGTCCAACGTGCTGCTGAAGGCCGAAGGCTCGACGCTCGACATGAAGGCGACGGACCTCGATCTGGAAATCACCGAAGCGACGCCAGCCATGGTCGAGCAGGCCGGCGCGACCACCGTGCCCGCCCATCTGCTCTACGACATCGTCCGCAAGCTTTCGGACGGCTCGGAAGTGTCTTTGTCGACCAATGCCGATGGCGGCTCGATGACGGTGGCCTCGGGCCGCTCGAAGTTCACCCTGCAGTGCCTGCCGCAGTCGGATTTCCCGGACCTGACCGCCGGCACCTTCAGCCATAAGTTCCCGCTGAAGGCCGCCGACCTCAAGATGCTGATCGACCGGACGCAGTTCGCCATCTCGACGGAAGAAACCCGTTATTACTTGAACGGCATCTTCTTCCACACGATCGAAAGCGGCGGCGACCTGAAGCTGCGCGCTGTCGCCACCGACGGCCACCGTCTGGCGCGCGCCGATGTCGACGCGCCCTCCGGCTCCGAAGGCATGCCGGGGATCATCATCCCGCGCAAGACGGTCGGCGAACTGCAGAAGCTGATGGACAATCCCGACCTGATCGTCACCGTCGAGGTCTCGGACGCCAAGATCCGCCTGTCGGTCGGCAATATCGTGATGACGTCGAAACTCATCGACGGCACCTTCCCCGATTATCAACGCGTCATTCCGGCCAACAACGACAAGGAAATGCGCGTCGACTGCCAGACCTTCGCCCAGGCCGTCGACCGCGTCTCGACGATCTCGTCGGAGCGCGGCCGTGCCGTGAAGCTGGCCCTGACCGAGGGACAGCTGCTGCTCACCGTCAACAACCCGGATTCGGGGAGCGCTACGGAAGAAGTGGCTGTTGGCTACGACACCGACCCGATGGAAATCGGCTTCAACGCCAAGTACCTGCTCGATATCACCGCGCAACTCTCCGGCGACGAAGCGATCTTCTTGCTGGCGGATGCCGGCTCGCCCACCCTGATCCGCGATACGGCTGGCGACGATGCGATCTATGTGCTGATGCCGATGCGCGTCTAGGCGACAGCGGCACCGACCCAGGGTTCTGGCGCGCCCGGACCTGGTTCCTGTGCCGCGGGTCTACGAGAGTGGGACGGACATCAAGCCCGTCTCGTTGTTGCAATACTCGTGGAGAATGCGGATGGCGCTGCGCCTCAAGGAACGGCTGGGTAAGAAATTCGACGAGGAAATCCGTTTCTTCAGGGGCATGATGCAAGGGCCGAAGACCGTCGGCTCGATCGTGCCGACGTCGGCCATCACCGCCCGCAAGATGGCAAGCGTGATCAATCCGCAGTCCGGACTGCCGGTGCTCGAGCTTGGACCCGGAACCGGCGCTATCACCAAGGCGATCCTCGCGCGCGGCGTCGAACCATCCAATCTCATTTCCATCGAATACTCGACCGACTTCTTCAACCATCTGGTCAAGCGCTATGCCGGCGTGCATTTCATCAACGGCGACGCCTTTGATCTCGACAAGACGCTCGGCGTGTTGCGCGGCCAGACATTCGATTGCGTCATCTCGGCGATACCGCTGCTGAATTTTCCGATGCAGGCCCGCGTGGCACTGCTCGAGAGCCTGCTCGACCGGATGCCGCCGGGGCGGCCTGTCGTGCAGATATCCTACGGTGCCGTCTCGCCGATCATCGCCCGGCCGGACCGCTATCACATCAAGCATTTCGATTTCATCGTCCGCAACATTCCGCCGGCGCAGCTGTGGATCTACCGGCGGGGGTGAAGCTCGGAGATATACAATTGAATTAAAAGCCCGCGCTTTTACGCGCTCTTCTTAAGTGCACGTGCGAGGCAACCGATATTTGAGGCAGAGCATAGTTCACCAAATAGGATGACGCTTAACATCCACTAAGCATTTATTTAAGGGTATCAAGTGTCTGCTAACTGCGCTTTCAATAGCTGCTGCAGATAGTCTGCAAGCGCTGACACGTCAAAATGCCCGTTTGCCCAATGCATGTCAGCCGCCTTCAAGGCAGCATAATAAGGCTCGCGATTTTCGCGAATTCTCTCCGGCACAATTTTAGTGCCAGGTAGCAAAGCGCCGTAGCGCATACAAATAAGATAATAGCAGGCAGCTCTCGCCGTCCTGCCGTTCCCCTCAACAAACGGGTGTATCCAGTTCATGCGCCAAAGGGCGTATGCCGCTAGCGTCGTCGGATGCTCATTGATCGTCCAATTCTCGTGCACGACAGATAAGAACATATCCATTTGATGTGACACTTCGCTAAAGTGCGGCGGGATGTGTTTCCCGACATAAATGGGCTGCTCCCGAAATCTGCCCCCAAATTGGGCTATGTTACTCACTGCAGCATAATTGAGGGACCAAAGCGTATATTTATCAAACGCTTCGATCCCCTTTTTCAGGCCTATTTCTATACAGTTTGTCAGCAAGTCATACTGACGCAACAAATTCTGCTCTTGTATCCGAGCAAAAAACTCTGGGTCGTCTTTTTCTCGGACCGACAAGGGCAAATCCTACGAAGCTAAGAGGATCGAATTGGATGCCTTGCGAACTGACTCTTTTGTGATGAACTCGGAATCAGGCGAATTGCCGAAGGCAAAGCTGATTCTTTGCTCCAACAGCTGTGCTTCAGTAACGGGTCTTTGACGGGCAATTTCCAACAGAGTTACGAGTTCGGGATCTATCGCCGTGTCATTTAAGAATTGCTTGCGGTTCGCCATTTATTGTCTCCCGATTAGGATTCCTGACCATTATCTCGCCCTTGCTAAAGGCGGATGATCAACTACTAAGGTTAAAGAAGGTTTATTTCGTTCACGGCTTGTTCCGAAACTTAGAATGATTTGCCCTATCCGGTCAAATCACAATCACGATTTAAATCGCAATGCAGTTGATGCAAAAGTTTAGCGAAAGCTCAATAGTCTGTTGAAGGATGCATTTTCAAGCCGTGAGACCAACTTCGAACACAACGATTGCATCTGGCCCTTGTCCTTTCGATCTTGCGAACCGGGCTGTCTCATGCGACTGGACGGCTATCGAGGACTGGCAGGGATGGGAAGCCGATGACCACAGAAACCGCACGTGACCGGCTGATCGTCGGCCTGGATGTCCCCAATCTCAAGGAAGCCGAGGCGATCGTCTCGGCGCTCGGCGACGACATCCTGTTCTACAAGATCGGCTACCAGCTGGTATTTGCAGGCGGGCTGGAGTTTGCGCGCGAGCTGGCGCAGAGCGGCAAGAAGATCTTTCTCGACATGAAGCTGCTCGACATCGACAACACGGTCGCCTCAGGCGTCGAGAACATCGCCAAGATGGGCATGTCGATGCTGACGCTGCATGCCTATCCGAAGGCAATGCGGGCTGCCGTCAAGGCGGCGGAGGGCTCCGGCCTTTGCCTGCTCGGCGTCACCGTGCTCACGTCCATGGATGGCGACGACATGCTGGAGGCGGGCTACCAGGCCGACCCGCATGCGCTGGTGCTCAGCCGCGCCGAACAGGCGCGCGCGGCCGGGATGGGCGGCATCGTCTGCTCGGCGGAGGAATCGACGGCAGTGCGTGCCATCATCGGCCCCGACATGGCGCTGGTGACACCCGGCATCCGGCCTGTCGGCAGCGACAAGGGCGATCAGAAGCGCGTGATGACGCCGGCAGATGCGATCCGCGCCGGCTCCAGCCATCTCGTTGTTGGCCGCCCGATCGTCAAGGCTAACGACCCGAAGGCCGCAGCGCGCGCCATTCTCGACGAGATGCTGACGGCGCTGTGGCCCGCCAACCACTAACAACAACAAGGAGGACAACCATGCCCAAGGGTTATTGGATCGCCCGCGTCGACGTTCACACGCCGGAGCGCTACGGCGAATATCTTGCTGCCGCCAAGCCAGCTTTTGAGCGCTACGAGGCGAATTTCATCGCGCGGGGCGGCGCCTTCGTCGAACTCGAGGGACCTGCGCGCGGCCGCAATGTCGTCATCGAGTTTCCCTCGCTGCAGCATGCCGTCGATTGCTACAATTCGCCGGAATACCAGGTCGCGGCGAAGATCCGCCAGGAGATCGCCACCGCCGAGATGGTCGTGGTCGAAGGCGTCTAGCCTGCGGAGATCACCGTTAAACACATCGGCCGCGCATTCCGGTTTGGAATGCGCGGCCTTTCTCTAGACTGCGATGTCTGGCCTCAAACTCTTCCCAGCTCTTCGGGCGAGTACCTAGGCGGCGTTGCCGCGACCAAAGCTATTGGCAAGCCTGCCGGCCAATGCCCGGGCGGGCGACGCAACCGGCTGCGAGCCCGTGGTTGTGCTGCGCGGACGGGACGCTGGCGCAGGCTCTCCACCTCCGATGTTGAACTGGCTGAGCAGGCTGTTGAGCATGGCGGCTTCGTTTGCCAGACTGTGGCTGGCGGCATTGGTCTCCTCCACCATCGCCGCATTCTGTTGAGTTCCCTGGTCCATGGTATTGACGGCGGTGTTGATCTCCGAGATGCCCGTCGACTGCTCGCGGGCCGCCTCGACGATGGCCCGGACATGGCTGGTGATTTCGGTGACTTCCTTCTCGATCAGGACAAGCGCTTCGCCGGTTTCGCCGACCAGGCTGACGCCGGTGCGGACGTGATTGCCGGAGGCGCTGATCAACACCTTGATCTCTTTCGCGGCATTGGCGGAACGCTGTGCCAGTTCGCGCACCTCCTGGGCGACGACGGCAAAGCCTTTGCCTGCCTCGCCGGCACGCGCCGCCTCCACGCCGGCATTGAGCGCCAGCAGATTGGTCTGGAAGGCAATGTCGTCGATGACGCCGATGATGTTGCTGATTTCGCCCGAGGACCGTTCGATCTCATTCATGGCGGCAACAGCCTTGCGAACGACAAGACCGGATTTTTCGGCTCCCTGACGGGTGCGCTCGACGAGAACGCCTGCCTCTTCGGCGCGCTTGGTCGAATCGCGAACTGTTGTCGTGATTTGCTCCAATGCTGCGGCCGTCTGTTCGAGGGAAGCGGCCTGCTGCTCGGTGCGACGGGCGAGGTCGTCGGCCGCCGAGCGGATTTCACCGGCACCGGAATTGATGACGCCAGCATTTTGGCCGACCGCGGTCAGCGCTTCCTGCAGAGTTTCCATCGAATTGTTGAAGCTTTCGCGCAACCCGTCGAGATGGTCGACGAAGGTTTCGGTGATCCGGTAGGAGACATCGCCACCCGACAAGCGGGTCAAGCCGTAACCAAGCGCATCGACAGCCGTCTTGGTGTCTGCGGCGTCCTTGGCCTTGGCGGCATCGCGAGCGCGGGCTTCCTTTTCTGAGTGGGATCGGCCATCGTCGGCCTCGCGCTCGAGGCGCGTGCGTTCAATGGCATTTTCGCGGAACACGGCGACGGCGGCGGCCATCTGGCCGACTTCGTCCTTGCGCTCCAGACCCGGAGTTTCGCCCGCTGTCTCGCCCGCTGCCAGCGCCTCCATACGTTGGCGTAGCCGATCGATCGGTCCGGTGATGCCGCGCGAGGCCACGTAAAGACCGAGAAGGACCATGGCGACAAAAGCGACGCCAAGAATCGAGAGGCCTGTGATGATCGTGCTGTTGGTATCGGCCTGCAATTCGGCCGTACCGTCCGCGGTGAACTTCATCAGTTGATCGTTGCCGCCGGCAAACAGCGGGAGAATGGTCGTCAAGGTGGCGCCGGCCTTCAGCATCACCGCGCGGGCTTCGTCCTGCTTGCCCGCCTTGGAAAGTTGGATGACCTGCTGGCCAAGGATATTAAAGCCCTCGATGGCCTTGACCATGGTCGCCACTGGCTCGGCGCGCGCGGGAACCAGCTGGACCTGCGTTTTCAGACGCTGCAGCATCAAAACCTGATTGTCTTCATAGATCTTGACGGAAGCCGCAAAGTCGGGCGAGGCCGGGTCCTTGATAACAAGCAACCCGAGCTGGAAGCCCATCTGCAAAAGGCCGCCGGTCGCGCGCGCATTCAGGGTTGTGGCCGCACTTTCATGCGACAGGAAGCTTGAATAGCGCGTATCGGCGCTCTTGAACTGGACGCTGACATAGGCGAGTCCGGCTATGGCGATCAGGCCCATTAGAATGATTACTGAAATGATTTTGGTTCGAATTCTTGCATTCTGCAGAAAAGTCATTGGGCGCCCTATCGGGTGACTTCAAGACACAGCCCGCCCATCGTCGCAACTAATGATTGCGCAACGTGATCTCAGGAATTTTGGGAGCTGTCTCTTGGGAGGATGCGGATCATGGCAGTGGAAATACGCTGTCATAGCGAAGAAATCGTCGCAAACTGCCTGTATCCCGATCTAACCAAGCTTGCCTTACAAACAATTAAAATCTTGGACCTAGTTTTAGCGGGGACACGCGATACGCGCACATGATCTCATCATACCAGCTAAATACTGGCAGCTGTGTGCCGATCGCCGTTGTTGAGATAGAGCCCGCGCGAACGTTCCAGGTGCTTCAGCACCGCAGTCTCGGCGGCGTCGGCATCGTTGGCGGCGAGACACTGGAGGATCTCCTCGTGCTCGACGAGGGTGAATTTCTCCTTGCCGGTCCAGATCAGCATGTCGGTGTGGTATTCCTTCAGCCAGGCGAGCATCGCCTCGCTGACGGCGACGAAGATCGGATTTGCCGAGACACGGGCGATGCGGGTGTGGAACTCCATGTCGGCCGCAATGAACGCATCGGCATCGCCGAGGCTGTCGCGCTGGCGATCGATGATGGCCTGGAGATCGGCGATATCCTGCGGCGTCGCCTCGAGCGCCGCCTGGCGGGCCATGCCGCGTTCGAAGAAGATGCGGGCGCTTTTAAGGTATTCCAGGGTCGCAGAGGATTGCGACAGCATGATCTTGGCAGTGAGATCGACCTGCTTGAAGATCGTCTTTGCGGTCAATTGCAGGACGCGGGCTCGCTCGCCATGGCTGATGGCCACCAGCCCCATGCCGGCCAGCGACTGCATGGCCTCGCGGATCGCCGGGCGGCCGACACCGAAGCGCTCCATCAGGTCTCGTTCCGACGGCATCTCGTCGCCGGGCTCAAGCTCGCCGCTGGTGATCATCCGCTCCAGGCGGGCAAAAACCTCGTCTGACAGCTTGCGACGGACAATGGGTTCGTTCGGTTGGTCCATGGATTCTTTCCGGCTCATCTAGACCCTTCCTTATGCACATTTCCCGTCGTTTGGGAAAACGTCAATCAGGCTGCAGCGCCCAACCGCGCCAAATCCCGCAAAAACTTTTTCTTGCCTCGTTGGAATACTCATTATACCAGTTAGGCCGTTGACGTCACGCTTTTCGAGGCGTGGCGAGAGGAGCAACCGAGATTTCATGCAGATTAGAGTTACCTACCGCATCGAGACGCCCGGCAGCGTCGAAGCCATGGCCGAAAAGATCGCCAGCGACCAGTCGACCGGCACCTTCGTTGCCGTTCCCGGTGAAACCGAGGAGCTGAAGGCACGTGTCGCGGCCCGTGTCGTGGCGATCCGGCCGCTCGAGGATGCCGTTTCGCCGAGCTGGCCGGAAGCAGCCGTTGGGCACGGCCCGATCCGGCGCGCCGATGTCGACATCGACTTTCCGCTGGATGCTGTCGGCACCGACCTCTCGGCGCTGATGACCATTGCCATCGGCGGCATCTTTTCCATTCGCGGCATGACGGGCCTGCGCGTCGTCGATGTCGACCTGCCGGCGGCCTATCGCGATGCCTATCCCGGCCCGCAGTTCGGCGTCGCCGGCTCGCGCCGGCTGACCGGCGTTCATGACCGGCCGATCATCGGCACCATCGTCAAACCGGCGCTGGGCCTTCGGCCGATGGAGACAGCGGCGCTGGTCGGCGAACTCATCGAATCCGGCGTCGACTTCATCAAGGACGACGAGAAGCTGATGAGCCCGGTCTACTCGCCTTTGAAGGAGCGGGTCGCGGCCATCATGCCGCTTATCCTCGACCACGAGCAGAAGACCGGCAAGAAGGTGATGTACGCCTTCGGCATCTCGCACACCGACCCCGACGAGATGATGCGCAACCACGACATGGTTCTGGAGGCCGGCGGCAACTGCGCGGTCGTCAACATCAATTCGATCGGCATGGGGGCCATGTCCTTCCTGCGCAAGCGCTCCGGGCTGGTGCTGCATGCCCACCGCAACGGCTGGGACGTGCTGACCCGCCATCCCGGCATCGGGCTCGACTTCAAGGTCTGGCAGAAATTCTGGCGGCTGCTCGGCGTCGACCAGTTCCAGATCAACGGCATCAAGGTGAAATACTGGGAGCCGGACGAAAGCTTCGTCGAATCCTTCAAGGCCGTCAGCACGCCGATGTTCTCCGAGGCCGATTGCGCGCTTCCCGTCGCCGGCTCCGGCCAGTGGGGCGGCCAGGCGCCGGAAACATACCAGCGCACCGGCCGCACCACGGACCTCATGTATCTCTGCGGCGGCGGCATCGTCAGCCATCCCGGGGGTCCTGCCGCCGGCGTGCGCGCCGTGCAGCAGGCCTGGCAGGCGGCAGTTGGCGACATCGAACTCGAGACCTATGCCCGGACGCATCCGGAACTGGCAGCTTCGCTCAAAAAGTTCGGCAACGGAGGGGAATGACCATGTCCGCTCAGAACGATCTGCTGCTCTCCTACTACGGCGACGACCTGACCGGCTCGACCGATGTCATGGAAGCGCTGGCGTCCAACGGCGTCGACACCGTGCTGTTCATGGGAGAGCCGGACGCGGCGCTGCTGGCCCGCTTCAGCCATTGCCGCGCCATCGGTCTTGCCGGCACCAGCCGCAGCGAGACGCCGGACTGGATGGACGCGCATCTGACGCCGGCGTTCCAATGGCTGAAGAGCCTGAAGGCTGACATCTGCCACTACAAGGTCTGCTCGACCTTCGATTCCAGCCCGGCGATCGGCAACATCGGCAAGGCCGTGGAGATCGGCAAGGCGCTGTTCGACCAGGCCTTCGTGCCGCTCGTGGTCGGCGCGCCGCAGCTGAAGCGTTATACCGCGTTCGGCCATCTGTTTGCCGGTTACCAGGGCGAGGTCTATCGCATCGACCGCCATCCCGTCATGAGCCGGCATCCGGTGACGCCGATGCGCGAGGCGGATTTGCGCGCGCATCTGCAGGACCAGACGGCACTTCCGACAGCGCTCGCCGACCTGGCGTTGCTGTCTTCCACCGACGCCAACCGACGGGTGGACGCGCTCGCCAGCGCATGCGCCGGGATGCTACTCTTCGACGTCGACAGCGCTGAGAGCCAGACACAGGCGGGCCGACAGCTCTGGCGGATCAAGGCCGATGGCGGCTGGTTCGTCGCCGGTTCGTCGGGCCTCGAATATGCGCTGCTGGCGGCCTGGAGAGAGAGCGGCCTGACTTCGGGCGCAAGCGCCTTCCCGCTTCCCGGCAAGGCCGACCGCATCGCCGTCGTCTCCGGCAGCGTCTCGCCGACAACGGAGCGGCAGATCCGCCATGCCACTGCCAACGGCTTTGAAGGCATCAATCTCGATCCGCTCGAACTGCTCGGCGAGAACGGCACTGCGGCCATCGACAGGGCTGTCGCCCGCGGGATTGCCAGCCTGAGGGAGGGCCGCAGCGTCATTCTCAACACGGCGCTCGGGCCCTCCGCCGACCGGGGCGGCGATATCGACCGGATTGCCGGCAGCCGCCATCGGCTCGGCCGCATTCTCGGTGCCATCCTGCATCGCCTGATTGCCGAGGAGAGGCTCGACCGTGCGGTGATTGCCGGCGGCGATACGTCCAGCCATGCGCTGAAGGAACTCAACGTCGAGGCGTTGACGACCTTGCTGCCGCTGCCGCAGACGCCGGGCTCGCCACTGTGCACGGCCCATGGCAACGACCGGGCGACGAACGGGTTGCAGATCGCGCTGAAGGGCGGACAGGTCGGCGCTGACGGCTACTTTGCCCAGATCCGTGACGGTCTGGCGGCCTGAACAGGACGTGGGCCCGCAGGCCGCGTCCACAAAACAACACGCTTTCTGCTATACTCATTGACTCATCATACCAGTTGATTATAGTCGCCACACCAGACAGATTGGGTGAACAACATGACTTCGATTGCACTTTTCGGCGCCGGCGGCAAAATGGGCTACCGGCTGGCCAAGAACCTCAAGGGCTCCCGCTTCGACGTCCGTCACGTCGAAATCAGCGACGCCGGCAAGGCGCGCCTCAAAAATGACCTCGGGCTTTCCTGCCTCGATGTCGACGCGGCCCTCGATGGCGCCGATGTCGTCATCCTCGCGGTTCCGGACACGCATATCGGCAAGGTGGCCGCCGGCATCGCCGACAAGCTGAAGGCCGGCACGATGGTGGTTGCGCTCGACGCTGCAGCGCCTTTCGCCGGTCACTTCCCCGAGCGTCCGGATCTCACCTATTTCGTCACCCACCCCTGCCATCCGCCGATCTTCAACGACGAGACGGAGATGCAGGCGAAGAAGGACCATTTCGGCGGCCTGTTCGCCAAGCAGCACATTGTCTCCGCCCTGATGCAGGGGCCTGATGAGGCCTATGGCCTCGGCGAGGAAATTGCCAAGACGATCTGGGCGCCCGTCATGCGCTCGCACCGCGTCACCGTCGACCAGATGGCGATGCTGGAGCCCGGCCTGTCTGAGACAGTGGCCGCTTCGCTGCTCGTCGTCATGAAGCAGGCGATGGACGAATGCGTCAAGCGCGGCGTTCCGGAAGAAGCCGCCCGCGACTTCCTGCTCGGCCACCTCAACGTGCTCGGTGCCGTCATCTTCGGCGAAGTCCAGGGCGTGTTCTCGGATGCCTGCAACAAGGCCATCGAGTTCGGCATTCCGGCGCTGATGCGCGACGACTGGAAGAAGGTTTTCGAACCCAAGGAGATCGCTGCCAGCATTCAGCGCATCACCTGATACCAGGGAGAGCATTCGCTCTCCCTTTTTCGACAGCCCTGTCCGGGAAACGGGGCTGATTTTCACATCTGGGAGGATAACTATGAAACTGACACGCAAGCTCACCATCGCTGCCTTTGCCGGCGTCCTGTCGCTCGGCACGGCCCTGCCCGCCTTTTCGGCAGACCTCATCGCCATCATCACGCCGGCCTTCGACAACCCGTTCTTCAAGGCCGAGTCGGTCGGCGCCGAAGCCCGCGCCAAGGAGCTAGGCTTCGACACGCTGGTGCTCAGCCACGATGACGACGCCAACAAGCAGTCGCAGCTGATCGACACCGCCATCGGCCGTGGCGCCAAGGCCATCATCCTCGACAATGCCGGCTCGGAAGCCTCGATCGCCGCCGTCAAGAAGGCCAAGGACGCGGGCATCCCGTCCTTCCTGATCGACCGTGAAATCAATGCTACCGGCATCGCCGTGTCGCAGATCGTCTCCAACAACTACCAGGGCGCACAGCTCGGCGCCGAAGAGTTCGTCAAGCTGATGGGCGAAAAGGGCAGCTATGTCGAGCTGCTCGGCCGCGAAGCCGATCTCAACGCCGGCATCCGCTCCAAGGGCTACCACGACGTCATCGACGACTATCCGGATATGAAGATGGTGGCCCAGCAGTCGGCCAACTGGAGCCAGACGGAAGGCTATTCCAAGATGGAAACCATCCTGCAGGCCAATCCGAAGATCCAGGGCGTCATTGCCGGTAACGACACCATGGCCATGGGCGCGATTGCCGCCCTGCAGGCTGCCGGCCGCAAGGATGTCATCGTCGTCGGCTTCGACGGCTCCAACGATGTCCGCGATTCGATCAAGGCGGGCGGCATCAAGGCCACCGTCATGCAGCCGGCCTATGCTCAGGCGCAGCTCGCCGTGGATCAGGCCGCAGCCTACATCAAGGACAAAACCGTCCCGAAGGAAGAAAAGCAGCTGATGGATTGCGTGCTGATCAACGCCGCAAATGCAGACAAGCTCGAAACCTTCGCGCTGAAAAACTGATCTCCCGGGACTGACATAGACGGAGAGCGGCAACCCCGCTCTCCGTTTTCAGGATTTGACAGCATTGATGCGGGTGGAGTGCATGCCAATGGTGAGGATCAAGGGCGCGTTGTTGATGGCGATGCTGGCGGCTGCAGCCCTGCCGGGCTGCAAGATCGTCAAGACGCAGACGGCAGCCGAAAAGGCAGCGGCGGCGGCCAAGACGGAGTTCAATCCCGGCGACAGGGTCGAGGCCATCTGGCAGGCGAAGGCCCTGCCCTCGATCGAAAAACGCGCCGGCGACTTCAAGCAGGTGATGACGCTTATTGCCGCCAACCCGGATGACGCCGGGGCCAAGTTCGGCCACCGCGAGAAGGAAGGCAATGCCCCCTGGACCTATTTGGTCAAGTTCGAGGGCAAGATCACCGCCGCCGAAACGGCCTCGCGTGCGGCCACGATCGAGGTCGACGTCGATGGCGACGGGAAGGCCGACCTCAAGGTGCAGATCGGCCCGGCCATTCGCGGCACGGCGCTGCGCGACAGCCTCGACATCGTCAATTTCAACGAATTCAAGAACCAGATCGAATGGGCGCAGTTCGGCAAGTCCTTCAACGAGAAGGTCAATGCCACCGTGCTGGCGTCGCTGCCGCGCGACGCGCTGCCCGGCAAGACCGTGAAGGTGACGGGCGCATTTCCGCTGCCAACTCCCGGCCAGCTGCCGCTGGTGACGCCCGCAACGCTTGTGATCGGCCAGTAGCATGGAAGACCAGGCAGCGGACAATATCATCCTCCGGCTCGACGATGTGACGAAGGTCTATTCGGGCATCGTCGCCGTCAAGCGCGCCAACCTCGAACTGCGGCGCGGCGCCGTCAATGTGCTGGTCGGAGAGAATGGCGCCGGCAAGTCGACGCTGATGAAGATCATCGCCGGCGTCGAGAAGCCGACCATCGGCCGCATCATCCTCGATGGCAAGCCGATCCATTTCGACAGCCCCGCCGATGCCCAGGCGAACGGCATCGGGATGATCTTCCAGGAGCTCAATCTGTTCGCCAACCTGACGGTCGCCGAGAACATCTTTGCGACGCGCGAGATCACCCGAGGCATCTTCGGCATTGACCACAAGGCGCAGGTCGCCAAGGCCAACCAGTACCTGAAGAAGCTCGATGCCGGGATCGATGCGGAGACAATGGTCGAGGATCTGCCGATCGGCCAGCAGCAGCTGGTGGAAATCGCCAAGGCGATCTCGCTCGATGCCCGTATCCTGATCATGGACGAGCCGACCTCGGCGCTGTCGGCAGCCGAAGTCGATATCCTGTTCAAGGTCATTGCCGAGCTGAAGGCCGAGGGCGTGGCGATCGTCTACATCTCCCACCGGCTGGAAGAGCTGATGCGCATCGGCGATTACATCACCGTGTTGCGCGACGGGCAGATCACAGGCCAGGCGCTGGTGAAGGACATCGACACCAAGTGGATCGTCCGATCGATGATCGGCTCCGACGCCAAGGACTTTGCCAAGGCCGACGGTCATGCGATGGGCAGCGAGATGTTCCGCGCCGAGGGTATCACCATGCCGCGCGCCACCGGGGGACTTGCCGTCGACAATGTTTCGCTCAGCGTCCAGGCCAGCGAAATTCTCGGCATCTACGGGCTGATGGGCGCCGGTCGCAGCGAATTCTTCGAATGCATCATGGGCCGCCACCCGCAATCGACCGGCAAGATCCACATCGACGGCAAGGAGGTGCGCGAGCGCGACACCACCCGGCGCATCCGTCGCGGACTGGCGCTGATCCCCGAGGACCGGCAGCGCGAAGGCTTGGTTCAGATCCTGTCGATTGCCAGCAACCTGACGCTGGCAAGCCTCGGGCGCTTCGCCAAATTCTTCCATATCCGCGCCGGCGCCGAAAGGCAGGCGATCCGCGACAGCATCAAGGAACTGTCGATCAAGGCACCCAATCCGGATTTCGAGGTGACCTCGATGTCGGGCGGCAACCAGCAGAAGGTTGTGATCGGCAAGGCGCTGATGACCAATCCGAAAGTGCTGCTGATGGACGAGCCGAGCCGCGGCATCGATGTCGGCGCCAAGGCCGATGTCTTCCGCACCATGCGGCGACTGGCCGGCGAAGGCCTCGCCATCCTGTTTTCAACCTCCGACCTCGAAGAGGTCATGGCGCTCTCCGACCGCATCGCCGTGCTCAGCAACGGCAAGCTGGTGGCGATCTTCAATCGGGACGAGGCCAGCGAGGAAGCCATCATCGCGGCTTCGGCCAAGGGACACGGACATACAAGGGAACTGGCATCATGACGGCGGACACCTCCACATCCATCCCGGCAGTCCGGCGCTCGAGCGGCTCGGTTCTTCTGACCGTCATGAAGCTTCGGACCTTCATCGCGCTGTTCGCGGTGCTGATCTTCTTTTCCTTCGCGGCCCCGAATTTCACCTCGACAGCCAACATGATCCTGATGTCGAAGCACGTCGCGCTCAACGCCTTCCTGGCGATGGGTATGACCTTCGTCATCATCACCGGCGGCATCGATCTGTCGGTCGGCTCGATCGTCGGACTCTGCGGCATGGTGGCGGGCGCGCTGATCCTCAACGGCGTCGATCTGCCGATGGGTTACACCGTCTATTTCAACCTGTTCGAGATCGTCCTGATCGTGCTTGCCGTCGGCATCGGCATCGGCCTGATCAATGGCCTGCTGATCACCAAGCTGAATGTCGCGCCGTTCATCGCAACGCTCGGCACGCTCTATGTCGCGCGCGGTCTGGCGCTGCTGTCGTCGGACGGACAGACCTTTCCGAACCTCTCGGGGCGGCCGGAATATGCCACCACCGGCTTCGATTTCTTCGGCGCCGGCCGCATCCTCGGGCTGCCCGTCTCCATCTGGATCCTGATCGTGCTGGCGCTTGCCGCTGCCTATGTCGCCCGTTCGACGCCGATCGGCCGCCACATCTTTGCCGTTGGCGGCAACGAGCGCGCGGCGCGGATGTCGGGCGTCAGGGTCGATCTGGTGAAGATCTTCGTCTATATGTTCTCCGGCCTCTGCGCGGCAATCGTCGGCATCGTCATCTCGTCAGAGCTGATGGCTGCCCATCCGGCGACCGGCGAGAGTTTCGAGCTGAATGCCATCGCCGCGGCGGTGCTCGGCGGGACCTCTATGTCGGGCGGGCGCGGAACGATCGGCGGCACCATCGTCGGTGCCTTCGTCATCGGCATCCTTTCCGACGGACTGGTAATGATGGGCGTCTCGTCCTTCTGGCAGATGGTCATCAAGGGGCTGGTCATCATCATCGCCGTGGTCGTCGACCAGGCACAGCGGAAATTGCAGCAGCGGGTGACCCTGATGCAGATGGCAAAGGCGGGCTGAGACATGACAGAGTTACGTGGCGCCCTGATCGGCTGCGGCTTCTTTGCCGTCAACCAGATGCATGCCTGGCAGGACGTCGCCGGTGCCGGCATCGTCGCCATCTGCGACCGCGATCCCGAGCGGCTGAAGGTGGTCGGCGACCAGTTCGGCATTTCCAGGCGCTATAGTGATGCGGCCGAGATGTTTGCCGATGGCGGCTTCGACTTCGTCGACATCGCCACCACCGTCTCCAGCCACCGGGCGCTGGTCGAATTGGCTGCGCGCCACAAGGTGCCGGCGATCTGCCAGAAACCCTTTGCCAAGACGCTAGACGATGCCAAGGCGATGGTTGCGGCCTGCAAATCCGCCGGCGTGCCGCTGATGATCCACGAGAATTTCCGCTGGCAGACACCCATCCAGGCCGTCCGCAAGGCGCTCGACGCGGGCGTGATCGGGACGCCGTTCTGGGGTCGGCTGTCGTTCCGCTCTGGTTACGACGTGTTTTCCGGTCAGCCTTATCTCGCCGAGGGCGAGCGATTCATCATCGAGGATCTCGGCATCCATACGCTGGATATCGCCCGGTTCCTGCTCGGCGACGTCAAGGCGATGACGGCCCGCACGATGCGCGTCAACCCTGCCATCAAGGGCGAGGACGTCGCCACCATGCTGCTCGACCACGAGAGCGGCGTCACCTCGGTCGTCGACGTCAGCTATGCGACGAAGCAGTCGGTCGAGCCCTTCCCGGAGACGCTGGTCGAGATCGACGGCAGCGAGGGTTCCATCCGGCTGCTGCAGGGCTATCGCCTCGAGGTCACCGGCCGGGACGGCACGCAGACCAGCGACGTGGCGCCCACCCTGCTCCCCTGGGCGTCTCGGCCCTGGCACAATATTCAGGAAAGCGTCTTTGCCATCCAGCAGCATTGGGCCGAGCAACTGCAGACGGGCGGGGAAACCTCGACATCAGGGGAAGACAATCTGAAGACTTTCGCGCTGGTCGAGGCGGCCTATGAAAGTGCGGCCAGCGGCAGCACGATCGACGTGAAAGCCATGCTGGCATGAACCCAAGCGACCGGCACGACCGCAGCTTTGCCCTCTACGGCACGGACAAGAGCGAGGCCCAGCCGGTTCGTCTCGTTGCCGGAAGGCTGACTGCCGACCTTGCCGGCGGCCAGTTGCGCGCTGTCCGCTACGATGGCGTCGAGGTGCTGCGCGGCGTCGCCTTCTTGGTGCGCGACCGCGACTGGGGTACCTACGATCCTGATATCGACAACCTGGTCGTCGACCAGCGCGCCGATGGCTTCTCCGTCAGCTACACCGCAAGATGCCATGGGCCCGAAAACACGGAGCTCGTGCTTCGGGTGACGATCCTTTCGGAAGCCGGCGGGCCGCTGGTGTTTCATGCCGAGGCGATGTCGCGGAGCGGCTTCGAGACCTGCCGTTGTGGCTTCTGCATCCTGCATCCGATCGTCGGCCTTGCCGGCCAGCCCGTCACCGTCACCCATGTCGACGGCAGTATCGAGACCTCGACCTTCCCCGACCTGATCGCGCCGTGGCAACCCTTCATGGCGATGCGCGGCATCGCCCATCGGGTGATGCCGGAGGTGACAGCCGAATGCCTGATGGAGGGCGACACCTTCGAGATGGAGGACCAGCGCAACTGGTCCGACGCTTCCTACAAGACCTATGTCCGGCCGCTAGCGCTGCCATGGCCCTATACCATCGAGGCCAATGAGCCGGTGCGCCAGCGGGTCGTGCTAACGATCACGGACAGTCGCAAGGCTTTGCCGGCGCCGGCCGCAGGGAGTGCCGGGCCGGAGCTTGTCCGCCTGACGCCCGGTGCCGCGTCAGGACGCATGCCCGCCATCGGGCTGGTGGTGACGCCCGAGGAGGCAGCCACAACCTTTGCTGCCGGCGCCAGGCTCAATGCCCTCGGTGTGCAGGAGTTGCTCTTCCACTTCGATCCGCTCGCCGGGCATGATGGTCGGGCATTGGCCGATTTTGCTGCGATAGCGGCGCTGCACCAAGGGACAACGACGCTCGAAATCGCGCTGCCTTGCCGGACTGCGGTCACAGACGAACTCGCCGAGATCGCGGCAATGGCGCGGGCCGCCGGTTTTGCACCCGATGCCATCGTCGTCTCACCCGCCGTCGATCGCCAATCGACCCCGCCCGGCAGCGCGTGGCCCGACTGTCCACCGCTCGACGCGGTTTACAGCGCTGCCCGCGCGGCCTTTCCCGCGTGCCGTCTGGGCGGCGGAATGCTCAGCTATTTCACCGAGCTGAACCGCAAGCGTGTACCGCCGGACATGCTCGACTTCATCACCCACTGCACCAATCCCATCGTCCATGCCGCCGACGACCTCAGCGTCATGCAGACGCTGGAGGCCTTGCCGTTCATCACCCGCTCGGTGCGATCGATTTATGGCGACAAGGCCTACCGTATCTGCCCCTCGACCATTCCGATGCGCCATAACCCCTACGGCAGCCGGACGATGGACAATCCGGCCGGCGGACGCATCGCCATGGCCAACACCGATCCGCGCCATACCGCCGACTTCGCCGCCGCCTTCGCGCTCGGATATGCGGCGCGGGTGGTCGAGGCGGGGCTGGACTGCCTGACACTCTCGGCGCTGACAGGACCATTCGGGCTCATCGCCGGGCCCGGCGAGCCGGTCGGTGTAGGGCGGATGCGCCCCCTGCATGGGGTCGTTCAGGGGTTGGCCGCCCTGTTCGACGCCCGTTGGACGCAATGCGTTTCCAGCGCGCCCGACAAGGTCCTGGCACTGGCGGTCGAAAAGCAGGATGGCGGCCGCCTGCTCTGGGTCGCCAATCTCACCCCTCGCGTCCTGACGGTGGATGTCAGCGCATGGAGTGAGGACGCTTCGAGCGCCGTCGACCGGTTGGAACTCCAGCCCTTCGGCCTTGGCAGGGTCGAGTGAACGCCTTCTGGGGTAAAGCAGGACGCAAAACAGCGCCCATGACGGCGCTGCAAGCCCTTCACCTTGCGCAGCGATTCGGCTAAGACCTTCCCATCAGAACCATAGCCTTTCGAGGAATTCGCCATGACGCTCTCCAACCTGCCGCCGCTCGTGACCGTGTTCGGAGGCTCGGGTTTTGTCGGGCGGCACGTCGTTCGGGTTCTGGCCAAGCGCGGCTACCGCATCCGGGTGGCTGTCAGGCGTCCCGATCTTGCCGGCTTCCTGATGACAGCCGGCAATCTCGGGCAGATTTCCTTCGTCCAGGCCAACCTTCGCTATCGCGACTCGATCGACCGCGCTGTCGAAGGGGCGCAGTTCGTCGTCAACTGCGTCGGCATCCTGTCGGAGAGCGGCCGCAACACCTTCGATGCCGTCCAGGAATTCGGTGGCCGGGCGATCGCCGAGGCGGCCCGCGCTGTCGGCGCCAAGCTCACCCATATCTCTGCCATCGGCGCCAACAGCGGCTCGTCTTCTTCCTACGGGCGGACCAAGGGCAAGGCGGAGGCCGCAATCCTGTCGATCCTGCCGGATGCCGTCATCCTGCGTCCGTCGATCGTCTTCGGACCCGAGGACGGTTTCTTCAACAAGTTCGCCGACATGTCGCGCCTGGCCCCTGCCCTTCCCCTCATCGGCGGCGGCAAGACCAGGTTTCAGCCGGTCTATGTCGAGGATGTCGCCGAGGCTGTCGGCCGCGCCGTCGACGGCAAGCTGACACCGGGTGCGATCTATGAACTGGGTGGACCTGAAGTGCTGACGTTCCGTGAATGTCTCGAATTGGTGCTGAAGGTCGTCAACCGCAAGCGGCCGCTGGTCTCGCTGCCCTTCGGCCTCGCCTCGACGATCGGCAGCATCGCGTCGATGATCCCGCTGATCACACCGCCGATCACACCGGATCAGGTGACGCTGCTGAAGGTCGACAACGTCGTATCCGCCGAGGCGGAAGCGGATGGCCGAACGCTTTCCGGGATCGGCATCCGCCCGACGCTGCTGACCTCGGTGCTGCCGTCCTATCTGGTCCGCTTCCGACCGCAGGGCCAGTTCTCCGGCACCGGCAAGGCAGCCTGATCAGACCAAAAATTTTATGAAAAAGATAAACGTCGTCTGCGGACCCCGCCGGCGACGTTTTCCATTTGTGGCTGGAAAACGGCGTATTTCCGGCATTTCCGGTGATTATGCACCGCAGACCGTTGCCCAAAAGACGCAGCCCCGGAATAGTCGGATTAACGGGAAATTCAGCAGGAACCATTATTGCTAAATTCCATTCCACTGACTAACAAGCTGCGCACTGGACGACGTCCCAAGGGTCTGAACGTGAGCTATTTTTCGCTGAAAGGTATTGTTTGATGGGCAAGTCAATTGCGCTTCTTTTTGTCTGTGCGGCGCTGGTTATCGTCGCGGGATCGTTCATGGCACCGGGCAGCGTTGCTGCGGTCAAGGGCGAATGCTCGCCGGCTTACGGTGTCGATCCCTGCAGCACGGGCTCCATCGATTCCGCTTCGATCGCCCATTAATGACACGAAAAAGCCGGAGCAAATGCCCCGGCTTTTCGTTACGAATTGGCACAGAGGTTAGCGCTGCAAGCGCTCGGTGGCTTGAAGCCGCGATGCCAGTGCCGCCCCTCCTCCCATCCATCATCAACTGCATCGCAGTCGCCAGGTCCATTGGTCGCCGCCGCTTTACGCATTCGCGCCGTTGACGGCGCGAATGCTGCGTCAGGTCGCGGTTAGCGGACGATCCCTGTCGCGACCAGGCCGAGGAGGATGGCGCCGAGGATGATGCGGTAGACGGCGAACAGGGTGAAGCGGTTGCTCTGGATATAGGACAGCAGCCATTTGACGGCGACGAAGGCGACGATCGTCGAGACGATGAAAGCGATCACCAGCGCACCCCAGTCTTCCCCAGCCGCACCGCCATCCTTGAAGGTCTTCAAGAGCTCATAGCCGCTGGCGGCATACATGGTCGGGATGCCGACGAGGAAGGCGAACTCCGTGGCGGCGGCGCGGTTGCCGGTGCCGGCCAGCATGGCGACGAAGATCGTCGCACCCGAACGCGATGTGCCCGGAAAGATGCCGGCAACGATCTGGGCGATGCCGACCAGGATCGCGACATACCAGGTGATGCTCTTATACTGCGGCCGGCGTGCGGCTGCCCATTCGGCAAAGATCATCCAGATGCCACCGATGATCAGCGCCCAGGCGATCGGCGTGACCGTCTCGGGCAGTTGGAAGCCGAGCTTCTTGACGATCAGGCCGAGCACGGCGGTGATCAGAAAGGCGACGATCAGCTTGGCGGCGTAGGACCGGTTGCGCGGATCGCGCCAGCCGAGAATCAGATCCATTAGCCGGCGCCAATAAATGAAGGTGACGGCGAGAATGGCACCGGCCTGGATGACAATATTGAACAACTCCGAGCGGGCGCCGAGCCATTGCTCGGCGATGATCAGATGGCCGGTGCTCGAGATCGGCAAAAACTCGGTGATCCCCTCTATGACGCCGAGAAGGGCAGCATTGATGTAGTCCATGGATTGTCTCCGGTTTGGGATAGGTCGGATGGGAGTGGCTGGAGCGGATCGGGAATGGCATCCGCCTCATTGATCGGATGGGCGATGAATGAAAGCCGACAATCGGCTGTTGATGGTTTCTTCAGCCATCTGGTGTCCTATGTCAAAGGGCGGTCGGTCCGATTCGCTTGTGTTGACGGAGCCGAACTCCTATAGCTGCAACGATCACGTCATGAATAGGGCCGCTACACAACATGCCCTGTCGACCCATTCATCAATCATAGTTCCGAGTTTTCATGCCGACGCTCTATCATCATTCCATGTCATCCGCCTCGCGCTTTGTCCGGCTTATCCTGTCCGAGTACGGATTTCATGCCGATCTCATCGAAGAACAGACCTGGGAAAAGCGTCACGACTTTCTGGCGCTCAATCCCGCCGGCACCCTGCCGGTCTATGTCGATGACAGCATGCGGGCGCTTTGCGGCGCGACCGTCATTTCGGAATATCTCGATGAAACGCACGGCGTTCTGAAGCGCGACCGGCGGCTTCTGGCCGAGGACCCCTTCCAGCGCGCCGAAATCCGCCGGCTGACCGAATGGTTCCTGTCAAAGATGGAGCAGGACGTCACCCGGCCGCTGACGCGCGAGCGGGTCTACAAGCTGCAGATGACCGCAGCGCAGGGCGGCGGCGCCCCGGACTCGAAGATGATGCGCACGGCGCGCGCCAACATCCGCCAGCATCTGAAATACCTGACCTGGCTTGCGGGCTCGCGCCAATGGCTGGCCGGCGAGCGGATGAGCTATGCCGATCTTGCCGCCGCCTCGTCGATCTCTGTGCTCGACTATATGGGCGAGATCGCCTGGGCGGAGGTGCCTGTGGTCAAGGACTGGTACCAGCGGCTGAAGTCGCGACCATCCTTCCGGCCGCTGCTGACCGAACGCGTGCGTGGCCTCTCGCCAGTTTCCCATTATACCGACCTGGATTTCTAACGGGGCGCGCCATGCCTGAGCCCAGCGACATCCCGGCGCCACGGCAGGACAAGGCGGAGGCGCGACGACAGGTGCTGACGGGTTTCCTGCGTGACGAGGCGCTTCGGCTCGGATTCGATCTCTGTCGCATCACCGGCCCGGATTCCATCCGCGAGGCCGGTCCGCGCCTCGACACCTATCTCGACCAGGGTTTCCACGGGACGATGGAGTGGATGGCGGAGACGCGCGAGCGACGCGCCAGCCCGACGGCCCTCTGGTCCGATGTCCGCTCCGTCGTCGTCTTCGGCCTCAACTACGGGCCGGACGAGGATCCCCGCGCCATCCTCGGCAAGAAGGACAAGGCGGCGATCTCGGTCTATGCCCGCAACCGCGACTACCACGACGTCATCAAGGGGCGGTTGAAGGAGATTGCCACGCGGTTTGCAGCGCGCTCCAAGGAGGACGTCAAGGTCTTCGTCGATACCGCGCCGGTCATGGAAAAGCCGCTGGCCGAAGCCGCCGGCCTCGGCTGGCAGGGCAAGCACACCAATCTCGTCAGCCGGACGCACGGTTCCTGGCTCTTCCTCGGCTCGATGTTCACCACCGCCGAACTGGCAATCGACCTGCCGGAGGCCGATCATTGCGGCTCGTGCACGGCCTGCCTTGCGGCCTGCCCAACCAGTGCCTTTCCGGCGCCTTACCAACTCGATGCGCGCCGCTGCATCTCCTATCTGACGATCGAGCATAAGGGGCGGATCAATCCTGCGCTCCGGCCGCTGATCGGCAACCGCATCTATGGCTGCGACGACTGTCTGGCCGCCTGTCCCTGGAACAAGTTCGCGGCCAGCGCCTCGGAAATGAAGCTCGTCGCCCGCGACGACCTCAAGGAGCCGTCGATCGCCTTCCTGCTTGGTCTCGATGATCCGACCTTCCGCACCTTCTTCAGCGGCTCGCCGATCAAGCGCATCGGCCGCGGCCGGTTCGTCCGCAACGTGCTGATCGCTGCCGGCAACTCGGGCGACCCGATGCTGATCGAGCCATGTCAACGGCTGATCGACGATCCCTCGCCTGAGGTGCGCGGCATGGCGGTCTGGGCGCTGTCGCGGTTGATGACGACTGGAGCGTTTACGCAATTTGCGGCAGAAAGAGTCGATGATTTGGACGAGGAGGTGCGCGAGGAATGGCGCACTGCGAGGATAATGTCATGCACACAATGATTTTCGGCTGCGGCTATTCCGGCACGGCCATCGCCAACAGCTTTTCGGGGCCAGACCATGCCGTCGTCGGTACGACGCGCTCGGAGGAGAAGCGTGCCGCACTGGAAAGCCAGGCCATTCGCGGCCTGATCTTCGACGGCGAGCGGCTCGACCCGAGCCTTCTCGAAGACATGGCGCAAACGACGCATCTGGTGCAATCCATTGCGCCCGGACAAGCCGGCGACCCGCTCATCCGGCTGGCGGATGGGCGTATCGCGACGCTGATGCCGAAGCTCGAGTGGATCGGCTACCTGTCGACTGTCGGCGTCTATGGCGACCACAGGGGCGCATGGATCGACGAGGAAACCTCCATTCGTCCTGTTTCGGCCCGATCCGTCGAACGCGTGGCGGCGGAGGACGGATGGATGGAGATCGGCGCGACGCTGGGGGTGCCGACCGCCATCCTGCGGCTCTCCGGCATCTATGGACCCGGCCGCAACGGCTTGTGCAATCTCGACAGGGGCACGGCGCGGCGGCTGGTGAAGCCAGACCAGGTGTTCAACCGCATCCGCGTCGAGGACATCGGTGCAGCGAGCCTCTTCCTGTCCGAGCGGGGCCTGGGAGGCATATATAATGTCACCGACGACGAGCCCGCCCCGCCGCAGGACGTGGTGGCCGAAGCCGCACGGCTGATGGGCGTGGAACCGCCGCCGGAGATGCCTTTCGAGACTGCGGAACTGTCGCCGATGGCGCGCTCCTTCTACGGCGAAAACAAGCGCGTTTCGAATGCGAAACTGAAGGCGCTCGGCTTTCGCTTCGGCTATCCGGAATACCGCATGTCCCTCGCGCAGCTGTGGTCCTCGGGCCTCTGGCGCGGCTGACAGTTCGCCCGGCGCAAGGCGGGAGTCTGCCATTCTTGCAACCAGATGGCGCATGGAAAACTGCCTCCGGGGCAGCATGTAACAGGCGCGCGCCTCGGAAAGGCCTCAGATCGCATACGATCAAAGAGGTGAATTTTCCTACTAAGTCTCATTTTGGGATGAAAATTGCGAGCCCTAAAGGTTAACCGCCTCTAAATTTGCGCAACTAAGGCAATGAATATGGCATCGGCGCAAAAGAAATTTCAGAAATTACGTGATCTCGGGACTCGGGGAGTCTGTCGCAGAATAATTGTCTGATTTGCTTCTGATTCCATTTGTTTTTTTCTAAAATTGAAGGAATTGGAACCAAGGATCGTCTCGTCGGCTTCACAACGAATATTTCACCCTGTAACATTCCGTGATCGAAGATGGCACTTTTTCGCCATTTTTGGCCGGATTTAAGCCCTCGTCGCCAACAAGCGGCGCTCAACAACGTCGAGGGCAAATTAGTTTTGAATATTATCTTCCGTACACTCGCCATAGCCGCAACTATATCGGCATCTGTTGTTATCAACCCGATCGCTGCATTTGCAGCAACAGGCTGTGGCGGCGCCTCCTGGTATGCAGCTCATTCCAAGACTGCTTCCGGCGAACGTATGAATGCTTCAACGCTTACGGCGGCCCATCGTTCCCTCGCCTTCGGCACGCGGCTGCGTGTGACCAACAAGCACAACGGCAAGAGCGTTGTCGTTCGCGTCAATGATCGCGGTCCTTTCATCCGCGGACGCGTCCTCGACCTTTCCCGCGCCGCTGCGCAGGACATCGGCATGGTTTCCTCCGGCACCGCCAACATCTGCTATTCGGTCGTCACCTGACCCAGCCGCCAGGCGAAAGCTTGCTCTCCGCGTCAATCGCGGATACCTAGCCGCTTGACAGGTCTGGCCAGCATCCGGAAATTCCTCCCGCGTGCTGAGGAGACCCTGGGAAAGCAGGAGAAGAGTAGATGCGTTTGGGCGGCCGGCTTCAAGGAGCCATTGAGATCCTTGCCGACATCGAGGCCCGCAAGCGCCCTGTAGCGGATGCGCTGAAAGACTGGGGCCTCGGGCACCGGTTCGCCGGATCAGGCGATCGGGCAGCGATCGGCAACATCGTCTACGACGCATTGCGCATGCGGCTCTCCCACGCCTACCTGATGGATGACGAGAGCCCGGCAGCATTGGCCCATGCCGTTCTCTTCCGCCAGTGGGGCGTGACGCCCGAAAGCCTCGCTGCCGAAGCCGAGGGCGACCGATTTGCTCCCGAGCCCTTGAGCGGAGCCTCCCTTGCAGCCTTTGCCATCCGCTCGCTCGCCGACGCAGAAGGCTATATCCAGGGCGACATTCCAGAATGGACACAGGCATCGTTCGAGCGGGCCTTCGGCGCAGATTGGCTCGTCGAAGCCAAGGCACTCGCCGAACGGCCGACGCTCGATCTGCGCACCAACGCGCTGAAATCAACCCGTGACAAGGTGATCAAGGCACTCGACCGGGTCGGCGCCTTCCCTGCCAAGATTGCGCGTCTGGGCATCCGGATCGCCGCCGGCGAAGGCGCTTCCCGTCTTCCCAACGTCACGGCGGAACTCTCCTTTCAAAAAGGCTGGTTCGAGGTGCAGGACGAGGGTTCGCAGATCGTTGCCGATCTGGTGATGCCGGCAGAGGGCGACCAGGTGCTCGACTATTGCGCCGGCGGCGGCGGCAAGACGCTGGCCATGGCCGCAGCGATGAACAACAAGGGACAGGTGCACGCCTACGATTCCGACCGCAAGCGGTTGGCGCCGATCATCGAGCGCCTCAAGCGCGCCGGTACCCGCAATGTCCAGGTGCATGATGGCAAGACCAGCCTGGCGGCTTTGACCGGTCGCTTCGACAAGGTGCTGGTCGACGCGCCCTGCACCGGCACCGGCACATGGCGCCGCCGGCCGGACACCAAGTGGCGGCTGACGCAGAAGAACCTCGACGAGCGTATCGAGCAGCAGCAGGAAGCGCTCCTGCAGGCATCCGAATTCGTGCGTCCCGGCGGCATTCTGATCTATGTCACCTGCTCGGTGCTGCCTGAGGAAAACGAGGCGCAGGTTCAGCGTTTCACGGCCGAGAACCCGCAATTCGAGATCATCGAGTCGCTGAGCTCCTGGGGCGCGCTGTTCGGTGCGGATGCGCAAGCGCCGCGCTCTTCGGACGGCCGGACAATCACCTTGACGCCGGCCTCCACCGACACGGATGGCTTCTTCTTCTGCCGGATGCGTCGCAACCCGTAATCAGTCGGACCGCAGCGGATATTGATGTCGCGGCGGCAGGGCGTGGTGGAGAACGGCGATGGCGATCAAGGCCAGCGCCCCGACCACCACGACCGTGAACAGCGGCACAACCGACAGATGCGAAGCGAAGGCGACGAGCGGCACCGCACCGGCCGGCGGATGGGTGACGCGCAACAGCAGCATTGCCGCGATGGTCACGCCGACGGCGATGGCCGCGACCCACCACAGTCCGGGCGCCAAGGCCATTGCCAGACCACCGATCACGGCTGCGACCAGATAGCCGCCAAACACGTTGGCAGGCTGCGCCAACGGGCTCTTTGGCTGCCCGAAGATCAGGACAGCCGTTGCACCGAAAGGCGCGATCAGCAGCGGGATACCGGTCATGATGGCGAGCGCGCCGACGGCGAGCATGCCGATGCACGCGCCGATCCCCGCCTTCACCTGACCATGCCAATGGCCCTTCGGTTCATGGCGATGGATGAAGTGCCTGAAGTGTCGATGGATCATGGCGGGCTTTCCGAATCTGACGGCAATTGCTGCGGTTTTGATCCGCAACCACCATTTTTGCAAGCAAACAGGTTCTCCATATGCCCCTACTTTGCGCAATTGTCGGTTAAACCCATTCCAAACTAGAGCGTTTGACACAAGTTTAAATTTGCGCCATGAAGCCATCGCTCAAGTTCTGACGGCACAGGCCGTAGCTGCAGAGGATCACGCTTTTGAAAATCAATTTTTACGCTGCCCTGGCGCTCGCTGCCACTTCGATGACGGCCTACGCCCTTCCCGCCCGCGCCGCCGTCGACGAGGCTGCCATCGTCAAGCACTATACCGAGGTCGCCCACGCTAAGTACGAGGACTCACTGATCCTCGCAAAGAAGCTCGACAAGGCGATCGACGCCCTGATCGCCGCTCCCAGCAAGAAGACTCTCGATGCCGCGCGCACCGCATGGATCAAGGCCCGCGTTCCTACTCGCAGTCGGAAGTCTACCGTTTCGGCAACAAGATCGTTGACGACTGGGAAGGCGACGTCAATTCCTGGCCGCTCGACGAGGGGCTGATCGACTATGTCGACAAGTCCTACGGCACGGAAAGCGACGAGAACGCGCTTTACGTCGCCAATGTCATTGCCAACAAGACGATCAAGATCGACGGCAAGGATGTCGACGCCTCGCATCTGACGCCAGAGTTCATCACCTCGCTCAACAGCGCTGGCAAGGTCGACGCCAATGTCGGCACCGGCTACCACGCCATCGAGTTTCTGCTCTGGGGCCAGGATCTGCACGGCACCGGTCCGGGCGCCGGCGAGCGTCCAGCCACCGATTACGACGTCAAGAATTGCACCGGCGGCAATTGCGACCGCCGCGCCGAATACCTGAAGTCGGCCTCGACCAAACTGGTCGCCGACCTGCAGACGATGACCGACGACTGGGCGCCCGAGGGCCCTGCCACCAAGGAAGACGAGAAGGACCCGAAGGCCGGCATCGTTGCCATCCTGACCGGCATGGGATCGCTCTCCTATGGCGAACTCGCCGGCGAGCGGATGAAGCTCGGCCTGCTCTTGCACGATCCGGAGCAGGAGCATGATTGCTTCTCGGACAACACCTACAACACCTACAACAACGACATCGTCGGCATCCAGTCGGCCTATACCGGCAACTACACCCGCATCGACGGCACCAAGATGAAGGGCCCGTCGCTGCATGAGCTGCTGGCCGACAAGGACAAGGCCGTCGACAAGGAGATGATGGCCAAGTTCGCCCTCACCCAGAAGGCATCCGATGTCATGGTCAAGCGCGGCGAGACGATCGAGAAGTACGACCAGATGATCGGCGAAGGCAACACCAAGGGCAACGCCGTCGTCCAGAACGTCATCGACGGCCTGCTCGACCAGACGAAGAGCATCCAGCGGGTCATCGCCGCGCTCGACGTCGGCACGGTCAAGCTCGAAGGATCCGACAGCCTGGACAATCCCGGCTCCGTCTTCAAGAAGTGATGAAGGAGGGCGGTGGCGCTCGCGCTGCCGCCCTATTTTCCTTGATGACGCATCATTCCGTCTGCCCTCTCTTCTCCGTTTTTCTCGTAGCGGCAATGCTTGGCGCCGGTGTGTCGTCGTTTGCCGCAGATGGGCTCGATGCTCCGACGGTGCGGACCGACCTGACGCCCGAGCAGCTCAAGCGCGTGCAATCCGTCACCCGTCCGACATCAGACTTCTCCAAGGCCGAGACCTATGAGACGATGGAGAGCGGGGCCGGCACCTCGACCGCTGCGGTCAACAGCCAGGCCTTCTCCCAGCCGCCGACCAATCTCGACCCCAAGCGCGGGCTGGACTTCCATCTCGGCAATGCCCTGTTCCGTCAGCTCTGGGTCACGTCGCCGTCCTCGACCCAGGCGACGGACGGCCTCGGCCCGCTGTTCAATGCCCGCTCCTGCCAGAGTTGCCACATCAACGATGGCCGCGGCCATCCGCCTGACACCGCCGGCCGGGCGGCGACGATGTTCCTGCGACTGGCCCGACCGCCCCGGACGCCAGCAGAACGCCAGCAGGTCGACGATGCGCAGGTCGTCAACTTTCCCGATGCCACCTACGGCACGCAGCTGCAGGACAGCGCCGTGCCGGGCCTCGCTGGCGAAGGCCAGGTTGCCGTCACCTATAGCAAGCGCACGGTGACCCTTGCCGGCGGAGAGACCGTGTCGCTGCGCCAGCCGCGCTTTGCGGCCACCGATCTCGCCTACGGCCCGCTCGAGCCCGACACGACGCTGTCGGCCCGTGTGGCCCCGGCCATGCTGGGTCTTGGCTTGATCGAGGCCATCCCGGACGCCGACATTCTCGCCAACGCCGACCCAGAGGACCGCAACCACGACGGCATCGCCGGCAAAGCCGCCATCGTGCGCGATCACAGGACCGGACAACTGGCGCTCGGACGGTTCGGCTGGAAGGCGCAGAACGCCACGGTGCGCGACCAGTCGTCTGCGGCACTCGCGGGCGATATCGGCATTTCCAACCCGGACCGGCCGAATGCCTATGGCGACTGCACGGAAAAGGAAACGCAATGTCTGGCCATGCCGAACGGTGTGCAGAAGCGGCTCGGCCCGACGGAAGCGCCGGAGGCGGTGATGGAGCTGATGACCTTCTATTCGGAAAACCTCGCCGTGCCGGCCCGGCGCGATGTCAGCGATCCGACTGTGCTGCACGGCAAGGCGATGTTCTATCAGTCCGGCTGCATCGCCTGCCACACGCCGAAATTCGTCACTCGCAGCGATGCCGGGACGGAAGCGCAATCCTTCCAGCTGATCTGGCCCTATTCCGATTTCCTGCTGCATGACATGGGCGCCGGCCTCGGCGACGGGCAGGCCGTCGGGCTGGCCGGCGGACAGGATTGGCGGACGCCGCCGCTCTGGGGTATTGGCCTCACCAAGACCGTCAGCGGCCACACCTTCTTCCTGCATGACGGCCGCGCGCGAAACCTCACCGAAGCCGTGCTATGGCATGGCGGCGAGGCGACAAAAGCACGCGACGCATTTGCATCCCTGTCGAAAGACGATAGGCAAGCCCTGATCACCTTCGTGGAGTCCCTGTGATGCGCCCCTCTTACCTCGTCGTTGCCGCCCTCCTGCTCACCGCCGGTGCAATGCCCGCCCATGCCCAGCAACCGGCACCGGCCGGCCCGATGAATGACGCAGCCGTGCCCGGTGTCATGCAGAAAGCCGTCGATGACGTGATCCGGCCGGGCTACACCAGGCTGCAGCAGAGCGCGACGGCACTCACCACCGCCATGACCGGCCTTTGCAGCGCACCTTCGGCGCAGGCCGAGACAGCCGCGAAGTCGGCCTTCGCCGACACCATCAAGGCCTGGTCGACGATCGAAATCGTCCAGGTCGGACCGGTTCTCGAGAAGAACCGCTTCGAGCACATCCTGTTCTACCCGGACCGCAAGGGGATCGGTATGAAGCAGGTCCAGGCGCTGATCGCCAAGGCGGACGAGAAGGACACGACCGTGGCCGACGTGGCTGCCAAGAGCGTGGCGCTGCAGAGCCTGACTGCACTGGAATACGTGCTCTACGGCAATGGCTCGGAGGCGCTCGCCACCGACAAGAACGGCTTCCGCTGCCGCTATGGTGCGGCCGTCGCCGGCAACATCGCCGCCGTCTCGGGCGAGTTGGCAGCCGAATGGGATGATCCGAAGGGCGTGCAGGCGTCCTGGAAGGCGCCGGGCACCGGCAGCGCCGACTTCATGGACAACAAGGAAGCGATCACTGCCCTGCTCGGCATCCTCGTGCATGGCGCAGAGAACGTCCGTGACCAGCGCCTCGAGACCTTCTACAAGGGAGACCCTTCGGCCGCGCGGCCGCATATGGCGATCTACTGGCGCTCGCAGAACACCTGGGTCTCCGTCAAGGCCAATCTCGAGGGGCTGCAGGCCCTCTGGCTGAAGGCCGGCATGGCCGACCTGCTGCCGCCGGAAAAGCGCGCGATCGCCACCAAGATCGACGCCGAACTGGGCGCGCTGATCGAGACAGCAGGCTCCATCAAGCCCGACGTCGAGGCTGCCATCGCCGATCCCGCCGAGCGCGCCAAGATAGACGAGCTGCGGGCCGAGGCGCGCGTGCTGGCCACGGATCTCTCCGACGGTTATGGCGTCAACATCGGTCTTTCGGCCGGCTTTTCCTTCGCCGACGGAGACTGAGGCCTTGCGCAGCGCGTTGATCGACCGGAGAAACTTCGTCAAGGCGGCCGGCATCGGCTTCCTGGCCTGCCTGCAGCCCGACGCGCTGATGGCGCTCGAGCGGGCTGATGCGGTCTACGCCTCGGGCATTCGGGCCGAGGACGGCTCCTTCGCGGTCGCCACGGTGACCGAGCGCGGCACGATCGTCGACCGTGTTGCGCTACCGGCTCGCGCCCACGGCATGGCGTTCTCGAAGACGTCGGGCCACAGCGTTGCCTTCGCCCGTCGCCCGGGCACCTATGCGATGATCTTCGATCCATCAGGCAAGAGCGAACCGGTCATCATCACCTCCGCCGAGGGGCGGCATTTCTACGGTCACGGCAGCTTTTCGCCGGATGGCAGGCTGCTCTATGCCAGCGAGAACGATTTCGACAACAACCGGGGCATCATCGGGCTCTACGATGCCCGCAACCGCTATGCCCGGATCGGCGAATACCAGACGTTCGGCACCGGTCCGCACGACATGACTGTGTCGGACGACGGCCGGCTGCTCGTCGTCGCCAATGGCGGCATAGAGACCCATCCGGAATTCGGCCGCACCAAGCTCAATCTCGACCACATGGAGCCATCGCTGACGCTGATCGATGCAGCGACCGGAACGCTGATCGAAAAGCATGGCCTGCCCTCCGAATATGCCCAGGTTTCGACCCGGCATGTGGACATCGATGCTTCGGGCAGGATCTGGTTTGCCTGCCAATATGAGGGGCCGCGCAACACGCTGCCGCCGCTTGTCGGCCATTTTGGCAAGGGCGAGGCACTGAGCTTCGTGACGCTGCCCGACGAGACGACGCGGGCGCTCGGCAATTATGTCGGCGCGATCGCCGTCAACCGCGGCGAAAACCTGGTCGGCGTCACCTCGCCCGTCAATGGAACGGCCGTGACGCTTGACGGAAGAACGGCGGCAGTGCTCAAGGTCAAGAGCATCGCCAATGCCGCGGGCATCGCTGCCGCGCCTCAGGGCTTTGCGGTGTCGTCCTATGACGGCATCTTCGAAAAGACCCGGAGCGATGTCGCCTGGGATCAGCATATCGTGCGGATCGGCAAGCCGGTCTAGGCGCGACCAGCCGCCACCCGGCGGCTTGCGCCGGCCTCACGTCGCAGCCGCATATTCCGCTTGCTCGGCTGCAACAGCGGCGGCCGCCGTCTTGGCCGCAGCGTGCAGCCATCCGTCACCACGCTTGTCGAGATCGGCACGGATGCTGGCAACGACGGACGCGTCATTGCAGTGGCAATTGGCGATCTCGAAGCCCATCAGATCGAGCATGTCGGGTGACAGCAGCGTATCGAGATCGCCGTCGACCTCGATCTTGCGGCTGTTCGGCGACAGGCGGCGGACGAGGACATCGCCCGTCACCTTGTATTGCGGATCGGGAGAGCGGGCCCGGCCATCGGCGATGATGCCAGCGTGGATGGCCCTATCGGCGGGGTCGTGACGCAGCGACCAGGCGGAGATCGCCAGCGCCTTGGCTTCCCGCAGGAGCGGACCGCCGCGCCAGTGATCGACCAGCGCGACATATCGCGGTCGCCCGAGGCTGCCAGTGCCGGCGGTCCGGGGCTTCAGCACGATGTCCAGGCGCTGATCCGGCAGCGAGTGGCTGATGGCCTGCACATACTTGTCCTGCGGCGCCGTCTTGCAGGCTGGCAATGCGGCAAACTTGTCCCAGAAATCCTTGCGCTCCTCATTCGACAGCAACACGGCGTTGCGCAGCCACTTGTAGTCCCGCTCGAGAATGACAGGCGCCGGGTTGCCGAGGCCGCGCCGGTAGCCGGATAGAATGGCAGCGGCGATGGCGCTGGCCGAGGGGGAAGCGGCTTCACGGGCGAGGATGGCGCTGGTGGCGAGCCGCACCAGATCGAGCCCGTAGGGCATGGCCGCAGCATCGTCGAAGTCGTTCGCGCCCCAGACCAGCCGCCCCTCGCCGTCACGCCACGTGCCGAAATTCTCAAGATGGGTGTCGCCGATCGCCAGCACCGCCGGCGCTGTCGCCAGATCCGGGCAGAGGTCGAGGATCGTCTCGGCCCAGCGCCAATAGGTGGCGCGCAGGAAGGCAAAGCCGCCGCTTCGCATCTTCTTGTGCTTCTTGTCGAGATCGGCGTCGACAAGCGTGCCGCCGAGCGTCGATCGCAACCAGGCTTCGAAGGTCTTGGTCGATTGCAGAATGCTGGTCATCGCGACATCCTCCGTGCCGTCGGTCCCCACGACCCGGCAGCGAGACTGTACTCCCAACGCGCGCCGACGGACAGCAAATGTCGGCTCCGCAACGCAGCCGCACGGGCAAGGATCGGCTGCAGATGGCGGCTTCGACGGCGTCCGCAAAATCCTGCTTGCCAAATGGTTATTGTAGGATTATATTCCTTTCATTCCCTTATCGGTTACACCGGCCGAATGCCGGCGAGAGGGGATCGGAGCTTTGGCAGGGGGCGGATGCGCACGTTGTCTGTCGAGGTCCGCTGATAGAGTTCTTCTCCGGTCGCCAATGACCGGGCGTGCCCGGGACGGCATCGGTCGGGTTTTCCGCCCCGGCCCTGCCTGGCAAGGCGACAAATCACTCGCCTTGGGCACGCACGCCGCAGTACGCCGTGAACGGTCGGCGGCTGCGACGAAGAAGATCCCGACAGGTGGAAACTCCGAACGGGACGCTGCGAGCAAGCATACACACCACCCACTTCATACCATACGAGGCTCTCGGCGCCCCGACCGATACAATTTACGGCAAATGCGATGACTTTCCATCGCCCGGATGCTTCGGCATGTCCGGATGGCACCCAAGCGCATCCCGCCTTGGCGCGGCCGCATGGCTGCACTATGGTCGCGCGGCGATCCGCGATTGTGCGGCCGAACGCCATGCCGAAAAGACTATGCCGGAAGGACCTGCGATGAACAAAGCCATCACCTATCTCGTCTTCGTTGCCGCCGTTCTCGGCATCGGGATCGCGATCGGCTTCATCAATCTGCCCGGTGAATGGTACCAGTCGCTGGTGAAGCCGCCCTTCAATCCGCCGAACTGGCTGTTCGGCCCGGCGTGGACGACGCTCTATATCCTGATCGGCATCGCCGGCGCCCGGACCTGGCTGCAGGGCGCGCGGAGCGAGGGCATGAAGCTTTGGTTCGTGCAGATGGCGCTGAACTTCCTGTGGTCGCCCTTCTTCTTCGGCCTGCAAAAGCCGCTGATCGCCCTCGTCATCATCATCGGGATGCTGATCGTTATCCTCGCCTTCATCGTCAATCGCTGGCATCGCGACCGGATCGCTGCGCTGCTTTTCCTCCCCTATGCCGCCTGGGTCGCCTTCGCTATGGTGCTCAACGCCTCCATTGCCTATCTGAACTGAAATCGGCCTCACGGCGCTTGTCTGATACCGGCAGCCATGCCACTTTCCCGTGACCAACGAGGGCGTGGCATGGGCGAAGGCAGCAGTGGCGATTTCCGGCAGCGGATTCGCGAGAGTTTTCAGAAGCAGGCCGCAATGGAAACCATCGGCGCCGAGTTGACGCGCGTCCAGCACGGCATGGTCGAGATCGAGCTTCCCTTCGATGTCAAGCTGACGCAGCAGCACGGTATCCTGCATGCCGGCATCATCTCCGCCGCGCTGGATTCGGCCTGCGGCTTTGCCGCCTACAGCGTCATCGACCCCGAAGCCTCGATCCTGACAATCGAATTCAAGGTCAACCTGATGTCGCCCGGCCGGGGCGAGCGCTTCCTGTTTCGCGGCGAGGTCACCAAGCCGGGCACGACGATCATCGTCGCCGACGGGCGCGGCTATGCCATCGGCGACGGACCGGCCAAGCTGATCGCCTCGATGACGGGGACGATGATGGTTATCCGCGGCAGAGAGGGAATTTCCGGATGACGTTCGAACTGAAATCCGTGTCCGGCAAGACCATCCTGTTCGTCATGGCGGCAGAAGCGGAATACGGCCCCTTCCTGCGCACCCGCATCGAGCCGCTGATGACCGGCGTTGGCCCCGTTGAGGCGGCGATTGTGCTCACCCGGACGCTGGAGCAGCTGGACGCGCGCGACGAACTGCCCGACCTCGTGGTCTCGCTCGGGTCTGCCGGCTCGGCCACGCTGGAGCAGACGGAAGTCTATCAGGTCAGCTCGGTCTCCTATCGCGACATGGATGCCTCGCCGCTCGGCTTCGAGCGCGGCCGGACACCCTTTCTCGACCTGCCCGCCACCATCGAGCTGCCGCTGCGGATCCCGGCGGTGCCGGCGGCCAGCCTGTCCACCGGCGGCAACGTCATTTCGGGCACTGACGCCTATGCCGCGATCGGCACCGACATGGTCGACATGGAGACTTTTGCCGTCCTGCGCGCCTGCCAGACCTACAAGCTGCCGCTGATCGGCCTGCGCGGCATTTCCGACGGTGTCGTCGAATTGCAGCATATCAGCGGCTGGACGGAGTATCTGCATATCGTCGACCGCAAGCTCTCCTATGCCGTCGACAGCTTGTTCGCGGCCCTTGAGGACGGGGTCTTCTGGTTCTGAAAGCCTTGGCATTCAGGACAATCGGGACAATATTTTCCAGACAGCCGGCATTTGCCCGATTGCATGAAGCAAGGCTTTTCTCTAAAGGCTCGCCATGACCCAGATAGATCATCCAGATACCGTTCTCATCGTCGATTTCGGCAGCCAGGTAACCCAGCTGATCGCCCGCCGCGTCCGCGAGACCGGCGTGTACTGCGAGATCGCCCCGTTTCAGTCTGCGGAAGAGGCCTTCCACCGGCTGAACCCGAAGGCGGTTATCCTGTCCGGCAGCCCGGCATCGACTGTCGACGAAGGTTCGCCGCGCGCACCGCAGATCATTTTCGACAGCGGATTGCCTGTCTTCGGCATCTGCTATGGCCAGCAGACGATGTGCATGCAGCTCGGCGGCATGGTCGAGAGCGGCCATCACCGCGAATTCGGCCGCGCCTTCCTCGAGGTCGACAAGGATTGCAAGCTGTTCGAGGGCCTCTGGTCCTCCGGCTCGCGCCACCAGGTCTGGATGAGCCACGGCGACCGCGTCACCGCATTGCCTGAAGGCTTCGAGGTCATCGCCACATCGTCGAACGCACCCTATGCCTTCATCGCCGACGAGAAGCGCAAATATTACGGCGTGCAGTTCCATCCGGAAGTCGTCCACACACCCGATGGCGCCAAGCTGATCGCCAATTTCATCCACAACATCGCCGGCCTCAAGGGCGACTGGACGATGTCGGCCTACCGCGCCAAGGCGGTCGAGGCCATCCGCGCCCAGGTCGGCGACAAGCGCGTCATCTGCGGCCTGTCCGGCGGCGTCGATTCATCGGTCGCGGCCTTGCTCATCCACGAGGCGGTCGGCGACCAGCTGACCTGCATCCTCGTCGACCACGGCCTGATGCGCAAGAACGAGGCAGCCGATGTCGTCGCCATGTTCAAGGAGCACTACAACCTGCATCTCGTCCATGTCGACGCATCCGACATGTTCATCGATGCGCTGGAAGGCGAAAGCGATCCGGAAACCAAGCGCAAGACCATCGGCCGCCTGTTCATCGACGTCTTCGAGGCGGAAGCCAAGAAGCTCGGCGGCGCGGAGTTCCTTGCCCAAGGCACGCTCTATCCAGACGTCATCGAAAGCGTCTCCTTCTCCGGCGGCCCCTCGGTCACCATCAAGTCGCACCACAATGTCGGCGGCCTGCCCGACCGCATGAACATGGCCCTGGTCGAACCCTTGCGCGAGTTGTTCAAGGACGAGGTCCGGGTGCTCGGCAAGGAGCTCGGCCTGCCCGATAGCTTCATCGGCCGCCACCCCTTCCCCGGCCCAGGTCTCGCCATCCGCTGCCCCGGCGGCATCAGCCGCGAAAAGCTGGAAATCCTGCGCGAAGCCGACGCCATCTATCTCGACGAAATCCGCAAGGCCGGCCTCTACGACGCCATCTGGCAGGCCTTTGCCGTGCTCCTGCCGGTCCAGACCGTCGGCGTCATGGGCGACGGCCGCACCTACGAATTCGTCTGCGCGCTGCGCGCCGTCACCTCGGTCGACGGCATGACGGCGGATTTCTACCACTACGACATGGAGTTCCTCGGCCGCGCCGCCACCCGCATCATCAACGAAGTCCGCGGCATCAACCGGGTCGTCTACGACGTGACGAGCAAGCCGCCCGGTACGATCGAGTGGGAATGATTGACGCGTATCCGGGCGTTTCCGAATTTACGCTGAAATACGATCTAACGCTGAAACGCTTATCTCGCTTGGGCCAGCTGGAGAAGAATTAGGCCAGCAGATGCACGGGGACACCAAGCGCTGGCCCGGCGTCAGCCAGCCGCTGGTCAAGCGTATATACTGTGGCACCATGCTCCGACGCGATGGCGAGATGCAGCGCGTCTCCCGCACGCAGCCCGAGCGCATGTTGATCAGCGAACCTCGCCGCTGCCCGGAACTGGCCGCCCGTTACGGGCAGTTTGATGAAACTCTCGGCGACGAGCTTGTTGAACATGGCGAGTGCTGCGGCGCGCTGCTCGAGGGTGATCTGTCCGGTCCGCAGCTTCAGGAGCCGCGCCGGATCCTGCTCCGCCAGCCAGGCCTGAACGCGCGGAGTCGTGGCTTCGTTGGAGAGCGCCGCAACGATCAGCGACGTATCGAGATAAAGCATCAGTAGCGATCGCCATCCCGCATCGACCGCACGAGATCGGCAGCATTCTGGGCTTGGGGCGGCATCGTCGTCGTCAACGATTGAAGCAGTGCCGCATCGATCGGCTTGCGGGGCCTTTCCACCGCGGTGAGCCGGGCGACGGGCTTACCGCGACGGGTGATATCGATCGAATCGCCCGCTTCGACCCGGTCGATCAGTTCGCTCAGATGGGCTTTGGCATCCGCCAGATTGATTGCGTGCACGTCACACTACTGATCATGGAGATAGTCATATAGCGGATTGGGCGCAAGACTTCCAGCAGCAGGTTTGCCGATGCGGCATTGTCTCACTGGCAGCAACATTTATGGCATGATCTGAGGGCCTGCCTACGACGCCGCCGCTTTCCCTTCTCCCCTCGGGGAGAAGGTGGCCGAAGGCCGGATGAGGGGGCCGAGCCGAAAGCAAAGCAGATTGCGGTGAACGATCTCCAGGCGCCAAGTCTGCAGCCTACGCGTTATCTGACGTAATGGATGTGCGGTCTCGCTGTATGCGGCGACAGCTCCACCCGGGCTTCGACCGAGAACACGTCCCGCAGCAGCGCTTCCGTCAGCACGTTTTCCGGCGTGCCCGAGGCCACGATCCGCCCACGCTCCAGCACGATCAGCGCGTCGCAAAACATGGCGGCGTGGTTGAGGTCGTGGAGCGCGATGATGCTGGTCATCGGCAGGCTGGAGACGAGCCTGAGGAGGCCGATCTGGTGCTGGACGTCCAGATGGTTGGTCGGCTCGTCGAGGATCAGTTCCTTCGGCGATTGGGCCAGGGCGCGCGCGATCTGGGTGCGCTGCCGTTCACCGCCGGACAAATTGTGCCAGCGGTCATTGCGCTTTTCCATAAGGCCCGTGCGTGAGAGAGCCGCTTCCACCGCCTGTTCGTCGGCCAGCGACCAGCCGGAAAACATCGACCGGTGCGGAAAGCGCCCGAGCCTGACGACATCGATGACGCGCAGGCTGGCATTGGTGGTGGCGTGCTGCTCGACGAAGGCGACGCGGCGGGCCAGGGCGCGGCGGCCGACTGCGGCAATGTCCTTACCGTCGAGCGTGACCCGGCCGCCATCCGGTTGCTTGAGGCCGGCCAGTAGCCGCAGAAGCGATGTCTTGCCGGAGCCGTTGGGACCGAGCAGGCCCAGCATGCCGCCGGATCGGGCCTCGAAGGAGATCCCGTCGAGGATCGTCTTCTTGCCGATGTTCCAGATGAGGTTTTCAGCCGTGATGCTCATGATGCCCGCTGGAACCGGTAGAGGATGAGGGAAAACACGGGCACGCCGACCAGTGCGGTGACGACGCCGATCGGCAGCACCTGGTGGGGGATCAACACGCGCGAGGCGATATCGGCAAGCACCATGAAAATGGCGCCGAAGATGGCACATGCCGGCAGCAGCCGGATGTGCAGCGGCCCGACGATGAAGCGGGCGGCATGCGGCACCACAAGGCCGACGAAGCCGATGGAGCCGACCATGCTGACGATCGTTGCCGTCATGACGGCGGTCAGTGCGAACAGCACGATCCGGGCGCGGCCGACATGGACGCCGAGCGAGGCCGCGGCCTCGTCGCCGAAGGCAAAGGCATCGAGAACGCGCGCATAGGCGAGGCAGGCGACCAGCGAAATGCCGATGACGATCGATACCAGCGTAAGTTCCGGCCAGCGCACGCCGCCGAAACTGCCGAGCAGCCAGAACATCACGTCGCGCGCCTGCTGGGCGTTGCCCGAGGTGGTGACGATATAGGAGGTGGCGGCGTTGAAGAGCTGCGAGGCGGCAACGCCGGCAAGGATCGTGCGGTCGGCACCACCGCGCGCTCCGTTCGACAGCAACGCGACGAACAGGAAGGCACCGAAGGCGCCGGCGAAGGCGCCCGATGACAGCGAAACCGTACCTGCTCCGATGCCGAGGATGACGATGGCGACCGCGCCGGTCGAGGCACCGGCCGAGATCCCGAGCACATAGGGTTCGGCCAGCGGATTGCGCAGCAGGGCCTGCATGATCGCGCCTGATAGCGCCAAACCCGCGCCGCAGAAGGCGGCGACCAGCGCCCGGCTGAGGCGGTAATCCCAGATCACGGTTTCGTGGATGCAGCTGAGCGGGACGGCCGTCCAGCCGAGGCGGTTGGTGACCGCAGCAAAGGTGGTCGAAAGCGGGATCGGCAAGTCGCCGATGCCGACGCTGACCGCCACCACCAGAGCGATGGCGGCAAGCGAGGCCAGCACCAGGAGACCCGGTACCGCCAGCTGCGGCAAGGAGCGGCGCGTCATGCTCACTTCAGCAGGCCGAGGGCTTTCAGCTGGCTGGCCACCTGTTCGGCACCGTAGATCGTGCGGATGGTCGGGTTCATTGCCTGCCCGTCCATCACGACGATGGCCTTGTTCTTGACAGCCGCGATCTGGCTCACGGCAGGATCGCTGGTGAGGAATTTTATCTTCGCTTCCGGCTTGTCCAGTTCCCAGCGATTGCGGTCGAGATTGGCGACGACGATCACATCCGGGTTGGCCGCGATGATGCTTTCCCAGCCGAGCGTCGGCCATTCCGCCTCGGCCTCGATGGCGTTGCGGCCGCCAAGCACATCGGCGATAAAGCCCGATGCGCTGTTCTTGCCGCCGAGATAGGCGTCGGCCGAAGGGCTCGGACTGGAGAACCAGAAGACATAGGAGAGCTTCTTGCCATCCTTCGAAACGCTGGCGCGCAACGCCGCTTCCCGCGCCTTGAGGTCGGCAATCAGCGCCTGGCCGCGATCGGCGACGTCGAAGATCTGCGAGAGCTCGTCGATCTCCCTATAGAGCTGATCCATGTTCCACAGCTGGTCGCGGCTGCCATACTCGTTCTTGACCTTGTCCGTGCTGAGGCAGGTGCTCGGCGACAGGTAGCTGGGCACGCCGACCTTCTCGAAGTCCTCGCGCTTGGCAACCTTGCTGCTCGGTCCGACCAGGGTCGGGAGTGCGGCGGCGACGAAATCCGGATTTTCGGCGAGGATGGATTCGAAGGTCGGGAATTCCACCGTCAGCAGCTTGACCTTGGCATTGGCCTCCGCCAGCTGCGGCAGCACCATGCTCGGCCAGAAGGCCGTGCCGGCCATCCTGTCCTGCAGGCCGAGCAGCAGCAGGATTTCCGCGCTGTTCTGCCCGAGACCGATCGCCCGCTCCGGTGCCTTCTCGATCGTTATCTTCGCGCCGCAATTGTCCAGCGTCAACGGATAGTGGGTCGGCGCAGCGATGGCATGATTGCAGGCCAAGCCCTGTACCAAACAAACGCCGAGGGCGGCGAGAAGCGATCTGAAGGCGGTCACGGCAACATCCTGTTCTTCTGGCCCGGCGGCCACGTGGAAAGACCCGTGCGGTATAACCATTCCCTCCGATCAAAAACAAGACGAAATGGTTCATATTTTATTTTCCAATGCCACCCCCCGGTCTGGAGGGCTTCGTCAAACGGAAAGCGCTTGTCGCGATGGGAGCCAGCTTGCTATTGAACGTCCCATCATCAGGCAGGGAGCAGCATCCATGGACGTGACCGAGATCGTGATCGAAGGCGATACGCCGGGGATAGCCTGGAAGCTGCCGGTGCTGCGCTTTGCCGGCTCCGACGCGTCAGCGCCGAAAGTCTATATCCAGGCTGCCCTGCACGCAGGCGAATTGCCGGGAACGGCGCTGCTGCATTTCCTCGTCGAGAAACTGCGGGTAGCGGAAGCCGCTGGCGGCATCAGGAGCGACATGATCGTCATCCCGCATGCCAACCCGATCGGAGCCGCGCAATCGCTGTTTGGCGGCATGGAGGGGCGCTTCGAGCTCGGCTCACGCACCAATTTCAATCGCGACTTCCCGCTGATCGCGCTCGGCGACCGCGCCAAGCTGCTGGAGAACATCGGCCGGCTGCCGGCTGCCGTCCGGTTGAAGCGCCAGCTGATCCACATGGCGCTCGGGGCCGATCTCGTCATCGACCTGCATTGCGACGATGAATCGCTGCAATATGCCTATATCGACAGCGCCTTCTGGCCGGAGGCTTCCGATCTGGCGGCCGCGCTCGACATGCAGGCAGTGCTGCTGTCGGACGGCGAGAGCTCGGCTTTCGAGGAGGCAGTCAGCTATGCCTGGAAATACGAGGTACCGGGCGAAAAGAAGCAGCGCCTGCCCGGCAAGCTGTCGGTCACGGTCGAATTGCGCGGCACCCGCGACGTCTATCCCGAGATGGCGCGCAGGGATGCCGAGGGTCTGTGGAACTTCCTCGCCTCCCGTGGCATCGTTCGCGACGATACCGTCCGCTTGGACGCATTCAGCGGCCCGGCCGTGCCGCTCGACAATGTCGAGATGATCCGTACGCCTGCCGCCGGCACGGTGCTGTTCCATCGCAACATCGGCGAGCGCGTCGAGAAGGGCGACCTGCTGGCCACGATCATCACCGCTCCCGGCATGGCTGACGGGACGCTGGACGTTTTCGCACCGCAGGCGGGCCTGATCGTCACCCGCGTTTCCGACCGCCTTGTGCGCCGGGGTGCCGACCTGATGAAGATCGGCTGCGATGCGCCGAGCAGCGTTGTGCGCAAGCCCGGCACGCTGGAGGACTGAGCATGGGCGTGACCCTCTACGGCATCAAAAACTGCGACACGATGAAGAAGGCGCGCGGCTGGCTCGACAGCCACGGCATCCCCTACCGCTTTCACGACTACAAGGCCGAAGGCATCGACAGCGACCATCTGCGACGCTGGATCGACCAGGCCGGCTGGGAGACCGTGCTCAACCGCGCCGGCACGACATTCCGGAAGCTCGACGAGGCAGACCGGACCGGTCTCGACGCCGAGAAAGCCATCGCCCTGATGCTCGCCCAACCCTCGATGATCAAACGCCCGGTGCTGGAGGCAGAGGGCAAGCTGCTGGTGGGGTTCAAGCCGGAAGCATATCAAACACTTTTCAAGATGTGAGCCATGTCGAAAACCACCCGCGCCACGCAGGTCCTTAGCCAGGCAAAGATTGCCTTCACCGTGCATGTCTATGATTACGACCCTGGCGCCGAGAGGATCGGCATGCAGGCGGCGGAGGCTTTGGGGGAGGCGCCGCAGCGGGTGCTGAAGACGCTGATGGCCGAGGTCGACGGCAAGCCGGTCTGCGTGATCGTGCCGTCCGACCGCGAGGTCAGCATGAAGAAGCTCGCCGCCGCCTTTGGCGGCAAGTCGGCCCATATGATGAAGCCTGCCGACGCCGAGCGGCTGACCGGCTACCATGTCGGCGGCATCAGCCCGTTCGGACAGAAGAAGCTGGTGCCGACGGCCGTCGAGGTGGCGGCGCTCGGCGAAGATCTCGTCTTCATGAATGGTGGGCAGCGCGGGCTGCAGGTGCGGCTCGCCCCGCAGGATGCCGTGGCGGTGCTGAAGGCGAATGCCGTGCCGCTGGTCGCCTGAGCGCCCTGCCCCACCCGTCCATCCGCCGAATTGCATTGCGGCGAGCTTCATTTTCGCCGCAATGGGGCTTATGTCTTCTGCCTCGGCATTTTCCCAGCAGGCAGGTTTCCATGACATCCGTATCGAAAAGCGTTCATACCGTTGATCCCGTCAAGCTCGACAAGCTTGCCGAGGTGGCCATCAAGGTCGGATTGCAGTTGCAGAAGGGTCAGGACCTGGTCGTCACCGCCCCCGTGGCGGCGATGCCGTTGGTGCGGCGGATCACACGGCACGCCTATATGGCCGGTGCCGGCCTCGTGACCTCCTTCTATGCCGACGAGGAAGCGACGCTCGCCCGCTACGAGAACGGCAGCGACGAAAGCTTCGACCGCGCCGCCGGCTGGCTCTATGAAGGCATGGCCAATGCCTTTGCCAATGGCGCTGCGCGGCTGGCGGTGTCCGGCGACAATCCGATGCTGCTGTCGGGCCAGGACCCGGCCAAGGTGGCACGCGCCAACCGCGCCAATTCCACGGCCTACAAGCCGGCGCTGGAAAAGATCTCCAACTTCGACATCAACTGGAACATCGTCTCCTATCCCAACCCGTCCTGGGCACGCCTGGTGTTTCCGAACGATCCCGAGCCGATCGCGGTTGCCAAGCTCGCGCGGGCGATCTTTGCGGCATCGCGCGTCGATGTCGAGGACCCCATCGCCGCCTGGACCGAGCACAACGCGAACTTGCGCGTCCGCTCCAGCTGGCTCAACCAACAGCGTTTCTCGGGCCTGCATTTCGTCGGGCCGGGCACCGATGTCACCATCGGCCTTGCCGACGGCCATGAATGGCATGGCGGCGCCTCGACGGCGAAGAACGGGATTACCTGCAACCCGAATATCCCGACGGAGGAAGTCTTCACCACGCCGCATGCGCTGCGGGTCGACGGCCACGTCTCCAGCACCAAGCCGCTGTCGCATGGCGGCACGCTGATCGACAACATCCAGGTGAAGTTCGAGGCCGGACGCATCGTCGAGGCCAAGGCCAGCCGCGGCGAAGAGGTGCTGAACAAGGTGTTGGACACCGACGAGGGTGCGCGGCGGCTGGGCGAAGTGGCGCTGGTGCCGCATTCCTCGCCGATTTCGGCGAGCGGCATCCTTTTCTACAACACGCTGTTCGACGAGAACGCATCCTGCCATATCGCGCTCGGCCAGTGCTATTCGAAGTGCTTCCTCGACGGGGCGTCGCTGACCCAGGAACAGATCAAGGCGCAGGGCGGCAATTCCAGCCTGATCCATATCGACTGGATGATCGGCTCCAACAAGGTCGACATCGACGGCATCAAGCCGGACGGCACGCGCGTGCCGGTCATGCGTGGGGGTGAATGGGCCTGACCATCAACCGCCGGGCGCCTCAGCCTAGCCCTTGGCGGCGAGGCGCCTGCTGGCTTGCCCAGACGCTGGCGATGACCACGACGACGCCCAGCAGCTGAACGGCATCGAGCGCCTGCCCGAGCAGGCACCAGCCGAGAAGGACCGCGACCAGCGGGCTGAGGAAACCCAATGCGGAAGCCGCCTGCGCGCCGATCAGCCGCAGGCCGCGAAACCAGAGCATATAGGTGAAGGCAGCCCCGATCAGCCCGAGATAGAGAAAGCCGATGAGGTTTGCAGGCGTCAGCGGCGGCAGGGTTGGCTCCATCAGGAGTGCCACTGGCGCCAGCAGCAGCCCGCCCGCCGTCAGTTGCCAGGCCGTGAAGCTCAGCGGCGACACCGGCGGCTTCCAATGGCGGCTGAGAACGGTGCCGAGCGCCATCGACAGGGCACCGGCCAGGCCCGCAGCGATGCCGACGGGATCGAGTGCCGCGCCCGGCCGCAGCACCAGCAGGGCGACGCCACAAAGCCCGGCCGCACCGGCCAGCAGCGCAATCGTCCGCACCGGCGTGCCCATAACGACACGAGAGAGCGCAATGACGATCAACGGCTGGACGGCGCCGACCGTTGCCGCCACGCCGCCGGGCAAGCGATAGGCTGAGACGAACAGGAAGCCCCAGAACAGCGAGAAATTGAGGGCGCCCAGCACCAGGCTCTTCCACCACCAGGCGCCCTGCGGCCATTGCCGGACAATCAGCAGCAACAGGAGGCCGGCGGGAAGCGCGCGCAGGGCTGCGACCGTCAACGGCATGCCGGGCGGCAGAAGCTGGGTCGTGACGATGTAGGTCGATCCCCAGATGGCGGGCGCCAATGCGGTCAGGGCGACATCGCGGGCATTGGACATGACAACTCTCCATTTATCTTGACCTCAAGGTAAGTGGAGAAATCTTGACGTCAAGATAAATCGCCGCATAGTAAGCGCATGGATCACGTCGACATCATTCTCCAACAATGGCAACGCGAGCGCCCCGACCTCGACACCGCTGCGATGGGGCTTCTCGGCCGCCTTACCCGTCTGCATGCCCATCTGTCGCGCGAGATCGAAAGCGTGCTGGCTGAGCACGACCTGTCGCGGGCGAGTTTTGATGTCCTGGCGACCCTGCGCAGATCCGGCGCGCCCTATCGCCTGTCTCCCGGCGATCTGCTGGCGGCGACCATGGTGACCTCCGGGACGATGACCAACCGCATCGATCAGCTGGAAAAGCGCGGCCTCGTCTGCCGCCTGTCCAATCCGCCGGACGGGCGCAGCGTTCTGATTGGCCTGACGGACGAGGGCCTGTCGCTGATCGACAGGACGGTGACCGCGCATGTGGCAAACCAGCAGAAGATCACGTCCGGCCTCAGCCCCGACGAGTTTGCCGCGCTGGACGGGTTGCTGGCGCGCTATCTGGCGCAATTCGAGCCGGCGGCACCGAAGGAATAGCGGCAGGCCGGATGCCTGCTCGGACTGCTGAAGAGGTACCATCTAACAAGTCTGCGGGTCACTCGGGAAATTGGAGCCGGTTGCCCCCCTCATCTTCGCCATTGTGGCGAGGTCCAGTCAGCTTAAGTCCTTGCGCTGAAAGGTCTTTTGACACGACAGACGTCGTGCCGCTGGATCCCTGCCACAAGGCCGAGTAGGGCATCGCTCTCGTCAAACAAGCGTCTTCAGGGTTTGTCAGCAGTCTTGGCAGGCAGGATGCCTGATTTGCGGCGTGGTGGTCGGGTTTTGCAGGTCCACCGATCAGCGGCGCGCGCGGCGGCCATCAGATGTCGAGATCGACCCAGACGGCGGCGTGATCGGAGGCCGCCTGCTCCGGCGCTGTCAGCTCCGCATAGGTTTCCCAGCGCTTTGGCTTGACGCCCGGCCAGACACCCTTGCGGAAGACGCCACCCTTTTCAATCTTTGCAAACAGCTTCGGCGACAGGAAGAGATAGTCGATCTTGTTGCCGGCATTGCCGAGACCGAAGGTGCCGGGAAAGCCGCCTTCATCGAAATTCGGATGGGTGAAGGCATCTTTCAGCGTGCTGTCGACAAGCGGCTCCAGCTGCGCGCTGTCAGGCGTATCGTTGAGGTCGCCGATCAGGGCAATATACTCGAAGCCACCGGCCAGCAGGTCCTCGTAGACGACCCTTGCGCGTTCGGCCTGCGCGCGGCGCCTGGCATTGGACGACTGCGGGCTGCCGAAACCCTTGCTCTTGAAGTGGTTGAGCAGGACGACCAGCGTCGTGCCCTTCGGCGTGGTGATGAAATATTCCGGGCAGTCGCGCGAGAATATCAGATTGCCATCGGCGCTTCTGTCATCGACATGGCTGCGCATCAGCCCGAGCGTGAAGTGCTCGCGCGCCATCAATCCGACGTCGATCCCACGCTCGTCATTGCCATCGATCACCATCACCTGATGAAACGGCTTGCCGGACACCGCCGGAAGGACCTGCTCGTTGAAGGCAGACAACACCGGCCGGCTCTCGACCTCGACGACCCCAAGCACGTCGGCCTCAAGATCGGTCATTACCCTTGCGGTGTTGCGCATCGCCTGTTCGCTGACCGGCGCATCGCGAAGTTCGAGCGATCCGACCCAGTCCGATCTGCCGTTGGCTGTGACGATGACGCCGCCGGCATGCGGTCTTTTCAGCAGCGCGCCGCGATTGCGCCTGAGAATGACGAAAGGGCCGGTGTCGCTCTTTTCCATGCCGAGTTCGACAATGAGCGCTGCCATCCGCGTCTTGTCGGCCGCGCTGTAAGTCACCTGCCCCAGCAGGCCGTTGAGCGCGGCGAATTTCTCGAGCACGGGCTTGCCATCGGCCCACGTGTCGAGGTTCATCGCTTTTGCGCGGTCAAACAGATTTTCGACGTTGAAAGATGCCAGGCGCATGGAAAGCTCCTCAACATTGCAAGACGTATCCTTAGCATCTCTATGTTGCAATTCGATGTCAATATGCAAATCCAGGTGGAGTAACCGGATAATGCCAAGGCCGCCTAAAACAGCGTGCCCTGCTTCGGCGGTTCGACGGATGCGGCGGGCTCGGCCGGCTTCGGTGTACGCTTCTTCATCGGCGCGCCGCCGGCCGGTGCAGGTGTCGTGCCGTCTTCGCTGGTGACGGCACCGATCCGTCCGTCGGCGAACTCGATCGACAGGGCGGCGCCCGCCGACAGCAGGGCGGCTGAGGATACGGGGCGGTCGTCTTCGTCCCGAACGACGGCATAGCCGCGTTTCAGGACATTCTTGTAGGACAGAGACTGTAGCACGCGGTCCTGCGCGACGATGATGCCGCGGGCCTCGCTCAGACGGTGGCGGATGGCGGTGTCGGAGTGGCGGGCGAGATTGGCAAGACGGTCGCGGAAGCTGCGCGTCTGGGCCGTCAGTCGCGCCGGCACACCGCGCATAGCAACCTCGGCGTTGGAGATGCGCTTGTGGCTGTCCGACAGCAGGCGCTCGATGCGGCGCTCGGCACGCACCATGCGCTCGCTCAGCATCTGTCGTCGCTCGGCGAGTCGGCCGGACAGGACCTCGGGGCGGAGATGCGCTGCGGCGCGCTCGAAGCTGCGACGCTTGTTGAGGGTGTTGAGTTCCAGGCCACGGCCGAGGCCGGCTGCGGTTTCGTCGAAGCGGCGACGCGGCAGGGCCAGCAACTGGTCCAGCGACGGCAGGGCACGCACCAGAGCGCGCACGGCCTGGCCGCGATGGTCCATGTGGCGGCGGATGCCGGTCTGCAGACGCGCCGAAAGCCCGGCGGCCTGTGCCTCGAGCTCTGCCTTGACCGGCACGGCCATTTCGGCAGCGCCTGTCGGGGTCGGCGCGCGGATATCGGCGGCATAGTCGATCAGCGTCCAGTCGGTCTCGTGGCCGACGGCGGAGATCAGCGGGATCGTGCTTTCGGCTGCCGCCCGCACAACAATTTCGTCGTTGAAACTCCAGAGATCCTCGAGGCTGCCGCCGCCGCGCGCAACGATCAGCACGTCCGGGCGCGGCAACGCGCCGCCCATTTGAAAGGCGTTGAAGCCGCGAATGGCATTGGCGACTTCCGTTCCAGAGCCCTCGCCCTGAACCTTCACCGGCCAGACCAGCACATGGACGGGAAACCGATCGGCGATGCGGTGGAGAATATCGCGGATGACGGCACCGGTCGGCGAGGTGACGACGCCGATGACCTTCGGCATGAACGGCAACCGCTTCTTGCGGTCGGCATCGAACAGGCCTTCGGCGCCGAGCTTGCGCTTGCGCTCCTCGATCAGCGCCATCAACGCGCCGGCGCCGGCCGGCTCCAGCGTCTCGATGACGATCTGGTATTTCGACGAGCCCGGGAAGGTCGTGACCTTGCCGGTGGCGATGACTTCCATGCCCTCTTCGGGCTTGAACTTGAGCTTGGAGAAGCTTCCCTTCCAGATGACGGCATCGATGCGCGCGCGGTCGTCCTTCAGCGAGAAATAGGCGTGGCCGGAGGAATGCGGCCCGCGATAGCCGGAGATCTCGCCGCGCACCCGCACCTGATCGAAGGCGTTTTCGACCGTCCGCTTGATCGAGCCGGACAGTTCCGAGACCGAATACTCGGAGAGGTTCGACGGCGAATCATTTTCGAAGAGACTGCTCATGCGTCTTTCTAGCGCAGGCAGGCTCCAAGATCAGCCACACCGGCGCCACATCCCGTATTTTTACGGGCCTGTTGCCGTTGCGGGCGGCGGCGGCTCCGTCCGCAAATTAGTGGTGCACCGCCGGCCGAGGTGGCGCGGACCTACGGTTGCCGCACGCTGAAGATCCGCAGGGCCTCCTTTGGACTTCCGGGTAGTGGATCCAGATAAGCGGGGACATTGCCTCTGGCCAGCTGCCCGTAGAGGCCTTCCGGCTTCAGCTTTGCAAAGCGCTCCACCTGCGGGTCCTCTGCGCAATAGGCAAGCAGCGTTACGCCGGCCTGCTGCATCATCGTCCGCGCCTCGTCGGGTGGGGCCATGCCGATCTTCATTTCAGCCAGCATGCCGTCGGCATCGCGGTGATAGGGGCCCGAGAGGGTTCGATGCGGTGTGAAGCGCAGGATCGGCGAGCCGAGATTGGAGGCTGCCAGCACGACGCCGGGGCTAAGGGCTGCGAGCGGCGCCAGCGATTCCTTCGATCCGCATGAACTGTGGTCGGCAGCCGCCGTGGATTTGGTAAAGATATTGCCGATGTCGCTCCTGGCGAGCCCGCCGCCGATGGCCCAGACGGCCGGGACAGAGACCAACACGCCGACGACATAGAAGAATGCCGCACGGATATCTTCGGAATCGGCGTTGGAGATCCGGCGCAGGTCGAGCACGAACAAGGTCAGGGGCGGGATTGCCAGCAGGTTGGCAAAGACTGCGCCGCGCACCTGCACCAGCGCGATGATCCAGTTGATGGCGAGCAACGCCAGCAGGATGGCGTGAAGCTGGGCTCGTTCGCCCCGGACGATCCGGAACAGGCAGACGACGATAGCAAGCAGGCCGACCGCATAAAAGGCGCCGATCGAGGTCGGGTCGTTGACGCTGAGCGCGACGATGGACTGCGCCTCGCTGACGCTGCTCAGCCAGAACTCGACGAGCATCGGATCGAGGCCGGCAAGCGGGTTGCCCAGGCATTGCGGCGCAAGCAGCAACGCTGAGCCGAGCACCGCGACGCCAACGACGGCGAGGACGACGAAGCGCCTGGCTCGCGGCAAGCGGCTGGCAAGAAGTGCCGATAGCAACAGCCCTATGCCGCCGACGGTCGTGATGCCGTAAAAGCCGAGCGAGAGGTTGTCGCAGGTGACCATCGAATAGAAATGCGGCGGCACGGTCGCGAAGAAGGCAGCGCTGATGGCAACGGTCAGCGTCAGCGCGAAAGCGGAGGCCGCCTTGGCGAAGGCTGCACCTTCCCAAGCCCAAAGCATGCCGACGGCCATGCACGCAACGGCGACGAAGGGCGTGGTTTCCGCGCCGATGCCGATGGCGATGGCGGCGGCGACGGCGGCGACCGCAAAACTCGAGGCGCGGAAGCGCTCGTCGATCAGCATGGCGACGATCAGTGCCACCAGGCCCATCTGGACATTGTCATGGTCGATCGAGCCCGGCAGATAGCGCACGGAAGTGATGATCAGAAAGACCGTCTGCAGCAGGGTTATGTGAACGCCCGGGACCCCTGCGAGCCGGCGCCCGACCAGAGCCATGGCGCCCATGAACGGAATGACGAGGAACAGCGGCCAAACCGTCAGTGCCAATATCTCGGCACGATCGGGGGAGACGAACTGACGAAAGAAGACGATCAGGCTGGCGATCGGCAGGTCGATGAAGCGCGACCAGTGCATCAGCGTTCCGCCGCTGAGGCCGAGCCTGTACTGCATCATGTCGAACCAGCCCTGGCCGGCGAGAAGGTCGCGGACTTCGACGAGGCGCATCGCGTCGTCATTGTCGGCACCGACATAATCGACAGCATTGTGATTAAGCACCAGCAGGACGACGATGACGGCAAAGCTATAGCTGAGGGCCAGGAACCATGTCCTTGACCACAGCGGAGTCCCTGCGGCTTTATGCTCGACGCCTTCGATCGGCCGCATATCCGTTGCATCCGTCATTTCGTGATCCTGTGCCCGCCTTGTCGCCGCGACGAAATTAGCGTTTCGGCATCAAGAAAGGGTAAAGCCACCGGCTCCAGCCGTCAGGAAATGTTGAGGAATTGGTGGGATGGTCGAAGGTGATAGGGGTCGCCGGCTTGTCGTGCCGACGCCTCAGGATAAGATTTACGAATGAGCGACCATGCGCCTTAGCACAGCCCTGCCTGCCGCGCCCACTGCGACGCACCTCGAACCCGGCCGCGCAGGTGCGGCATGAGAAAGCTCATCTGGTTTGCGATTGCCGGCAGCGTCGGCTTTGTCGTCGACGCCGGTGTGCTGATGCTCATCCTGCACTTCACCCCGATCGGGCCGTTCGGTGCACGGGCGATCAGCATTCCATCGGCGATGCTGGCGACCTGGTTCTTCAACCACACCTTCACCTTCGAAAAATCCAGCCAGTCGCTGGCCGTCGAAGGTTTTCGCTATGGGTCCGTCGGCGTCGTCTCGGCGTTGATCAACTACGGCATTTATTCCGGGCTGCTGATCTCGATCCCGATCCTGCGTCCGACCTTTGCGCTTGTCATGGCCTCGGCGGCGGCGACGGCGTTCAGCTTCTTCGGCTATTCACGCTTCGTCTTCCGCCGCTGAAGGCCTGACGGATCAGACCGTTTCCCAGCAGTCCTTCTCGCTGGCGCGGTAGATGGCATCGATCATCGCCTGGTTGCGCTTCGAGCTTTCGAGCGTCACCACTTCGGACGCGCCGCCGGTGGCCGCATCGGCGAAGGCTTCCGCTTCCAGCTTGTACTGGCGACTGTCGGGGAAGCGGAAGATCTGCGAGTGGCCGTGGCTACGGTTGGAAAGCTCGACTTCCTCGGCACCATAGCGGTCGGCATTGAACGGCGATTTCACCTCGATGAAACCCTCCGTGCCATGGAACACCATGACCTGACGGCTCGCCATCTGGGTCGAGATATAGAAGCTCATTTCGAAGTCGCCGAAATCGGCCTTGACGCTGGAATAGATGTCGGTGCCGAATTCGGGATCACGCTCGGTGACGGCCTGGATGCGTTGCGGTTCCTTGCCGGTGACGAAACGGGTGGTGATCGACGGGTAGACGCCGATATCCGGCAAGCCGCCGCCGCCGAGTGCCGGGATGTTGCGCATATTGCCGGCATCGCGGTTGAAATAGGTGAAGGCGCCCTGGACATGGCGCAGACGGCCGATGGCGCCTTCGGACAGCAGCTCGCGGACCTTCTTCCAGACGGGCGTATAGACGACCATGTAGGCTTCGCTGATCAGCACCTTGTTGCGGTCGCGGGCGGCGATCAGGCTGTCGATGTCGGCCGATTTCAGCGCAATCGGCTTTTCGCAGAGCACATGCTTGCCGGCGTCTGCCGCCTTGATCGACCACTCGACATGCTGCGAGGTCGGCAGGGGAATGTAGACGGCGTCGATCGTGTCCGACGCCAGCATCTCCTCGTAGGAACCGAATGCATGCGGCACGGAGAAGCGGTCTGCCATCTCGCGGGCGCGGCCGAGGTCGCGGCTGGCGATGGCGGTGACGACGCAATTCTCGGCATCCTGGATCGCCGGCACAACAAGTTCACGGCCGATCTTGGCCGTCGACAGAATTCCAAAACGCAACATCGATGTCTCCTCATCCGTGTTTTGGCCAAGCATAGGCAGCGGTGAAGTAGGGCGCAACGCCGATGCGGCAATTCACGGAAGTTTGGGTTTCTTCCCGGTGCGGAAACCCTACATAGAAAGGGCGGCTTAGCGCCGCGTCGTCCTTTCAGCGAACAGACACCTTCTAGGAGAGCGCCATGCAGATGCGGAAACTTGGTAAAACCGGCCTTACGATCGCTCCCATCGTGTTCGGCGGCAATGTCTTTGGATGGACGGCCGACGAAAGGACCTCCTTCGGTATTCTCGATGCCTTCTTCGACGCCGGCTTCAACACCATCGACACCGCCGACGTCTATTCGCGCTGGGTGCCTGGCAACAAAGGCGGAGATTCGGAAGAGATCATCGGCAAATGGCTGAAGCAGGGCCACGTGGCGCGCGACAAGGCAATCATCATCACCAAAGTCGGCTCGGAAATGGGCCCGGGCATGAAGGGGTTGAAGGAGAGCTATATCCTCAAGGCGGTCGAGGATTCGCTGAAGCGGCTGCAGACCGATTATATCGACCTCTACCTCTCGCACTGGCCCGATCCGGAGACGCCGCACGAAGAAAGCCTCGGCGCCTATGCGAAGCTCCGCCAGCAGGGCAAGATCCGCGCGGTCGGCTGCTCCAATCTCGATGCCACACAGTTGCAAGCCTCGCTCGATGCCGCCGACAAGGCGGGCGTCCAGCGCTACGACGTGCTGCAGCCGGAATATAATCTCTACGACCGCAGCAGCTTCGAAGGGCCGCTGGCCGATCTTTGCCTGCGCGAGGACATCGGCGTCATCACCTATTTCAGCCTGGCCTCCGGCTTTCTCTCCGGCAAGTACCGGACCAAGGCGGATACCGAGGGCAAGGCCCGTCAGGACCGGGTGGCGAAATACCTTGACGACAAGGGCCTCAGAATCCTTTCGGCGCTCGATACCGTCTCCAAGGAAACCGGAGCAACGGCGGCCGAAATCTCGCTGGCCTGGCTGCTGCAGAAGAAGGCCGTGACGGCGCCGATCGCGTCGGCGACAAGCCTTGCGCAGCTGGAAGCTTTGGTTAAGTCTGCGCAGCTGACATTGTCGCCGGAGGCGATGAGCCTGCTCGACAAGGCTGGAGCATAAGGGAACGAAGAGATGAGTGTGACGGTTCGCGAAGCCCTGCCCCAGGACGAAGCGCCCTTCAGAAGACTCTGGGCCGACTATCTCGCCTTTTACGGCGTCGGCATCGCGGATGATGTCACCGATCTCACCTGGCGCCGGGTGTTCGACCCGGCGTCGGCGATTTTCATGCGTGTGGCTGTTGTCGACGGGGACGTCGTCGGCTTCGCCCTCTGCCTCACCCATGAGGGCACCTGGACCTCAAGCCTCGATTGCTATCTGGAAGACCTGTTCGTCGATGCGGCTGTTCGCGGCAAGGGCGTCGGCCGGGCACTGCTCGACGACCTGGTCGTGCTCTCAAAGGGCAAGGGCTGGTCGCGGCTCTACTGGCACACGGACGAGACCAATGCCACGGCCCGCAAGCTCTACGACCGCTATGTCGAGAGCGACGGCCATATCCGTTATCGTATCACGCTTTGAACGACGGGAAGCCGGCATAAAGCCCGGCGTGACTGCCCGCCCAGTTCGCCATGCCTTCCCGTGTCAGGATGCCGCGTGGCGCGGCATAGCTGCTGATCAGCCGCTTCGGGCGCTCGTGCCAGGAGATGTTGACGGCCCAGAGTTTTGGGAAGAACTGCAGCGACGCATAGGGCAGATGGTCGTGGATCCACCAGGCCAGCTTTTGCCATTCGCCCGTCTCGTGATGGCGATCCCAGACCCAGGGGACGACAACGCAGGCCGTCGCGCCCATGCAGCCATCGGCATCCCGGCGATCCCAGACATGGCCCGTAGCATCATCTCGGGCGCAATTGAGGTCGTGAGCGTTTCCATAGTTGTTGAGCGCATGGGAGCGATAGCCGGAGCGCAGATGCAGCCTGCCGAACGTCGCCTGCAAGGGCTCCAGCAGCTCCGCGCATAGCCGGCTGCCAGCCGCAATGGCGAGATCTGGATCGTCCGGAATATTCGGAATACCGTAGAGGCTGCCGATTTCGGAATGCAGGAAGTCGCGCAGGAAGAAGTTCTCCGACAGCCGCACCCGGCCGAGGTCCTCCAATCCGCGCATAGATGTGGGTCTCTTCATACCCTCTCCTCCCCGCCAGACTACACGCATCGCTAGGACGGGCCACCCGAAAACTGCTGCTTCAACCGCCAACCTTGAAAAAATCGATGAAGGCGCGCAGGGCCGGCCGCAGCTGGCGGCGGCTGGGGTAGTAGAGGAAGGGGCCGGGATAGGGCTGGCACCAGTCTTCCAGCACCCGGACCAGCCGCCCGCCGGCCACCTCGTCCTCGACGCGGATATTGAAGAGGTAGGCCAACCCGGCGCCGCTGAGGGCTGCCAGCAGCGCCAGCCGGTCCTCGCCAACGATGAGCGGCCCGTCAACCGCGACGACGAGCGACTCGCCATCCTTGTCGAACTCCCAGCGATAGATCGAGCCGTTGGAAAAGCGGCGCTTGATGCAGCGATGTGCGGAGAGGTCGCGCGGATGGAGAGGGATCGGATGCTTTGCGAAATAGGCAGGCGAGGCAGCGATAACGGTGCGCATCTCCGGCGATATACGCACGGCGATCATATCGGCATCCAGGCTTTCCTCCATCCAGATACCGGCGTCATAGCCCTCAGCGACGATGTCGATGAAGCCATCCTCATTGGCGATCTCCAGCGTGATGTCGGGATAGGCATTGAGGAAATCGCCGATGCGGGGCCCGAGCAGAATGTCCGAGGCGAAGCGCGGCGCGGTGATGCGCAGGTTGCCGGCAGGCCGGTCGCGCGCGTCGATGACCGCCTCCAGCGCAATGCCGATCTCATCGAGCGCAGGCCGCAGCCGTTCCAGCAGGCGTTGCCCCTCCTCCGTCGGCGCGACGCTGCGGGTGGTGCGCGCCAGGAGGCGCACCCCGAGGCTGGCCTCCAGGCCCGATATGGCGTGGCTGACCGCAGAGGGCGCGATCGCCAGCTCCTTGGCCGCAGCCCGGAAGCTGCGATGCGCGGCGACGGCGGCAAGAACTGCCAATTGCGAAAGCTGGGTCCTGTTCATTGATCTAAATTATAGAACAGCGCATTGCAGTTTGCACCCATATTCAAATGCTGTTTTGCGCCCTATTTTCGAATGTGCATCGTGTCGCCTGCAGGGCTGACCGTTCCAAGGAGAGATTTCATGAAGACCCGCAAACTCGGTACCGAACTCACCGTCTCCGCCATTGGCCTCGGCTGCATGGGCATGAGCCATGCCTATGGCGGCCAAGAGGAAGAGGACGCGATCCGCACGCTGCACCGCGCCGTCGACATCGGCGTCACCTTCTTCGACACCGCAGAGGTCTACGGCCCCTTTGCCAACGAGATCCTGGTCGGCAAGGGTCTGAAGAGCGTCCGCGACAAGGTGACCATCGCCACCAAGTTCGGGTTCAAGATCGATCCGGCGAAGACGGATTCGCAGGCCATGTCCGGGCTCGACAGCCGGCCCGAGCATGTGCGCGAGGTGGCGGAGGCCTCGTTGAAGCGGCTCGGCGTCGAGGTGATCGATCTGTTCTACCAGCACCGTCCCGATCCGGAAGTGCCGATCGAGGACACCGCCGGTGCCGTAGCCGATCTCATCAAGGCCGGCAAGGTCCGAGCCTTCGGCCTCTCGGAAGCAACCGCCGAACACATCCGCCGCGCCCATGCGGTACAGCCGGTCTCGGCGCTGCAGAGCGAATATTCGCTCTGGACCCGCGATCCCGAGGGCGAGATCCTCGATACCTGCCGCGAGCTCAACATCGGCTTCGTGCCCTTCAGCCCGCTCGGACGCGGCTTCCTGACCGGCAAGATTCAGAACACCTCCGAGTTCGGCGAAGGCGATTTCCGCAAGAACCTGCCGCGTTTCGAAGCCGACAACATGGCCGCCAATCTGGCGCTGGTGAAGCTCGTCGAGGAGATGGCGGCCGAAAAGGGTGCAACGGCGGCGCAGCTGGCGCTCGCCTGGGTGCTGGCCAAGGGCGACTTCATCGTCCCCATCCCCGGCGCCCGCAAGATCACCCATCTGGAACAGAATGCCGCTGCTGCCGACGTCGTGCTCACGGCGGACGACGTGACGAGACTGGACGACATGCTGTCGCCCGACAAGATCGCCGGAGCGCGCTATGGCAAACCTGCGGCGTGGAACGCAAAGCGCTGACGGAACCTGGCCTCCTCTAGAACGTTAAGAGAACAAACAAGGAGGCTAGCAATGATAGACGAGCATAATCCAAAGACCGATCCGGACCCTTCTTCCAACACCGAGAAGGATCCGGACGACTGGGTCACCGGCGACGAGCCGATGACCGGCGCCCAGAAATCCTACCTGAAAACCCTGACGGAGCAGGCCCACGAACCTGATGCCTTCGCCGAGGATCTTTCGAAAGCGGAAGCCTCCAAGCGGATCGACGAAATCAAGGGTCGGATGCAGAAGTAGCATCGGGTCGACCTGCCAGCCGTTTGAGACGGGTTAGTTCAGTAAGGGCGGCGCCAGACGAAACAGGCGCCGCCCTTTCCGTTTACGGATACAGACACGCCTACATGTCTCGGAGCGATTCTCTGCGCCCAATGAGCCAACTCTCAGCGGATCGAGCGGGGCTTGTTGGCCGCCCGGACCGGTTCGTCGCTGTGCCGGCTGCGAATGCGCCGGACTGTCAGCCATACGCCGAGGATCACGAAGGGCACCGATGCGCCGGTCAAGGTGTCGGGCGAGATGTCGAGACCCGTGGCGTGGATTGCCTTGGCGAGATAACCGACGAGGCCGATGACGTAATAGGAAATCGCTGCCACCGACAGGCCTTCGACCGTTTGCTGCAGTCGCAGCTGCAGATGCGCCCGCTTGTCCATCGATGCCAGGATTTCGGTGTTGAACTTCTGGAGATCGACGTCGATCCAGCTGCGCAAGAGGCCGCTGGCGCGCGCCAGCTTGCTCGATAGGTTGGCCTGGCGGACTTCCACTGACTGGCATGTTCGCATCGCCGGCGCCAGGCGTCGTTGCAGGAAGGCGCCAAGCGTTTCGTTGCCGGGCAGCCCCTTCTCCGCCAGCATGGCGACGCGGTCGAGGACGATGTCGTAATAGGCGCGGCTGGCGCCGAAGCGGTAGAGGCTGAGTGCGGCGTTTGCCTCCAGTTCGGCGGCAAGGCGGGTGATTTCGGCCAGCATCGCATCCGCCTCGTCGCGGGCATGCTGCTTCATGCCCTGGGTGATGGCGGTGAAACTGTTCTCGATCTGGCGAATTTCCGGCGACAGGGTCTGGGCAAGCGGCAGCCCCATCATTGCCAGCGTCCGGTAGGTCTCGATATCGAGAATACGCTGGGTCAGCATGCCGCGCGCCGCATCGGTCATGCCGCGATCGAGGATCAGGAACTTGGTGAGGCCATCGCCGTCCTGACGGAAATCGGTGACAACAGTCGCCTTGCCGTCGGCCACGGTGCTCTGACAGAGACTGGTCGGGTCGAAATTCTCGATGACATCGACCGACATCTCGGTCGCAGGGCGAATTTCGATGCGGACGCCTGATATGAACGGGCCGGGCGCATTGAAACGGGAGCCGAAGGGATTGATGGGGATGTCGCCACCGAATTTCACCGGCGCAGGCGTGTCCCAGAAATAGGTCGAGAATTCCGTATGACGCTCCCAGCGCAGCGTTCCGCCACCCCAGGTCATCGTATGGTGGCTGGAATCGGCTGCAGGAGCCGGAATGCCCTGCCCGAGCGAGAGGTCGGTGAGGATGGCATGGTCGGCGGTGAAATTGGCTTCCGTCAGGAAGGCGATCTGGAAGACGACGCGCGGCAGGGCGAGCAGCGTGTAGGGCCTGGAGTGGATTTCGCCGATCGCCTTGGCGCGAATGTCGGCACTCGGGAATGAGAAACTTCGCTTCGACACATCACGGCCCTCGACTGCGCCCCGATGGCCAGTATCACTTCTTCGCTATGCGCAAATGAACCGCCGGACAAGGGCCGGCCGAGGAAGTTCCATCCTTGCGACGGTCACGCTCAAAGCGCAAGCCGGCGCCATCCGCAACCCAACGGTCGAAGCCACGACATAAACAGCCCTGCGTTGCGCATGGCCCAAAATCTGGTACCTTGTGGAGCGGTCACCCCAGGGAGGACGCGCCATGTCGGAAGAGCAGGCCATTCGTGCCGTTATCCACCTCTATGTCGATGGAATGGCCTTTGCCAACGCGGCGGCCTTGAAGAAGGCCTTTCATCCGCGCGCCACGATCGTCGGCAATTTCCAGGGTACGGTCGAATGGAGTTCGCTCGATCACTTCATCGCCGAGATCCTGGCCGAGGGTGCGGTGCCTCCGGGAACGCAGCCACTGATGGACATCCGGACGATCGACATCGAAGGCGATGCCGCAAGCGTCAAGATCATCGATGAATTTGCCGGCTACCGCTTTTCCGACTACCTGTCGCTGCTGAAGGTCGATGGCCGCTGGTCGATCGCCAGCAAGCTTTATTACGTGCACCGCTAGCGGATGGCCGATCCCCCGAAAAGGGACCGGCCTCCATTCCTTAGCCGCGCAGGACGCCGCCGGTCGTCTTGGTGACGTTGGCGACGATCTTCTGGGTCAGCGCGTCGAAATCCTCGTCGGTCAAGGTTCGGTCGGCCGGCTGGATCTGGACTTCGATGGCAACCGACTTCTTGCCTTCGCCGAGCGATGCACCCTCGAACACGTCGAAAACGTTGACGCCGGAGACCAGCTTGCGGTCGGCACTGGTGGCCGCCCGGATGATGGCGCCCGCTTCGACCGTCTTGTCGACGACGAAGGCGAAGTCGCGCTTGACCGCCTGGAAGGGCGAGAGTTCGAGCGCGGGCTTGGTGCGCGTCGCTTTGCGCTTCGGCTCGGGCATTACATCGAGGAAAACCTCGAAGCCGCAGAGCGCGCCTGACACGTCGAGCGCTTCGAGCGTCTTCGGATGGAATTCGCCGAAATAGCCGAGCACGACCTTCGGGCCCATCTTGATGGTGCCGGAGCGGCCGGGATGGTACCAGCCAGGACCGCCCTGCTCGATCTGGATATTGCCCATCGGCAGGCCGCAGGCCTCGATGACGGCAAGGGCATCGGCCTTGGCGTCGAAGACGTCGACCGGCTTGCCGCCGCCCTTGGCGGCGTTCGACCACAGGCGACCAGCACCGGCCATCGTCGCCGTGCCGCGACGGATGCCGCCGGCGACGCGCCGCTGGCCTTCCGGGCGGTCGTTCTCGTAGGTGCCGGAAACTTCGAACAGCGCCACATCGCCATAGCCCTTGTCGGCATTGCGCTGGGCAGCGCTCAGCAGGCCCGGCAGCAGCGACGGGCGCATGTCGGACATATCGGCTGCAATCGGGTTGGCAAGGCGCAGGGCATCCGATCCGCCGCCGAACAGCTTTGCCTGGTCTGACGAGATGAAGGACCACATGACCCCTTCCAGCATGCCGCGCGAGGCCAGCGCCCGCTTGGCCGTGCGGGTGCGGATCTGCAGCGTCGTCAGGATACGGCCGTTGACGGCGGCATGGCTTTCGAGCGGCGCCGGCTTGATCTTGTCGACGCCATGGATGCGCATGACTTCCTCGACGAGATCGGCCTTGCCGTCGACGTCAGGACGCCAGGATGGGACGGCGACCGAGACGCGCTCGCCCGAACCGGTGACCTTGAAGCCGAGGCGGGTAAGGATATCGGTGCTCTCGGCGTCGGAGACTTCTAGGCCGGTGAGCCGCTTGACTTCCGCGAAGGGAAAATCGACGATCCTCGGTTCATAGGGCGTGTAGCCGACGACATTGGCCTTTGCCGCGGTGCCGCCGCAGATCTCCAGGACCAGATCCGTCGTGCGCTCGAGGCCGGGCATCATGTAGTCCGGATCGACGCCGCGCTCGAAGCGATAGCGGGCATCGGTGATGATACCGAGGCCGCGGCCGGACTTGGCGATGTTCATCGCATCCCACAGCGCCGATTCGATCAGCACGTCGGTGGTGTTTTCATCGCAGCCGGAATGCTCGCCGCCCATGATGCCGCCGATCGACTCGATGCCGTTGTCGTCTGCGATGACAACATTGTTCGGCGACAGCTTGTATTCGCGGGTGTCGAGCGCCAGCACGGTCTCGCCGTCGCGGGCACGCCGGACGATGAGGTCGCCCTTGACCTTGGCAGCATCGAAGACGTGCATCGGCCGACCCTGGTCGAAGGTCATGTAGTTGGTGATGTCCACCAACGCGCTGATCGGTCTGAGGCCGATCGCCAGCAGCCGTTGTTGCATCCAGGCCGGGCTCGGGCCGTTCTTCACGCCGCGCACCAGGCGGAGCGCGAAGCCGGGGCAGAGCTTCGGATCGTCGAGATCGAGTGTCACCTTGACCGGCGTTTCGCCCTCAACTGAAAACGCAGGGGCCGGGCGCGTCTTCAGCGTGCCGAGGCCTGAGGCGGCGAGATCGCGGGCGATGCCGTAGATCGAGGTGCAATCCGGACGGTTCGGCGTCAGGTTGACGTCGATCATGGCATCGTCGAGGCCGGCATAGGCAGCATAGCTCGCGCCGACAGGCGCATCGGCCGGCAGATCGATGATGCCGTCATGGCTGTCGGAAATCTGCAACTCCTTCTCGGAGCACATCATGCCATGGCTTTCGACGCCACGGATATTGCCGACGGCAAGCGTCACGTCGATGCCGGGCATATAGGTGCCGGGGGACGCGAAGGCACCGATCAGGCCGGCGCGGGCGTTCGGCGCGCCGCAGACCACCTGCACCGGCTTGTCGGCGCCGATGTCGACCATCAGCACCTTCAGCCGATCCGCCTGCGGATGCTTCTCGGCCGACAGGATTTTCGCAATCACGAAAGGCCTGAACGCCGCCTTGTCGTCGACCGCATCGACCTCGAGGCCGATCTCGGTCAGCCGGGTGCAGATTTCATCGAGACCAGCCTCGGTGTCGAGGTGGTCCTTCAGCCAGGAGAGTGTGAATTTCATTGGTTTACCCTTGTAAAATCGAGCGGGTTTTCCGGCAGACCCCGAGCCACATCAAATAGTTTCGAAAGAAGTGACGCATAGCCGCGTGCGTCATCGATTGCCTTGTGGGTGTGCGGATGATGACCAAGCCAGTCATCGGGAAATTTGTCTGCACCCAACTGAGGCTGGGTTTTGCCAAAGACACCCAGAACATAAGTCCCCATATCCAGTGGCCCCGCGTTGAAAACGCATTGGCCCCAATAGGGGACATCCAGCAGAAAGCGGTCGGCGAATGTCCTCAAATAGTGGTCGATCCAGAGACCATCGAACATAAGCGGGCGCGCGGCGAATGCGCGCTGTCCGGCAAAGGCTTCGACCCACTCTACAAACCGCACCATAACAGCCGCTGGATCTTCTGGATCAGCGGTGGCCGCCTCCCATGCCTCGGCTTGCGTCCCCCACCAGGCCATGGTCCGCTCATCCGTTCCACGATCCGCGCGGGGCATCAGAACCGCCTCGAACTCACCGCACGCGACCCCATCGGAACGCAAGGCAACCGTCGCGAAACTCAACATCGAGTGACGCAAAGGATCCGGACCGTTCGTCTCGATATCCGTGACGAAGTAATAGATGGGTCGTTGTTCCGTCACTCAGGCCACCTTCTGCGGAGCCTTCGCCCCCGGTGCCTTGATGCCACGGAACATGCTCTGGACGGAAATGCCCTCCTCCACTTCCGGCCACCAGACGCCCTCATACATCAACTCGATATCGTTGAGCGCGGATTGATCGAGATCGCGAAGAAACGGATACCACCAGAGCGGAGCCGAAATGGTCCGACCGTCTGCCAGCGTCACATGGACCTCCTCCGCAGAGCACCAGGCTTTGACGGGACGCATATCCTCGGTTTCAAACTCCAAAGAAGTCATTCCACGCCTCGATCCACTGATCCCTGTGTTCCGCAATCACCGCAAGAAGGCGGTCAACATCCCGTTCATTGTAACCAACATTCCGCGCAACCGCCACGCTTTCCAGCCAGACCTTCAACGAGTTCCCGTCCTTCACGACGTGGATATGGGGAGGTTCGCCCATATCCAGCGCATAGAACCGGAATTTGTATCCATGCCAGACCAGCAGGGTTGGCATTTAAACGCTCAAACCGCCAAACAGCGTCGGCATATCAAGCGGGCGGAAGCCGTAGTGCGAGATCCAGCGGACGTCGGCATTGAAGAAGTCGCGCAGGTCGGGCATTCCGTATTTCAGCATGGCGATGCGGTCGAGGCCCATGCCCCAGGCGAAGCCCTGGTATTCGTCGGGATCGAGGCCGCCATGGCGCAAGACGTTGGGATGCACCATGCCGCAGCCGAGGATTTCCATCCAGTCGGTGCCTTCGCCGAACTTGACGATCGGGCCCGAGCGGTCGCACTGGATGTCGACTTCGAAGGACGGCTCGGTGAAGGGGAAGAAGGACGGGCGGAAGCGCATGGTGACGCTGTCCACCTCGAAGAAGGCCTTGCAGAACTCTTCCAGCACCCAGCGCATGTTGCCGACGTTTGCCTTTTTGTCGACCACCAGGCCTTCGACCTGATGGAACATCGGCGAATGGGTGGCATCCGAGTCCTGGCGATAGGTCTTGCCGGGAATGATGATGCGGATCGGCGGCTTTTGGGCTTCCATGGTGCGGATCTGCACCGGCGAGGTGTGGGTGCGCAGCACCTTGCGCTCGCCGTTCTCGTCCGGCTGGAAGAAGAAGGTGTCGTGCATCTCGCGGGCCGGATGGCCTTCCGGGAAATTCAGCGCGGTGAAATTGTAGTGGTCGGTCTCGACATCGGGCCCTTCGGCGATCGAGAAGCCCATGTCGCCGAAGATCGCGGTGATCTCGTCGACGATCTGGCTGATCGGGTGGATGCGACCGCGCTCGGCCGGCGACGAGCGGACCGGCAGGCTGACGTCGACGGTCTCAGCCTTGAGCTTTTCCGTGATCGCAGCGTCCTTCAGCTCGGCCTTGCGGCTGGCGATGGCTTCCGTCACGACGGTCTTCAGCGCGTTGATCGCGGCACCGCGGGTCTGGCGCTCCTCTGGTGACATCGAGCCCAGCGTCTTCAAGAGTTCCGACACCGAGCCCTTCTTGCCGAGCGCGGCCAGACGGACGGCTTCTATCGCCGGTTCGTCAGCAGCAGAATGGACGTCGGAGAGCAGCTGCTGTTGCAATGTGTCGAGTTCGGTCATTGGGTCCTGCCTTGCGGGCGTTCGTCGTGGGTGGTGCTCGGCCGGTACTCGGCCAGCAACTTCGTCAGATAGTCTGTAGCAATATAAAGCGCCGCAGATCACTACCCATGCAGGCGCGGCCAATCAACCGGGCAGCCGACAAAAATAGACCGAGGAAGGTCATCATGAGATGCATTCGTCAATTGCTTCCTCCGGTGCGCGCATCGGCCAGGCACTCTAGGCGGTTGGCTTGTCGGCCGCGAGGCACCGCCGGAACATTGGGGTGACGAAAACGCAAAACCCGCGCCAGCTTGCCGGCGCGGGTTTCAACCTAGAACACGAAGGTTCGTCGCGCCGTTACTTAACGACGGCTTCGAATTCGTTCTTAGTGCCGGCATCCTTCAGATAGTCCAGCGCCTTCTTCGAGGCAGCAACCAGCGCGCCGAAGGCTTCGGTTTCATGGATAGCCATGTCCGACAGAACCTTACGGTCGACTTCGATGCCAGCCTTGGTCAGGCCGTCGATGAAGCGGCCATAGGTCAGGCCGTGTTCGCGGACGGCAGCGTTGATGCGCTGGATCCAGAGGGCGCGGAAATTGCGCTTGTTGACCTTGCGGTCGCGGTAAGCGTACTGCTTGGAACGATCCACAGCTGCCTTGGCGGCGCGGATGGTGTTCTTGCGGCGGCCGTAGAAACCCTTGGCCTGCTTCAGAACCTTCTTATGCTTGGCGTGCGAGGTGACGCCTCTTTTGACACGTGCCATGTCATGATCTCCTTAATATATAGCGGGCGAAGGGTCTTAGAGACCGTTCGGCAAGTAATTCTTGATGACCTTGATACCGTCTGGCTTGGCCAGAACCATGGTACCGCGTGCATCGCGAATGAACTTGTTGCTGCGCTTGATCATGCCGTGACGCTTGCCAGCAGCGGCGGCCTTGACCTTGCCGGTCGCGGTGATCTTGAACCGCTTCTTGGCAGAGGACTTCGTCTTCATCTTGGGCATTTTGCTACTCCTTCTGCGTCTCCGTTTGCGCTCTTCTTGCAAAGGCGCCTTCGGCAGGTCCGGCGGACCGGGCTTGCACAAAGTCGGATGACTTGGTTGTTGAACTGCGGGTCCGGTGATGAACCGCTCCGCAAGCATTCTGAACTGCCACGGCATGCCCTGCCGGTCAGTTCGGACGGGGTCCTATAACCGCAGTCCCGCCAAAGTGCAACGGGGCTGTGACGAAATCTTACTGACCGGATGCCGGCCGAAAGAAAAAGCCGCCCGGACGGACGGCTTCGACTTCCAGAAAGCTGGTCCGCACCTTACTTCGGCGCGAGCACCATCATCATCTGGCGACCTTCGAGCTTCGGTTCGGCTTCGACCTTGGCAAACTCCACCGTATCGACCTTGACCTGCTGGAGAAGCTTCATGCCGAGTTCCTGGTGGGCCATTTCGCGGCCACGGAACTTCAGGGTCACCTTGACCTTGTCGCCTTCGTCGAAGAAGCGGCTCATGGCCTTCATCTTCACCTCATAGTCGTGGGTGTCGATGTTCGGACGCATCTTGATTTCTTTGATTTCGACGATCTTCTGCTTCTTGCGCGCTTCAGCCGCCTTCTTCTGGTTGGCGTATTTCAGCTTGCCGAGATCGAGGATCTTGCAGACAGGAGGCTCGGCATTGGGGGAAATTTCGACCAGGTCGAGACCAGAGTCTTCCGCCATCTTCAATGCTTCGTCCGTCGGAACTATTCCCAAATTCGCGCCGTCCGCTCCGATGAGCTGGACTTTCGGGATGCGAATTTCCCGGTTGGAACGCGGTCCGTCCTTGACAGGCGCGTCGGTTTTAAAAGGTCTGCGAATGGTCGTATTCTCCACGAATTGTTTCGGATATTTGCAGCCCCAAGCTCCCGTCGGCGCAGTTGGCGGCAATGTGCTTAAAGCTGCATCGATGTCAATAGCACAGTGTATGGCAAAAATCACCTTCTGTCAGCCAGGAAGCGAATCTGTTTTAAAGGCCGGCAACGAGGAGCACAGCGCATGTCAGAACCGTCAGAGTCCAGCCCCCCCGAGACCATCACCGTCGGCAGCGGCGAGAATGCGCGCGAGATCGCAATGCGGCTGCGCAAGCCGAAGAAGTCTGCCTCGCAGGCGACCATCCTCTGGCTTTCCGGCTATCGCTCCGACATGGGCGGCTCGAAGGCTGTCGACGTCGATGCGCTGGCCGAGCGGCTCGGGCTTGGCAGCATCCGCTTCGACTATTCCGGCCACGGCAGCTCGGGCGGCGATTTCGCCGAGGGCACGATCTCTCGTTGGCTGGAGGAGGCGCTGGCGGTGCTTGCGCACGCCAAGCCCAAGCGCATCGTGGTCGTCGGCTCCTCGATGGGCGGCTGGATCGCGCTGCGCCTGGTCCAGGCATTGCGTGCCGGCAAGACCTCGCCCTCCATCATGGGCCTGGTGCTGATCGCCCCAGCCCCGGATTTCACGATTGACCTGATCGAGCCCAACCTTACTGCCGTCGAACGCGACGCACTGGCGGAACAAGGTTATTTCGAGGAACCCTCCGCCTACAGCCCTGTACCCAATATGTATACGCGCAAGCTGATCGAGGACGGCCGGGCCAACCAGGTGCTGTCCGGCATCATCGAGACCGGCTGTCCCGTTCATATCCTGCAGGGAATGCAGGACAAGGACGTGCCGCATGGTCATGCGATGAAACTGGTCGAACATCTGCCGGCCGACGACGTCGTGTTGACGTTGATCCGCGATGGCGATCACCGCCTTTCCAGGCCGCAGGATCTCGAGCGTATGCGGGAGGCCATCACGGCCTTTGCCGTGCCGCTCTAAAGGTCAGTCGCGCATCCCTGCTTAAGATCGATACGGGCAAACCGAATTCCCGCGCAAACCCTAAAATTCATGTTGCATTTTAACCATGTTCACCGGTTCACCGCGTTAACGTTTAAGTAACGATTGACCATCCGGCCTGGCGTCCGTTAACAATTTGTTAAGAATTAGGGACGGTACGAGGATTGGTCGCGTGGATTTCAGGGGCATCTTTCTAGCCTTCGTGGCGATGTGCGCGATGTCGACGGCAGCGATGCCGGCCTCCCAAAGCGGTCCGTCGATGGTTGTCGGCGGCACCACTTCACAACCGATCGGCCATTATGATTTCTGCCAGCGCTATCGCAGCGAATGCGGGTCGAATGTGGATTTGATGCCGGTCAAGATGACGGATGCCAACTGGGCGACGGTCAACCAGGTCAACCTTCAGGTCAACACCACCATCATCCCGGCCACCGACATGGAAGTCTATGGCAAGGAAGAGTATTGGGCCTACCCTACCACCGCCGGCGACTGCGAAGATTTCGCGCTGCTCAAGCGCCGCATCCTGATCCAGCGCGGCTTTTCGCCGTCCAACCTGCTGATGACCGTCGTACGCAAGCCGGACGGCGAAGGCCACGCGATTCTGACGTTGCGCACGGCGCAAGGCGACTATGAACTCGACAACCTCACCGACGAGGTGAAGGTTTGGTACCAGACGCCCTATTCCTTCATCAAGCGTCAGGCCAGCTACAATGCCGGCCGCTGGGTAACCATCGAGAACGGCCGCGACGTGCTCGTCGGCGCCCTCAAATAAGCAGAACTTATTGGTGTTTCGCAATAAAACGCAGGAACGACAGGACAACCCCGTCCCTTATTTTGCCGAAGCATGGCTATACATGCCAGCTGAGCTTGCTATACGGCAAGCAAAACACGCCAATTGAATTGGCTGTTTGGAACTTCCGACAATCATTTGCATTAGAGCAAAAAGAAACAAATAAAAGTACGGCTGCAATGGGAAAACATGTTTTTCATGCTAGCAGGCGTTGGGGTCAGGAGAGAAGCATGAGATTAAGATCATTAATGCTCGCGGTCATGGGTCTTGGAACCCTGACTTTGGCCGGCTGTGTCGAAGATGGCGGATACAGCGGCGCATACGTGACGACGTACGATGCTCCCTATTACAACGGCGGCTACTACAACAGCGGATACTACGGCGGTTACCGTCGCGATTATTATCGGCGCGACAGGCATGATGGCTATCGCAGGGATGGCGGCTTCAACAGACGCGACTATGCCGACCGTCGCCACGACAACGACCGCCCACGCGGCCCCGGCCGGGACAATGGACCGCGGAGAGACAATGACGGTCGTCCAGGTAACAACCAGATCATCCTGCCAAACCCGGATTCACCGCGCGGCCCGATGTTCAGCCGCGGCGGCAATTGAACAGTCCTAGGCTGACATAACCTCTTCAGGGCCTCAGTCAGCCTCAAGGTTATCGAAAAAGGCACCGGAGCCAGTTGGTCCCGGTGCCTTTCTTGTTTCTACGCAAAGGGTGCGCCGGCCGCCCTCACCCATTGCCGATCAAGATGCCGGCAGCCAGCACCAGACCGCCGCCAATGACCACCTGGAAGGCAGCGCGCAAAAACGGTGTCTCCATGAAGCGGTTCTGGATGAACGCGATTGCCCAAAGCTCAAAGAAGACGACGATGGCAGCGGTGATGGTCGCCGTCCAGAAGTCGGGGATGAGGTAGGGCAAGGCGTGGCCGAGGCCGCCGAGTGCCGTCATGATCCCGCAGGCGAGGCCGCGCTTGATCGGCGAGCCGCGACCGGAAATCTTTCCATCGTCGTGGGCGGCCTCCGTAAAGCCCATCGAGATGCCGGCGCCGACCGAGGCGGACAGGCCAACCAGAAATGTCTGCCAGGTATCCTGGGTCGCGAAAGCGGCGGCGAAGATCGGCGCCAGCGTCGACACCGAGCCATCCATGAGGCCGGCAAGCCCCGGCTGCACATAAGTCAGCACCATCTGGCGGCGCGCATCCGCATTTTCGTTCTTCTTGACGTCCTCGGGCGTATGCTTTTCGCTCAGCATGGCGGCGACGTCTTCGTGGCCCTGCTCGGCCATGGCGAGGTCGTCGAGCAGCTGGCGCGTGCCTGCATCGGAGGTCTGCTTGGCGGCCCGCAGGTAGAAGCGATAGGCCTGGCCTTCCATCGCCTCGGCTTCCTGACGGATGGCTTCGAGCGACAGATTGTTGCGCAACCAGTCGGGCTTGCGCTCGTAAAATCCCTGGACGTGCTCCCGCCGAATGAGCGGTATGCGCTCGCCGAAGCGCTTTCGATGCATCTCGATCAGCATCGAGCGATGGGTGCTCTCGACCTCGGCCATATCCTCGAAAACCTTGGCCGAACTCGGAAATTTCGGCCTCAGCATATCTGCGTAAGCGAGGTAGATGCGCGCATCGTCCTCTTCGGCCGCGATTGCGACGGCCAAGACCTCCTGCTCCGTCAGGGTTTCGAAGGGGCGCTTGGACGATCGGAAGAGGCGGGGCAGCATGACGTTCTCCACTTTAGAATTAATCTAAAACTAGAGCCCCTGATGACGCGGGTCAAGATGCAGACGCGGCAATTGTGGCAAATCGGCAGACGCGGTGGTACGGCCTTCTGAATCGCCGCCGACAGGCCTATACCCTGTCGTCACCGCTCTTTCGGGACGACGGCGAACGGAGAAGAAATGACCAATGAATTGCAGGGCCGCCCGGCCCAGATCGCCGCGATGCGCGAGCGGGCAGAGGCCGACATGCGGCGGATCGGCGTCGACGCTGAATTCATCGACCTGCTGGTGGAAACCTTCTACCAGCGCATCCAGGCTCATCCGCGCCTCGGGCCGGTTTTCGACGCGCGGCTTGCCGGGCGCTGGCCGCAGCACATGGAGAAGATGAAGCGCTTCTGGTCGGCGATCGCGCTGAAGACCGGGGCCTATGGCGGCAAACCGGTGCAGGCTCACACGGGGGTCGAGGGGCTGGTGCCGGAGCTGTTTCCCGAATGGCTCGGCCTGTTTGCGGCGACGCTCACCGATATCGCCCCCACCCCGGAGGCGCGTGATTGGTTCATGACGACTGCCGAGCGGATCGCCAAGAGCATGTTTCTGGCGCTGTTCTACAACCCAGCCGACGACGCTCCCGCCGCGCCGGCCGCCTAGCCGTCCGATCAGGGAGACAGCGTTGCACCGACGCTAGCGGCGACGACGAAGGCCGTGCCCAACATCTGCAGCAGCGTCATCGGCTGCGCTAGCACCAGGAAGCCCGCGAGCGCGCCCAGTGCCGGCTCCAGGCTCATCAGGATGCCAAAAGACGATGTCGGCATCCGGCGCAGTGCCACCATCTCGAGCGCATAGGGAAGCAGCGGAACGAGGACGGCGAGGCCGAGCATTTCGCCCAGCCCCGTCAAAGACAGGGCGCCGACTGAAGCCGGCAGGCCGAACGGCGTTGCCACCAGCGCGGCGACGGCCAGAGACATGGCGAGGCCCTCGAATCCCTTGAAGGCGGCACCGACTTTCTTGGTGAGGACGATGTAGATGGCCCAGCCGACCGCCGACGCCAGCGCGAACAGAACGCCCGGCAGATTGCCGACCCAGCCCTGCTCGTCTCGCGCCAGCAACACCACGCCAATGCCCGCCACCAACGGCCAGGCCAGCCGCCAACCGACGCCGTAGCCGAAAGCTGCGACCGACAGCGGACCGAGAAAGTCGATCGCAACGAGCAGTCCGAGCGGAATGCGCTGGATTGCCGCGAAGAACGACATGGTCATCAGGGCCGTGACCGTTCCGAGCAGCAGGGCGCTCAGCCATTGGCGGCGGCTATAGTGGAAGATGCGGGGCCGGACGATGGCGGCGAGAATGAGCGCGGCGAAACCCAGCCGCAGCCAGGTGGCCCCCATGGCGCCATAGAGGTCGATGGCCGACGACGAGAGAGCGGCTCCGAACTGAATCGACGTCATCGAGAGCAGGCACATGAGCGCGCCGGCCGCCATGCCGCCTGACGGCACATTTTCCGACTTGGGCATCAGCGGCGCACCGCCGTCGCTGCCCATCGTCACTCCCGCCTGATCCATGATCGTCCCCCGTTTGCGCCCTTCCTAGTCCGGCGTCGAGGCGACCGCAAACGCGCAATTGTCATGGCGGCATCAAAGAAATCGATGGCCGCAGATCAGGATTCCAACCCCGTCAGCACGTTGGCAACGTTGAGGCCGATTTCCGGAACACCGTAGCCACCCTCCATGCAGGTCAAAACAGGCAGGCCGGCGCCAGCTATCATCGTCCCCATGCGGCCGAAATCCTCTGACGTCAGCTTGAAGAACGAGATCGGATCGCGCTCGAAGGTGTCCACCCCGAGCGACAGCACGATGGCCTCGGCACCCGACGCCTTGATGCGGGCCAGCGCATCGGCCAGCGCTGCAGACCATGCGGGCCATGCGGTGCCGCGCGGGAGCGGATAATTGGCGTTGCAGCCTTCCCCGGGACCACTGCCTGTCTCGTCCGCATAGCCCCAGAAATAGGGGAAGGCGTCGGCGGGCTCGCCGTGCAACGAGGCAAAGAAGATGTCGCCGCGCTGATAGGTGATATCCTGCGTACCGTTGCCGTGATGAAAATCCACATCGAGGATGGCGACCTTTTTCGCGCCATGTTCGAGCAACCGCTCGGCGGCCGCAGCGGCGTTGTTGATGAAGCAATAGCCGCCGAAGAGGTCGATGCCGGCATGGTGACCGGGCGGGCGGCAGAGCGCGAAGGCGAAACGATTGCCGGCGGCAAGCCAGTCGGCGCCTTCGAGCGCGCAGCGCATGGCGGCTAGTGCCGCCTCATAGGTGCCGTCGGTGATCGAGGTTTCGGTGGCATTGGCATAATAGCCGAGCATGCCGTCGATGTCGTTCGGAACGCGCAGGGTGGAGCGTCGCACCGGCAGGGAGGTCGCGATCGCCTCCCCTTCGGCACCGCTTGCCTTCCACAACCGCCAGGCCTTCGACAGAAAATCGAGATAGCCTGCATCATGGACCTTCAGGGCCGTTTCCAGGCCATAGGACTTCGGCGCGACGATATCGGCAAACCCTCTTTCCTGCAACGCCGCCAATATCCACTCGGCCCGGAATGGCCCCTCGAAGGGCGTTACCAATAGGCCGCCGTGCAATTCCGTCTTGGCATCGCGCAGCTTGTGGTCCTCGGAGTAGATAATGCGCATCGGCGGCTCCCTCATGGTGTGCGGCTGGATAGAACGGGGCAGACGGGCAGACTGTCAAGCCGTCGGCTGGCCGATCCGCTTGTAGAACACCGTCGTGTCGCAGAAGCCGCCTTGCGGCCAGAGGGCATAATCCGGAATGACGCCGGCGCGGATCCAGCCGAGCTTCGGATAGATTTCTTCGGCCGGGCTGCCGGTTGCCGTGTCCAGCACGAGCAGGATCTTGCCGCGCGCGGCGGCCTCGCGGTCGGCCGCCTGCATCAGTTGGCGGGCCAGTCCCTTGCCGCGACCGGAGCGGTGGACCAGCAGCTTCTTCAGATCACCCCGATGCGGCTGATTCGGCATCTGCGCCAGGCCGACCTGCACGGTGCCGAGAATAACACCATCGACTTCGGCCACCAGCAGCACTGTAGCGCCCGATGCCACGGCGCGCGCCACCTCCGCCCAGTATGGCTCGGCATCGGCGACCCCGTAAGGCTTCATGAAGCCGACCGACGCGTCGTCGTTGACGCAATCGGACAGGACCTCGGACAAGGCCGGAATGGCGGCCACGGCCTCGGGGCCGGAGAGCAGGCGGACGGCGATCATGATAGGCTCCTCATGGGACTAGGCGAATTGATGGGCGCCGCGCTCGAGCACGACGCAATAACGGGCCGGGCTATTGCCCGGATTGTGGAAGGCATGGCCGTCGCCGACAGGCATGTAGAGGCAGTCGCCGGGATGCAGCAGGTGGACAGCATCCGCCGTCGTCATTTCGAGCAGCCCCTCGAACAGCCAGATATGCTGGGTCATGCCACGGCTGGCTGCATGCGGCGGAAAGCTGACGCGGGCCCCGGCCGGGAACTCCACCTCGATGATATCGACCGGCGCACCGGCGCCGTCAGGCGACACCGCGCGCCTGAGATAGCCGGTCTCCGGATCTCGCCAGACCTGCTGCTCGGCGCGGCGCGACAGTGGCGATGCCGCCCCGCCCTCATCGGCAAAGAAGGCCGAGAGCGACAGACCGAGGGCCGCGCAAAGGCGGGCCAGAAGCGCTGCCGTCGGGCTTGCTTCGGCGCGCTCGATGCGCGAGATCATTGCCCGGCTGACCCCCGCCTCCGCCGCCAACTCATCCAGCGTCAACGAGCGGGTGATTCGCAGGTTGCGCAGCCGTGTGCCGATGGCAATGTCCAGTTCGTCTTGCATCTCTACCATCCGATTTCCACTATATCAGATATCTTTCTCTCTTTATGGAATCAAGTCCCGATTGCGCCGGTCAAGCGGCCTCCGACATGCTGCATAAAGCGCCGAGGCGCCCTATCAGCCAGCCGTTTTCCGCTTTGCGGTATCGGACGGCGCTGCTATATGGCGCGCATGAGCACCGATCCGAACCGCACCCCACTCGACCATATCCGCAACTTTTCCATCGTCGCGCATATCGACCATGGCAAATCGACGCTTGCCGACCGGCTGATCCAGTCGACGGGCGGCCTTGCCGAACGCGACATGTCGGAGCAGGTGCTCGACAGCATGGATATCGAGCGCGAGCGCGGCATCACCATCAAGGCCCAGACGGTGCGCCTGCACTACCAGGCGAACAACGGCGAGAAATACGTCCTCAACCTGATCGACACGCCCGGGCACGTCGACTTCGCCTACGAGGTCTCCCGTTCGCTGTCGGCCTGCGAGGGATCGCTGCTGGTGGTCGACGCGTCGCAGGGCGTCGAGGCGCAGACGCTTGCCAACGTCTACCAGGCCATCGACAACAACCACGAGATCGTCACCGTTCTCAACAAGATCGACCTGCCGGCCGCAGAGCCCGACCGCATCCGCGAGCAGATCGAGGAAGTCATCGGCATCGACGCCAGCCAGGCCGTGCTGATTTCGGCCAAGACCGGCTTCGGCATCCCCGAGGTTCTGGAAGCCATCGTTCACCAGCTGCCGGCGCCGAAGAGCGAATTCGGCGACAAGGGTCCGCTGAAGGCGCTACTGGTCGACAGCTGGTACGACACCTATCTCGGCGTCATGGTGCTGGTGCGCATCATCGACGGCGTACTGACCAAGGGCCAGACCATCCGCATGATGGGCACGGACGCCAAATACCAGGTCGAGCGCGTCGGAGTGCTGACGCCGAAGATGCTGGCCGTCGACAGCCTCGGGCCGGGCGAAATCGGCTTCTTCACCGGCTCGATCAAGGAAGTGGCCGACACACGCGTCGGCGATACCATCACCGAGGACAAGAAGCCGACGGCGCAGGCGCTGCCGGGCTTCAAGCCGGCCCAGCCGGTGGTCTTCTGCGGCTTGTTCCCGGTCGATGCCGCCGATTTCGAGGATCTGCGCGCGGCCATGGGCAAGCTGCGCCTCAACGACGCGTCGTTCTCGTTCGAAATGGAATCGTCTGCGGCGCTCGGCTTCGGCTTCCGCTGCGGCTTCCTCGGCCTGCTGCATCTCGAAATCATCCAGGAACGCCTCGAGCGCGAGTTCGACCTCGACCTCATCGCCACCGCCCCGTCGGTGGTCTACAAGCTGAACATGACGGATGGCACCGAGCGCGAGCTGCACAACCCGGCCGACATGCCTGATGTCGTGCGCATCTCGGAAATCCACGAGCCGTGGATCAAGGCGACGATCCTGACGCCGGACGACTATCTCGGCGGCATCCTCAAGCTTTGCCAGGACAGGCGCGGCATCCAGACCGAGCTCACCTATGTCGGCAAGCGCGCCATGCTGACCTACGAGCTGCCGCTCAACGAAGTCGTGTTCGATTTCTACGACCGCCTGAAGTCGATCTCCAAGGGCTATGCCTCGTTCGACTACCATCTCGACGACTACAAGGAAGGCAACCTTGTGAAGATGTCGATCATGGTCAACGGCGAGCCGGTCGACGCACTGTCGATGCTGGTCCACCGCTCGGCCGCCGAAAAGCGCGGCCGCGACATGTGCGAGAAGCTGAAGGACCTGATCCCGAGGCACATGTTCAAGATCCCGATCCAGGCGGCCATCGGCGGCAACGTCATCGCCCGCGAAACGATCTCGGCCATGCGCAAGGACGTGACCGCAAAATGCTACGGCGGCGACGCCTCACGCAAGCGCAAGCTGCTCGACAAGCAGAAGGCCGGCAAGAAGCGCATGCGCCAGTTCGGCAAGGTCGACATTCCGCAGGAAGCGTTCATTGCGGCGCTGAAGATGAGCGACGAGTGAAGTCTCGCTCTCGCCTGCCAGGCATATGAACGAATAGGTTGTGGCCCATTGACGCGAGTGAATACTTAGTTGAATGATTTCCCTCATAACGAGTGGGGGGAAAGCATGAGTACGATAGAAGAAAGTCTGCGCGCTATATCTGAGCGCGTGAAATCGCATTCCAGTACCATGATCACGGAAGAAGCCGTGAAGACGGCAGTGGTGCTGCCTTTTCTTCGATCGTTGGGATATGATGTCTTTGACCCATCGGAGGTCATTCCCGAATTTACTGCTGACGCTGTTGGGAAGAAGGGCGAAAAAGTCGATTATGCGATTAAGATCGACGGCGACATTCGTATCCTCATTGAATGCAAGCCCATCTCGGTCGCACTCGAGAAAAAACACCTCGACCAGCTTTATCGGTATTTCAGTGTCACGAACGCAAAATTCGCCATTCTTACGAACGGGCGTACTTTCAACTTCTACACCGACCTGGATGCCGTAAATAAGCTGGATACTCGCCCTTTCCTTATATTCGATGTTACCGACTTTAACGCCGGCATCCTCGCCGAACTGCGAAAATTCGAAAAGGGCGCGTTCGACGTCAACGCCATTCTGGCGACAGCCGAACGGCTCAAATATACCTCCGGCGCCAAACAGGTTATTTCTAAACTCATTGAAGATCCGTCAGAGGAATTCGTGAAACTCATCTCGGCAGGTTTCTACGAGGGAACGAGGACCGCATCGGTTCGAGAGATGCTCACCGTTGTGGTGCGGGCCGCTTTCCGCGAAGTGATCATGGATACCGTCAAGAGCCGTCTTTCAAACGCACTGGCGGACACGCAGGAGGTCATCGAGAAGATCGATGAGCCGATTGCTGAAGATCCGGAAGTCGTCACGACTGACGAAGAGCGGGAAGGTTTCATGATTGTGAAGGCAATCGTCCGCGATACGATCGCTCCGAAACGCGTCGTCATGCGCGACCAGAAAAGCTACTGCGGCATCCTGGTCGACAATAACAATCGTAAGCCTCTCGCCCGGCTTTGGTTTAATCGGGCGGTGAAGTACATTGGGATGTTCGATGGTGAAAATGAAGAGCGTATTATAATCGACAGCCTGGACCAAATTTACGATCACAGCGAACGTCTTCGCTTGACAGCGAAAAAATATGTCGGGACCCCAATCTGACTCTCCTTGGCTTAATCGGACGCTGAGGGGAAGACAGCTGGCATGTTGCTGCGCGCGGATGGCGGCTTTAAACTGAGCCGCCGGAGGAAATCAGACATGACAGCCAAACCCCGCATCACCATTCTCTACTGCACCCAATGCAACTGGCTGCTGCGCGCCGCCTGGATGGCGCAGGAGCTTTTGCAGACCTTTGGCGACAGTCTCGGCGAGGTGGCGCTGCTGCCGGGGACGGGCGGCAACTTCGAGATCCGGGTCGACGAGGCGCTGGTCTGGGAACGCAAGCGCGACGGCGGCTTTCCGGGGCCAAAGGAATTGAAGCAGCGGGTGCGCGACATGATCGAGCCCGGACGCGATCTCGGTCACACCGACAGGACATCGGCGGAAGGTTGACGCCCCTCCAGCACGTCAACGCAAGAGACAACGCGTCGGACGGTTGCCGGGCCCGACATAGCTGTCGGTGCGGGCATCATAGGAGCGGTAGCGCTCCAGGCAGCGCTGGCGGTGGAGGCTGGGGTCGACCAGCAGCGGGCGCGCCGCCTGTGGCCGCTTGGCCGGCGTCTGCTGACGTGGGATGAAGCGCGGCGGACCGGCGGCATCGGGCCTGTAATAGCGCGGGCCCGTCTGATCGGTCGGCTGCATGGTCGGCCGGCTGTAGCTTTGGCGCGGCCCGAAGGTAAAGCAGCCACGGGTGTCGCATTTGGTCAGGACATCGATGACAGGCAGCCCGCGCTCGATTGCCCGGACGGCCGGCTGAGGCATGGCGGAGGCGGCGCCCGGCAGCACCAGCAAAAGCATTGCCGCAAGGCCCATGCCTGTCCGACGCCGCATGTTGCTGCCGCGCTTGGCACGCTCATCCCGGCGCCGGCACACCTCAAAACTGGCTGTCATCATTCCGCTTTCTTTCATCCGTTACATCCACTGATATAGGTCGCCCTCCCCCTCTCGCCCAGGCCGTGCCGTTTGAAAGCAGGCGGCGAATTGTCGGTATTGGTTGATCGCATCCCGGAGGTGCGGCATAAAACGCCATCATCATCAGGAGTTATCGCGTGAGCAGTCTGAAATTTGGAACGAGCGGCCTTCGCGGCCTTTCCGTCGATCTTGAGGGCCGCGCCTCGGCGCTCTATGCCACCGCCTTTGCCCGACATCTGTTGAAAAGTGGCCACGCCAGGCTGGGCGACTTCGTTCTCGTCGGTCGCGATTTCCGCGAATCGAGCCCCTCGGTTGCGGCCACATGCATCGGCGCGCTGGAGCGCGCCGGCCTGGTGCCAATCGACTGCGGCGCGATCGCCACGCCGGCGCTGGCGCTCTATGGGCTCGATCTCGGTGCCGCCAGCCTGATGGTAACCGGCTCGCATATTCCGGCCGACCGCAACGGCATCAAATTCTATCGCCCGGACGGCGAGATCGACAAGCAGGACGAACTGGCGATCACCCAAGAGGCCGATGCCATCGGCGACGATGCCATCGACGCGACGCCGGCTCGGGCCGAGGACCGCAGCGGCCAGGCAGACGCGCAGTTCTTCGCCCGCAATGCCGCGTTGCTGCCGGCGGGCAGCCTCGCCGGTCTGACCGTCGGGGTCTACGAGCACAGCACCGTCGCGCGCGACCTGCTCGGGCTCGTGCTGTCCCATTTCGGCGCCCGTGTGGTGCCACTCGGCCGCTCCGACAGCTTCATCCCGGTCGACACCGAGGCAGTCTCTCCCGAGACGGTCGAATTGCTGCGCGGCTGGACAAAGCAGCATCGGCTTGACGCGATCGTTTCGGCTGACGGCGATGGCGACCGGCCGCTGGTGTCGGACGAGCAGGGAGAGCCGCTGCGCGGCGATCTCCTGGGCCTGATCGCCGCCAATTTTCTAAGCGCCGGCGTGCTGGTCACGCCCGTCACCTCGAATTCAGGCATCGAGGCTGCCGGCCGCTACCGCGTTACCCGCACCCGCGTCGGCTCGCCCTACGTGATCTCGGGCATGAACGCGGCGCTGGAAGCCGGCGAGCCAGGCGTCATCGGTTTCGAGGCAAACGGCGGGACGCTGACCGCAACCCCCTTCGCCATCGGCGGCACCACCCTCAAGCCACTGCCGACCCGCGACAGCTTCCTGCCGATTCTGGCAACGCTACATGCGGCGGCTTCGGCCAAGGAAACGCTCTCCGAGGTGGCCGCCCGCTACCGCCTGCCCTTCGCCGCCGCCGACCGGCTGGAAAACTTCCCGCTCGAGACCAGCGGCGCGCTGATGGCCCATCTGCGGGCCTCACAGGCGGCGCTGGAGACGTTTCTTGCGCCGATCGGGTCAGTTGCCTCATCCAGCGACATTGACGGCCTGCGGGTCATGCTGACCGACGGCCGGATGATCCATTTCCGTCCTTCCGGCAACGCGCCGGAAATGCGTTGCTATGTCGAGGCTCCGACCGAAAAGGACGCGAAGACGTTGTTGGAGCAAGGGCTTGGGCTGATCCGTAACTTCGCGAAAACAGGACAATAATCGGCTTTTTGGGGGAATGACATGAAAACTTCAAAAACGCTGTTGACAGCAGCGGACGACCCCCTTACATGCCTGACCGTCGCCCAGATGGCGGAATTGGTAGACGCGCCAGCTTCAGGTGCTGGTACCCGAAAGGGTGTGGAGGTTCGAGTCCTCTTCTGGGCACCATTCCATTTTTGATCGCTGCCAGATCAAGACCTTAACGCAAATCGATGTTGTTATATTTCACCCCCTCGGGGGCGCCGGTGGGCTCTGTTTTATCCCTGTACGTCGGCCTAGCGGTTACGGTCGTTGTATTGCCAGTAGCTGTAGTTCGGGGGGCGCGTGCTTTCGGAGATGACGCCATTCTGGTTGCAGACGTAGACCAGACGCGGATAGTCTCGGTAGAAACTGCGGTAGCCGAAGCTTAGATCCGCAGTCCTTGTCCAGCAGGTGAAATTCTCCTCCGGCGTATGCGGCGCTGTTACGCCCGGCAGGTTCTTGTAGGGATAGGTCGGCTTTGTCCATGTAAGCTTGGGCGAACCTTCGGCAAGCGCGGGAACGGCTGCAAGGCCGATCAGCGCCATACAGGCGATAACAAGTTTCAATCTCGACATTTTGGCCCAATCCCTTCGACGGGCGTGCAGCGCACATCCTCCCTACATATAGTCACGGACGCGCCCAAGGAGAAGCTGTGTCATCCCGCAAAACCGTTGGGGTGAGGATCACATCTTCCTGAAAATCCCGGAACATATCCGGTCGTCATAAATGGAGATGTCTCGCCGGCTTGTAGTTGGCGGATAAGCATGGCATTAAATAGCGTACCGAGATAAGTGCAACCTGGAATCGCTTCGGTGTCTCGATATGCTTATCTCCGCCTTCAGCGGCATGGATGAGTATTGGTCTGTTGGAGTTGTGCTCATGCTTGAACGGGTCGAACCGACGAAGGTCGGTGTCGAAATGGCTATGCCAGCGTCCCCGCTCCGAATCTATGTGATCAACCTTGATCGCTGCACTGAACGCTGGGCGCGGATGCGTAGCCAGGCGATCCAGTTCGGTTTGAATATCGTCCGCGTGGCGGCTATCGACGGCCATAGCGTCGACGACGAGCAACGGGTAGGTTTCCATCCTCGATCCTTCTATTTTCACAACGGCCGGACGATTCTGGCCGGCGAGTATGGGTGCTATCGCAGCCATCTCCTGGCGCTCGAGACCTTTGTTTTAAGTGGCGAATCCATGGCGATCGTGGTGGAAGACGATGTTGACCTCAATCCCGGCCTGATCCCACGCGCCGTGGAAGCCGTCAGCGCCGTAAGCGCCGTAAGCAGCGTGAAGTCCGGCGGTCGTGTCATCAAGCTTGCCAACCATCGCAAGGTCGGCTTTCGCGCCTTGGCGTCGACGGTTCACGGCGATGTCGTCGGCCGCTGTCGCCACGGGCCGCAAGGCTCGGCAGCATGCTATATCGTGACCCGTCAGGCGGCTCTGAACCTCCTGCAGACGATGGACACCATGTTGCTGCCCTTTGACGTTGCTCTCGAGCGAGGCTGGTCGACAGGCGTAGAAACCTTTTCGACAGAAGACAATCTGGTCGAGTTCAGCCCGCACCGTCGGGATACGACGATCGGCAAGCGCGCCCATTATCGGGCGGTCAAGCCGCACTTTATGCTGCGCATCACGACCCACTGGTTTCGGGTTCACGATCAGATGCGCCGGTGGTTCTATGCCACATGGGCATGCCACAAGATGGAACATCTGCCGAGCTCTGCGAGAACGCAGCAAGCCAATTGACGTCAACAATACGGGCGCCGGGTGCACTCAGCCAAGACAATCGGTTCGCGGCTAGCACGCCTGGCCTTACACCAGGATGTCAGCCTCGCGTTCGCGGAAGACGAGATCGACCACGTCGCCATTGGGGGCGTATCCTGAAACAAGCATCTTCAGTATCGTCTGGGCGAGAGGGATGTCGTTGTCGTCCAATGCCTGTTCCAAGGCCGCCAGGCGCTGCGACAAATCCTGCCACGCCAGAAAATCCTCGCGCGCGCGCATGATGCGCGGATGCGGCGTCGGCTGCGGGTTGTCGCCGATCAGCAGCTCTTCATAAAGCTTTTCACCGGGACGCAAGCCGGTGATGCGCAGTTCGATATCCCCTTCGGGATTATCTTCATCCATGATGCTGAAACCGGACAGTTCAACCATGCGACGGGCGAGATCGACGATTCGCACCGGCTCTCCCATGTCGAGAAGAAAAACGTCGCCACCGGAGGCCATGGCGCCAGCCTGAATGACCAGCTGCGACGCCTCGGGAATGGTCATGAAATAGCGGGTGATATCAGGATGGGTAAGGGTTACCGGACCGCCTTCGCGAATCTGCTGGCGAAACAGCGGCACCACGGAACCGGATGAGCCGAGAACGTTACCGAACCGCACCATCGAGAAGCGCGTGGGCGTGCCGCTGACCGCCCGATCCGCATCCAGCGCCTGCAGCACCATCTCTGCGAGCCGTTTGCTGGCGCCCATGATATTGGTGGGCCGCACGGCCTTGTCGGTGCTGATGAGCACGAAGTTCTCGACACCGGCGATCTGGGCGGCCGTGGCTGCGGCCACTGTGCCCATGACATTGTTCCTGATGCCCTCGCCCGGATTGTATTCGACCAGCGGCACATGCTTGTAGGCGGCCGCATGATAGACGGTGCTCGGCTTCCAGGCTGTCATGATCTGCTGCAGGCGAGGCGCGTCACGAACCGAGGCGAGGAACGGGATGATGCGGATCGGCGTGTCCGGGTAGGCAAGGGCCGCCTTTTCGAGCTCGCCGAGAATGAGATAGAGGCCGAACTCGTTCTGCTCCACCAGAAGCAGACTGGAAGGACGGTTCTTGACGATCTGGCGACACAGCTCGCTGCCGATCGATCCGCCGGCGCCGGTCACAAGAACGACCTTGCCGCGGATGTTGCGGTCAAGCAGTGCCTGGTCGGGCGCGATGACATCGCGGCCGAGCAAATCTTCGATGTCCAGTTCCCGCAGGTCGGAAACGGCGATGCGCCCCTGTGCCAGGGCGGTGAGATCCGGCATGGTGCGAACCGTGACGCGCGCCTTGCGTATACTCTCGAGGATCTCGTTTCGACGCTGCCGTGTCGCATTCGGGAGAGCCAAGAGCACGTCGCGTATTTCCCCGGTCGCGACCAGCGCCGGCAGATCGGTGGGGTTGTAAATGGGCAATCCAGCCATGATGCTGCCCTGGAGATGCCGGTCGTCGTCGAGAAAGCCGACGACATTGACCTCGGAGCTGTTGGCAAGGGCCGCCGCGAGCTGCCGGCCGGAGGCGCCGGCGCCGTAGATCAGAACCTTGGCGAGGGCACTGCGGTTGAGGAGCCTCTGGTAGGCGTTGCCGAGCCAGTAGCGCGTCCACATCCGCGACAGGCCGACAGCGATCAGCAGCAGCAACGGCTGCAATATGCCAACCGTGCGCGGTACGCCTGGAATGCTGATTGCGGTGAAAATCGTCATGAAGGCAAGGCCATAGATGGCCACCGCCTTGACGACCGTCATGAAGGCGGAGAGGCCCGCATAGCGGAAGATGGCCCGGTAGAGGCCAAGAACGACGAAGATCGGAATGGCGAGCAGCAGCGAGACGATAGCCGGAACCCATTCGACGCCCTCGAGGATCACCCAACCGTCCAGTCGCAGGCAATAGGAAAACCACACTGTCAGCACGCAAAGGCTGGCGTCGACCATCAGGGCGAAGGCGCGCTTGGTCGTCCGTGGCAATGCCAAAAAGGGAAGAACAAGCCGATCGGCAGGTACCATCAACAATTCCTCAGGCGCCGGTTACCCGGTCGATCACTATATTTTCTGGGGCAAATCGGCCCTCTCCTGAAAACCACTTATGTCTTGCTGCTTTCAGCAACAAAAGGCAATTGCGTGATATGGAAGATTGGCATTTTTACGGGCGTTCCGACGCTTTGCACCATCCGGGACGATAGGAGCGCTGGAGACAATGGATGCCGCCAACGTGCTGCGACGCTGGATGCCTTGACGATCATCGTGAAATGATCGACCAAAAGCGCACCAATAGCGGCCGGTCATGGGAAGTTTCATCCGACGTGTCACTCGCTTATTTCATTTGCGCTATCCGTGCAGCTGCATCCCACGCACCTCTCCGCTCCTGGCCCAGGGCGCTGGCCTGATGCGCGACAGCGACAGCAGCAATGTCCAAGAGATTGGCTTCATCCTGATCCCCGGCTTTGCGCTGATGTGTTATGCTTCCGCCGTCGAGCCGCTGCGGGCTGCCAATCTTCTCGCCGGCCGTGAAATCTACCGTTTCCGTGTGTTTTCTCCGCAAGGCGCCTTCGCACTCGCCTCCAATGGTGTGCAGGTTCCGGCGGAACCGCTGCCAGGCCGTGGCGAGCGGCTGCACACGGTCTTTGTGGTTGCCGGCGGCCATCCCGACGAGTGGAACTGGCCGAACGTCTATGCGACGCTGCGGACGCTCGACCGCGACGGCGTGCGCATCGGCGGCATTTCTGGCGGACCCTATCTGCTTGCCGCTGCCGGCCTTCTGTCCGGGGAGCGTTTCACAATCCATTGGGAGCATGCGCCGGCGCTAATCGAGCGTTTCCCTGGCATGGCGCCACTGCAGGCACGTTACATCATCGACGGCAAGCGGTTGACCTGCGGTGGGGGGGTGGCGCCGCTCGACATGATGCATGCGATCATCGCGGCCCGCATGGGCGCCGATTTTGCACGCCGGGTCAGCGACTGGTATCTGCACCGACATGTCAGTTCCGCCGCAGAGCCCCAGCGCGCCTCCGAGGCGGAGCGCCATGGCACGCATCATCCAATCCTGCTCGCGGTGATCGAGAAGATGGAGACGACGATCGAACAGCCGCTCGATCGCAAGGCCATGGCGATCTTCGCGCAGATCACGCCGCGCCATCTCGACAGGCTGTTTGCAACGCGGCTCAACTCCACCTTCTTGGCCGAATACCGCCGGATCAGGTTGGCCCATGCCCGTAAGCTGCTGCAGCAAAGCAGCCTGTCCGTATCGGAAATCGCCTTTGCCTGCGGCTTCTCAAACCCGGGCCATTTTGCGCGCTGCTATCGCGAGGCCTACGGAGGCTCACCCAAAACAGCCCGGAAAACTGGCTGACGTCCCTCACCTATCTTTCTTTGAGGGAAATATATTTTCTTGCCAGTTGAAGTGATTTCGGATTCTTGCTAGGCCTTTTCCGACGATCAATCGGAGGTTTTCATCATGTGCGGTATTGTCGGCCTGTTCCTCAAGGACAAGAGCCTGGAACCGAAACTCGGTGAGATGCTGTCCACCATGCTGGTGACGATGACCGACCGTGGTCCGGACTCGGCCGGCATCGCGATCTATGGTGGGGCAGCGGGCAGCGAGGCCAAGATCACCGTGCAATCCCCGACGCCGGCAAAGGATTTTGCGGGGCTTCAGGCGGAGCTGGAACAGGCGCTGGGCCAGGCCATTTCCGTCGAGGCCAAGAGCACCCATGCCGTCATCACGCTGCCGAGGGACAAGCTCGAGGAGGGCCGCGCGGCGCTCTCGGAGTTGTGCCCCGATATCCGCATCATGAGCAGCGGCGATTCGATCGAGATCTACAAGGAAACCGGGCTGCCACGCGATGTGGTCCAGCGCTTCGGCGTCGCCGGCATGTCCGGCACGCACGGCATCGGCCATACCCGCATGGCAACGGAATCGGCCGTCACGACGCTGGGTGCCCATCCCTTCTCCACCGGCTCCGACCAGTGCCTGGTGCACAATGGGTCCCTCTCCAACCACAACAACCTGCGCCGCGAACTGAAACACCAGGGCATGCGCTTCGAGACGGAGAACGATTCCGAAGTTGCCGCCGCCTATCTGACGGCCGAAATGGCCAAAGGCAAAAATCTCGGTGCGGCACTCGAGGGCGCGGTCGACGATCTCGACGGCTTCTTTACCTTCGTCGTCGGCACCAAGTCCGGGTTCGGCGTGCTGCGCGATGCCATCGCCTGCAAGCCGGCGGTCATGGCCGAGACGGATCAGTATGTCGCCTTCGGTTCCGAATACCGGGCACTGGTCAACCTGCCCGGCATCGAGGCGGCGCGTGTCTGGGAGCCGGAGCCGGCAACCGTCTATTTCTGGGAACACTGACGCGCGCTTGCAGTCGGCCATTCCCATCCGTTCAAGCTTACAGTTGCAGGACATTCCATGCCCACTTTCGATCTTGCGATCACTCCGCTTCGTGACCTCAACCAGGCCCTGCACGATGTTGCGCCGGGGTCGAACGACCTCCATTTCGAGGTGATCAACCCGCGCGGCAGCCACGCCGTCGCCTGCGGCGTAAGTGCGCCCGTTGCGATCGATGTGCAGGGGAATGTCGGCTACTATTGCGGCGGCATGAACGAGGACGCCACCATCACCATCCATGGATCGGCAGGCCCCGGAGTCGGTGAGAACATGATGTCGGGGACGATCGTCGTCAAAGGCGATGCCTCCCAATATGCAGGTGCCACCGCCTGCGGCGGTATGCTCGTCATCGAGGGCAATGCGTCCTCGCGCTGCGGCATCTCGATGAAGGGCGTCGACATCGTCGTGCGCGGCAGCATAGGCCATATGTCGGCCTTCATGGCTCAGGCGGGCAATCTGGTGGTGCTTGGAGATGCTGGCGATGCCTTGGGCGATTCGCTCTACGAGGCGAAGATCTTCGTCCGCGGCACGGTAAAGAGCCTCGGGGCCGACTGCATTCCGAAAGCAATGAAACCGAAGCATCTGGAGCGGCTCGCTCAGCTGCTCGAGAGAGCCGGCATCACCGACGTCAAGCCGGAAGAATTCAAGCGCTACGGCTCCGCCCGAAAGCTCTACACCTTCCATGTCGACAATGCGGACGCCTACTAGGCGACAGCGCTCCGACCTGCGGCGGCACCTTCTGCCGCGATACAGTATAATGCGAATAATCGAGGTCCGCCATGAGCTACCAGAACCCGCCCACCACGCCGCGCCCCTCGGCAACCTTCGACGAATACACCATGTCGGAAATCCGCCGGGCTGCGGCAACAGGGATCTATGACATCCGCGGCGGTGGCGCCAAGCGCAAGCTGCCGCATTTCGACGACCTTCTGTTCCTTGGTGCCTCGATCTCGCGCTATCCGCTCGAAGGCTACCGCGAGAAGTGCGAAACCAACGTCGTGCTCGGCAGCCGCTTTGCCAAGAAGCCTATCGAGCTGAAGATCCCGATCACCATTGCCGGCATGAGCTTCGGTTCGCTGTCCGGCCCGGCCAAGGAAGCGCTTGGACGCGGCGCCACCATCGCCGGTACTTCGACAACGACGGGCGATGGCGGCATGACCGAGGAAGAGCGCGGCCATTCGCAGATGCTCGTCTACCAGTATCTGCCGTCGCGCTACGGCATGAACCCGAAGGATCTTCGCCGCGCCGACGCAATCGAGATCGTCATCGGCCAGGGCGCCAAGCCCGGCGGCGGCGGCATGCTGCTGGGTCAGAAGATATCGGACCGGGTTGCCGACATGCGCACCCTGCCGAAGGGCATCGACCAGCGCTCGGCCTCGCGCCACCCGGATTGGACCGGCCCGGACGATCTTGAGATCAAGATCATGGAACTGCGCGAAATCACCAACTGGGAAAAGCCGATCTATGTGAAGGTCGGCGGTGCCCGCCCCTATTACGACACGGCGCTGGCGGTGAAGGCCGGTGCCGATGTCGTCGTGCTCGACGGCATGCAGGGCGGCACGGCAGCGACGCAGGAAGTCTTCATCGAGAATGTCGGCATGCCGACGCTCGCCTGCATCCGTCCTGCGGTCCAGGCGCTTCAGGATCTTGGCATGCATCGCAAGGTGCAGCTGATAATTTCAGGCGGCATCCGCAACGGGGCGGATGTGGCCAAGGCACTGGCGCTCGGCGCCGATGCCGTTTCCATCGGCACGGCGGCGCTGGTCGCCATCGGCGAGAACGATCCGCGCTGGGCGGCGGACTATGCGGCACTCGGCACGACGGCCGAAGCCTATGACGACTGGCACGAGGGCAAGGACCCTGCCGGGATCACCACCCAGGACCCGGAACTGATGAAGCGCGTCGACCCGATCGCCGCCGGAAGGCGTCTTGCCAACTACCTGAAGGTGATGACGCTGGAGGCGCAGACGATCGCGCGTGCCTGCGGCAAGAACCATGTCCACAATCTTGAGCCGGAGGACCTATGCGCCCTGACGATCGAGGCGTCGGCCATGGCACAGGTACCGCTCGCCGGGACGAGCTGGATACCGGGCAAGGGCGGCTTCTGAGATGAGCGCCTATACCGCGACCATCCTGTGGGAAAGGGGACCGGCAGAGCCGTTCACCGACAACCGCTACGGTCGCGGTCACTCCTGGTCGTTCGACGGCGGCGTCACCTTTCGTGCCTCGTCCTCGCCGCATGTGGTGCCGCGCTATTCGGATCCGTCAGGCGTCGATCCGGAAGAAGCCTTCGTCGCCAGCCTCTCGTCCTGCCACATGCTGACCTTCCTCTATCTCGTGGCCAAGCGCGGCTTCGTCGTCAACCGCTACGAGGACTGCGCCGAAGGGATGATGGCAAAGAACGAGCACGGTCGCATGTGGGTCAGCCGCGTCGTGCTGCATCCGCGCATTGTCTGGGAGGGCAATGGGCCGGATGCGGCTGATTTGGAAGAGCTGCATCACCTGGCGCATGAGGAGTGTTTTATCGCGAATTCGGTGCGCACGGAGGTAACCTGCGAACTCGTCGACTGACAGGCCGGAAAGGCCGCGGTCAAAACCAAAAAATGGGGAACTGCAACATGACGATCAATCTCGAGACGTGGGCGAAGGAACGCGGCGTCAAATATTTCATGATCAGCTACACCGACCTGTTCGGCGGCCAGCGCGCGAAGCTCGTGCCGAGCCAGGCGATTGCAGGCATGCAGGCCGAGGGTGCCGGTTTCGCGGGCTTTGCCACCTGGCTCGACATGACGCCGGCCCATCCCGACCTGTTTGCGGTGCCGGACGCTGCATCCGTCATCCAGCTGCCGTGGAAAAAGGACGTCGCCTGGGTCGCGGCCGATTGCGTCATGGAGGGAGAGCTCGTCGAGCAGGCACCGCGCAACGTTCTGAAGAAGCTGATCGCCGAGGCGGGGGCACTGGGCAAGCGCGTCAAGACGGGCGTCGAGGCGGAGTTCTTCCTGATTACGGCCGATGGCGAGCAGATCTCCGACAAATACGATACGGCAGACAAGCCCTGCTACGACCAGCAGGCCGTGATGCGCCGCTACGATGTCATCACCGAAATCTGCGACTACATGCTTGAACTCGGCTGGGGGCCGTACCAGAACGACCACGAGGATGCCAACGGCCAGTTCGAGATGAACTGGGAGTTCGACGATGCCCTCAAGACGGCCGACAAGCATTCCTTCTTCAAGTTCATGGTCAAGTCCGTTGCAGAGAAGCACGGTCTGCGCGCGACATTCATGCCCAAACCCTTCAAGGGCCTGACTGGAAACGGCTGCCACTGCCACATCTCGGTCTGGGACAACAGCGGCACGAACAACGTCTTTGCCGACAAGGGCATGGATTTCGGGCTCTCGGCCGAGGGCCGGCATTTCCTCGGCGGCATCATGAAGCACGCCTCGGCGCTGGCCGCGATCACCAATCCAACCGTCAACTCCTACAAGCGTATCAACGCCCCGCGCACCACCTCAGGCGCCACTTGGTCGCCCAACTCGGTGACCTGGACCGGCAACAACCGCACCCACATGGTGCGCGTTCCCGGCCCTGGCCGCTTCGAGCTTCGGCTGCCTGATGGCGCGGTCAACCCGTACCTGCTACAGGCGGTGATCATCGCTGCCGGTCTAGATGGCCTGAACACCAATGCCGATCCCGGCCGCCACTACGACATCGACATGTACGCCGAGGGCCATCTGGTGAAGGATGCACCGCGCTTGCCGTTGAACCTGATCGATGCGTTGCGGGAATATGAGAAAGACGAGGGACTGAAGCAGGCGATGGGCGCAGACTTCTCGGCCGCCTATATCAAGCTGAAGCATCAGGAGTGGAATGCCTATGCATCGCATTTCACCCAGTGGGAGCGCGACACCACGCTGGATATCTGAGGCAGCGCGCGCCGGTCGGCCCGCAGCGGACAATTCCCGGCGCTGCCGCGCCATCGGCTTCTGCACCGGCGCGCCCGCTACGGCGGGGATACGCGTTCCGACGACGCAATGGGAACGGGATTTCTTGGCGCCTGCCGTAATCTGCCGGCGAAAGGGCGGCGACGGCTGGCGGTCGGATAACGATTCCAGCGGACCAGGTTCCGGCGGAGATGACGTCGCATCCGGCTATCCGGCGCCCAAGCTTTGATTTATGCAGGGGCAACACCTGCGAATGAGGGAAAAGACATGAAGAGCTACGTGCTGACGGTATCCTGCCAATCGACGCGCGGAATCGTTGCTGCCATTTCCACCTATCTGGCCGCTCAGGGCTGCAACATCGTCGATTCATCGCAGTTCGACGATCTCGACACCGGCAAGTTCTTCATGCGCGTCAGCTTCATGTCCGAGGAAGGCATCGCCCAGGAGGCGCTGGTCGACGGCTTCAAGCCGATTGCCGCTACTTTCAAGATGGATGCCGAAATCCACGATGCGACCAAGCGCATGAAGGTGCTGCTGATGGTGTCGCGGTTCGGCCATTGTCTCAACGACCTGCTCTATCGCTGGAAGATCGGCGCGCTGCCGATCGACATCGTCGGCGTCGTCTCAAACCACTTCGAATACCAGAAGGTCGTCGTCAACCACGACATTCCCTTCCACCACATCAAGGTGACCAAGGAAAACAAGGTCAAGGCCGAAGCCGAGATCATGGACGTCGCAGAACAGACCGGCACCGAACTGATCGTGCTCGCCCGCTACATGCAGATCCTCTCGGACGACATGTGCAAGAAGATGTCCGGTCGCATCATAAACATCCACCATTCCTTCCTGCCAAGCTTCAAGGGGGCCAACCCCTACAAGCAGGCCTATGAGCGCGGCGTGAAGCTGATCGGCGCCACCGCGCACTACGTCACCGCCGACCTCGACGAAGGCCCGATCATCGAGCAGGACACCGCGCGGGTGACCCATGCTCAGAGCGCCGAGGACTACGTCTCCATCGGTCGCGACGTCGAGAGCCAGGTGCTGGCCCGCGCCATCCACGCCCATATCCATCACCGGACCTTCATCAACGGCAACCGCACCGTCGTCTTCCCGGCCAGCCCCGGCAGCTATGCCTCGGAGCGCATGGGATAAGCCTCGAACCGAGGGCGCCGGACAACTGGCGCCCTTCCAATTTTCAGGATCAACACGTTTTCCAGACCCGAGCTTTGGCCCGTCCTAAGCAAGTCGCCGGCACGCATTGCATCTTTGCCTTGCCGCTGTCAGGATTTCCCTTATCTGATGCTGCCAGCAGATTGATCCGAGGGGACCATGACCGATCAAGCGCTCGTCAACCGCATGCAACTGCCGCGTCCGGAGGTGACGGAGCCAGAGGCAGCGGACATCCTCGCGACCCAGTACGGGCTCTCCGGCACATTGCTGGAGCTTGGAAGCCAGCAGGACCGCAACTTTCGACTGGACACGGGCGATGCCCGTTACGTTCTGAAGATCTGCCACGCGGACTATAATACCGTCGAACTGGAAGCGCAGAATGCCGCAATCCATTACCTGCGGACCGTTGCCGATGCGCCGCGCGTACCGAGAATCATTCCCTCGCTGGACGGCGCCGATATCGTCGCGCTCGACATCGGCGAACAAGCCTGTCAGGTCAGGCTTCTGACCTATGTCGAGGGACAGCCGCTGACGCGGCGCGCATACCTGCCGACGCAAACTGTGGCCGCCCTGGGTTCGCTCTGCGCGCAGCTTGCCCTTTCCCTCTCCGACTTCGACCATCCCGGACTTCATCGAACCCTGCAATGGGACTTGCGCCGCGCCGGCCCGGTTGCGGTGCATCTGCTTTCGGCGATCACCAATCATCAGGCGCGCGACCGCATTGCCAAGGCGATGGTCACGGCCGTCAAGCGTATCCAACCGCTGGCTGGACTGCTCCGCGTACAGCCAGTGCATCACGACGTCACCGGCGACAACGTCGTGGCGCTGACGAATGCCCAAGGCCACCCCATCCCCGACGGGGTCATCGATTTCGGCGACATTATCAAAGGCTGGGTCGTCGGCGACCTGGCGGTTACCTGCGCGTCGCTGCTCCACCATGCCAAGGGTGATCCCTTGTTCATCCTGCCCGCAGTCGCCGCCTATCACGCGGTCATGCCGCTGACCGAGGCGGAGCTGCAGGCATTGTGGTCGCTGATCGTGGCACGCGCGGTCATCCTCGTCGCCAGCAGCGAACAGCAGTTGGCGATCGACCCGGAGAATGACTACGTCCGCGAGAATATCGTCCTCGAGCGTGAGATTTTCGAGGTCGCGACCTCCGCCAATGCGGATGTCATGGACGCTGCCATTCTATGCGCGGTGGGGATCGGCCTGCCGCCGATCGTGACGACGGATTGGGCGGCGCTGCTACCTAGCATCGACCCTGTAAAGATCGTCCCGGTCGACCTGTCGACGACCAGCCCGCTGCTGGACGACGGCAACTGGCTGAAGCCGGATATCGACTGGCGGCTGCTGGCGCGGGCAGCGGGCGAGACGGGAATGGCCGCCACCCGCTACGGGGAATTCCGGCTTTCGCACACGCAGCCGCCGGCCCTGCAGGCACCGAAGAACTTTGCGCTCCATTGCGATATCTGCCTGCCCGCGGGAACCGGGCTTGCCGCGCCTTTCCCGGGCAAGATCGTCAACGATGGCCAGCACCTGGTGCTGTCGGCCGACTCTGTCAACCTGCATCTCGATGGGGTCGTCTGCAGCCTTGAGGAAGGTACCGAGATCGCGGACGGCGACCAGATTGGAACGATAGCCGGCGAAGAAGGCGCGATCGGCGGCCTTCGCGTGCAGCTTTGCCGGATTCCGGGACTGCTACCGCCGCTGTTCTGCGCCGCCGATGCAAAGACAGTTTGGTCGGCGCTCTGCCCCTCGCCAGCCGTGCTGCTGTCATCGGGCATCGATGCAGCTAGGACTGAGAGCGGCGATTTACTCTCACGGCGCGCCGCCCATCTCGCAGCCTCACAAAAACACTATTACGCGCAGCCGCCCCAGATCGAGCGTGGCTGGCGGGAGTACCTCTACGACATTGAGGGCCGCAGCTATCTGGACATGATCAACAATGTCACCCTCCTCGGCCACGCCCACCCGCGCCTCACCAGCGCAATCGAGCGGCAGTGGTCGCTGCTCAACACCAATTCGCGTTTTCACTATGCCGCGATTGCCGAATTTTCGGCGCGGCTGGCAAGCCTTGCGCCCGAGGGCCTGGACCGGGTTTTCCTGGTCAACAGTGGCTCGGAGGCCAACGACCTCGCCCTGCGGCTGGCCTGGGCCCACACCGGCGCCCGGAATATGCTCTGCCTGAAGGAAGGCTATCATGGCTGGTCGGTTGCCAGCGACGCCGTATCGACCTCGCTTGCCGACAATCCGCAAGCGCTGACGACCCGACCCGACTGGGTCCATGCGGCGCCGGCGCCGAACGGTTTTCGCGGACAGTTTCGCGGTCCGGATGCGGCCGACGCCTATGTCGAGGCAACGCGGCCGCTGCTGGATACCATCAGTGAGAAGGGCGAGCGGCTCGCTGGCTTCATCTGCGAAGCGATCTGCGGCAATGCCGGCGGCATCCTTCTGCCCGCTGGATATCTCGACCAGATCTACGCCTTGGTGCGCGACGCCGGCGGCCTGTGTATCGCCGACGAGGTGCAGGTCGGCCATGGGCGGCTCGGACAGGTGTTCTGGGGCTTCGAGCAGCAGGGCGTGGTGCCCGATATCATCACGATCGCCAAGGGAATGGGAAACGGCCATCCCCTTGGCGCCGTTATCACTAGTCAGGCGATTGCCGATTCGCTGGAGCGGGAAGGATATTTTTTCTCCTCGACCGGCGGCAGCCCGGTCAGTTGCGTCATCGGCATGGAGGTCCTCGACATCCTGCGGGACGAGGCGCTGCAGGACAATGCACGGACCGTCGGCGACCATCTGAAATCGGGGATGTCGGCGATGATAGAACGGTTTCCGCTCATCGGCGCCGTGCATGGCATGGGTCTCTATCTCGGCCTGGAACTGGTCAGCGATCGCTCATCGCTCGAACCCGCCGCTGTTCAGACATCGGCGCTATGCGAGAGGCTGCTCGACCTTGGCGTCGTCATTCAGCCGACCGGCGATCACCTCAACGTGTTGAAGATCAAGCCGCCGCTCTGCATCAGCATGGAAAGCGCCGATTTCTTCCTGCAGGCCCTGGAAAAGGCCCTCGGTGAGATTTCCGTGGCTTCGTGAGGGCGCATTAACCATTAGGGTCATTTGGCGACGAGGCGGTTTTTCAACCGGCGCGCCATTGCCGGTGGCGACCCAAATTCCTATCTCTGGAGCGTCGGTGAGAATCGATCCTGGGCGGAGGCAACTAGGGAAGATCGAATATCTTTCACATAGTTGTCCCAAATCGGATTTATATTTTTCGCAGCGCCGACATTTTGATATTTATTGGAATGTGTTTGCGATGGTATTCAGGTTATTTTCTACCTTACAAGTAGAGTAATTGATTCCATCGTGTGATCTCCGGGTGCCGGAGATCTCAAGTGCAACGCCAACCTAAGGGACGTGAGATGAAACACTACACACTCATTGCAAGCGCCGCCTGCGGCGATGCACTGGACGAAGACGTCTCGGGCTTCCGCTCCGGCCCGCGCTGTCGAATGTGACGTTCATCCCTTTTCGGATCAAAATCGTCATTTTGCCATAACTGCGCCCTGCGCAGTGGGAGTATACCTATGAAGAAGCAAGTTATCGAATACGCAGGTGTGCCTGTCGGTATCGTCGTCCCGGATGACGATCGGCTGCGGTTCATTGCCGTGAAATATCATGTCCATGACCTCGACGAACAGCGTTTCGGCAGCGCCGACGAGGTCAAGCTCGCCATCCGCGACCTGCTGGCGCGCAGCCCCGCCCAACCGATGCACGTCTAGGCGGCTGCGGGCAGAGCCCGCATTCAGCCACCACCAGACCGACAAGACCGGCCCAGCAGACGCTGGGCCGGTCTTGTCTTTTCCGGAGCGGTGCGATTCTATCGGCCTGTACAGGCGAGGAACGATGACTTGGCTAGCTCTCTCAATCTGCTAACGGACATAGAAGGCCTGTCGGTTGGCCATCATACGGACCTTACCCTTGGCTCCGGCGTTACCGTCGTCGTCTTCGACAGTCCGGCTGTCGCCTCCGGAACCGTCATGGGCGGGGCACCAGGCGGGCGCGACACGGCGCTGCTCGATCCATCGATGTCTGTCGGCATGGTGGATGCGCTGGCTCTTTCCGGCGGGTCGGCCTTCGGGCTGGATGCCGCCGGTGGCGTCCAGGCAGGACTACGCGAGGTCGGACGCGGGCTGCAAGTCGGCACGACCCGCGTGCCGATCGTGCCGCAAGCGATCCTGATGGACCTTCTGAACGGCGGCAACAAGGACTGGGGCCTGCACTCTCCCTACCGCGACATGGGCTACGAGGCCTTCCGCGCAGCCGGGACAGGGGCATTTTCGCTGGGCAGCGTCGGCGCCGGTACCGGTGCAACGACCGCAACCGTCAAGGGCGGCTTGGGCTCCGCGAGCGCCATCAGCAGCGGCGGTCACCGCATTGCTGCACTGGTGGCCGTCAATGCGCTGGGCACTGCTCTCATCGGCAATGGTCCGCATTTCTGGGCTGCCCCCTTCGAGGAGGGCGACGAGTTCGGCGGGCTCGGCATGCCGCACATCGTTACCCCCGCTGACCGAGCCATGCGGCTGAAGGGTGTGAACATTACCGCGACCACCATCGGCACAGTCGTGACGGATGCCGCGCTGACCAAGGCCGAGGCGCATCGACTGTCGATCATGGCGCAGGACGGTCTCGCTCGTGCGCTGTTGCCCGCCCATCTGCCGTTCGACGGCGATACCGTCTTTGCCGCATCGACCGGCGCTCGGCCCATGCAGGGCGTGGCCGATTTTCTGGAGCTCTGCCAGCTTGCGACGACAGTGATGGCGCGCGCCATCGCCAGGGGCGTGCACCAGGCAACAGCTTTGCCCTATGACGGCGCGCAGGCGGCCTGGCGTGATCGATTCGGCCCGAGGTAGATTGGGCGACATGAGGCTTATACCCTTAGACCGACACGCGCTTCTCCCCGATCGCCTCGATACCTCTGTTTTCAAACTTAAGTTGAATGGAACAATTTTACTCTTCCATCCGTTGTAGAGTATGGATATCAAAAAATGGAATGCAATGGTAACCGTCGAGGTGCCGACAACCGGTCAGTTCAGGCACATCGACAGCGCCCTCGAGGCTATCGACTGCCTTTATTCCTGCTGGCCCGCCCCGCAGGGTGAGGCACACCGTTTGGCAATCAATGCCTGTCTGGCGGTTCTCGACGACAATCGGCCGACCGAGGCTTCGCGGGACGCCTTTATTGCGGCAGCCAGGGCGTCGTTCATCGAATTTAAAGCCGAGGGCGGATCAATCGGCAAATTGATAAACGACCTCGGAGAAACGGCCGGTCGGGAAGACGTAGAAGAGTCTGAGGACGCTCGTCGACTCGTTTCTTAGTCCGTGTTCGGCATTGCCGGGTATGAAAATGACGGCATCTTTGCTGACAATTGTATCGACTCCGTCGACAGTGAGAATACCGGTGCCTTCAAGAATGTAGTAGATCTCGGCTTCAGCGTGGCGATGCGACCGCGCGCCACCGCTGCCGGGCGCCACTTCCGCGACGCCGGCACACATGCTGTCTGTTGGCGTGATATCGCTGCTCAAGAGCGTATAGAAGGCCGTATTGCCTCTCACCGGGTCGTCCCACTCCTCCCGTTGCCGCTCTTGCGTGCGGGTGATGACCGGCTGCGACTGGCTCATATCGTATTCCCTTCTGGACAAGCTTGGATGCGTGTCATCGTTCATCACCGCGCCGATTCTGATGGAGCAACACGCAGGCCTCCCCGCGTGTTGCGATGAACATTACGCCGGCAGCTGGAAGATGACGTTCGCGACGAGCACGACGACCAACCCGGCGGCCAATGCTGCGTAGGGAAGGATGCCTGCCCTTTTCACGCCCATGTCCTGACCGACCAGGCCGAGGTCCTCCATAGCACCGGCCGGAAACCTGCCGCCGTCGCGCACGTAATGCCGATAGGCGAAGACGGGCAGGATCAGGGCCGCGAAGATGAAGCCGACCCAGAGCGCGTTGGAATAGCCCCAGACCTTGGCGCCCGCCCCCAGAAACAGCGCATTGACGAAGGCCAGCACCGTGTTCAGGCCGATCAGCCAGGTCGGCGCCTTCCACGGGCGCTCGATATGGCTGCTGTCCATGCGGTGGATCCACCCGGCATTGAGATTCAGGAAGTTGAAGATGATGTAGCCAACGTTGGAGACAGCGAGAACGAAGAAGTAACCGGCCGTATCGGAGGCAATGGCGAGCAACAGCAGGTTGAAGGCGAAATCCGTCCACATGGCACGGGTCGGGGCGCCGTGTTCGTTGACGTGATCGAGGTATTTCGGCAGCCAGCCGTCCTTCGATCCCTGATACAGCGTGCGCGAAGATCCGGCCATGGCCGTCATGATGGCGAGGAAGAGCGCCATGATCATCAGGATGACCAGCAGTTGCGTGACGATCTTGCCGCCATGCACGAGACCACCGAGCGCTTCCCCAACGCCCGTACCGTCGACGATGCCGGGCGCCAGCATGCCGGACTGTCCGAGAACGGCCTGAAAGGTGAAGGGAATGAGGAAGAAGAATAGGCAGCAGAGCAGGCCGGAATAGAAGATCGCCTTGAAGGTGTCCGTCTTCGGGTTCTTCAACTCGCGCGTATAGCAGACCGCCGTTTCGAAGCCATAGGTCGACCAGGCGGCAATGTAGAGCCCGCCGAGGAACAGCGTCCAACCGCCATTGCTCCAAGTGCCGTCGACGCCCGAATAGGCCGCCGTCGGTGGCAAAAGACCCGTGACATTGAGGGTGTCTATCTGGCCGCTGAAGATCGGATAGAGGCCGATGACAAGCAGCGGCAGGAGGACGACGATGGCGAGCCATTTTTGCACGCTGGCGGTGCCGAGGATGCCGCGATGCTGGATCGCGAATATGATCAGCATCAAGATACCGCCAATGACAAAGGTGGCGTTGAGGCTGGCCTTCGCGAGGAAGGGGATGTTGAAGGTCACCAGCGACCAGGTTCGAATCCAGGGCGTATAGGCAGCAACGCCGTCAGCGGATAGAAGCGCGGAAATCGCGTCTGCCTGGGTCTTGCCGGTGTTGGTTGCCAGCCATTCGGCAACCCTTGGGCTATCTGCGGCGATGCTGCCTGCATGGGCGGCGATCCAGCTGGTGACGAGCTGCGAATCGGCTCCCGGGATGGGGAAGAGCGCATTGAGGATATAGCCGGCGGCAATGGCGCAGCCGAGCGAGAGCACGGGCGACCAGGCGAACCAGTTGCACCACACCGATAGTGGGGCAATGAACTTGGAATATCGCAGCCAGGCCGTCGCCCCGTAGACGGAGGCACCGCCGGATTTATTGGCGAACATGCCGGCGATTTCGGCATAGGTAAAGGATTGTAGAAAGCCCATCACCATGGAGATGATCCAGACGACGAAGGCGAGCTTGCCGGTCGTGCCGGCGATGCCGCCTATCGAGAAGAGCACAAGCGGCGGAACGCCGGCGGCCACCCAGAAGGCGCCCTTCCAATCCAGTGAACGGATCAGCCCGCCGCTTGACGCGGCTTCGGATCCTTCGGTTTCAACGAAAGCAACCATAGCAGTCTCCTCGACCAGTTTTTGCTGCGCGCGGTATGCGCGTTCCCTTATGTTTTGGCTGGATCGTGGCGTCGCTCTTGTTCGGCCGGGGCGCCTTTGCAGCGTCTCCCTGTCGATTCCCGTCTGAAGCGTTCCGCATCACTTATTTCTCATAGTGAATTTTTTTTCATAAGGGTCAAGTCTGTCTTTGTATCTCATCCCGATTTTGGGTGATATAAGGACCGCAGGACGCTGCCGTTTCGGAGAACCAGATGCCCCATTCTACCAGCGGTCTGCAGCCGCCAGGCGCCAGCACAATCTACCGGCCGGGGCTTTCCGCACTGGGGCCAGGGGTAGAGCGCTACCGCGTAAAGGGCGGTGGCTCGACGATGATCAGGGTCGCCCTCGGGGACCGCCTCGCCATCACGGATATCGAGGGCGGCCAAGCCTGCGAAGTCACCTTCATCGACGGAACCGGCCGGTTCAATCCCGCCGGCCTTGGCGTTCCGTTCTTGCGCCCAGCCTCTGGATTGCTTGCTATTCTGGCGGGCGGCGGTGACGGGGCTGCTCGGACGCTCTCGGCTTTGCGGCGGCGGGGCATCGATCCTGCCAAGGCGGAAGCGCTGACTTTGTTCGGGGAAAGCACTTCGGCCGGCACGTCCGCGGAACTTACCATTCAATTGGACGGGTTGCTGGTGGTTGCAGCGCCCGGTGGGGCGATGGATGCCGAACGGCAGAACACCACCACCGCAATCGCCGTGCGGGTCCATCGAGCCCGCATCCTGCGCAGCTACGAGGAAACCTTGCCGGAGCCAATGGCCGATCCCCTACAGGATCTGCGCATCAGGGCGGCGACGGCATCGGCCTATTTCGTCCGGGCGGGAGAGTTCATCCAGATCATCGACGTGGCCGGGCGGCAATGCACCGATTTCCAGGCCTTTGCCGCCCGCAAGGTCGATAAGGGGCTGGACCGGGCGATCGACGCCACGGTCACGCGGACGCTGCTGAGCCGCAGCTATCCGACACCCGGCCTGCCGTCCAAATGCTTCGACCGCGATTTCGAGCCGCTGGTCGAGATCGTCCAGGATACGGTCGGACGGCACGATGCCTTCGCCACCGCCTGCAATTCCCGCTACTACGACGACATGGGCTACCCGGGCCACGCCAACTGCACCGACAACTTCAATTCAGCCCTATCGCCCTACGGCATCGCGCCGCGCAAGGGGTGGGAGGCGATCAACTATTTCTACAACACCAATATCGATCACCAGAACCAGCTCTATCTGGATGAGCCGTGGTCGCGACCGGGCGACTACGTGTTGATGCGGGCACTGACCGACCTCGTCTGCGTCTCGTCGTCCTGTCCCGACGACATAGACGCCGCCAATGGCTGGGATCCGACCGACATCCATGTCCGCACCTATTCCAATGTCGAAAAATTCTCTCGAGCCGTGGCGACCAGAATGACCCCCGATGCCGAACCGGAACTGACCCAGGAAACCGCCTTCCATCCGCGCCTGTCGGCGATGACACGCAACTACGCCGAATATCGCGGCTACTGGCTGCCCAACCGCTTCAACAATGACGGGCCGGTCGAGGAATACTGGGCCTGCCGGGAAAGGGCGGTGGTCATCGACCTCTCGCCATTGCGGAAATTCGAGATCACCGGGCCCGATGCCGAGGCGCTGCTGCAATATTGCATGACCCGCGACATCCGCAAGCTTTCGCCGGGCCAGGTCGTCTATACCGCGATGTGCTACGAGAACGGCGGCATGATCGACGACGGCACGGTCTTCCGGCTGGCGCAAAACAATTTCCGCTGGATCGGCGGCGATGATTTTTCCGGGATCTGGCTGCGTGAGCAGGCGGAAAAGATGGGCTTCAAGGCCTGGGTCCGCTCATCCACCTACCAGATGCATAATATCGCCGTGCAGGGACCGCGCAGCCGGGATATCATCAAGGACATCATCTGGACCGCGCCGACACAGCCGGCGATCGGCGAGCTCGAATGGTTTCGCTTCGCGGTCGGCCGGATCGGCCATTTCGAGGGACCCCCGGTGGTGGTTTCGCGCACCGGCTACACGGGCGAACTTGGTTACGAGATTTTCTGCCACCCGAAGGACGCGCTTGCCGTCTTCGATGCCGTCTGGGAAGCGGGACAGAAGCACGGCCTCAAGCCGATGGGGCTGGAAGCGCTCGACATGGTGCGCATCGAGGCCGGGCTGATCTTCGCCCACTACGAATTCTCCGACCAGACCGATCCCTTCGAGGCCGGTATCGGCTTCACTGTGCCGCTGAAATCGAAGACCGAGGATTTCATCGGTCGCGCGGCCCTGCTGCAGCGCAAGGAAAATCCCCGCTACCGCCTGGTCGGCCTCGACATCGATGCCAACGAGACCGTAGGCCACGGCGACACCGTGCATATCGGGCGGGCGCAGGTGGGTGTCGTCACCAGCGCGACGCGCTCGCCGTTGCTGAAGAAAACAATCGCGCTGGCGCGGCTGGACGTCCTGCATGCCGACATCGGCACGCAGGTCGAGATCGGCAAGCTCGACGGACAGCAGAAACGGCTGCCTGCCGTCATCGTGCCCTTCGCTCACTACGATCCGCAAAAGCTGCGGCCGCGTTCCTAGGGAGCGTCAAAGCGACAAGCCAAGTTCAGGGCGCCAACACGCCGAACAACACGGCAGCGATGGTCAGGGCAATGACGAGGAGCAGGGGCCAAGGAACGTAACGCTGTTCAAACCGGCGACAGAGCGCAACAATACCGCTGACAGGGTTCATCATTCGCTCCTTCCGCTCAGGGGATTGCCGTTTGCGCCAGCCGAAGTTGCGCCTTTTCTCTGCGCGTCCCTGCCCTGCCACAGCGGCAGGCCGATGGCCTCCGACACCGATGGGTCGGTGGTGAAAATCGGATAACCCTTCTGCATCAATCTCAAAAGTACCTCCTGGTCCATCCGGACATGCTGGCGAGAGAGATTTGTCTGATTATAGGCATGGCCGCCAGAATTGGGATTGATGCCCGTGATGATGACGGCCGGTGCGCCGTTGTATAGGGCAAACAGGACGGCGTTGATACCATTCGAGCACTTTGAATCGGCATCCAACTCGAGCGATTTTCGGCCGGCGACCCTGTCGAGAAGGGCCATGCGTTCGTAGCGATCGACGATCGTCAGGCGGTCGGGCCGGTAATTGAAGGCGCGCAAGCCATTCTCGAGCCGCTCGCGATCATCCTTGCGCCACAGCAGCACGAACAGCTCGCCGGTCCGCTCTCCGTTGAGGACACGGCGCACCTCGACGGCATTGGTGTTGGTCCCCTCGATCTGGTTGAACTGCATGAAGGTTACATCGGGCGCCTCGATGCCCCAGGCCTTGGTCACGGCCTGCGAGCCGTTGATGGTGACGACACGGAAGCTCGCGTCGAAATCGGCGGGCTTATGGGAGACCGGCGCAGATCCGACAATCAGCACCGGACCCTGAAAGGGCGGCGTCACCGTAGGCGGAGGCGGCCGGGTCAAGCGGTACTTGATATTGCGATAGACGCGTTTCTTGAGGTCGGAGAGAGCGGGCATGGGTATCCGTTGCGAGACGCGCTTCAGCGGCGCTTAAGGAAACGCGGCTTTAGCCGGCGGAAGAAATTGTCGATATCGCGGATGACATTGGTGAGGGATATCAGCTTGTCGATCTCGGCATTGGCGTTGCCCAGGCGCTCCGACAAGACATCGCCGATCGCTAGCGATATCTCGGAGGACGGGATGTCAGGGAAGCGCTTGGCAAGAGCCGCATAGGCATTCGGCGTGATACCGCCGTGGATCGAGATCTTGCCCATGCGCGCGAACAGGCGCAGGAACACCTGCTCGAAGTTCCAATCGTGGACCGACACCACCTTCCACTGCTGGCTGCGGCGGGCGGAAAAACCGGCAAGCACAATGGTACCCGGCAGGTTAAGATCGCTGAGCCAGAGGGCAATGGCAAATCCACTGGTCGGCAGTTTGTCCTCCGGGTAGAATTCATTGCAGAAGCCGGCAAGATCAAGATGGCCGGTCGGCGTGTTTTCGAATTCTTCCGCTGTGTTCAGCTTCTCCTCGGCATTCAGCCGGATATTCATGATTCCGAGGAAACGACCCTTTGGGAAGAACTTGACGACGTCGCCGACTTCCCGCCGATAGACGATATTGGCGCCCTTCGCACTGCCGCGCGAGATCAGCAAGGCGTCCCCTGGGAAGGGTGCGTCCAGCACTTTGTAGACCTTGTTGAAAAACACGAACAGGGTGTCTACCGGATACTGCGCGCGCAGTCCGGCAATGTCGACGCTGTCACTGTTGGCCACCAGCACGATCTGCGCGTAACGGGCAAACAATGCCCGCCATTCGTCCGTGTGCGAAATCCCTGCGACGGCGCCGGCCACCGGGAGGTTACCCCCGGCAGCCGACCCGATGTCCGACATGGGGTCCACGACTTTCTATTTCTGCTGCACGGAGAGAACGCGGTCGCGCATGGCGAACCACTCTTCCGCATAGTCGTCGTCGCGGTAGTCGTCGAAATAGGGTCCGCCATCGGTGAAGTGGACGATCTTTGCGTCCGGGCGGTGCTCGTATTCGTTGACGAGGTAATTCCAGGTCACCGGCAGTTCACCGATCATATCGTCGCTCTCGAGCCACTTGAACTGATGCAGTTCGAGACCCGTCGCCGTGTTGACGAACTCTTTCGTCAGCGCCCGGCACTTGGCATTGTTGAACATGATCAGGCTCGACCAGTTCTTCTTCTCGTACTTCGTCTGGGTCTGGCCCAGGAACTTGGTCTCCACCTTCGGCTGGTAATCGTGCTTCACGCACATGGCGGCATAGCGGTCATCGCGAAGCTTCCACAACTCGGCGATGTCGGTGCGCGCCAGCATGTCGCAATCCATGAAGATGCTCCAACCCTCATAATTGCAAAGGTGCGGCACGAGGAAACGCGAGAAGGAGAACTCGGTCGACTGCAGGGCATTGCGTTCGCGGGTGAAGAGATCGCCGAGATTGCTGAGCACGATCGGCGAGAAAGCCACCGGAATAGACGAGTGCTCGATGATGCTCTGCGCCAGAACGTGATAAGCAACAACTTCCTTGGAATCGAAGCCGACGAAAATACGCGCTAAATTATCGATCATGATCTCTCCACTATCGTCCGTGATGCTTAGATTCGAACCGGAGGCTGCTCCTGACAAGACAATGCCGTCGCAGTCTATACCGCCTCCAGACGCACGTCTGATGCTTGTAACTCCCGTTCTGGAAAGTCAAGCTGCAGCTGCGAAGCCAGATAGGCGCCGGGCAAGATATGTCGAGTATTTTATGACAGTTTTGTGGTAGGCGGCACATCGACGCACGACTTGCCCCTTGGGCTCGCCAAGCCGATATGCTGTCTCCACGGGCGAAAGATTCGGTGTCGCTACAGAGCACGAGAAGGGGATGATATGGGTTGGTTCAGTTCGGCAAAGCCGCTCACCCGGAAATTGACGATCGAACCACCAGCGCCACGCCCAGGCCGGCATGGCATTGCGATCATGGCCTGCGTCAAGAACGAGGCACCCTATATCGCCGAATGGGTGCACTTCCACCGCGCTGTCGGGATCCGTCACTTCTATATCTATGACGACGGCTCGAGCGACGGGACACAGGCGCTGCTGTCGGAACTGCTTCCTGCCGAGGCTCTGACGATCATTCCCTGGATCACCCGGATGGCCGATGAAGCAAGCGGCACGTTGCTAAATGGCCAGACGATCGCCTTTGCCCACGCGATCTTGAATTTTGGCGGCAACTATAGCCGCATGGCATTCATCGACGTCGACGAATTCCTGCTGCCCAAACAGGGCGACACGGTCGAGCAGGCGCTCGAGGGAGCCAGCGGATTTCCGAATGTCTCGCTGCCTTGGCACATGTTCGGCACGTCGGGACACAAGGTGAAGCCCGACGGACCTCTGCTCCTCAACTACACCATGCGGGGCGCCGATCCGTTGACGCGGGAAGCCAACGTGTCGAATTTCAAATGCATCGTCGATCCATGCGAGGTGGTTGAAGTCAGCGTGCACCAGTTCCAGACCCGCCCGCACGGCGACCGGACCGTCAACGACGCCGGCCAGCAGTTCACGCGATCCGGGCGCAAGTCGCCGGCCTTCTACTCCAACAGCTTTCTCCAGCTTAACCACTACTACAGCAAGTCACTGGCCGAGCTGGAGGCCAAGGTAGCCCGCGGATGGTCCTACGATGCCGAGCGGTCGAAGTACGAACGCAAGGTTTTCGGCATCGTCGAGGCCATCGAAACAGGCGCTGTCGAAGATCGCGCTATGGTCGATTTCATCGCCAGGCGCGGCATCGCGCTTGGATAGTGGCAGCACCTGCCGGGTTGGCGACCGCGGGTGATTGCTGTAGCTTGGAACCGAAGACGTCGTGCGATCTCTCGGGACATTAGGGATTTCGCCTGCGTTGTCAGTAACTTGGTTGGCGACGGGTGTTATCGGCTGGGCTGCGAGCAGCTGATGGTCTCGCCTGAACGAACTGAATTGGAGCCCTATATGGCGTATGATGTCGCTATCGTTGGCTCGGGGTTTTCGGCTATTGCCGTGACGATCAATCTGCTTCGGTTGCTGCCTTCCTCGGCGCGCGTGGCCGTCGTCGGTGACGATCCGGGGTTTGGGCGTGGCACTGCCTATCGGACGGAATTCTATCTGCACCGCCTCAACGTGCCGGCCGGGCGAATGAGCGTCTTTCCAGACGAACCGAATGATTTCGTCGACTGGCTGCAAGCGGAAGAGCGTCCTCTCAATGGCCAGGACTTTGCCTCGCGCGGCGACTATGGCCGCTATCTGCGTGACCGGCTGGCCGCACTGCTGCGGGACCGGCCCAATCGAGCAAGCGTCGAGTTCATCAAGGCCAAAGCTCGGGCCTGTGTCGAGTGCACGACATCCGGCGTGATTTTCCACCTCGACAATGCGAGCGAGATGACAGCGAGAAACGTCGTCCTCTGTCTCGGCGTCGGCAATGCGGCACTGCCGCTGGGCCCAGACAGCCTTGATGCCGCCGCAAAGCCCCGGATCGTCCGCAATCCATGGCGGCTGGGCTGGCTATCAAAAGTGGCGCCTTCGGACGAGATCTGCATCCTTGGCTCCGGCCTGACGATGATTGACCAGGTGCTTTCATTGCGCGCCCATGGGCATCGCGGCCGCATCCACCTGCTCTCGCGGCGCGGGCTGTTGCCGCATTCGCACCGCGCCGGGCATCATTCGCCCGCTAAACCCGACCTGCCAGACAGCACGACGGCGCTGAGCGCCATCCTGCAAAGCCTGCGGCGGCAAGTCCGCAGCGGCACCGACTGGCGCGATGTCATGGACGGCCTGCGCTCGCAGACACAGATCCTCTGGCAGCGGCTCGACAAGGATCAGCGCGCCCGCTTCCTTCGCCACGGGCTTGCCTGGTGGAACATCCACCGGCACCGTATCGCGCCGGCCGTGTTCAGCGAATTCGATGCATTGGTTCGCGACCGCACGGTAACCGTGCATGCGGGCTTCCTGCAGACCATCCGCCACTCGGACAAAGGCCTTGGCGTCGACTACCGGCCGCGCGGCCGGTTAAAGGCCGAGCGGCTGCAGGTCGACTGGATCGTCAATTGCACGGGAATGGAACGGGCGGGCATCGCCCACTCGCCACTTCTGCGTGAGATGCTGGAGGAAGGCATGATTGCAGCCGATGAACTCGGGCTCGGGATTGCCGTCGATCCGCATTCGCAGGTACTGGATTCTCGAGGTCACCCTCAAAGTGGCCTCTATGCCATCGGCGCGCTGACCGCCGGCCAATTTTGGGAGATAACAGCAGTGCCGGATATCCGCGTTCAGGCAAGGGATATAGCCAAAGCTATCGCCGGTCAGTTCGAAAGCGGACCTGATGTGAACACCCAGCCGGCAGTTCGCTGAAATAAACGCCATGCGGATCGCAGGCCGGCAACATGCCTTTTCCTGCTTGGGTGAAAAGAAGAGACTTTCTTGCTTCGCTTTGAGAAGCCCCTTTTGCGATTGTCTGGCCGTGAAGAGGCGGAAAGCCTCGCGATGTGACGGGACGAAACAATGACCAAGACCAACAACTTCAATTTTCTGACTTCCAGCGTGTCTCGCCGCGCCGGCCTTGCCGTGATGATCGCCTCTGCAGCGTCACTGATCGGCTTTGCCGCCTTGCCCTCGACAAGCCTTGCCGCTGACAAGTCCATCAAGGTCGGGATCATGAGCGGCGAGGACGAGGATGTCTGGCGCGTCGTCACCGCCGAGGCCGCCAAGAAGGGCCTCAAGATCGAAACCATCGCTTTCAATGACTACACTCAGCCGAACGAGGCGCTGGAGCGCGGTGAGATCGACGCCAATGCCTTCCAGCATCAGCCTTACCTCGACAACCAGATCAAGACGAACGGCTACCATATCGTCAGCGTCGGCTACACCGGTGTCTGGCCGATCGGCCTTTACACAAAGAAGTACAAGTCGGTCGCCGAGATCCCGACCGGCGCTGTCGTCGGCGTTCCCAACGATCCTTCGAATGAAGGCCGCGCCCTGCGCGTGCTGCAGAATGCCGGCCTGATCAAGCTGAAGGATGGCACCGGCATTCTCGCCACGGTCGCCGATGTCTCGGAGAACCCCAAGAACATCGAGATCAAGGAGCTGGACGCCGGCATCGTCGGTCGCTCGATCGATGATCTGGATGCTGCCGTCGTCAACACCGACTGGGCGTTGAAAAGCGGCCTGTCGGCCACCGACCGCATCATCCAAGAGCCGGTCAACGACAATCCCTACCGCAATTTCATCGCCGTCAAGCAAGGCAACGAGAACCAGGACTGGGTAAAGACGCTTGTCGCCTCCTATCAGAACGACACCGTCAAGGCGGCTTTCGACAAGGTCTACAAAGGCACAGGCATCAGCGCCTATTGATATCAGCAGAACAATCGCTATCGACCAAGGCGGTCCGGGTCATTCCGGGCCGCCTTGGCATGAAGGCATGAAGGATAATGCAATGAACGACATTTCGACCGCGCCAGGGGCGCCGTCGCCGGCCAGCACGCAGGAGGTGGTCCGGCTGACCGATGTCACCCGCCGCTTCGGCGCGACACCAGCGCTCGACGGCATTTCGCTGACCGTCCATCGTGGCGAGATCCTCGGCATCATCGGGCGCAGCGGCGCCGGCAAGTCGACGCTGATCCGCTGCCTGAACGGGCTGGAGCGCGCCGATACGGGACGGATCGAGATCGAAGGTCGCGACATCACCGGGCTGGCCGAGCAGGATCTGCAGCCGATGCGGCGGCGGATCGGCATGATCTTCCAGCATTTCAACCTGCTGTCGGCCAAGACTGTCGAGGAAAATGTGGCTTTGCCGCTGAAGATCGAAGGCCTCGGCAAGACCGAACGCCTGAAGCGGGCCGGCGAGCTTCTGGAACTGGTCGGGCTGGCGGACAAGGCGAAGGCCTATCCCTCTGCCCTCTCAGGCGGCCAGAAACAGAGGGTCGGCATTGCCCGGGCGCTGGCGGCAAAGCCGGCGCTGCTTTTGTCCGATGAGGCGACGTCGGCACTCGATCCGGAAACAACCCGGGCGATCCTGACGCTGCTGAAGGACATCAATCACAAGCTCGGCCTGACCATCTTGCTTGTCACCCACGAGATGGAGGTGGTCCGCTCGGTTGCCGACCGCGTTGCGGTTATCGACGCCGGTCGCATCGTCGAGGAGGGTCCCGTCTGGTCGGTGTTCTCAGATCCTCGGCAGCCGATCACGCAGAGCCTGCTCGAGGGTATTCGCCCGCAGTTGCCGGAGCACATTCTGCAGCGCTTGTCGCCAACATCGGGAACGGAAGCGATCATCAGCGTGGATGTCTCGGGGCCGGCAGCACAGGGTGCCGTGTTCAACGACCTGTCGACGGCGCTGCCAAACTCCTACCGGTTGGTGCATGGCGGCATCGACCATATTCAGAACCAGCCGGTGGCGCGGTTCTTCATCGCCGTGCCGACCCGCGACCCGGCGCTGGCCGGCAACGTGCAACAGTTTCTAAAGGCCCGCTCGGCGCGGGTGGAGGTGCTTGGCTATGACACCGATCATGCTTGAACTGCTCGGCCGCTCCATCTGGGAGACGCTGGTGATGACGATGGCCTCAGGGGTGATTTCGCTGGTCGTCGGCCTGCCGCTCGGCCTAGCAATGGTCGCCACCGGAAAGGGTGGCATTGCCGAGCAGCGCTGGATCAACAGCATCCTCGGGGCGCTCATCAACGGCTTCCGCTCCGTGCCGTTCATCATCCTGCTGGTGGCGCTGATCCCGCTCACCCGGCTGATCGTCGGCACCGCGCTCGGGACAACGGCTGCCATCGTGCCGCTCGCCATTGCTGCTATCCCCTATTATGCGCGCATCGCAGAGGTGTCGTTGCGTGACGTCGATCACGGACTGATCGACGCAGTGCGGGCCATGGGCGGCAACCGCTGGACCATCGTGCGCGAGGTACTGGTGCCGGAAGCGCTGCCGGGCCTGGTTGCAGGCTTCACGGTAACGCTGATCACCCTGATCGGCGCCTCCGCCATGGCCGGCGCAATCGGTGCCGGCGGTCTTGGCGACCTTGCCATCCGCTACGGCTACCAGCGGTTCGAGACGAGCGTGATGGTCGCCGTGGTCGCTGTGCTGATCGTCATCGTCTGCGTCATGCAATGGGCCGGAGACCGGCTCGTCGCACGGCTAGACCACCGCTGATCGCCGCTAGCCGGCGGTCTTCTCTTCGTCCGGCCGCTCCCGTGCGCCGGGCGGGGTCCATCCGCGATCCGTCCGATCGTGCAATGCGCTGCGGTCGCCGAGCATCGCCGCCTCTAGGATGGCACCGATTTCCTTGGACCTCGCGATATATTCCGCATTGTTGAACACCTCCACGTCCTCTCGCCAGAGCGGCGCGAGCTGGCGTAGACCCCAGCGGTCCTGCTTGACGAAGACGGCCTTGCTCTTTTCAACCTCGTAGGGATGCATGCCGAGTGCCGTCAGGGCATAGCCGCCGGCTCTCACCGAACTGTCGAACATCTCGCGGACGATGTCGTCGGCCCCGGCCTGGTAGAGACGATAGACATGGCCGCGGTCGAAAGCGCGGGCGATGATGTGCAGCTTCGGGTTTTCCCGGCGCGCATGCTTGACGATGGTGATCGCCCGCTCGACATCGTCGATCGCTACCACCAGCAGCTTGGCGCTCGGCAGTCCGGCCGCATGCAGAAGGTCCGGACGTCCGGCATCGCCGAAGAACGAGCGTACGCCGAACTTGCGCAGCCCCTCGACCACGTCGGCCTGATAATCGAGCACCACTGTCTTGTGACCATTGGCGAGCAGCAGCCGGTTGATGATCTGCCCGAAACGCCCGAGGCCCGCGATGATGATCGACCCCGGCTCGGTGATCTCATCCGCCTCCTCCGCCTGGCGCCTGTCGAAGCGTGGGAGGATGACCTTGTCGAGCAGGATGAACAGCGCCGGTGTCAGCATCATCGACAGCGCGACGACCAGCAGCAGCACGGCGGCGAGATCGGGCGGCAGCACGGCGTTCTGAACGGTGAAGGACAGGAGCACGAAGCCGAATTCGCCGGCCTGTGCAAGGCCGAGCGCAAACAGCCACTTGTCGGATCCCTGCAGCTTGAAGGAATGCGCCAGACCATAGAGCACCCACGCCTTGACGAGCATCAGCGTGACCGTCAACGCCAGGACCGTGGCCAAATGGGCCCAGAGGAGCCCGAAATCTATGCTGGCGCCAACGGTGATGAAGAACAGGCCGAGCAGCAGGCCCTTGAATGGCTCAATGTCGCTTTCGAGCTCATGACGGAACTCGCTGTTGGCCAGAACGACGCCGGCAAGGAAAGTGCCGAGCGCCGGCGATAGACCGACCACGGACATCAGGAGCGCGATGGCGATGACCAGCAGCAAAGCGGCTGCGGTGAAGATCTCGCGCAACTTGGCAGCGGCGATGATACGGAAGATGGGCCTGGAGAGAAAGTGTCCGGCGATGACGACGAAGGCGACGGCGGCGAGCGTCACGATAGCCACTTGCCAACCCGGCAGGCCGTCGACAAGGCTGGCGCTTGCGTGACCGCCCGATGCTGCCGCGACGTCCTCGGCATGCTGGCTCAATTCCGGCAGCGCCAGCAGCGGGATGAAGGCAAGCATCGGGATGACGGCGATATCCTGAAACAGCAGCACCGAGAAACTTGCCTGCCCGCCATCGGATTTCAACAGGCCCTTTTCACCGAGAGTCTGCAGCACGATGGCTGTCGAGGATAGGGAGAAGACCAGGCCGATGGTGAGCGCGACACTCCAGACCTGCCCGAGCGCCATGGCAATTGTCATGACGATTGCCGCCGTCGCGACGATCTGCAAGCCGCCCAGACCGACGAGTTTGGCGCGCATCTCCCAAAGTGCGCGAGGCTGCAGTTCCAGGCCGACCAGGAACAGCATCATCACCACGCCGAACTCGGCGAAATGCTGGAGATCCTCCGTCTCATTGCCGATCAGGTGCAAGACCGGACCGATCAACACACCGGCGATGAGATAGCCGAGCACGGAGCCGAGGCCGAGCCGCTTGGCGACCAGCACCGAGACGACGGCGGCAAGGAGATAGACGAAAGCCTGGAAGACGAAGCCGTTCATTGGGTGGCACCTTGAATGGGAAGCGTGTCGTGGTGCAGCACATCAAAATGGCGGGTCGCTGCGAAATCGAACCTGTCGTCCCTGAGCGCTTCGAGGATCGCGCGGTAATCGCCAAGATGCTGACCAGCGCGCCCATCGAGCGCCGCCTTGCTGGCCGAAAACAGCACGAAGGGTGGGACAAACTCCATCTGGCAGAGATTGGCCGTCTGCTCGAGCGGTGACAGAAGGGTGCGGAAGCTGAAATGGTTTCGGCCCTGAGGATTGTAGGCCTGCTCGTCACCCCCGGCTGTGGCTGCTATCAGCAGGCGCTTGCCCTTCAGGCGGTCCCCGTCATGCCCATAGGCAAAGCCGTATTCGAGGACGAGATCCTGCCATTCCTTCACGAGCGACGGGGTCGAATACCAGTAGATGGGGAACTGCAGCACCAGAACGTCATGCTCCAGCAGCCGCGCCTGCTCCAGGTCGATATCGATGTTGAAAGTCGGATAGTCGGCATAGAGATCGACGAAGGTGATACCTTCTAGGCCCCTAGCGACCTTTGCCATCTCGACATTGACTTTCGAATGACGCTGGCCGGGATGGGCGAACAGGACGAGTACGCGTGCCATGAAACCTCGGTGTGCGGGAGCATTAGCGGGAACGGCTGCAAGCGGGGACCCGCTCGTCAGCGATTTCTCTCGCCGCGACTTTGGATCATTGGTCTGCAATTTTCCAGTGCAGATACCGGATATAGCTCGTTAATTTGCGAAAACGCAAAGAGCTGCGGGGCGCCCAAGCGCTCCCCGCAGTGGAAGTATGTTCATCTCGTTTGACCAAGTCCCGATAGCGCTCCTCGCTGCGGCAGCGGGAGGCGTCGATGTCCTACTTGTCTTTCTTGCCGAGTTTCAGGCTGCTTTCCGCCTGCTTGACCTGCGAGCCGATCGGGGTCGCCGATTTGACATCGGCCTTGTCCTTCTTCGGCTTGCGCGTTTCGCGGTTGCTGCGCACTTGACCTTTAGCCATCGTCATCTCCGTTTTATTTTATGGGTGACCTATCGGAAGGATAGTCTGGCGGGTCGAAAACCTCTGACGCCGCGATAGCCAAGCTGGCCAAAGCCGATGGCGGACAGTCGGCAGCAATTGCGGCTTATCTGAGGTGGCTCCTCCATGGAGAAGCCGTACTATCTTCCTTTGCCTAGAGCAAGGGAAACGCCGAAAAACGCTTGCCGCGCGCACGACAAGCGTTAAAATTCTGATGAACAAAGGGAAGAAAGATAACAGCGACCGGTTTCTGGAGCGACGGAGGCTAGCGCCTGGGCGCAAGCCGTCCTTTCACATCAAGCTCCGGCTGCTAGGCAATCAAGCCTTGTTTGCTGCGCCATCGCGCGTGTAGACGGCCTTCTTAGGGCCGGGGATCAGGCCTTCGCGCTGCAGCTTCTTGCGGGCCAGCTTGCGATGACGAGCAATGCCTTCGGCCTTTTCGCGAGCGCGCTTTTCCGACGGCTTTTCATAAGCCATGCGGGCCTTGATTTCGCGGAACAGACCTTCGCGCTGCATTCTCTTCTTGAGAACGCGGAGGGCCTGGTCGACGTTGTTGTCTCTGACTAGAACTTGCAAACTTCTATCCTTCGTTGACATTCGCGGTCGCTGCTGGCGCGTGACCTGCGGGTGTTTATTCATCATTTGGCAGCAGATCGACTTGCGAAAGGGCATATTCCCGATTTCGCAAGGCCGCTGCTGTATTGTAATTACCGGCCGGCGATCTTGATCACAAAAGCCGGCGACGACGCGTCATACCCTGACACGATCGCTTTGCCAACGGCGTCCTATCACATCATGGCGTTTTGGCCATAAAAAAAAGACGGTCAGGCAAATTTTTGTATCGCGCGGCCAATACCGGCCATGGCGGTCCATGCCGGATCTTCAATATACTAGATATGAAAGTGAGCGGTGTTTTCAAGTGTGCAGCGAGCGATCTCCTGTTGCAGGGTCGCATGGCCTATCCCGAACCGTTGCTGCAGCCCCTTTGCCGCCTCTGCGAGGATTTCATCGCCGGGATGCCCGGCAGGTGTGACGAGATGGCAGGAGAGCGCCGTTTCTGTGGTGCTCAAGGACCAGATATGCAGGTCGTGCACCGAGGCCACCCCGGGAAGCTCGCTTAGAAAAGCGCGGACTTTGTCGGTATCTATCCCGGCGGGCACCCCGTTCAACGTCATGTTGATCGAACCGGTCAGGAGGCTCCAGGTACCGAGGACAATGACCAGGTTGATGGCGAGACTCATGATCGGGTCGACCCAGTGCCATCCGGTCATGAGGATGACCAGCGCACCAACGACCACACCCACCGAGACGAGCGCGTCTGCGGCCATATGCATGAAGGCACCCCGCACGTTCAGGTCGCTGCCACCAGACGAGAAAAGCCAGGCGCAGAAGCCGTTGATGGCGATGCCGCAGGCAGCAACGACCATGACCGTTACTCCGGCCACGGGCTGCGGATTGAACATGCGCCCGATGGCCTCCCAGCTTAGCCCGCCCACAACGACGAGCAGGAAGACGGCATTGAACAAGGCCGCCAGGATGGAACTGCCACCAAGGCCGTAGGTGAAGCGCGCACTCGGCTTGCGCTTGGCAAGAATGACAGCCGCCCAGGCAACACATAGTCCCAGTGCATCGGATAGATTATGGCCGGCGTCGGCCAGCAGCGAAACGGAATTGCTCGAAAGGCCGTAAATCACCTCGATCAGCACGAATGCGACATTTAGCCCGACGCCGATGGCGAAAGCCTTTCCGAAATTTGCCGGAACGTGACTGTGGCCGTGCCCACCATGATGATGATCGTGGCCATCATGCCCGTGATCGTGATGGTCGTGCGCGTGTGTCATGGAAGTGTCTCGATAAAGCGGCGTCTCCGAAGAAGAGACGCCGCAGTCTGGGTGAGGCGATTTGCCGAGACTTTAGCGTCCACGCTAGTTTTTGTCCGATTTTTTCTTCGGCGTCTTATTTGTGAAGCGCGCATTGCCGAGGCCGGTGCCAATGGTGATGACGCCCCATTTGTCGACGTCCTGCATGAACGGGATCTGCGACAATCCCTGCACCACCGCGTCATTATGGATAATCACGACGGTGTCGTGGGCGCCGATGCTCGGGATGGCCTTAACGAGAGCCTCGCCGAGGTTGAATGTGTCGCTTTCCCAGTTGCCGCCCGGGAGGTTTTGGCCGCCGCGCTTGATTGATCCATCGGGATTGATGATGCCGGGGCAGGCGATCCCGATCACCGGCGCCAGTGTCAGCTTGGCTTTTTCTGCCTTGGCAATAAGGGTATCGAGCATCGCCGCCAGGCGTTCCACCGTCGCGCTGCGACTAGGCGCATCGTCGGCGTGGCGCCAAAGATCAAATTTCCAGACGGCGGCCTTTGACAGATCAGGCTTATTCTTGAGATCCATCTCGACGACGCCTGCACGGATGTTGGTGCCTCCAATGTCAACGGCGAGGATCGCATCGTAACCGCCGATCATCCAAGCCGGCATCAGGTGGGCAGCGCCGATCAGGCCGGCTTCGTCGGGATGATGGACGATCGGCGTCAGTTCGATCTTGAAGCCCTCGGCCTTCAGCAGCACCATCGCACGGGCGATGGCCAGTTCGCCAAAGCCGCTTTCCTTCAAGCCGCCGCCGACGACGACCCTCTCTGTGCCCTTCCAGCTGTCTTCCTTCAGGAACTTGCCGAGGACATGCGCAATCTCACCCGAAAAATCCTCGACGGCACCCATCACCAGGGCAGCCGCTTCCTTGTCCTTGCCGGTCAACACCGCGTCGATCTGCTTCTTCGACAGATCCTTGGTGGCTATGTCGCCGAGCGGATCCTCTCCACCCTTGCGGATACGCTTTCGCCAGTCGTCGAGCTTGTCCTGAAACGCCGACTTGCTGGCGCGATCGCCGATGAAGCCGTCCTTATCCTTCAATTCGAGATTATAGCCATCGATCGTCACGGATGGCAGATTGGTGCCGCCGTGGGTGATCAATGTGCTGTTGTTCTTGTTCGGGTCGTTCTTCTTTTTGTCCATGGGGCTCCCGCTGCGCGTCAGGTGTCGGCTTTTGCTGAACCGATACGACTTGCCTGATCAGAGCGGGAAGAACGCGATGCGACGAGGGTTGTTCCTATCCATTCGCGTGCCAGCATCGGTTGACCGATCACCCAACTTGCAGACCACGGATGTACGCTGAAACCTCGTGGGCATGGACCTTCGTGTCGCGCACCAGATCGTCGAAGTGCCGCTGCATCATCCGCACGGAATCGCGGTTGTGCAGGACAAGATACATCCGCCCGGCAAAGACGGCGGCGCGCAAGGAACCGAAGACCGTATAGGGAATGGAAAACCGTTCTCGGCCGTCGAACAGGAATAGCCGGAAGGAAGGATACAGGTCATCGACGAGACCCGCCATGTGCAACAACTGTGCCCGCCGGGTCGATGCCGGAAGGCCCTGCCAGATCCCCTGCCCCGTTGCGAAAGCCTCAAGCGTCTGCAGGGGCATGCAGGATTCCATGTCGGTTCCCGGTTCGCGATTGTAATCCAGCCGGAAGGCGGTCCCCGCCACCTGGTTGGCGGCGCTCTGATGGGCCTCGGACGCTTCATAAGCGATGACCTCGGATGTGCGCAGCAGATCGGGAATACGCGCGGGGACATAACGGATCTTCGATCCCGTCGCCTCGGCATGCCATTTAATCAGCAGCCCCGCCCCTTCATCGTCGCTGGTCTCGATTTCGAGGCTCGGCAGCAGCGCGCCCATAAGTCCCTCGTCCTGGGAAATACCCAGCAACCAGTCGAGCGACACTTGGTGGCGCTCGGCAATGCTCAGAAGGGTTTCGACACGCGGCAATCGCGCCGTCTTTCCTGAAAGCAGCTGCGATAGAGCCGAACGATCGATGCCGATCGCATCTGCAAAAGCCGACTGGCTCTCCGTGGAACGGTCAAAAAGCGACCGCAGACGCTGCTGGAAAAGCAGGGCAAGTTCCCGTTTATCCACGAGAAGCCTCATTCTGTGACAATTGTCACCATTATGAAGATTTCGTGCGCAGTGTCAACGAATGGTCACCATAATCGCATTGCACAAATTATCGGCAGGATCGACTGTTGGGGGAGGGCAACGAATCACGGATCACGGGCATGATCATCAAGTTCAAAAAGAAAGGAATTTCCAAGCGTAGAAGCAGGCGCTTCAAGGTCGAATGGCTGACGCTTCTGCTTATTCTGGGCTGCTATGGTTCGTGGCTTGTCGCCGGGCTATCCTACGGCTCCATGCCATGGCTTGCGATCCTGGTCATCCCCTTCCTGGCGACGTTTCAATCTTCGCTGCAGCATGAAGCGCTGCATGGCCATCCCACGCGCAATGCAAAGATCAACGAAGCACTCGTGTTCCTGCCAATTGCGCTGTTCTATCCGTTCCGGCGCTACAAGAACCTGCATTTGCGCCATCATGCCGACGAGCGGCTGACCGATCCCTATGACGATCCGGAAAGCTACTATCGCGCCCTCACCGATTGGGAGAATCTGCCTGGCTGGATGAGAAGCCTGCTGCGGTTTAACAATACCCTGCTCGGCCGGGTGACGATCGGTCCGGCAATCGGCGTGGTCGGCTTCCTGATCACCGAGCTTCGGTTGCTTCTCGCCGGTGGCAAGGCGCAGCGGGTGGCCTGGCTGCTACACATTGCCGGGCTGGTGCCAGTCCTCTTTATAGTACACGCCGTCTTCGGCATGCCGCTGTGGCTCTACAGCCTGCTTGCCTATGCCTCCCTTTCCATTCTCGCCATCCGCTCCTTCTGCGAGCACCAATGGTCAGAGCGGCCGGATGGCCGAACCGTCATCATCGAAAAATCCGTTCTGGGGCTGCTCTTCCTCAACAACAATCTCCACCTGATCCATCACAAGCGTCCGACGGCTGCCTGGTACAACTTGCCGCGTCTTTACAGGGAAAAGCCTGAGGAATGGCAGACGCTGAACGAGGGTTACGTCTTCCGGAATTATTTCAAGGTCATGAAAGCCTTTGCCCTCAGGGGCAAGGAGCCCGTGGTGCATCCGCAGACCCATCTCATCGCACCGCAGGTCAACCCCGCGGGTGCGGCTATCCCGAGACCGGCCGCTCAGACGACACCCCTCGGCCCGACGATCGGGCATGGCTTGTCTGTCCGGTAGCAGGCTTGCGCATCGGCCGACGGAACACCATCTGCCTATCGACCCGGCGACGCAATCTTCGGAAACCGGCTTGACCAAAGCTCGTCACATTCCTGAGCTAGAGCTTCCGGGGGTCGAGGTGGCAGAGGGCGAGCATGCGAAATTTGGCATTTTTCTATCGACTGAAGGCGCGGATCTCTCGCGGTTCCCTCTCGCTCGCACCTGACATGCGCCTGCCCTGGAGCTCGAAGATCCTTTGGAAGCATGGCTCTGTATCCGTAGGCACGAACAGCAGCATAAGGGACGGCGTCATTCTCGATGCGCAGCACGGCAGCATCGAGGTGGGCAACTATGTCTCATTCAACGACTACACCATCGTTCTTGGCCATGGCGGCGTTCGCATCGGCAACGATGTGCGGATTGCAGCGCAAGTGCTGATAACCTCCTTCGAACACAACTATGCCGACCCGATGCGACCGATCCGGACGCAGGGCAACACCAATAAGCCTGTTGTCATCGAAGACGATGTGTGGATCGGCGCCGGGGCGAAGATCCTTGCCGGCGCCCACATCGCCAAGGGCTGCGTCATCGGCGCCAACGCCGTGGTCAAGGGGAAGACAATTCCTTTCGGCGTCTACGGCGGCGCTCCAGCCAGGCTGCTGAAGATGCGCGGCGAGCAGGGGCCCAGGCACAAGCTTTCGCTCGCCATCCCAAGCTAGGCGCACCGGAAAAGCTGGTTCGCCTGCGATCGCCGAATTGCCCTCTTCGACCTTGTCCCAGGCACGCGCCGCCTCCATATGTTTGGAATAGCAAGGCTGCCTTGCGATCCCCTGTGATCGCCGCCTTGCATTCCAAACCAGGAGTAGCTCCATGACGGCTTTGTCCATTCTCGATCTTGTCCGCGTCACCGAGGACACCGACGCACGCGGCGCGCTCGACAATGCGCGCGATCTCGCCGCCCATGCCGAGACCTGGGGCTACCAGCGCTTCTGGGTTGCCGAACACCACAACATGATCGGCATTGCCAGCGCCGCCACCTCGATCGTCATTGCCCATATCGCTGCCGGCAGCAAGACGATCCGCGTCGGCGCCGGCGGTATCATGCTGCCGAACCACTCGCCCTATGTCATTGCCGAGCAGTTCGGGACGCTGGAGCGGCTGTTCCCCGGCCGCATCGATCTCGGCCTCGGCCGGGCGCCCGGAACCGACCAGATGACGCTACGCGCGCTCCGCCGCACCAATGAAGCCTCGGAAAGCTTTCCGCAGGATGTGCAGGAGCTTCAGGCATTTCTGGCGCCCGCAGGTCCCAATCAGCGGATCCAGGCCGTTCCGGCGGCGGGCACCAACGTGCCGCTTTGGATCCTCGGCTCGAGCAATTTTGGCGCCATGCTGGCGGGCGAGCTTGGCCTGCCCTATGCCTTCGCCTCGCATTTCGCCCCCGAGATGCTGATGCAGGCCCTGCAGATCTACCGCATGCGTTTCAAGCCATCCGAGCAGCTGGCAAAGCCGCATGCGATGGTGGGCGTCAACATAATTGCCGCGGAGACAGACGCGGAAGCCAAGCGCCTGGCAACCACGCAGCAGATGTCCTTCACCAACATGTTTCGCGGCACCCGTGGCCTCAGCCAGCCGCCGATCGACGATATCGAGACCTATTGGTCGCCGATGGAAAAGGCGCAGGCGATGCAGATGCTTCGCCGCACCATTGTCGGTTCGGAGGCAACCGTGCGGGCGGGAATCGAGGCGCTGGTCGCTGAAACCGAGGCCGACGAGCTAATGATCGTCTCCGACGTGTTCGACCACAAGGCACGGCTGCGTTCCTACGAGATGATCGCTGCGGCAGCCAAGGGGCTTGTCAGCAATGCAGGCAATGGCAGTGGACAAGCGGGCGCCTTTGAGGAAAGAAGATACGCAGCAGCGTTAACGCTCTAAGGGGAAGTATCTTGATCAAGTTGACCGACGACGGCAGCCGAGCGCTGTCCGACATCGCTGCCCGGCATCATATCAGCCAGGGCGCTGTCGAGCATCTGTTCATGGCAGTCGTCGCCGGTCAGGGTTATCAGGCGCAGTTCAACCACCCTGAACTCGGCGGCATGGGCCAATGGTCCTCCGGCGGCATGACGATGATCGGCGACATGTTCAACGGCAACCTGAAAGGCAAGGTCGCAGATATCTGTGCGGAACTTGCCGAGCTCAGCCGGAATACCGACTTGTGGCAGGAGCAATCTTCGGCCGCGCCGACTGAGGGCGGTGGCGCCAGCCTGTCCCGCCAATCGACGACAACAGGGAACTGGTGGCCGGATAACCTCGGCCATGTCTCGTCGACCGGGGCCCAAAATGACCTGCGCTATGCGGTTTTTCCGTCGACCCAGCGGCTGGCGGTCAGCCTTGGCGGACACATCAAAATTTACGACACCGGGGATCATCGGATAAGCGGCTTTTCGCAACAACAGGGCAGCGAACAGTCTGTGACGTTCACCTCCCAGCATGGCCTTGTCCGCGTCGCCGATCTGCAGGAGGTAACTCCGCCGGGGCATTCCCGCCCCGTGGCGCAGGAGCCAGTTGCTACCCCGGCCCACGCGCCGGCGCCGAATGCCCCCGCAGAAAAGCCGGCGCCTTCCTCCGAGCATGACATCTTCGCAAAGATCGAGCGCCTGGCCGATCTGCATGCCAAGGGCGCCCTCCGGGATGAGGAATTTGACGCCAAGAAACGCGAATTGCTCGACCGCCTCTGAAATTCGCTCTAGTTTGCCGGCGACCATGCGCCGCCCTCAGGGCGGTCCGAGCCTAGAGGTTTCTCATGAGTGCCGCCAATACCCGGAAGTCCGTCGCGCAACTGTCCGCCCTGCTCCAGTCGGGCGCCCTCGATCCACAGGCATTGCTCGACGAGACCTTCGATGCGATCCGCGCTCATCCCGATCAGGCGATCTTCGTCAGCCTGACGGAAGAACGCGCCGCAGAGGAGGCGAAGGCGGCTTCCGTGCGAATCCGCGAAGGTCGCTCGCTGGGCTTCCTCGACGGAATTCCGGTCGCCTGGAAGGACCTCTTCGGTATCAGGGGCCTTCCGACAACGGCAGGCTCGGTCGTGCTCAAGGACGCCGCGCCGGAAGAGCATGATGCCGATGTCGTCGCCGCCGGTGCAGCGGCCGGCATGGTTGGCGTCGGGCGCGTCAATATGAGCGAATTCGCCTTTTCCGGCCTCGGCATCAACCCCCATTACGGCACCCCGCACAACCCTGCCTCGACCGATGTCCCACGCCTGCCCGGCGGCTCGTCATCGGGCTCGGCCGTGGCAGTTGCTGCCGGGCTCGTGCCGGTGGCGATCGGCACTGACACCGGCGGCTCGATCCGCATTCCTGCCGCCTTCAACGGCATCATCGGCTACAAGGCGACGCGCGGTCGATATTCGATGAAAGGCGTATTCCCCCTGGCAAAAAGCCTCGATTCGCTCGGCCCCCTCTGCCGCACGGTGCAGGATGCGGTCTGGATCGATGCTGCCATGCGCGGCCGGACGGCGCCCGATGTAGAGCGAGGCTCTATCAAGGGCCTGAGCCTCGTGGTTCCGGAAACGGTTGTTTTCGACGGCATCGAGGATGGTGTTCTTGCGGCCTTTGAGGCGGCCTTGGAAAGGCTTGCGAGAGCCGGCGCGACTGTCAGGCGACAGGCCTTCCCGATTTTTTCCGAGGTTTTTGCGCTCACCCAGCAGCACGGGCCAATGGTCACGGCCGAGGCTTTCGCGGTCCACCGCCACCGTCTGGCGGGGCCTGAAGCCGATCGGATGGACCGCCGCGTGGTGGCCCGTGCCCGCCTCGGCGCCAACATTACAATGACCGGCTATATCGACCTTCTGAACGGCCGCGAGAAGCTGATTGCCGCAATGGCGGCTTCGGTGGGCGCGAATGAGATCCTTGCCTTTCCAACGCTGCCGCATGTCGCTCCCCCGATCGGGCCGCTGATCGAGGATGATGCGCTGTTCGTCAGCACCAACGCCAAGACCTTGCGCAATACGCTGATCGGCAACTTCCTCGATGGGTGCGGCATTTCCATCCCCTGCGGCGCGGGAGATGCGGGGATGCCGGCGGGCCTCCTGCTATCCGGCCTACCCAATGCCGACGACCACCTGCTCTCCGTCGGTCTCGCCGCAGAGGCAGTGGTGCGCGGAGAGCACTGAGGATGCGCAAATTCGGAATCACGCTTTCAAATTGCCCTTGCCGCGCCCACATTGTGCGGCGGACAGTTCCAAGCGTAAGCGACACCTGAAAGCAGAGCCCATGACCGAATGGAGTGCCCCGATGCCACTGCCGCTGAATAGCGGCCCGGCCGCCCATTCCGAGCCAGCAGGCATGTGGCCGGCCCGGCGCCGTCCAACGCTTGACTGGCTGATGCTGGAGACCCGCACCCAGCCCTTTATCGATAATATATTCGTCGAAATGTGCAGTCGCCTGGTGACGGAAGGCGTGCCGATCGACCGGGCGACGCTGCATTTCAGCACGCGCAATCCCCAGTGGCTGGGCGCCCGCATCCTCTGGCTACCAGGGATGGACCAGGCCGATATCCAGACCTTCGATTATGGCGTCGAGCTGACCTCACAATATCTGAACAGCCCCATCCATACCATCAACGAAGGCGGCGACGGCGTGCGCCAGCGGCTCGAAGACCGCGACGAACGCGGTAGCTGGCATCCGATCTATGACGACCTCAAGCAGGACGGCTATACAGACTACCTGGCTTGGCCGCTCGACCACACACATGGCAGGCGACATGTCGTCAGCTACGCGACCCGGCGGGCGGGCGGGTTTTCCGATGGCGATATACAGGCGTTGCAGGACTTGCTGCCGGCGCTGGCGCTGGTCAGCGAAATCAGGCTAAAGAACCGCCTCGCCCGCACGCTGCTCGAAACCTATGTCGGGCCGCATGCCAGCGAGCAGATCCTCGCCGGCGCCACCACGCGCGGCAGCGGCGTCACCGTCGGCGCTGCCATCATGATCTGCGACCTGCGCGATTTTACGAAGCTCTCGGACATCTGGCCGCGTGACGACGTCATCGAACTGCTCAACGGCTATTTCGACGCCATGTCGGAGCCGATCGAAAAGTTCGGCGGGGAGATCCTTAAATTCATGGGCGACGGGTTGCTGGCGATCTTTCCGCTCAGCGATCCCGATGCATGCCGCAATCTGATGCGGGCGATTGCCGAGGCGCAAACGGCGATGGTGGCGCTGAATATTCGGAATGTCGAAGGCGGCCACGACGCCCTCGGCTATGGCATCGGGGTTCATGTCGGGGATGTCATGTACGGCAATATCGGCTCCAAAGGTCGGCTCGACTTCACCGTCATCGGCCCGGCGGTCAATGTCGCCTCCAGGCTCGAGAGCCTGACCAAGGAGATCAAGCGGCCGGTGCTGCTATCACGCGCCTTCGTGGAGACGGCCGGTTGCGCTAAAGTGCTCGAAAATCTAGGTTCCTATCCGCTGCGGGGGCTCGGCGAGCCCATCGACGTCTTCGCCTTCTCGGCCGAATGTCTCTAGGCGCGCGCATCCTCGAGGATCATCGCCGCTCCCTTTTCCGCTACCATCATCGTCGGGGCGTTGATGTTGCCGGCGGTGATCGTGGGGAAAATCGAGGCATCGACGACACGAAGACCATCGACGCCGTGGACTCGCAGGCGCGCATCGACCACCGACGTCGCCGGGTCCGAGCCCATCGCGCAGGAGCCGCAGAGGTGGTAGATCGAGCCGCTATTGGCCCGGAAATAGGCGAGCAGATCGTCGTCGCTTTCGACTGACGCCGATGGCGAAATCTCCGTCTCGGTGATTTCGGCAAGAGCCGGCGCCGCAGCAATGCGCCGGATCAGCCGGCTACCCTGCAGGACTTCGTCGATATCGCGGTCGGTCGATAGATAGTTCGGTCGGATCAGCGGCGGCTTGGCCGGATCGTTGGATGCGATCGCGATTTCGCCCCTGCTGGTGGGTCGGCAGGAATTGAAGGCGATGAGAAATCCCGGATAGGGCTCCGGCACCAGCCCTGCCTTTGGGTTGGCTGGAATGCGATAGGACAGCGGGTTGAAATAGAGCTGGATGTTCGGCCTTTCCTCCATCGGCCCGCCGCGAAAGAAACCGCCTGCCTGGTTGACGCTCATGGCAAAGGGCCCCTTGCGCGTCAGGATGTAGCGCAGGCCGAGCGAGGCCTGCCCGAACAGGCTGCCGAAAGCGCCATTAAGGGTCGGCCGGTTGGCGCGGTAGTAGAAGCTGGCGCAGAGATGGTCCTGCAAATTGGCCCCAACCGCCGGCAGATGGTGCTGGCTGGCGATCCCAAGCCCCGAGAGGAAGGCGGCATCGCCGATACCGGATAATTGCAGCAGCTTCGGGCTATCGACAGCGCCGGCGGCAAGGACGACTTCCCGCCGCGCCATGAAACGCCGCAGCTGTCCGCCCTGCAAAACCTCCACGCCCTCGACCCGTCCTTCCCCGGAAAAGAGCAACCGCTGCGCCAAGGCGTGGCGCTCGACCGCAAGATTTGCCCGTTTCAGCGCGGGGCGAAGATATTCGGCGCTGGAATGCGACCGCTGGCCGTTGCGGGTGTTGATGTCGTAGACGCCGGCACCCTCGATGGACGCGCCATTGAAGTCGTCATTCGAGGGCAGTTGCGCCTCGCTGCAGGCTTTCAGGAAGGCATCGCTGATGGCGTGGGTCATGCCGCGCATCGGTGTCACGTGGATAGGGCCGGCGTCGCCATGCCATTCGGATGTGCCCCTGGCATGGGTTTCCAGCTTCTTGAAATAGGGGAGGACGTCGCCTGCTCCCCAGCCTGGATTGCCGACGGCACGCCAATCGTCGAAATCGGCGGCGGCGCCGCGCACGAAAATCATCGCGTTGATCGATCCCGAGCCGCCCTGCACCTTGCCGCGCGGCACGTAGAGGCGGCGCCCGTCGAGCCTTGCTTCCGGTTCGGTCGAGTACATCCAGTTGACGGCGGGATTGTAGTAGCTCTTGGCATAGCCGACCGGGATCTTGAACCAGAAGGAATCGTCCTTGCCGCCGGCCTCGATCAACAACACGGTATATTTCCCGCTCTCGCTGAGGCGGCTCGCCAAGATGCATCCGGCCGAACCCGCGCCGACAATGACGAAGTCGTAGATCATGGTCTGTCTCTATCGTGATCAGCCGCGGGCGGGGGCGAAGGCTTTGACGTCCACTGGCTCAGGGGCCATCTGCAGATGTAGACGGTCGCCGCTATAGGGCGAATGGCGCTCGATGACGTCGAGATCGAGCTCGATGCCGAGGCCGGGCTCGCGGGACGGGATCAGGTAGCCATCCTCGAACTGCAGCTTGGTCTTCAGCACCTCCGCATGAAAACCGCCGAAATCCATGATGGCTTCATGAATGAGGAAGTTCGGCGTCGCGGCGGAAAGCTGGATACTGGCAGCAGCGCCGACCGGGCCATTGTAAAGGTGCGGCGCGATCTGCGCGTAATAGGCCTCGGCCATGCCGGCGATCTTCTTTGCCTCCAGCAGCCCGCCGACGCGGGCGACATTCATCTGCAGGATCGAGGCGGCACCAAGTTGAAGGACGCGCTGGAATTCATACTTGGTCGTCAGCCGCTCGCCGGTCGAAATCGGGATCGACGTGGCGCGGGCGACTTCGGCCATGGCGGCTTCCTGGCCGGGCGGAACGGGCTCTTCGAACCACAGGGGGTCGTACTTCTCCAGCCGCCGGGCGAGACGGATGGCCGAGGACGGCACCATCTGACCGTGGGTGCCGAACAGGATATCGGCGCTGTCGCCGACCGCCTCGCGGATTTTTGCGCAGAAGGTCTCGCAGCGGGCCATCACGCCCAGCGATAGCTGATGGCCGGAATAATTGGTGTAGGGACCGGCGGGATCGAATTTTAGGGCCGTGAAGCCTTGATCGACCATCTCGATCGCGCATTCGGCGGCAAGGTCGGGGTCGTTGTAGTCGTATTCGCCGGCGGTGTTTTTCGGATAGAGATAGGTGTAGGCGCGCAGCTTCTCATGAACCGTGCCGCCCAGGAGATCGGAGACCGGCCGGCCGGCCGCCTTGCCGATGATATCCCAGCAGGCGATCTCGAGGCCGGAGACGATGCCCATCATCGTCGGGTCTGGCCGCTGGGTGAAGCCGCTGGAATAGGCCGCCCGCCAGAAGCGCTCGATCTGGTGCGGGTCGTGGTCGAGCAGGTAGCGCTCAAAGACATCCTCGATCAGCGCCACCATGCCCGAGGGGTGGAAGGACGAGGCATAGATCTCGCCGACGCCCTCGATGCCGCAGGCGGTCTGCAGCCGGACAAACATCCAGTACATGCCGCCGACATGGGGTGGCGGGACGGCGACGATATGGGTCTTCAGCGAGGCGATCTTCATGGGCGATCCTTCAGGGTCCAGCGGCGCGAGGGAGCGGGCGTCAATGCTTCAGTATGACGAGGCGTGTCTGGGTGAATTCCAGCATGCCGTGCTTGCCGTCGTCGCCGCCGAGGCCGGACTTCTTCCAGCCGGCGTGATAGCCCTGGTAGGGATCGGCCGGGAAGCGATTGATGTAGAGCTCGCCGGCTTCGATCCGGTCTGCCGCCTGCATCACCTTCCGGTAGTTCTCGGTGAACAGCACCGACGACAGGCCGAACTGATGGTCGCTCGCGAGCGCCAGCGCCTGCTCGAAATCATCGTAGGACAGCACCCCCAGAACCGGGCCAAAGGCTTCGTCGCGGACGATCTCCATCGTCTGCGTGCAGCCGGACAGCAGCGTCGGCGGATAGAAGAAGCCGGGGCCATCAGGCAGTACGCCGCCGGCTTCGAGTTTCGCACCTTCGGCCTGGGCTCGTTCGACGAGGGCGTGAACGCGCGCGCGGGCGGCAGCGGTTGCCAACGGCCCCATGGCAGCGGCATCGACGGCGCGATCGCCGAAGCTGCGGGCGGCAAAGCCCTGCCGCAGTTTTTCGAGCAGCGCATCATGGACAGACGCGTGCACGTAGAGCCGCTCGGCGGAGGTGCAGACCTGGCCGCAATGGGCCGTCTTGGCGGCGATGATCGCTGCCGCCACCGCGTCGAGATCGGCATCCGGTTCGACGATGACGGGCGTCTTGCCACCGAGTTCCAGCGACGGCTTGGCGATATTGGTCTTGCAGAAATCCAGCACCGCCTGGCCGGCGGCGACGCTACCTGTCAGCGTGATCATGCCGACTTGCGGTTGGGTGCACAGCGTGCGGCAGACCTCGTGGCTCATGGCCATGATGTTGACGAGGCCCGGCGGCAGATCGGCATCGAGGATGGCTTCGGCAAAGACGAAGGCCGAGGTCGGCGTCGTGTTGCTGGGGCGCACGACGACGGCATTGCCTGTTATCAGCGCCGGCGCAATTTTGCGCACCAGCGTGTAGATCGGGAAGTTGAAGGGGATGAGGCAGGCGACGACGCCGATCGGCTCGCGCTTCAGCAACAGGGTTTCGTTGGGCGTATCGCTCTCGATGATCTCGCCCTCGACCCGGCGCGCCCACTCGGCGTGGTAACGCATCAGCTCGACGCCGTAGATGGCCTCGCCCGTTGCATCGGCAAGACTTTTGCCGGATTCGCGCGCCAGCGCTTCGCCGATACGGCCGGCATGCTTCTCGATGGCGTCCGCCAGCCGGCGCAAGGCATCGCCGCGCTGGATCGCCGGCAGGACGCGCCATTGCCTCTGGGCTGCTGCGGCCTGCGCCACCGCATCGATAACAGTCGCTTCGTCGGCTTCGGGAACGCTGGCGAAGACCTCGCCAGTGGCGGGATTGCGGACGTCGATCCGAAATGAGTTCGTCGGCTCGCAGAAACGGCCACCAATAAAATTGCGATACTCCGTCATCTCCAGCCCTCACCTCCCGGTCAGACGTCGGAACCCGACGTCGTTTGCCCATTAGGAGCGTGGGGCTGCGGGGCGCGCAAGCGCGTTGTTATCGGGCAAAGCATTCCAAAATGGAATGCTTGCGACGGGCAGATCAGGCATCGCCTGACGGCACGGAAAGCTCGCCGAGGAGCCATTGCTTGAACCCTCTGACATTGGCACTGTCGGGCTGGCCGGCGCGATCCACCAGCCAATAGGATTCATGCCCCTCGATCTCGACATCCGAGAGCTGGACGAGCCTGCCATCGGAGAGATATTCGCCGACCATCCAGCGATCGACCACCGCCACGCCCAGGCCGTTGCAGGCGGCTTCGATGACCAGATCCAGCAGATCGAACTCCAGGCCGCCGCTGGTGTCGATGTCGGCAAGGCCTGCGGCGTCCAGCCAATGTTGCCAGGTCATGTAGCGCCGATCGGCGGAGGCCAAAACATGCAGGAAGGTGAGGCCGGAAAAGTCGATCGGCGCTGTTGCACGCCTGCCCTCCAGCAGCTGCGGCGCGCAGACCGCGATATGCCGCTCCGTCATCAGGATCCGGGCATCGAGCATCGGCCATTCTCCATCGCCGAAGCGGATGGCGCAATCGAGCAGGCTGCGTTCGGCAAGGCTATCGCGGAGCTCCGTGCTGATGCTGATTTCGACATCCGGAAGGGCCGCACGTAGGCGACCGAGGCGTGGCATCAGCCAGCGCTTGGCGAAGGTCGGGGGCACGTTGATGCGCAGCCTGTTGCGCGCGCTCTTGTCGACAATGCCACGGACGGCTTGTTCGACGCTGTGAAAGGCGTGCTGGAGGGTGGCGAAGAGCGCCGCGCCGGCGGCTGTCAATTCGAGATCGTGGTGTCGGCGGACGAGCAGCGGTTCGCCGAGCTGCTCCTCGAGATTGCGCACCTGGCGGCTGACGGCGCTCTGGGTCAGATTGAGCCGGGCCGCCGCCTTCGTGAAACTGCGGGTCTGTCCGACCACCTCGAACACCTTCATGGCGGACAGTGCCGGCAATTTGCGCATTGGATGTTCCCGTCCGATACCCGATGATCCTCCATAGCAGTTTCCATGGCGGAGAGAATGCGCGTTTGCGGCGGAGGTGGGCACAAAACACCCGTCCGTTGAGGTCGAAGGGCCGCATTTAGGAGCAGACAAATCTCTTCGCGCAAGGCCAAATTCGCGCTTGCCGTTCGCGCCGACACCCATATAATCAGGAATAAATATTTCCACATAGTGAAATTTAGGGGAACAGCATGGCTTTGAGTTGGCGGTTTTCGGCACTTGCGGACAGACATCGGGCGCTCGGCTCCAACCTCGAGGACTGGAGCGGCATGGGAACCGCCTGGACCTATGACAAGGATATCTACGAGGAGCACATCGCAATCCGCACCAAGGCCGGGCTGATGGACGTCTCGGGGCTGAAGAAGGTCCACCTGGTCGGGCCGCATGCGATCGCCGTGCTGGAATACATCACCACCCGCGACATGAGCAAAATCTATCCGGGTCGCTCCGTCTACGCCTGCATGCTCAACGACCGCGGCCATTTCACCGACGACTGCATCGTTTACCGCACCGGGCCGAACGCCTGGATGCTGGTGCATGGCTCGGGCACGGGCCATGAGGAGATCATGAAGCAGGCGCAGGGGCGCAATTGCGCCGTGCTGTTCGACGACGACCTGCACGATCTGTCGCTGCAGGGGCCGCTTGCTGTCGATTATCTGGAAAAATACGTCCCCGGCATCCGCGAGCTCAAATATTTCCACCACATGCAGACGACGCTGTTCGGCGCACCCGTGATGATTTCGCGCACCGGCTATACCGGCGAGCGCGGCTATGAGCTTTTCGTGCGCGGACAGGATGCCGGCATGATCTGGGACCGGATCGTCGACGAGGGCAAGGAGATGGGCATCATCCCTTGCTGCTTCAGCGTCCTCGACATGCTGCGGGTCGAGAGCTACCTGCTGTTCTTCCCCTACGACAATTCGCAGATGTATCCGTTCGACAACGAGCAGCCGGGCGACAGCCTCTGGGAGCTCGGGCTCGATTTCACCGTCAGCCCCGGCAAGGTCGGCTTTCGCGGCGCGGAGGAACATGCGCGCCTCAAGGGCAAGGAGCGCTTCAAGATCTTCGGCCTGCTGGTCGACGCCGACGGGCCGACAGATCTCGGCGACGAGGTCTGGGCCGACGGCCGCAAGGTCGGCGTGATCACCTGCCCCTGCTATTCAAAGCTCACCAACCGATCCATGGCGATCATGCGCGTCGAAGTGCCCTTCGCCACGCAGGGGGTGAAGCTGGAGGTCAAGGGCAAGACGGTGAATGCTCCCGCCATCGCCCACACGATCACCTTCGACGATCCGGAGAAGAAAAAGCGGACGGCGAAAGATTGAGAGGCGGAGCCCATGCTGGTGGCAGGGATAAAGAGCAGACCGGAATACAAGGGGCTCGAGATCGATCCCCATGCGCGGCGGCATCTTTTCGTTCTCGAGGGTGAAGGGGCGCGGGCTCTTCTCGAACGCGCAGGGACCGACGGCGGTGCCTTTCTGGCGAAGGCCGAGATCCTGTATCTGCCAGGCGGCTCGGCTGGCCAAAACCACGTCGCCGACCTCGCAGCGCTTGGCGCCGACATCGTCTGGACGGCGGCAGGTCTGCAGACGCTGCTGGGGCGTCTCAGCATCTGCCTCGCCAATGCCACCATGGGCCTGCGGATCTACATCGCCGGCAAGGAAGGCTTTATCGGCCAGATCATACAGGTGGCCCTCGATTTCGGCGTCGACTTCAATTCACTGAGGACCGAGCATCGGGGATCGCTCGCCCGGCGGGTGCAATGCGTCCACTGCAAGGGGTTTACCGACAATGTCACGGCTACGCCCTTCGTCTGTTCCCACTGCGGATTGTCGCTGCTTGTGCGCGACCATTACTCGCGGCGGCTTGGCGCCTTCCAGGGCGTGAACATCGACGCGGAGGCGCCCGGCACAGCGCCCGAGCCGGAGGAGCTTTTCCTGTGAGCATCAACACCGAAATGGCGGTCCGGGTCGCGGCCATCACGCGAGTCGCTGCGGCAGTCAAAACCTTCCGGCTGGAGCGAACAGACGGTGCGCCGCTGCCGGTGTTTTCCGGCGGTTCTCATATCGTCGTCTCGATGAACGACGGCGAGCAGCTACGGCGCAATCCCTATTCGCTGATGTCGCCTCCGGACGACACGTCGGGCTATGAAATCAGCGTGCTGCGCGTTGCCAATTCACGTGGGGGATCGGCCTTCCTGCACGACAGGCTGGAGGTCGGCGACCATCTCACCATCAGCCAGCCGGTCAACCTCTTTCCGGTCGACCACCGCGGGCGCAAGCACATCCTGATTGCTGGCGGCATCGGCATCACGCCATTTCTGGCGATGATGGAGCAGTTCACGCGCGACAACGTGGCCTTCGAGCTGCATTACGCCATGCGCTCGCGCACCCACGGCGCCTTCTGGCAGCAGCTGCTGCAGCGCTACGGACCGCGCCGGATCAAGATCTATTTCGACGACGAGAAAAACCTGATCCCCGTCGAGACGATCGTCGAGAACCAGCCGCTCGGGACGCATCTCTATGTCTGCGGCCCCTCGGGCATGATCGACGGCGTGTTGCTGACGGCGCTGGAGGCCGGCTGGCCGAAGGAAAACCTGCATGCGGAACGCTTTCTGGCGCCGCCCGCCGGCCTGCCCTTCCAGGTGATGCTGGAGCAGTCAGCCATGGCCATCACCGTCGGCGAGCACCAGAGTATCCTCGAGGCGGTGGAGGCTGCCGGCTGCGAGGCGCCTTACATGTGCCGCGGCGGCGCCTGCGGCCAGTGCGAGACGGCGGTGCTCTCCAGCGACGGCGCGCTGGAGCACAACGACGTCTACCTGTCGGAGGCGGAAAAGGCCGAGGGAAGGAAAATCATGATCTGCGTTTCGCGCTTCAAAGGCCAGCAGCTGGTGCTTCAACTTTAGCCCCGAAGGAGGGACCGGACGGATGACCATCAAGTTCAGACAGGAAACATTCCGCGACGATTTCACCTTCCGCAACAGCCCGGACAACATCCGGCGTTTCCCGTTTCCCTTCGACCGCGATGCCTACATGTATGCCGTCAACATGGAACCGCATGTGCGGGGCGCGCCCAACAGCGTCTTTGAAAACCTGATCGATGTCGACGAACATTATGTCGCCGAGATGCAGGACCGGGCGCTGGTGCTGAAGGAGGATCCGCTGCGCTGCCAGGCCCTGCCGCACATGATGTCGGCCCAGTGGGACACGCTGGAACTGATCATGGAGCACCAGGCGGCAGATTATCCGGAGCATTTCTCGCTCACGAAGGACGGAGACCGCTGGCACTGGATCAACCGGCCACTCGGCATCGACGACCGCTTCACCTTCGGCGATGCCTCGACCCTGCCCTATCCGCCGATGGAATATATCACTCGCCAGGCGCAGGGCGACTTCTGCATCGTCGACCAGCGCGACGGCAATCTGTGGATGGATGCCGGCATGGTGACCACCCAGGCCGACTGGTCGCTCGATTTCGACATCGGCATGAACTTCATGGAATGGCACGGACCGGTGCCGCTGGCCCACCAGATCGGTGTCTTCGACCGGGCGCTGAAATTCCTTTTGAACCTGCAGCAGGGCAAGCCGACGCGGCGGCTGAACTGGACGATGACGGTCAACCCACGCCTCGACACCAGCCCGGAAAACTACCCCAAATGGGGCCCGGACCGCCTGACGGTGACGCCGGAAAACGTCGGCCGGAAGATGCACCTTCGCGTGGAGCTTCAAAGCCTGTGGCGCCTGCCGCGTTCGAACGCCATCCTGTTCGTGATCCGCTGCTATCTCATCAGCCTCGAGGAGCTGGTCACTGTGCGGAAATGGGCGCGCCGCCTGCCGCGCGTTCTAGAAAGCTTGCCGCCCGAGATCGTCGACTACAAGGGCCTGACCCGCAACCGCCCGATCATGATCGACTGGCTGAGCACCTATGACGACGGGGCGCCGACAAGCCCGGGCATCTTTCCGGACTGACATTTCAAGACCACCGCCTTAATCAAAAAAACGAGGGAACTGACATGACGAGAGTTGCCGTGATCGGCGCTGGCCCCTCGGGCCTGGCGCAACTGAGAGCGTTCCAATCGGCCGCAGCCAAGGGTGCAGATATCCCCGAGATCGTCTGCTTCGAGAAGCAGGCCGACTGGGGCGGCCTTTGGAACTACACCTGGCGGACCGGGCTCGACGAATTTGGCGAGCCGGTGCACGGCAGCATGTACCGCTATCTTTGGTCGAACGGCCCGAAGGAATGCCTGGAATTTGCCGACTATTCCTTCGAGGAGCATTTCGGCAAGCCGATTGCCTCCTACCCGCCCCGCGCCGTTCTCTGGGACTACATCAAGGGTCGTGTCGAGAAGGCGGGGGTCCGGGACTGGGTGCGCTTCAGCACGCCGGTGCGGATGGTGACCTTCGACGAGGACAGCAAGACCTTCACGGTCACAGCGCACGACCGCGTCAACGACCGGATGTATGATGAGGTCTTCGACTATGTCGTCGTGGCGTCAGGCCATTTCTCGACGCCGCATGTTCCCTATTTCGAAGGCGTCGCCAGCTTCGGCGGCCGCGTCATGCATGCCCATGATTTTCGCGATGCACTGGAATTCAAGGACAAGGACATCCTCATCGTCGGCCGCAGTTACTCGGCCGAGGATATCGGTTCGCAGTGCTGGAAATACGGCGCCAAATCGGTCACCGTCAGCTACCGCAGCAAGCCCATCGGCTTTGCCTGGCCGGAACGCTTCGAGGAACGGCCGCTGCTGCAAAAGCTGGACGGCAAGACGGCCCATTTCAAGGATGGCAGCACCAAGCAGGTCGATGCACTGATCCTCTGCACCGGCTACCTGCACCATTTCCCCTTCCTGCCCGACAGCCTGCGCCTGAAAACCGCCAACCGCCTGTGGGCCGACGATCTCTATAATGGCGTCGTCTACGAGAAGAATCCGCAGCTCTTCTACATCGGCATGCAGGACCAGTTCTATACCTTCAACATGTTCGACGCCCAGGCCTGGTACGCCCGCGACGTCATCCTCGGCCGCATCCCCCTGCCCGACGCGGACGGCATGAAGGCGCATTTCGACACCTGGAGAGCGCGCGAGGAAGGGCTCGAGGACGCCGAGCAGATGATCTGGTTCCAGGGCGACTACGTCAAGGATCTGCTGGCGGCGACCGATTATCCGGACTTCGACATCGAGGGCGTCAACCGCACCTTCATGGAATGGGAGCACCACAAGGTGGAAAGCATCATGGGCTTCCGCGACAATGGCTATCGCTCGCTGATGACCGGCAACATGGCGCCCAAGCACCACACACCCTGGATCGAGGCGATGGACGATAGCCTGGAGGCCTATCTCAGGAACTAGCCGGCATAGCCAGCGCCGAACCCTTCGGTGCAACCTCGGGAAGCGGCTGCCAACGCGGCAGCCGTTAATCCTTTGCAAACCAAGTATTCATGCCCGTCTGAACCCCTACCGATTGCGACCGTTACCAGACCGCAACCCTTGGAGGTTCATATGTACACCCTATCCCCTGTGCCTTTTGTCGGCCTTGGCTTTCTCTTCGTCGCTCTTATCGGTTTTATCGCCGTGGCTGCATCGCTTGACGATCATGTCGATCTGATTGTCTGTGTTATCTGCTGGTACGCCCTCATCATACCCGGCGCAGCCCTGGCTCTTCACAGGGTGTTTCGCGAGGCACGGCTGTTCAACCGGCTGCAGCGGTAGCTGCTGTCGCATTTACCCATCGGAAACCAAGCTGGTTTGTCCTCGGCGGAAGAGCAATCGCTCTCGATTTCTACTGTAGATTATCGAAGTCCGCGTGTTAGAAGAGTCCTCTGACAACCGCCAGGGGGATGTTCGAAGAGTGAATGCTCCGCAGCCGCTGAAAGCTCTCTTGACGTCAAGGTCGGCCGCCTCGCTTCTCTGCGTTTTTCTGTTTGCGGTTCTTGCCCTCGCAAGTCTGATGATCTGGCAAAACTATAATGCCGCAATCGTCGCTGGCGAGGCGCGGGCGAAATCTTCGGCCCATGTCGTGGCCGCTCACCTGCAGTGGATGATCGAAGCCAGTGACCAGGCGCTCAGGCGCATCGACGCGGCTCTCGACGACAAACCCATAGAAGCCAATGCCGACACCGTTGCGGATATTACCCAGGCCGTCGGCGATCTGCCGGCCGGATTTCAATATTCGGTCTATGACGCGAACGGAGAGCTTCGGCACTCAAGCTTCTCCCATCCGACGGGCATCAATGTGGACGACCGTGGCTACTTCCGGCAATTGCAAGGCGGCCGAGAGGTCGTGATCTCCGAGCAGTTGCAGGAGCGCCTGAGCGGCCAGCACGTTTTTATCATAGCTCGGCGAATAGAGCGCAACGGCCAGTTCCATGGCGTCGCCAGCATCGCCATCCCTGCCCAAAAGATGGACGATTTCTGGAACTCGATGGCCTTGGGGCCACACTCCAGCGTTGGCGTCATCCGCTCTGACGGCAAGCTTGTTGCTCGCCACCCATCATTCGATGCGCCTCTGGATCTCAGCGGAACGCCGCTTTTCACCACCTACCTCCGCCAGAGCCCGAACGGCTTTTACCAGAGCGGCGGTTCGCCGGTCGACGGGGTAGCGCGCATCGTCGGTTACTGGCAGGTGGAAGGCTGGCCGCTGATCGCCACCGCCGGCATCGACAGAACGGAGGCCCTGGAGATATTCTGGTCAGGCCTCTACACCCAGGTTATTTTCGGCCTGCCGATCGTGATCATGATCATCGTCAGCGGAATATGGATCATCGCGCTGCTGAACGCCTTTGCCACGCGAAATATCGAGCTGGAACGGCTGCTTGAGCGCAATCAATTTCTGTTCCGAGAGATTCATCATCGCGTCAAGAACAACCTTCAGGCGGTTTCCGCCCTGGTGCGCCTGCAGCCGATTTCATCGCAAGCCCGCAGCGACATGGAGCGGCGGATCGCGGCGATGATCGCGGTGCATGAACAGATCTACGAAACCGACCAATTCGACCGCGTCGAAGTCGCACCTTACGCGGAACGGCTCGTCAAGGACATCGCCGCCGCCTACGATGCCCATGTCACGATCGAAACAAGCCTTGGTCAGGTCACCGTCGATCGCGACCAAGCGCTGCCGATCGGGATGATCATCAATGAAGTTGTCTCCAACGCTTTCAAATATGCTTTCATCGGTCGGTCGGACGGCCGCCTGGTCGTAGAACTCTTCGGCGAGAGCGATGGCACCGCGGTTTTCATGGTACGCGACGATGGCCCAGGCATCGACACCGGGCTTGATCGCAAAGGCATGGGCAGCCGTTTGATCGCTGGTTTCGTGGCCCAGATCAACGGCAGCTATAACTATGAAAGCGGGAACGGCACCTGCTTCACGATGCGCTTTCCGGCCAATCGCCCATCTTAGTTGTAGACGGCGCGGTAGCCCTGGCTTGAGACGCAGGACATGTACTTCATCCTAGCCGCAGCCTCCGCCTGGCTCTCCTGCGCGGGAACTTCGCCTGGCAATACGCCTGGACCATTCATCCTGGCGCGTCTGGCGAATTCCTCCTTCTGCCGATCATAAGCTGCGTCGGCATCGCCGACGCACAAGACATGCACGACCTGGGGAAACTGGGCGGGACTACCGACAGGCAGAAGAAGAGGCTGGCCGACATGATCGACGCAGGCTGATAACGCGACGGCAACGCCGAGCATTGCTATTGGACGGCGGCGGTTTTTCATCATCACGTTCCGAATGTCTCTCACAGGCTGCTAAGCCGAACCCTATGTCTCGCAAGCTTGCCGGAGGCTTATATGAGGCGATTGCCGTGATACTTTATGAGGCTGATAGACGCTCATCGGCCTTATTCCCCTTCAAAGGTGACACGACAACGTCGAGAACCGCCCGGGGTGATGCGGCGCCGACGGATGCAGGCGTTATTTGCCAGGTGGAGGCTTGCGCGAAACATTGTCGCCGGCCTTCGGATCAAGGCGCCAGCAGTCGATGGTAGCGAGGAGAGCGACGATACCCAGAAGGACGAAGCCGAGGCGGAATTCGATGGCTGGCAAGGCAAGGCCCAGCGGCGGCGCAATGAGCTGGCCGAGGCGGATGCCGATAGCGCCGAGCGCAATGCCCATGCCCATGGTCAGTTGAAAAGCCGTGCTGAACAGCGTGTTGGCACCTGTCATCTGCGGCTTGGGTATGTCTGCAAAGGCAATGGTGTTCAGCGCGGTGAAGTGCATCGAACGACACATGCCGCCGATGAAAAGCACCGGGATGATGAAAGCGAGCGACGAACTCGGCGAAAACAACGCGCAGGCGGCAATGAAGACGGCGTTGAGGACACCATTGACCAGCAGGACAGGACGGAAGCCGTAGCGACGCAGGATCGGCGTCGTTGCCGGCTTGATCAACAGATTGCCGGCAAAAACGGCCAAAGTCATCATGCCGGCCTCGAACGCCCCGAGCCCGAAGCCGACCTGGAACATCAGCGGCAACAGGAAGGGGACCGCGCCGATCGCCATGCGGAACAGCGACCCGCCCCACAGGGCAACCGCAAATGTCTGCTGGCTAAGGCCGGAGAAGTCGATCAGCGGATGATCGACGCGGCGAAAGTGTAGGATCGCGAAAACCAGCAGTACGGTGCCGACGGCAAGATAGCTTCCGGCCGATAGCCACTGCGGATCGGTGCGGCCGATGATTTCCAGGCCGTACATGAAGGTTGCCAGGCCAAAGCCGCTGGCAACGAAGCCAGTCCAATCGAACGGCCGTTTCTCCGGCTGAAGCCCCTTCGGAATGAGCATCAGCGCGAAGACGAAAGCCAGGATGCCGAGTGGCAGGTTGAGAAAGAAGATCCAGCGCCAGCTGGCATGATCCGTGAGAAAGCCTCCCAGCGGCGGGCCCAGCACCGGCGCCACCAGCGCCGGCCAGGTGATGGTCGCGATCGCCGAAATCAGCTTTTCCTTGGGCGTGTTGTTCAGCACCAGCAACCGTCCGACAGGCACCATCATCGCGCCTCCCACCCCCTGCAGTATCCGCATCGCCACGAAGCTGCCGATGCCCTGCGCCAGGCCGCAGAGGACGGAGGCCAGGGTGAAGACGACGACCGCCGACGAGAAAACCAGCCGGGCACCAAACCGATCGCTGATCCAGCCGCTGATCGGGATGAAGATGCCGAGCGTCAGCAGATAGGCGCTCATGCCGATGTTGAGATCGACCGGCCTTGCACCGAACGAGGCCGCCATCTGCGGCAAGGCGGTGGCGATGACCGTCCCATCGAGGTTTTCCATGAAGAAGGCACCGGCGACGAGCAGCGCCAGAAATAAAGACCGCGATCCGGCTGTCTTGGCGGTATCGCCTTGGTGCTGTGTCGATGCGTTTGCCATGAAAAATCCAGATCGGTTCTGCCGGCTTAGTGGGACATTGCTTCCTTCGCATCGACCTTCGGTGCGGCACCACCGGTGCGATGGGCGACGGGAATGAGCCAGGTGGTCAGGAATGTCAAAACAGCAACGACGAAAACACCCCAGAAACTCCAATGCAGCGCCGCATTGAAGACCGCCCGGATGGCGGGGTTGCTGGAGAGATCGGAGAGGCCGGTCGGCTGGTTCAGCACGTCATGGAGCTGCGTCGCCAACGCACCGCTGCCGAAATGGGCAATGCCGAGATTGAGGATCGAGCCCAGCGCCGTCGCGCCCAGCGTATTGCCGAGGCTGCGCGAGAAGAGGATCGAGGCGGTGGCGCTGCCGCGCTCCGACCAGTCGACGCTGTCCTGTACCAGCACGATGCTGGTCAGGCTGATCAGCCCCATGCCGAAGCCCATGAAGAAGGCCCCGATGCCAGCGGGAATAGGCGTGCTGTCGGGTGTCAGGAACAGCAGGAAGGTTGCTCCGAACGGAAACAGCAGACTGCCGACCCTGAGGGTGCGACGGATGCCGAATGTGCGGAATAATTTCGGCGACAACACCACTGCGAGCGGCCAACCGACGATCAGCATGGTCAGCGTGAAGCCCGCCTCCAGCGAGGAGCGGCCGAGCACGCCTTGGACAAAGATCGGCAGCACCGTGGTGAGCCCGATCAGCGCCATGCCGGCCAAAAGCGTCGCGGCGTTGCTGGTGGCGATCAGCCGTCGGCTCCACAGGGCAATCGAGATCAACGGCTCGGGGGCGCGTTTCTCCTGCAACAGGAACAGGACGCCGGACACGGCAAAGAGAAGCCCGAAGCCGCCGAGGACGGCGGCACCAGCATCCGTTTCCGTCAGGATGATCAGCAGCGAGACAATGGAAATCGAAAACAGGATGGTGCCGAGATAATCGATATGGACCACGCGCGGCTCGATCTTCTCCTTCAGGAACAGGACGAATCCCGCAATCGTCAGGGCGCCAAGCGGCAGGTTGATCCAGAAGATCCAGGCCCAGGTCAGGTGATCGACGATGATGCCGCCGGCAAGCGGACCGACCACCGCCGAGATCGCCCAGACGCTTGCCAGCACCCCCTGCACCTTGGCCCGTTCCTCGAGCTTATAGAGGTCGCCGACAATCGTCGTGGTGACGGGCTGGATGGCACCGGCACCGATGCCCTGGACAAGCCGGAAGACGATCAACGAGGTCATCGACCAGGCAAAGCCCGCCAGCGCCGAACCGACGAGGAAGATCAGGATGCCAATGATCAGGATCGGTTTGCGACCGAAGATGTCTGAGAGCTTGCCGTAGATCATCGTCGTCGTCGACTGCGCGAGCAGAAAGGCCGAGAAAACCCAGCTGTAATAGGTAAAGCCGCCGAGCTGCCCGACGATGCGCGGCATAGCCGTCGCCACAATGGTAGCTTCGATGGCGACCATGAAGGTGGCAAGGACGATGGCGCCGATAACCAACGGACGCTTTGAGCGATCGACAAAATCGGTCATCGATATTCCTTTCAGACGAATGCGTCTGCAGCACAAGTCGGCCAGCCGTGTCTACGGCATCGGCTCGGCGATGGATGTGTTGTTATCAACGAAGGGGAAGAAGCAGGCGAAGCTCCTCGACAACCGGCCTGCTCGGACTTGGATGGCATTGAATATTTCCCGCCAGCGAAGTCAATATCGCTCCGTGGACAAAAAGGAAGGGAGACTTCATATTTTCGTTCATCGGTGATTCCGATACACGGTCACGCGATGAGCCGACCGTGGTCGTGATTGACACGGCCGGATCCGGGACATCTTATCGCCGCCACAACTCATGCCCCGATGTCATGGAGAATAGCTTGCCTGAAACCCTGTTCGATATCCCCCTGAAGCGCGCCGACGGCCGTCCCGCCACGCTCAACGACTACCGTGGCCAGGTGATCCTCGTGGTCAACGTCGCTTCGAAATGCGGGCTGACGGTACAATACGAGGCACTCGAAAAGCTCTATGAGGACAAGCGCGACCGCGGGTTCACTGTCGCCGCCTTCCCGGCCAACGACTTCAAGGACCAGGAGCCCGGTAGCGACGCGGAGATCATGACGTTCTGCCAGTCGACCTATGATGTGCAGTTCCCGGTGTTTTCAAAGATCTCCGTCAGAGGCGAGGCCAAGCACCCGCTTTACAAGACGCTGACCACCGCCTCCATCCCGACAACGGGCGATGGTCCGATGCGCGAGCGGCTGAAGGGCTATGGCATAGAAACGGGCGCTGCCGGCGAAGTTCTCTGGAATTTCGAAAAGTTCCTGATCGATCGCAAGGGGTCGGTCGTTGCCCGTTTCGCGCCCGATGTCACGCCGGATGACCCCCGTCTTCTCGCCGCCCTCGACGAACAGCTGGCCAAGACCGCCTGACGCGGTCCGGCAAACCGAGTGACGGACGTCTGCCGCCGCGCCCGATCAGCTGCTGAGGTCAGCGACCTTGGCAGTGAGGTCGGCGATATAGGCGTCGGCATTGAGCTCATTGCCGGTAGCCGCCACCAGGATCTCGCTCGGGCTCTTCGAGCGACCGTGCTGGTGGACGTTGTCGTGGAGCCAGGATTTCAGCGGCGTGTAGTCGCCGGTGTCCAGGCCACTTTCGACCGCGTCATCCTTCCGAGCCTCCGCGAACAGCTGCGACGACATGATGTTGCCGACGGTATAGGTCGGGAAGGAGCCGACCATGCCGGACGACCAGTGCACGTCCTGCAGGACGCCGAGCGTATCGGTGGGCACATCGAGGCCGAGATAGGACTTGACCTTGTCGCGCCAGATCGCCGGCAGATCGGCGACCCGGATCTCGCCCGCCATCAGCCCCGCCTCGATCTCCGAGCGCAGCATGATGTGGAAATCGTAGGTCAATTCGTCGGCCTCGACGCGGATGAGGCTCGGGCGGGCGGCGTTGATGACGCGCCAGAAATCGTCGACCGTAACGTCCGAGAGCTGCTCCGGGAAAACGGCCTTCAGCTCGTGGAAATGCAGGTCCCAGAACCGGCGCGAGCGGCCGACGCGGTTTTCCAGCAGCCGCGACTGGGATTCGTGCGTGCCGAAGCTCGTGCCGCCGACGGCGTAGAGATTGACGAAATCGGTCGTGAAGGTCGACCGCGAGAACTGCTCCGAGATGCCCTGCTCGTAGAGCCCGTGGCCGGCTTCGTGCCAGACCGCGAACAGGCCGCCGGGCAGCCAGGTTTCGCGGAAGCGGCCTGTGATACGGACATCGGCGCGGGTGAAGGATATCTCGAACGGATGGACGGCATCGTCGAGCCGACCGCGACCGAAGTCGTAACCGAGCCGCGTCGCCATCATGCTGGAGAACTGGCGCTGCCGGTCGACGGGATAGGCGCGATCGAGGATCTCGCCGCGCACCTTCGCCTCCTTGGCTTCAGCCAACAGCGGGATCAGCGATTGCTGTAGCTGCCCATAGAGCACCTGCAGCTTCGACCAGCGCATGCCGGGCTCGTAGGTCTCGACCAGCGCGTCGTAGGGATGCTCCTCATAGCCGAGGGCTCCGGCGATCTCGCGCTGCATGTCCATGGTGCGCTCGAGAACGGGCGCGAAGCCGGCAAAGTCATCGGCGGCGCGGGCCTTTACCCAGTCGGCCTGGGCCTGCGTCTTCAGGGTCGTCGAGGCCGCGACGAGCTGCGCCGGGATGCGCGACAGCTTGGCGATGGAGGCGGCCGCCTGTTCCACGGCGACGAGGCGCAGGTCATCCGATGGGGCGCCGGCAAGCTCCGCGCGGGCGGTCTCGATGGCGCGTTGCAGAGCGTCGCCGGTTGCCATGTCACGCGCGACACCAACCAGCGTGGCGATCTGCTGGCCGCGGGCCTCGACGCCCCCTGCTGGCATCATGGTGCGCGAATCCCAGGTCAGGAGGTTCACGGCGCAGAGAATATCGTTGATCCGGGCAACTTCGGTTTCGAAGACAGCAAAGCTCATGGGAAAAGGCTTTCAGGCGTTGGGGAGCGCTTCGGGGGCGCCGAACTCGGTGAGGTGGCAGGCGGCATATTGGCCGTTGCCGCGTGGCGTCAGCACGGGCCGCTCGACGAGGCAGCGCTCGAAGACATGAGGACAGCGCCCGGCAAAGGGACAGCCGACCGGCAGGTTCATCGGGCTCGGCAGCTCGCCACGGGTGGCGGCGGTCCGGTTGCGGCGGGTCGGGTCGAGCTCGGGCGCGGCATCGAGCAGCGCCTTGGAATAGGGATGGCGCGGCGATGTGAACAGCGCCTCGGAGGGGCTGACCTCCATCACCTGGCCAAGATACATCACGGCGACCCGATGGGAGATATGACGCACCAGCCTGAGGTCGTGGGCAACGAAGACGACGGTGAGCTGGAGCTTTTCCTGCAGCTGCAGCAAGAGGTTGACCACCTGCGCCTGGACGGAGACGTCGAGCGCCGAGACAAGTTCGTCGGCGACGATGACATCCGGCTCGACGGCAAGCGCCCGGGCGATGCCGATGCGCTGTCGCTGACCGCCGGAGAACTCGTGCGGATAGCGGCCCGCCGCATCTTGCGGCAGGCGCACCAGTTCAAGCAGCTCCGCAATGCGGTTCGGTATCTCCGCCTTCGGCCGCATCTTGTGCACACCGAGCGCCTCGCCGAGCATCTGGGCCACCGTCATGCGCGGATTGAGCGAGGAATACGGATCCTGGAAAATCATCTGGACCCGGCGGTTGAAGCCACGTCGCTCGGATGGCTTCAGCTCGGCAATATCCTTGCCCTCGAAGCGGATGGCGCCGCCATCGGGATCGAGCAGGCGCACCATGCAGCGCGCCAGGGTCGACTTTCCACAGCCGGATTCGCCGACGATGCCGAGCGTCTCGCCCCTGTTGACCTCAAGGTTGACGTCGCTCAGCGCATGGACGGCCAGCGGCGGCTTGCCGGACAATCGCCGCGTCAGAGAATAGGGACCGGCAAAGCGCTTGGTGACGCCATCGATGGATATAATCGGCATTGGCCCGCTCATAGGATGGCCTCCGCCGCCGCAACACGCTCATGGTGGAAGCAGGCCGCCAGCCGGCCGGGGGCGACCGGTGCCAGAGGCGGCCTTTCGCGCCGACATTGCTCCGTGGCAAAGCTGCAGCGGGGATGAAAGGCGCAGCCATCCGGCAGGTCCGTCAGGCTCGGCGGCGTGCCGTCGATCGACGACAGCATGGTGCGCACCGCCCGACCGCGCGGCACCGAGCCGAGCAGGCCCCGGGTGTAGGGATGGCGCGGCTGCGCGAACACATCGACCACAGTGCCGGTTTCGACGATCCGGCCGGCATACATGACAGCCATCCGGTCGCAGGTGGCGGCCACGACGCCGAGGTCATGGGTGACCAGCACGACGCTCATCGCCAGGCGGTCGCGCAGGTCGAGTAGCAATTTCAGGATCTGGTCCTGGATCGTCACGTCGAGCGCCGTCGTCGGCTCGTCGGCCAGCAGCAGTTTTGGCGAACAGGCGAGCGCGATGGCGATCATCGCCCTCTGGCGCATGCCGCCGGAGAACTGATGCGGATATTCGTTCAGCCGACGCTCAGCATCCGGGATGCCGACGATGGTCATCAGCTCCAGTGCCCTTGCACGGCGCTCGCGGCGACCGAGGCCGGTATGGGCGCTGAGGTTTTCCACGATCTGCAGGCCAACCGGCAGCACCGGATTGAGCGCCGTCATCGGCTCCTGGAAAATCATCGCGATTTCGCTGCCGCGAACGCGTCTGAGCTCCTCGTCGGACATGGCGACCAGGTCGCGGCCGCCCCACTCGACGCGACCCGTGACCTTGCCCGGCTCACGGATCAGCCGCATGACGGAGCGCAGCGTGACACTTTTTCCCGAGCCGGATTCGCCGACCAAGCCGACGACCTCGCCGGGCGCGACATCGAAATCGATATCGGCGGCGGCGATCGCCTGGCCCCGTGCTGTTTCGAACGTCGTCGTCAGGCCGCGAACCACCAGGCCGCTGTTGTCGCTTGCCGGCATCATCGGCGTATCCTCAAAAGTTCTGCGACGCCATCGCCGGCGAGGCTGAATCCGAGCCCCGTCAGGACGATCGAGATGCCGGGAAACACCGAGATCCACCAGGCGGTCGTCATGTAGTTCTTGCCATCGGCGATCTGGACGCCCCATTCGGAGGCCGGCGGCTGGGCGCCGAGGCCCAGATAGCCGAGGCTCGACCCGAGCAGGATGGCGAGCGCCATGTCGGTCATCCAGTAGACGATGGCCGGCGTGATGGCGTTCGGCAAAAGGTGGCGGAAGACGATGCGCGTCGAGGTGTATCCCATCACCCGGCCGGCATCGGCGTAGTCAAGCCGCTTCTGCACCTTGACCTCGGCCGCGACGATCCTGGCATAAAAGACCCAGCCGACGACGCCGATTGCCACATACATGTTGCCGAGACCCGGACCCAGCACAGAGACGACGGCGATGACGAGGACCAGGAAGGGAAAGGTGAGGACGGCATCGACGATGCGGCCGAAAACAATCTCCGTCCATCCTCCGGCATAGCCGACGAAGGCGCCGACCAGGGTTCCGAAGATGAATGGCCCGGTGGTGGCGAAGACAGCGATCTGCATGTCGATCGTATAGGCATGGATGACGCGGGAGAGGACGTCGCGACCAAAACTGTCGGTGCCGAAGGGATGGGCCCAGCTCGGCCCCTTCAACAGCGCGTTGTAGTCGAACGCCGTCGGATCGTAGGGCGCAAACCAGCCGGGGAAGAAGGCGAGCAGCAGGCTGAGGAAAAGGATCAGGCCGCCTAACATCAGCGTCTTCGGCCAGCTTCCGGGCTTCAGCCGCCATTTGCTGCGTGGTATCTCGCTAACGGCGCTCATCGGGCAACCCTCGGGTCGAGCCAGGCCTGGACGATGTCGGTCACAAGGAAGGTCAGGCAAACCAGCACGGCGAGCGCGATGGTGAGGCCCTGCAGGACCGGGTAATCGCGACCGTAGATGCTGTCGATCATCAGGCGCCCCGCACCGGGAACCGCGAACACAGTCTCGGTGATGACGCCGCCGCCCAGCAGCGAGCCGATCTGCAGGCCGAAAAGGGTGATGGTCGAGATCAGCGCGTTGCGCAGCACGTGGCGGATGAGGATGACGCGCGACCGCAGACCCTTGGAGCGGGCAAAGTCGACATATTCCGCATTGATGACGCCGATGATGGCGGTTCGCAGGTTGCGCATCAGCACGGCGGCAAAGCTCAGCGCCAGCGTCAGGGCCGGGAGGAAGAGATGGTAGAGCTTGCTACCGAACGTGTCTCCATAGCCGCCAACCGGAAACCATTTGAGGTTCGCCGCAAACACGGTGAGCAGCAGGATACCGATGTAGAACACCGGCATCGACAGGCCGACCTGGAAGGTGCCGCGAATGACGGTATCGGCGGCCTTCTCGCGGCGAAGGGCGGCAACGAAGGCCAGCGGTACGGCAAGCAGCAGCGCGATGACAGCCGCCATGCCGATGAGCATCAGCGTGACAGGCAAACGCTGGGCGATCAGATCAACGACCGGCGTCTTCAGCGTGATGGAATCCCCGAGATCACCGGTGGCGATGCGGCGGACGAAGTAGAAAAACTGCACGAGGACCGGTTTGTCGAGGCCGAGGCTGGCGTTGATGCGGGCGACATCCGCATCGCGGGCGCGGTCGCCGAGCATGGCGCTGGCGGGATCCCCCGGAAGAAGCCGGATCAGGACGAACGTCACGATCAGAATGAACACGACGGTCGGGATCATCTGCAGAATGCGACGGACTATATAACTGAACAATGGCACAGTGCCGCCCTCGTATTCCGGGTGATATCACGGGTGCCGCAGACAGCCCCGAGGGCCGCCTGCGGCGATTGCGATATCACTTATCGAGCCAGGTCTTGGTGAAGATGTTGTTGCCGAGCGGGATCTGCAGGAAGCCATGGACCTTCTTGCTGAGCGCCACCGGATAGGGCGTCTCATAGAGCGGCACGATCGGACCTTCGGCATTGTAGATCGCCTGGATGCGGGCATAGTCGGCCGCGCGCTTGGTCACGTCGATTTCCTTCTGCGAGGTCTCGAACAGCTTGTCGGCCTCATCACTCTTCCAGCCGGTATGCAACGCGCCGATGTTCGGCGAGTAGACGAAGTAGGAGGTGATCTCGTTCGGATCGGCGATATCGTCCGTCCAAGCGGCTTCGCGCATGGCGAAGGTGCCGGCGCGGTACTGGGCCGTACGGCTGGCATTGTCGACCTGCTGCAGGTCGAGCTTGATGCCGATCTGACCCCACATCTGCTGCAGCGCCGTGGCGATGCCGATTTCGTCCTGGTTGCCGGCGAGAACCAGCAGGCTGGTCGAGAAGCCTTTTTCGAAGCCGGCTTCCTTCATCAGGCTCTTCGCCTTTTCGATATCGTAGGGGAACAGCGGCTTGTCGCCGGTGTGCAGCGGCGTGGCCGACGACATGTAGGAGGTCATCGGCTTGCCGACGCCATGGGTGACGATCTGGATGATCGCTTCCTTGTTGGCCGCATAGTTCATCGCCTCGCGCACCTTGGCGTTGGACAGCGGGTTGTCCTTGCCGTCAAGCTGCGGCCTCGTGTTCAGCGTGATGTACTGGACACGGGTCGAGGGATAGAGCTCCATGTTCAGGTTGCCGGCCGACTTCAGCTCATCGACGCGCGAATAGGGAATGAACTCAGCGCCATCGAGTTCGCCGGAGTTGAGCTTGAGGATGCGGGTCGCGTCGTCGGGGATGACTTCGAAATTGATGCCGTCGAGATAGGGCAGCGCCTTTCCGTCCTCGCCCATGCCCCAGTAATAGGGGTTGCGCACCAGCTTCATGGTCGAGCCGCGATCCCAGGATTTTAGCATGAACGGACCCGAACCGATCGGATGCTCGGCGAAGGCCTTGGCCTTTTCGGCATCCGTCGTGCCGGCGGCGGCCTCGAAGGCCTTTTGCGGCATGATGCCGGTGTTGAAGACGGTGAGCGCCGTCAGGATTGCCGGATCGGCGTGCTTCAGCTTGATGACGACGGTCTTGTCACCCTCTGTCGTCACATCGGCGATCGAGCCGACGATGAAAGTCCATTCGCCGTTATCGGGCGTGGCGGCGCGCTTCAACGACCAGGCGACGTCCTGCGGCGTGATCGGCGTGCCGTCCGAGAACTTGATTCCGTCGCGCAGGGTAACCGTGACACTGAGACCGTCGTCGGCGAGCTTCCAGGCGGAGGCCAGACCGGCCTGCACGCCCTTGCCGTCGTCGGTCGGCAGCAGCAACGTATCGTAGAGGTTCGACAGAACCCAGATGTCGACATTGGCGTCGTTGAGCACCGGCTCGAGGAAAAGGCTATCGGCGTAGCGCCCGTAGTTGAGGGTTCCGCCGCGCTCGACGGCATAGGCCGATACGCTGGTGCCGAGAAGAAGTCCGGCGACGAGGGCCGCCTTGGCGATCGTTTTCATTGCATTCCCCTTGTTCTAATAAACGCTTAAAGTGTTCTTGTTGACTATAACGATTTCACGCGTTTCCGGCTGAGTCAACTGATTTCTTATAGGGTTGAACTATTGCCAAGCGCCCGGTTGACATGGGAAAAATGACGGAGCAGGATAATCGTCATAGTTCACTATAACAGCCAGATTGTGCCTTGACATGGAGTTCTTCATCGACCGCGAGTTGCCTGTTCCGCTGAGGACACAGCTCCATGGTCTCATCGAATACGGCATTGCCTGCGGCGAGCTGATGCCCGGCGAGACGCTGCCGTCCGTGCGCGAACTTGCCGAGAAAATCGGCGTGGCGCCGATGACGGTGAGCCAGGTCTATGCCGACCTCAAGGTCGCCGGCCTGATCGATGCGCGGCCGGGCTCTGGCACGTTCGTTACCGACAGCCGGCAGGCCCGCCTTGCCGGCCGAAACGATACCGCCAACCTGCACCGGCAGATCGACCAGCTGATCGACGAGAGCCACACGCTTGGCATCCGGGCGACGGAACTGGTGTCGATGATCAGTTCGCGCATCTTCTATCGCGACAGCATCGGACCGCGGCTGCGGATCGTCATGGTAGGGCTTTTTCCGGAGGCGACGGCCAGCTACGCCCGCTTCATTGCAGCAAGGCTCGGGCGCGGCGTCACCGTCGAGCCCCTGACAATATCTGCCATCGAGCGCGAGACGAATGCCAAGGCGCGGGCGAACTCGGCCGATCTCGCCATCACCTTTGCCAACCGCCATCGGGAAGTCGCAGGTCTGCTGCCGAACACCAAGGTGGTGTCCATCAGCTTCACTCCGGCCGAAGAGACCCGGATGTCGCTGGCCTCGCTCGATTCGCTCGCATCGATTGCCGTTGTCTCGCGCTTTCCGGACTTCCTGCCGATCATGAAGAGCGGCGTGCAGCGTTTTGCGCCTCATGTCACCGAGATCACGGCCGCAACGCTTGAGACGCCGGGCCTCGATGCCCTGCTGGCGCGCGCAAGCGTGCTGATCCATGCCTCGGGCGCCGAAGACGCGATTGCCCTTGCCCCCGCCGGCATCCAGACGATCGAATACCGCCATGCGCCCGATACCGCCGATATCGAGCGGGTCATCGTTCCCATCATCCGCGCCGCCGGCGTCCCGCAGCCGCAGGCAGAGGTGCCAGCTGTTCTCCAGCCCGCGCCGCAGCCGATCATTCAGAGCTAAAAGGAATGACCATGAAGATCTCCGATACCAACTGGCAGCAGATCGAGACCTATCTGAAGACCGACGACCGGGCGATCCTGCCGCTCGGCAGCACCGAGCAGCACGCCCATCTGTCGCTGTCGGTCGATTCGATCCTCGCCGAGAAGATCGCTCTCGACGCCGCCGAGCCGCTGGGCATTCCGGTGTTTCCGGTGCTGGCCTATGGCATCACACCCTATTTCCTCGCCTATCCCGGCACCATCAGCCTGCGCCAGGAGACCTATATCCGCATCGTCCGCGATATCCTCGATGGACTGCGCTTGCAGGGTTTCCGCCGCATCTTGATCGTCAACGGCCATGGCGGCAACCAGCCGGCCGGCAGCCTTGCGGTCGAGTGGATGGCCGACAATCCCGACACATCGGTCAAGTTCCACAACTGGTGGAATGCGCCGAAGACCTTTGCCAAGGTCCAGGACATCGACACCGTCGCCTCGCACGCCTCGTGGATGGAGAACTTTCCCTGGACGCGGCTGCCGGGCGTTGTCCAGCCGACCCAGCAGAAGCCGATGGTCGACCTCGCCCATATGCGCGCCATGAACCCCGCCGGCGTCAAGGCGCTGCTCGGCGACGGCAACTTCGGCGGCTACTATGAACGACCGGACGAGGAAATGCAGGCGATCTGGGATGTTGCCGTCCAGGAAACACGTGATCTTCTCGAGGGAGGCTGGGCATGAGCACGCCTGTAGTCATCTGGGGCGCCGGCGCCATCGGCGGAACGCTGGGCGCCGCCTTCATCCGTGCCGGCCAGGAGGTCATCTTTGTCGACAACGCCGCCGACCATGTGGCTGCCATCAATGAGAAGGGCCTGACGATCGAAGGGCCGATCTTCCAGGACACGATCAAGGCCAAGGCCGTCCTGCCGGAGCAACTGGAAGGCGTCTACGAGCGCATCTATCTCTGCGTCAAGGCCCACCACACCGAGGCGGCAAGCCACGCACTCGTCGATCATCTGGCCTCCGACGGCTATGTGGTGTCTGCCCAGAACGGCTTGAACGAGCAGGTCATCGCGCCGGTGGTCGGCATCCACCGGGTGATCGGCTGCTTCGTCAATTTCGGCGCAGATTACCTGTCGCCCGGCGTGGTCCATTACAGCGGGCGCGCAGCCGTGGTCGTCGGGGAGCTCGACGGCAGGACCACCGAGCGGGTGGAAGGAATCCACCGCCTGCTGCATCAATTCGACGACAAGGCGATCCTGACCGACAACATCTGGGGATTTCTCTGGGGGAAACTCATCTATGGCGCTCTGCTGTTCGGCACCGCCCTGACAAATGACAGCATCGCCGATGTCCTTGCCAATCCGCGCTATCGCCCGGTGCTGACAAAGCTGGCGCTGGAAGTCGGTCGCGTGGCGGGCGCCAACAACATCAAGCTGGAGGCCTTCAACGGCTTCGATCCCGCCGCCTTCTCCCCGAACGCAACAGCTGCGGAAACCGAACGCTCCTTCGACGAGATGGTGGCGCATAACCGCACCTCGTTGAAATCCCATTCCGGCATCTGGCGCGACCTTGCGGTGCGCAAGCGCAAGACCGAGGTCGATGCGCAGGTCCAGCCGGTGGTCGAGGTCGGCCGCTCGCTCGGCGTGCCCACGCCGATCGCCGCGCGACTGGTGGAGATGATCCACGAAATCGAGGATGGCAAGCGGGCCCTCTCGCTCAGCAATCTCGACGAGTTGGAGCGCGCGGCATGAACATCGATTTTGCTGGCAAGACGGTCATCGTCACCGGTGCCGCCCATGGCTTCGGCCGGGCCATTGCGCTTGCCTTTGCTTCCCGCGGGGCAACCGTTCACGCCTGCGATGTCAACGAGGCAGGTCTGGCGGAAACTGCGGCGCTTGGCGAAAATGTTCGCACCCATCTTCTGGATGTCGGCGACCGTAGCGCCGCCCAGCGGCTGATTGCCGGCATCGAGGCTGAAGGTGCTACCGTCGACATCCTCGTCAACAATGCCGGCGGCGTGCGCGGCCAGGTGGGGCGGCCGATCGAGGAAATTTCCGAGGAGGACTGGCAGTCGATCTTCGACGTCAACCTGTCCGGCGCCTTCTTCATGGCGCAAGCCGTGGCACCCGGCATGAAAAGACAGAAATACGGGCGTATCATCAACATTTCCAGCGGTGCCGGGCTCGGCATCTCCCTCACCGGCATCCAGGCCTATGCCAGTGCCAAGGCCGGCCAGATCGGCCTGACGCGGCAGCTGGCACACGAACTCGGCGCCTGGAACATCACTGTCAACAACGTCGCACCCGGCTTCGTGCGCTCCAATCCGACGACGGAACGACAGTGGGATGCGATGGGCGAGGACGGACAGGCGAAGCTTCTCCAGAATATCGCTCTGAAGCGGCTGGGCGTGCCGGACGATATCGCGGCCATGGTGCTGTTTTTTGCCTCGGACTTTGCGGGCTGGGTCTCCGGCCAGGTGATCAGCGTGGATGGCGGCAAATGAGCGAGATGGAAGATTATCTCGATGCGCATTTTGAAGAGGCGCTGGAAGACCTGAAGGCCTTCTGCCGCATCCCAAGCGTCAGCACCGATACGGCCTATATCGACGGAATTGCGGCAGCTGCTGACTTCGTTGCCGACCGTCTGAGGCGCGCCGGGTTTTCGGCGGTCGAACTGCTCAAGACCGGCGGCCATCCGGCTGTTTACGGTGAGCTGATCGGCGATCCCTCCCTGCCCACATTTCTGGTCTACGGCCATTACGACGTGCAGCCGCCGGACCCGCTGGACAAGTGGCAGACACCACCCTTCGAACCGACGGTGCGCGACGGACGGCTCTATGCCCGCGGCGTCTCCGACGACAAGGGGCCGCTGCTGATCTCGATTCTCGTCGCCGAGGCCTTCATGAAGACGGACGGCCGGCTGCCGGTCAATCTCAAGGTGCTGATCGAGGGCGAGGAAGAGTCCGGCAGCCCGCATTTCGAGGCGACGCTCGAGACCTTTCGCGACAAGCTCGACTGCGATCTCGTCATTTCCGCCGATGGCGCGATGTGGCGGCCCGACCGGCCGTCGATGACGGTGGCCAGCCGTGGCCTAGTGGCCATGGACGTCTCTGTCACCGGCGCCGCCAAGGACCTGCATTCGGGCCGGCACGGCGGCAGCGCCCCCAATCCGATCCGAGCCCTGGCGACGCTGCTGGCCTCGCTCCATGGTGACGATGGAAGGGTGGCCGTCGATGGCTATCTCGACGACACGGCACCGCCCGACCCGTCCATCATTGCGGCTATCGAGGCAGCCGAATTCGACGCCGGCGCCTATTATCGCGACATCGGCGTGTCGGCACCATTGCCGGTCACCGACGGCCGCGAGCTGCTGATTCGCCAGTGGCTCGAGCCGACGCTGGAGTTCAATGGAATTGCCGGCGGCTACCAGGGCGAGGGAACGAAGACCGTTATCCCCTCCTCCGCCAGCGCCAAGATCACCTGCCGGCTGATCGCCGGACAGAAGCCCGAGCACATTCTTTCCGTCGTCGGCCGCCACCTGCAGGCAAGACTGCCGGCTGGCTTCACGCTCGACATCCATCGGCATGGGCCGGGCAGCGAAGCCTTTTTCGTCGATCCGGATTTGCCAGCGCTTGAGGTCGCGGAAGGCGTGCTGGAGGAGTTGCTCGGACAGAAGCCCCTGCGTGTCGCCATGGGCGCCACCATCCCGATCGGGGCGGCTTTTCGCAAGCATTTGGGCCGCGAGGCAATATTCTTTTCCTTCTCGACCTCGGACGAGGATTATCACGCGCCGAACGAGTTCTTCCGGCTGGCCAATTTCCGCATCGGCCTGACGGCCTGGACGATGTTGCTCACCCGATTGGGAAGGGCCGGGGCTTGATCGCCCCGCCCATGTCGCGCATCAAAGGTCAATGATTCCAGCGCGCAGATAAAGGAACCGCCCGATGCAAACTCGTGACTTCTTCAAGCCCGGCCGTTCCGTGGCAATCTCCGACCGTGGCATGGCTGCGACCTCCCACCCGCAGGCCACGCTTGCGGCGGTCGATATATTGCGCGCTGGCGGCACCGCAGTGGATGCGGCAGTTGCCGCCGTGGCGCTGCAATCGGTCATCGATCCCTTGATGACCGGCATCGGTGGCGATTGCTTTGCGCTCTACTGCCCTGCCGGCGGCACGCCGGTCGCCCTCAACGGCTCCGGACGCTCGCCGAAAAAGGCGGTCCTCGACCATTATCTGGAAAAGGGCCTGACAACGATTGCCGATGACAGCCCGCATGCAGTGACCATTCCGGGGGCCGTCGATGCGTGGTGCCAGCTGATCGAGCGCCATGGAAGCTTTGGCCTCGACCGCGTTCTCGCGCCGGCCATTGCGGCGGCCGAGGAAGGCTATGTCATCACGCCCCGCGTCGAGCTGGACTGGACGCGCTATGCCGATCGCGTCGCCAAGTTTGCCGATTCGGCAGCCTATTTCCTGCCAAACGGCCGAGCGCCGCGCACCGGGGAGCGCATGGTCAATCCGGCTCTGGGCGCCACCCTTCGCGCTATTGCCCGCAATGGGCGCGACGGCTTTTACCATGGTGCAGTGGCTGACGAGATCGCGACGCTGCTTCGCTCGCTCGGCGGCCTGCATGAGGAAAGTGACTTCACCGAATACAAGGCTTTCGAGACCAAACCCATTTCCGCCGGATATCGCGGCCTCGATCTCCTGGAGTGCCCGCCCAACGGCCAGGGACTGGCGGCTTTGCTCATCACGCGTATCCTCGATGGATTCGACCTGCGCGATCCCCGGCTGACGGAAGCCGACCGCATTCACCTGTTGGCCGAGGCAACCAAGGCAGGCTATGCCCGCCGCGACCAGCTGATCAGCGATCCGGACCATATCGCCTTCGATATCGATGACATTCTTTCGGACCGCTCGATCGACGCCATCAGACGCGAGATCAGCCTGGAGCGGGCCTTGCCGGCCTCGACCTGGGACGGACCGACCCACAAGGATACCGTCTACGTGTCCGTGGTGGACCGTGACGGCAATGCGATTTCCCTGATCAACTCTGTGTTCTTTCCGTTCGGCAGCGGCATCTATGCCGCGCGCAGCGGCGTGCTCCTGCAAAATCGCGGTGCCGGTTTCGTGCTCACCCCGGGCCATTCGAATGCGATTGGGCCCGGCAAGCTGCCGTTTCACACGATCATCCCGGGCATGCTGATGGACAAGGGTCGGCCGCTTATGAGCTTTGGTGTGATGGGTGGGCAATACCAGGCATGCGGCCACGCCCATTTGCTGAGCCAGGTTCTCGACCGTGATCTCGATCCGCAGCAGGCGAGCGACCAACCGCGTAGCTTCTACTATGGCGGCAAGCTTTCGCTGGAGCCGACGATTTCACCGGAGATTCGTGCCGATCTCGACCGGCGGGGACACAGCACCGAATGGGCCGACGAGCCTATCGGCGGGGCGCAGGCCATCTATATCGACCATCAGCGCGGGCTATTGCTGGGTGGGTCGGACCACCGCAAGGACGGCATCGCGCTTGGCTATTGAAGCCTGCTCGTGAAAACCACGCAAAAAAGGCCTCGCAAGCGCAAGGCCTTTTTTTATTCCGAAGGTGGATTAAGCGGGCTGGCCGCCTTCTTCTTCTTCAAACGTGATTGCGACGTCGGCATTGGCGGACAGACGCACGCGTTCACCCTCGACTTCAGCCACGAGGCTGAGGTCGATATAGTGGTGATGTCCCTTGTGTGAGCCCTCGCCGCTATCTTTCTTCGTCAGCTTGATCCGCGATCCCTCGACGTGGTCGACGGTGCCGACATGCACGCCATCAGCGCCAATAACTTCAGCATGTTCTTTAATTGTCGAAGCATTTATCATAGCGTTCTCCTTGTAATGTATTCGTAACGCATCAGTGCGCTTTTAGATGCAGTGCGTAGCGAATAAATGCGCAGGCTACGAATTTGTTCAGAAGCAGTTCACGGCCGCAACAACATGATATGGCAAGCATTCCGCTGGTAGATCAGCGCATTCGTATTCGGGCAGCAGTCATGACGTTAAGAGCAGAAGATCTTAGTGCCAATCAACACTTTCTAACCGCAATCTTGAAATGCGCTCACGAGTTGATTGCGATCTATCACGAGAACCCACGCATAGCCTCGATATTTGCCGCACAGCAGCGATGGCTTCTTGCCCATGCGGGATTTGCTCTTCATTTCGGATATCCTGAAGAAGCGGGACGTGGTCTTTATGCCGCCCGATATGTCGATCTAGTGCTGCGGCACAAAATTGCCAGCCGCAATACAGCCGTCGCCTTCCTTCAGGAAATGCTTGCCTATCGTTTCCTGGCGACGGCCCCGGGCGGTATCGACAAACGCACCCGATTGCTGGAGCCGACGACAACAGCCGTAGAGTATCTGGGGCGCTGGATAAGCACGCATCTCTTCATCCTCGATCATCTCGATGGGGGCGCAAGAATGGAGCAGATGGCAGCACAGCCAGCCGCGGTCGGCGTCATGCAGCCGCTCATTGCCCAGCAAATCATCAACAGCGATGCCGTTCGCAATCCAGGTCCGAGCTTCGCCCTGTTCAACTGGGTCAACTCAGGCGGGGTGGTGATGGATTACCTAGTCTCCCGCATCACCTCCATGGAAGGGGATTCCGACAGGATCATGATCGGCTCGATCTCCATGCGGGACATCCACCAGCAGTTCATGATCTCCAACGCCCATCTGAAGCGCCTCCTGAAGCAGGCTGCCGGCATGGGCAGCGTCGGCTGGGCGGGCGTGCCCGGCAAGAGCAGTTTTTGGCTATCGCGCGGTTTCGTTGCGGAGTACTGGAACTACCAGGCCGAGAAATTTGCCGTTATCGACGCGGCCTTCCAGGCCGCCATGGACGAACTGCAGACATCGCCCCGGTTCCTCCGATCCTAATCATCGCGGTCTCGGCATGCTTGGATCCAACGGTCCGCAGGAAGAACGAATGACATCTCTCCCAGACAGTAAAGCCGCAACAGGCGACACCGCTGCAAAGCGTGAACTTCTCTCGACCGGCAGCCTGCGGGTCGGGGTGATTGCGGCACCTGCGCCATCGGTTCTTTTCGTGACCTTTGACAGGGAGAGTGGTTCTTACCGAGGTGTCACCGTCGATCTGGCCGAGCATCTTGCTCGGCAACTTGGCGCGCCGCTGGCCATTGAGGGCTTTGCAAATTCCGGCGCCTGCACCGAGGCGCTGGAAAGTGGCCGGATCGATCTCAGCTTCATGCCGGTCGACAGCGAGCGCAGCCAGCGCGTTGCCTTCGGGCCAGCTTACTACATTCTGGAAAGCACTTACCTTGTCAGCGCCGCCTCGGGGATCTCGGATCTCGCCGGCGTGGATCGCGCGGGCGTGCGTGTGGTGGGCATCGCCAATACCACGACCATTCGCAGCGCTGCCCGCACCCTGCAGCGAACGGTTCCTGCAGCGCTCTCGACGATTGCCGAAGCTGTCAATGCGATCCGGGATGGCGAGGCGGACGCACTGGCTCTGTCACGCGACGCCTTCCGGACGTTGCTGCCGCTCTTGCCGGGCGCACGCGTTCTCGATGGTGGCTTCCAGTCGACAGGAATAGCCATCGCGGTCGGACGCGACAAACCGTCGGCTCTTGCCCGTGTCAGCCAGTTCATGGAAGAGGCCAAGTCATCGGGTCTGGTCCGCCGGGCACTGGATTCGACCGGCTTTGCCGATGAGCCGGTCGCGGCTTGATGGCTCTAAAGTGTTGCAACGAGTGATGTTCTTGCTGTCCGTATGGACAAAATTTAATCCCGCCACAAATTCCTTCTGGGCTTGCCGCGCTATATGGTCGCGACCGTTGGCTCTTCTCTGGAACGATGAAAGAAGGTGAATGAATGGCTCGGACTTCTCGGGTCTTGATATCAGTCGTCATCCTGGGAGCAATCGGGATCGGCGCCTACGTGCTCCGGGACCGGTGGGTCGGGCCGGCCGAGCGGTTGCTTGGCCTCAGTTCCTCGCCAAACACACAGCAGGCGAGCGGAACGCGCGGCAGCGGAAGACGCCGGGGTGCGGCGCAGTCCACAGGCCCAACATCGGTTCTGACGGCTGTCGCCAAAATGACCGACGTCCCCGTCTATATCAACGGCGTCGGCTCGGTGAAGCCGCTCAATACCGTGACCGTGCGCCCGCAAGTCAGCGGCAAACTGCTTGAGATCGACTTCGAGGAAGGCCAGGACATCAAGAAGGGCGATGTCATCGCCCGTATCGACGATGCGGTCTACAAGGCGGCTCTGGACCAGGCTGTCGCCAAGAAGGCCCAGGATCAGGCGCTGCTGCAGAACGCCCAAACCGATTTCGAGCGATACCAGCGGCTCGTGCAATCAAGCTCAGGAACACAGCAACAGGTCGACACGGCCCGCTTCCAGGTTGCCCAGTACCAGGCACAGGTCCAGTCGGACCAGGCGGCCATCGAAAGCGCGCAGGCGACCCTCGACTATACCACCATCAAAGCGCCCATCGACGGACGCACCGGTATTCGCAACGTCGATATCGGCAACATCGTCAGCGGCACCGATACGACCGGAATTGTCACCCTCTCGCAGATTCGGCCGATTTCCGTCGTGTTTTCGGTCCCACAGCAGCAGCTGGCGAAGGTCAACGCAGCCAACGCAGGTGGCGCGCTCAGTGTGGAGGCGCTGTCCGGCGGCGAGCAGAGAGTGGTCGACACCGGTTCGCTGTCTGTCGTCGACAACCAGGTCGATACCACCACCGGTACCGTCAAGCTGAAGGCGACGTTTCCGAACGAGAAGCTTGCGCTCTGGCCGGGCGCCTTCGTCAATGCCCGGCTGCTGCTGGAAACCATGAAGGGGGTCGTGGTCATACCGACCGCTGCCGTGCAGCGCGGCCCGAACGGGACCTTCGTCTACCTGTTGCAGCCGGACCAGACCGTCCTGATGAAGACCGTAGAGGTCGGGCAACAGGATGATGTGCAGGCGGTCATTACCTCAGGCGTCGCCGCTGGCGACACCGTGGTCACCACCGGCTTCGCGCGGCTGCAGACCGGCTCGAAGGTCGAGGTCTCGCAGCCTGCTGCACCGGTCGCCTCCGATGCTGCAGCCCCCGGCTCCGCCACCGATGGAAAGCCGCATCGCCGGCACAATGGCAACGGCACCAACAAGCCGGCAGATGACGGGGCGGCATCACCCGCGCCGCCCGCAACGCCGCAATGAGTGTCTCCTCGCTGTTCATCAACCGGCCGATCGCTACGTCGCTGCTGGCGGCCGCCATCCTGCTCGGCGGCCTGCTCGGCTATTCGGAACTCCCGGTGGCCCCGCTGCCGCAGGTCGACTTCCCGACAATCCGGGTAACGACCCAGCTTCCGGGCGCCGACCCGGATACCATGGCGTCGCTGGTGACGGCGCCGTTGGAGCGGCCACTCGGACAGATCCCGTCGCTTGCCTCGATGACCTCGTCGAGCGCCTTCGGCATCAGCCAGATCACGCTGCAGTTCGATCTCGGGCGCAACATCGACGGGGCCGCGCAGGACGTGCAGGCTGCGATCAACGCTGCCGGATCGACACTGCCAAAGACGCTTCCCTACCCGCCCACCTATTCAAAGGTGAACCCGGCCGACACGCCGATCATCACCTTGGCGCTGCGCTCGAACAGTTATTCGATCCGTAATCTCAGCGATTTCGCCGACACGATGATGGCGCAGAAGCTGAGTCAGGTGAGTGGCGTCGGCAATGTCAGCATCCAGGGCGGCGTCAAGCCGGCCATTCGCATCCAGGCAAACCTTTCGCGTCTCGCGTCCTATGGCCTTGCGCTCGAGGATATCCGCACGGCGATCGTCGCCGCCAGCGTTGCCGGGGCAAAAGGTGCGCTTGACGGCACCCAGCAGTCCTTCACGCTGGCTGCCAATGATCAGATCGTCGATCCGGAAGCCTACAAGTCGGTCATCGTCGCCTACCGCAGCAATGCGCCTATCTTCCTGAAGGATGTGGCCGATGTGGTGGAAGGGCTTGAAAACACGCGTGTCGGCGCCTGGTATCAGGGCGAACCGGCCGTCATCCTCGACGTCATGCGCCAGCCAGGTGCAAACGTCATTCAGACGGTCGCCGACGTCCTCAAGCAATTGCCGCAGCTGAAGGAGGCGCTGCCGGCCGGTATCGCGCTCGATATCGTCAACGACCGGACGGAGACGATCCGCGCCTCGATCCATGACGTGCAATGGACGCTGGCTCTCAGCATCGGGCTGGTCATTCTCGTCGTCTTCGTTTTCCTGCGCACCGTGACGGCGACCATCATCGCGGCGGTGGCCCTGCCGCTGTCGCTGATCGCCACATTCGGGGTCATGTGGTTTGCGGGCTTCAGCCTCGACAATCTTTCACTGATGGCGCTGACGATCGGCACCGGCTTCGTCGTCGATGATGCGATCGTCATGATCGAGAACATCGCCCGCCACATCGAGGAAGGCGACGACCCCATGCATGCGGCGCTGAAAGGCGCCGGCGAGATCAGCTTCACAATCATCTCGCTGACCTTCTCACTGGTCGCCGTGTTCATTCCGCTGCTGTTCATGACGGGCATCGTCGGCCGGATGTTCCGGGAATTCGCGCTGACGCTCACCATCGCAGTCGTCGTATCTGCGATCATCTCCTTGACCCTGACGCCAATGATGTGCGCTCGCATCCTGCGTAAGCCCGCTGAAGGGCGCCGCGGGATGCTGGCCGGTACTGACCGGATGATGGATCGGCTGATCGGCGGCTATCGCGCCAGTCTGGTCTGGGCAATCGACCGCAGTCCTCTGATGCTGCTGCTGACGATGATAACGCTGGTGGCAACCATTGGTCTCTATATCGTCATCCCGAAGGGCTTTTTGCCGCCGCAAGATACCGGGTTGATTACCGCTGTGATCGAGACCGAACCGACGACCTCGTTCGAATCGATGAAGCGCACCCAGGCGCTGGTGACCGATCGCCTTCGCCATGATCAGGACGTCACGGGCATCGTCTCCGTGGTCGGGGCGAGCGCCAACAACCTGACGCTCAATACCGGAACGCTGAGCCTGGTTCTGAAGCCGCGTTCGGACCGCGCATCCTCCTCGGCCGAGATCATCGATCGGCTGCGCGAGGAAGTCGCCGGCATGCCAGGCGTGCACGTCACCTTCCAGAGCGTGCGCGACATCAGCATCAGCACGCGCTCCAGCCGGGCACCTTACCAGTATACGCTTACTGGAACGGATACCGCTGCCGTGGTCGATTGGGCGCAGAAGCTCGCAGCGCGGCTGCAGCAGGCCCCTGTCCTCATCGATGTTTCCTCGGAAGTGCAGACGGGCGGCGGTCGGATCTTTGTCGATGTCGACAGGGAAACGGCCTCCCGTCTCGGGGTTTCGATGCAGGCTGTCAGCGATACGTTGAACGACGCCTTCGGCCAGCGCCAGATCGCCACCATCTACGGCCAGTCCAACCAGTATCGCGTCATCATCGAGGCGGCACCGCAGTTTCAGGCCGACCCCAAATCGCTCGACAGGCTCTACGTCGCCGGCAGCAACGATGTGCAGGTGCCGCTCAACGCGTTTTCGACCGCAACCTTCACCACCGCCCCGCTGGTCATCAGCCATGACAAGCAGTTTCCTTCGGTGACGCTGAGCTTCGACCTGGCGAAAGGCGCATCCCTCAGCGACGCCGTTAGCGCGGTCAGTGCCGCCGAGCAGGAAATTGGCATGCCGAACAGCATCCAGCGTGCCTATTCGGGCGACGCGGAGGAATTCTCTTCGTCACTGGCCGGCGAGCCCTGGCTGATCCTGGCCGCCGTGGTGACGATCTATATCGTTCTCGGACTGCTCTATGAAAGTGCCATTCACCCGATCACCATCCTCTCGACACTGCCATCCGCCGGCGTCGGGGCGCTGCTGGCGCTGATGCTGTTCGGCCAGGACCTGTCGCTGATCGCGCTGATCGGCATCGTCCTGCTGATGGGGATCGTCAAGAAGAACGCCATCATGATGATCGACTTTGCACTTGAGGCAGAGCGAAGCGGCGGTCTTTCGCCGCGCGAGGCGATCCTGCAGGCTTCGATCCTGCGTTTCCGGCCGATCATGATGACGACGCTGGCGGCGCTGTTCGGCGCGCTGCCGCTGGCACTGGCGAGCGGCACGGGCGCCGAGCTGCGAATCCCGCTCGGCATCAGCATCGTCGGCGGCCTCGTGCTCAGCCAGTTGCTGACGCTTTACACGACGCCAGTGATCTATCTCGCCTTCGAGCGGCTGCGCAGCCGCGTTGTCGGCCGACCGACGGGGACCCCGGCGCCCGAGGCAAGTGAAGCCGGGGGGCGTCCATGAATATCTCCGAGCCGTTCATCAAGCGGCCGGTCGGCACGACGCTGCTGTCGATCGGGCTGATGATCCTCGGCTTCGTCGCCTATTTCTTCCTGCCGGTCGCCAGCCTGCCGACTGTCGATCTGCCGACCATCATCGTCTCGGCCAGCCGGCCGGGTGCCGATCCGGCCAGCATGGCAGCCAGCGTCGCCGCACCGCTCGAGCGCCACCTCGGCACCATCGCCGGCGTCACCGAGCTCACTTCCGTCAGTTCCCTCGGCTCGACCAGCATCGCCATCCAGTTCGATCTGTCTCGCAGCGTGGATGGCGCCGGCCAGGATGTGCAGGCGGCGCTCAACGCTGCAGCCATCGACCTGCCCGCAGACTTGCCGACCCTTCCGTCCTTCCGCAAGGTCAATCCCGCTGCCGCCCCCGTGCTCATTCTGGCGCTGACATCCGACAATGTGGCGCCGAGCGCCGTCTACGATGCTGCCGACACCGTTGTGGTCCAGCAGATTTCGCAGGTCGACGGCGTCGGCGAGGTCACCGCCAGTGGCGCCGACCAGCCGGCCGTGCGGGTGCGCCTGAACCCGGACAGGCTTTCGGCCATGGGCTTGTCGCTCGATGCGGTGCGCACGGCGATCGTCAATGCGAATATGCTCGGGCCAACCGGCTCGATCGATGGCAGCGACGGTGCATTCGCGATCGGCGTGAACGCGCAGTTGAAAACACCGGAGGCCTATGGCCGCATCGTCATCCGCAGCGGCGATGGAACCTCGGTTCGGCTTTCCGATATCGCCACCGTCGAGCCTGGCGTGCGCAACAGTCGTTCCGACGCGTGGTATAATGGCAAGCCATCCGTGCTGCTCAACATCACCAAGGAGGCGAACGCCAATGTCATCGCCACCGTCGATGCGGTGAAGGCGCTCATCCCGGAACTGCAGAAGACCATACCGGCCGGGATCGACATCGCCATCCTCTCCGACCGGACGACAACGATCAATGCCAGCGTCGACGATATGCAGTGGACGCTGCTGGCGACGGTACTCCTCGTCATGGTCGTTGTTTTCGTCTTTCTGCAGCGGACAACGCCGACGGTTGCCGCCGGTGTCACCGTGCCTTTGTCGCTGGCCGGAACCTTCGCGCTGATGTGGGCCTGGGGTCTCTCGATCGACAATCTGTCGCTGATGGCGCTCGTCGTATCGGTCGGCTTTGTCGTCGACGATGCCATTGTCATGATCGAGAACATCACCGCCAACCTCGAGAAGGGTATGCGGCCGATGCAGGCGGCCATGGAAGGCGCGCGGCAGATCGGCTTCACGGTCATTTCCATCAGCCTGTCGCTGCTGGCGGCCTTTATCCCGCTGTTCTTCCTCGGCGGCATTATTGGCCGGTTCTTCCAGGCTTTTTCCCTGACGCTCGGCTTCACGATCGTCGTCTCGACGGTAGTCTCGCTTACCCTAACCCCGATGATCTGCGGCCATTGGCTGCGCCACCGCGATACCGACATGGCGCGCAACCTGTTTGCACGCGTCGTCGAGGGAACGCTTGATGCCATCATCGGCTTCTACGGCAGGACGTTGAAGGCGGTGCTGCATCACCGCGTGCTGGCCGTGCTGGTAATCTTCGGCTGCGTTGCCATCACTGCCTTCCTTTACGTCAAGGTGCCTAAAGGCTTCATACCCCAGGATGACACGGGCTTCATCCAGGGCGGCACGCAGGCCGCGACCGATATTTCCTATCCTGCCATGGTGGTGCTGCAGCAGAAGGCCGCTGAAATCGCAGCGGCGGACCCCGCCGTTGCCGGCGTCGGCTCCTCCGTCGGCGGGGGTGGCTTTTCCAGCTCCATCAATCGCGGCCAGCTGCTGATCTCGCTGAAGCCGCCCTCGGAGCGGGTCTCCACCAATGAGGTGATCGCGCGGCTGAGAACGGAGATGACGAAGGTGCCGGGCTTGAGTACCTTCCTGTTTTCTCCCGGCGATATTCGAGCCGGAGCGCGATCGTCGCAGTCGCAATATCAGTTCACCCTCTGGGATTCGAACTACGACGAACTGGTCGAATGGGCGCCGAAGGTGCTGGCAGCGCTGCAGGGCGAGCCGGCACTGGCGGATGTGGCCACCGATCGACAGCCGAACGGGCTGCAGGCGACCGTCAATATCGATCGCGGCGAGGCGTCCAGGCTCGGCGTCAGCATCCAGTCGATCGACAGCGCCCTTAACAACGCCTTTGCCCAACGGCAGATCTCGACGATCTACAGCCAGCGCAACCAGTACCGCGTCGTGCTGGAGGCGGATCCGAACTATGCGCGGGACCCCGAGCAGATCCTCAATCTCTATGTGCCGGCATCGGGCGGAACGCAGGTGCCGCTCAGCAGTGTCGCCAAGGTCGAGCGAACGCTGGCACCGCTTGTCGTCAACCACCAGGGGCAATTCCCGGCGGTGACCATTTCGTACAACCTTGCTTTGGGCGCAACGCTGCAAGCGGCAAACGACAGCGTCGTGCGCGCGGTTGCCGACCTCCACCTGCCGGATTCGCTGCATGCCGAGTTTGCCGGGGATGCGGCCAACGCAGCGCAATCCTCGGGCGGCCAGCCGCTGCTGCTGGTCGCGGCTTTGCTAGCCGTCTATATTGTCCTGGGCGTTCTCTACGAGAGCCTCGCCCACCCACTGACCATCATCTCGACCTTGCCGTCGGCCGGACTTGGCGCCCTGTTGGCGCTGGAGATCAGTGGCACTGAGTTGACGATTATCGCCTTCATCGGCATCGTTCTGCTGATCGGCATCGTCAAGAAAAACGGCATCATGCTGGTGGACTTTGCCCTGGAGGCGGAACGCAAGGACGGACTTTCCTCCGAGGAAGCGATCTTCCAGGCTTGCCTGCAGCGTTTTCGCCCGATCCTGATGACGACGCTGGCCGCCATCATGGGCGCCGTACCCCTGATCATCGCCACTGGGCCGGGCTCGGAGCTCCGCCGTCCGCTCGGTATTACCATCGTCGGCGGTCTGGTGATCTCGCAGATCCTGACGCTCTATACCACGCCGATCATCTATCTGATGCTGGCAAAGCTGCACCGGCGTTGGTCATTTCGCGTCTTTCCCGGGCGGAAGACACCGCCCGGTTCCGAGCCCTCGGCACTAGGCTAGTTCAGGCAATCGACCAGATCACCGACCAAGGTGAGAGCTTCCCGTCGGTCAAGCCACCTTCGGACCAGATGATGCGACCTTCCGGCGCTGCGGCGCCCTGAATATCGTCGGCGCCGACATTGGCCAGCAGCCTCAGCGACGTTCCATCGCCAAGCGCCCACCGCACGTCGATCGACTTTCCTTCCACACGATAGGCGCCGCTATTCCCGCCGATATTTTCGAGGCGCGGAATGATCTCCTTGTGCCTGATCGCCAGCAGATTGCGGTAGTAAGCCAGGCGTTCCGCGCCCTCTCCCGAGGTCGCGTCCTGCCAATCCAGCTTGGCGGAAAGAAACGTCTCCCGTTTGGTTGGGTCCGGCGCATTGGCAGCACTGTCGCCATCGCCAAAGCCCGGTAGCCGCGAAAGTTCCTCCCGTCGACCTTTCCGGACGATGGCGTTCAGTTCTTCGTTGAAGTCACAAAAGTAAGGGAAAGGCTGCCTCGCATCCCATTCCTCGCCCATGAACAGCATCGGGATCTGCGGCGAGAGAAGGTAGATCGCTGCCATCGCGCGGATGGCCTCGGCAGACGCTGTCTCGTTCAGGCGGTCGCCGAAAGCGCGGTTACCGATCTGGTCGTGGTTCTGGATGAAGGCAATGAAGGCTGTCGGCGGCAACCCGCCGCTCGGCTGGCCGCGCTCGGCGCCGCGATAGGGCATGTGCTCGCCCTGGTAGACGAAGCCCTCGGCCAAGCCACGACCGATCTTGGCAGTGTCATCGGCAAAATCCGCGTAATAGCCAAAATCCTCGCTCGTTGCCGCGACATGCAGGACGTGATGCATGTCGTCGTTCCATTGGGCGGTGTAGAGCTCGGGCTTGCCGTAGTTGTTTCGAAACAGCAGCGCGCTGTTGTTTTCCTCGTTCTCGACGATGAGATGGATATGGCGCCCCGAAATCTCGCTGCGAATACGGCGGGCCATTTCCTTCAATAGATGCTCGCGGCTGTCATCGACGATGGCATGCACCGCGTCGAAACGCAGTCCGTCGACCCGATACTCCTGGAGCCAATGCAGGGCGTTCTGGATGACGAATTCGCGGACGAACTGCGAGTCTTCGCCGTCGTAGTTGATCCCCTGTCCCCAGGGGGACTTGTGCTTGTCGGTAAACAGCGGCGCATAGAGCGGCAGATAATTTCCATCGGGACCGAAGTGATTGTAGATCACGTCAAGGAAAATACAGAGGCCGCGCTGGTGGGCAGCGTCCACCAAAGCCTTCAGATCCTCCGGGCGGCCATAGCTGGTATGGGGCGCATAGGGCAGCACGCCGTCGTAGCCCCAGCCACGTTCGCCGGGAAAATCGTTGACCGGCATCAGTTGCAGCACCGTGACGCCAAGGGCTACCAAGTGGTCCAGCCGATCGATGAGAGCACGGAACGTGCCTTCAGGTGTGAAGGTGCCGACGTGCAGCTCATAAACGACGGCCTCTTCCCAGCGCCGGCCGGACCATTCCCTGGCCTGCCATTGATAGGTTTCGGGGTCGATCACTTCGCTATCGCCATGCGGGCCAGCCGGCTGAAAGCGAGATGCCGGGTCCGGCACCTCCATCCCGTCCTCGAGAACGAACTTGTACGCGGTTCCCGCACCGGCACCGTCGACGTTGGCGCTGAACCAGCCATCGACGCCTGCCGCCATGGAAATCGGCTGTCCGCCGTCAATCTTCAGCGAGACAACGCGCTGGCGTGGAGCCCAAAGACGGAAAAGTATGCCGCTGGCAGTGAAGACAGGGCCGAAATGGGCAAGGCTCACGGGTTACACTTTCTTGCGATAGGTTGAAAATCATCAACCGCGTAACCGACTGCAAACGGAAATGTTCCGCTGTTGACCCGTGAACGACAGGGCATATATCGCGTGACTGTCGCAAGGTGCAAACCAGCGACAACTTTGTCCGGAACCGTTTTGGCGTGAAACTGTTTAGACGGATCAACTACATAGGAGCGCATCATGGCTCGTGGCACAACGGCTCGCGGTCGATTCAAGTATTTCATCCTGGCGCTCATCGCCCTCGCCTGCATCCTTGCTGGCGGATATATCGTCTTCATCCACCCAGGCGATACGCACAACGACGTCAAGCCGCTCGACACATCCTCAGTGTCAATGCCGCCACTGAAGGTCGCGTAATTTAGGTGCGAGGAGAGAAAGATCGGCGCGCCCTTCGCGTCGGTTTCTTTCCGTTTTCAGCCAATCCAAAACGAAAAAGCCTGCCGCGGGAGGAGGTGCGGCAGGCTTTTCGAAAAGAACCGATCAGCAACAGGGAGGAGGAGTGTTGCCGATCCTACGAAAGATCCTGGGAGGAGGAGTGGATCCTTCGTAAACCTCGAAGCTTTGCGGGAGGAGGTGCATCGCTTCGATGAAGATAGATATAGCGAATTTCTGCTCAAAACCCAGGCAAAAATTCGCAGGGCAGCTATGCGTTATGCGCGGGGCGAATGGCTGACGGCAGCCCTGGGAAACCATCCTCCCGAAATCCCTCGATTCAGCCCGCTGGAAACGGGTTCCGCTCGCCGAAGCCGACCTGATGCCAGTATGGATAGGCCTTCGGGCGATCGCTCGCTGCATCCAGACGCGCCACCTGTTCAGCCGTCAGGTTCCAACCGATAGCCCCGAGATTATCGCGAAGCTGAGTCTCGTCTCGGGCACCGACGATGATGCTCGACACGGTCGGGCGCTGCAGCAGCCAGTTGAGCGCCACCTGAGGGATTGTCTTGCCGGTTTCCCTGGCAACGTCATCGAGCGCCTCGACCACCGTGTAGAGATACTCGTTGTCCACCTGCGGCCCCTGCTCTCCGGTCTTGTGCAGCCGGCTGACCGCCGGCAGAGGCTGGCCGCGCCGAATCTTGCCCGTCAAACGGCCCCAGCCGAGCGGGCTCCAGATGACAGCGCCGACCTTCTGATCGACGCCGAGGGGCATCAGTTCCCATTCATAGTCCCTGCCGATCAGCGAGTAATAGGTTTGGTTGGCGACATAGCGCGGCAGGTTGTGGCGTTCGGCAATGGCCAGCGACTTCATCAAGTGCCAACCGGAGAAATTAGAACAGCCGACATAGCGGATCTTACCGGCACGCACGAGGTCATCGAGCGTCGACAGGGTTTCCTCGATGGGCGTCATTGCATCGAACCCATGCAGCTGGAAAAGGTCGATGTAATCCGTCTTCAGGCGCTTCAGAGCCTGGTCGACCGCACGGATCAGATGGAAGCGTGAAGAGCCGACATCGTTCGGTCCGTCGCCCGACCTGAAGGTTGCCTTTGTCGAGATCATCAGCGCATCGCGGCGCCCCTTGATCGCCTCCCCGAGCACCTCCTCGGCAACGCCGCCGGAATAGATATCGGCACTATCGAAGAAATTGAGGCCGGCATCAAGGCAGATGTCGATCAGGCGGCTGGCCTCCTGGACATCCGTCGTGCCCCAGGCGCCGAAAAAATCTCCCTTGCCACCGAATGTACCGGTGCCGAAGCTGAGGACCGGAACGCGGAGACCTGAGCCACCGAGATAACGATATTCCATTTGATGATCTCCATTGAACAGTCAAGGTTGCGCCTGCGTGTCGAACCTAAACCCGGCCTCCGCCGGCGACGGAAGACACGGGGGCTTGCGCCATCTCTGGCCAGCGTCGAACAGTTGACCTAGCGTGGCATCCAAAGTTGCCAAGGTCCATCAAATCACTATCGTGTGGCGACAAGAAGCAGCAGCGTGGAGAAAGCGACGTGGTGGATAGGCTCAAGGGCAAAGTTGCGATTATTTCTGGCGGTGCCACTGGTATGGGCGGCGCCTCATCTCTGCTCTTCGCAGCGGAGGGGGCAAAGGTTGCTATCATCGACCGAAATGGCGCAGCGGCGGCCGAAACCGTCAGTGAAATACGCCGCCGGGGTGGGGTTGCGGAGCACTGGGTCGCCGATGTTTCTGAGGAGGCCGAGGTCAACGCCGCCGTCGCCGCCGTGGAGAAGACATTCGGCCCGACCACCGTGCTGTTCAACCACGCAGGCACGATCGTTATCAAGCCGTTCCTGGAGACAACGCTCGAGGACTGGGAGTGGCTGCATGCGGTGAATGTCCGTTCGATGTTTCTGATGACCCGCGCCGTGCTGCCGCAGATGCTTGCGGCCGGGGGCGGGTCTATCGTCTGCACATCGTCCATCTCAGCGGTCGCGGCCACGCCGATGGAGGTTCTCTACGATACCACGAAAGGGGCCGTGCACATGTTTGCGCGGGCGATCGCCGTGGAATTCCGAGACCGCAACATCCGCTGCAATGCCGTGTGCCCCGGCTTCATCCGCACGCCGCATGGGCTGAAAGAGGTGTCGGAGCTTCAGGCGCTGGGGGTCGACGTCTCGGATGCAGCGATTGCGGCCCAGCAGGGCCGGATCGGCGAGCCGGAAGACGTGGCACGGGCAGCACTTTATCTGGCGAGCGACGATTCGCATTTCGTCAACGGCGCGCATCTATTTGTCGACAACGGCTTTACCGCGATGTGATGATCAGACGAGGACGGGTTGCTCGACCCGTTCCTCGGTACCGAAGAACCTCAGGTAGCGCTCGACCTCGGCCGGCTCTCCTGTCGCCTTCTGCGGATTGTCGGACAGCTTGACGGCGGGGCGTCCATTGGCCTCGATCACCTTGCAGACGATCGAAATCGGCTTCAGGCCACTGATCTCGGTCGGCGCACAGCCGGCGAAGTCGTTGGTTAGGTTGGTACCCCAGCCAAAGCCCATCCGCGCCCGGCCGTCGAAATGACGATAGGTATCGATGATCGCATCGACATCCATGCCATCGGAAAAGATCAGCAGTTTTTGGCGCGGATCGCGGCCCATCTTCTCCCACCAGGCGATGATCTTTTCGCCGCCCTCGATGGGCGGCGCGCTGTCGGGACGAAAGCCGGTCCAGTCGGCCACCCATTCCGGTGCGTTGCGCAGGAAGGACGCGGTGCCGAATGCATCGGGAAGCACAATCAGCAGGTTGCCACCATAGAGCCGGTTCCAGTCGCGCAGAACCTTGTAAGGCGCATTGGCCAGTTCCGCATCGGTATTCGCCAGCGCCGCCGCTACCATCGGCAGTTCGTGCGCATTCGTCCCGACTGCTTCGAGATCCGAATCCATGGCCAGCAGGACATTGCTGGTGCCGGTGAACGCCTGCCCAACACCTTCCTTGAGCGCCTCCACGCACCAGCGCTGCCACAGGAAGCTGTGGCGGCGACGGGTGCCGAAATCCGAAATACGGAGATTGGGAAGCTCGCGCAGACGCTCGACCTTGCCCCACATCTTGGCTTTGGCCCGCGCGTAGAGCACGTCAAGCGTAAATGGTCCAAGCGCCTTCATCGCTGCACGGGAGCGCAACTCGTTGATGATGGCGAGCGCCGGAATTTCCCACATCGTCGTGTCTTTCCACGAACCGTGAAAATTGAGAACGTACTGGCCATCCTTCTTCGTAAGCTCGTAGTCCGGCAGCTGGAAATTCGACAGCCAGGCAAGGAATTCAGGCTCAAAGATCTGCGCCCGGCCATAGAAGGAGTTACCGGCGAGCCAGATCAGCTCCTTCTTGGAGAGCCGCAGGGTCCGGGCATGATCGAGCTGCTCGCGCAGCGCACCCTCGTCGATCTCGTCGGCAAGACGGACGGTCTTGGTGCGGTTGATGAGCGAGAACGTGGCGTTGACGTCCGGGTAAAGCTTCCAGATCATCTGCAGCATCAACAATTTGTAGAAATCGGTGTCGATCAGGCTGCGGATGATCGGATCGAGCTTCCAAGCGTGATTGTAGACGCGGTTGGCGATATCCGTCTTGGTCATGCTGGTCGTCCCGTGTCGCTGCGTCTTGTGCGTCCAGACTTACCCCACCGAACGAAGCAGCCGAGATCGCGATATTCTTATCAAAAAATGTTGGGGAAGAGTCCAGTCACGCAGAAGAAATCGGCGCAAATATATGCTCTGCCGCTCGCCAAACGCGCAGGGCTGCCCGTTCTTTAGTCAACTTCAGCGCTGCTGCGCGTCGGCTTCAGCGGGTGTTTGCGGGGCTGAGCTCGGGGGAGCCGTCGGCACCTGCGTATCGGCCGGAGCCGATGGCTGCATTTGCTCGCCCTTCTTGTCGCCCCATATTTCGACCGGGATCCAGACGATAAACGCCAGAACGAGGGCCGCGACGAGCACTGTCAGCACCCGGCGACCACTGCGCCCTTGCTTGGCCTTGGTTTCCGGGAGTTGCGATTCGACATGGAGCTTACCGTCGGATTGCTCGAAACGGGCCTCGGTTTCCATCGGTTTTGTCATTGCGGTCTCCTCCCATACGCGGTGCCACGGTGGCTGTTCGGTGCGCATCGTCATAAACGACCGCGCCTAAGGAAGGTTCCCGAAGCGAATTCAGCTGCTAGTGAGCGATGGCGGCGGTCGGCACCGCTTCGATGTCGAACGCGGCGGCGAGAAGGGCGCGGGTATAGTCGTGTTGCGGATCGCGAAATACATCCGCAGCCGTCCCCTGCTCGACCACCTTGCCGAACCGCATGACGATCAAGTCATTGGCCAAAGCCTTGACGACCCTTAGGTCGTGGCTGATGAATAGATAAGCGAGATCGTGCTTGCGCTGCAGATCGCGCAGCAGATCGACCACCTGCGCCTGCACACTCATGTCAAGCGCCGATGTCGGCTCGTCGAGCATGACGAACCGCGGCTTCAGCACCATGGCCCTGGCGATGGCGATGCGCTGCCGCTGGCCGCCCGAAAACTCATGGGGGAAACGCCAGCGGGTCAGTGGATCGAGCCCCACTTCCTCCAGCGCCCAGCAGACGCGCTGGTCCCGCTCGCCGGCAGTCAACCCATGCTCATGCACCTTCAGGCCCTCGGCCACGATATCGCCGACCGACATGCGGGGGCTGAGCGAGCCATAGGGATCCTGAAATACGACCTGCAACTGGTTGCGAAGCGGCCGCATCTCGGTAAAGGAATAGGCTTCGATGTCACGTCCGACGAAGCTGATGCGGCCTTTCGAGGAAATCAGCCGCGCCAGCGCCAGCCCGAGCGTCGTCTTGCCGGAGCCGGACTCGCCGACAACGCCGAGCGTCTGCCCTGCCCGCAATGTCAGGTCGATGCCATCCACCGCCTTGACGTGGTCGACGACCTTGCGCATCAGCCCGGACTTGATCGGGAACCAGACGCGGATGTCCGACCCCTGCATCACCACCGGCTTGCTGGCGTCTGCCAGAGGCGGCTCGCCGCGCGGTTCGGCTGCCAGCAGATGGCGGGTGTATTCGTGCTGCGGATGGGTAAAGACCTCCTCCACCGGCCCGGTTTCAACGATCTGGCCCTTGGTCATCACGCAGACGCGATCGGCGAATTTTCGAACGATGCCGAGATCGTGGGTGATGAACAGCATGGACATGCCGTGCTGCCCTTTCAGATCGCGCAAGAGTTGGAGGATCTGTGCCTGGACGGTGACGTCGAGCGCCGTGGTGGGTTCGTCGGCGATCAATAGTTCCGGACGATTGGCAAGCGCCATGGCGATCATCACCCGCTGTCGCTGACCGCCTGACAGTTCGTGCGGATAAGCCTTGAGGCGCTTCTCGGCGTCGCGGATGCCGACCTGCTCGAGCAGTTCGAGAATGCGGGCTCGCGCCGCCTGCCCGGTCAGCCCCTGATGCAGCCCCAGGATCTCGCCGATCTGCTTCTCGATCGAGTGCAGCGGATTGAGCGAGGTCATCGGCTCCTGGAATATCATGGTAATGTCGTTGCCGCGCACCGCGCGCAGTTGCTGATCCGTCGCCTTCAACAGATCCAGACCCTTGAACAGGATTTCGCCTGATGGGTGACTGGCAGCGGGATAGGGCAGAAGCCGCAGGATGGAATTTGCCGATACCGACTTGCCCGAACCGGATTCGCCGACCAGCGCGAGCACCTCGCCCTTGTGGATATCGAAGGAGATGCCATCCACCGCCGTCGTCGTACGACCACCCTGATGGAAGGCGACGGAGAGATTGCGGACGGAGAGGAGCGGTTCCATAGTCGTCATCTGAACGTCTTCCTTGGATCGAACGCATCGCGCACCGCCTCGCCGACGAAAATCAGCAGCGACAGCATGATCGACATGGTGAAGAAGGCCGTGAGCCCGAGCCATGGGGCCTGGAGATTGGATTTGCCCTGGGAGATCATCTCTCCCAGCGACGGCGAGCCGGGCGGCATGCCGAAACCGAGAAAGTCGAGCGAGGTCAGGGTGGTGATCGAGCCGGAGAGGATGAACGGCAGGAAGGTCAGGGTTGCGACCATCGCGTTCGGCAGCAGATGACGGACCATGATGGTGCGATTGTTGACGCCGAGCGCGCGGGCGGCGCGGACATATTCGAAATTGCGGGCGCGCAGGAATTCCGCCCTGACGATGCCGACGAAGCCGACCCAGGAAAACAGCAGCATGATGCCGAGCAGCACGAAGAAGCCGGGCGGCAGGATGGCCGCGATGATCAGCAGGATGTACAATACCGGCATCGACGACCAGATCTCGATGAAACGCTGCAGCAGCAGATCCGTCCAGCCGCCGAAATAGCCCTGGACCGCGCCGGCCGTGACGCCGACAATGGCCGAGCAGATAGTCAGCGCTAGCCCGAACAGCACGGAGATGCGAAACCCGTAGATCATCCGGGCCATGACGTCGCGGGCCTGGTCGTCGGTGCCGAGCCAGTTGAGATTGCCGAGCCGGCATTCGGGATCGGCCGCCTTCTGCGGATAGGCCGCGCAGCGCTCGTCCTTGCTCATCAGCCAGAAGGGCGGCGTCGGTGCCGAGCGCGGAATGTTCGAATTGACGGTCTGATAGGAATAGCGGATCGGCGGCCAGAGCATCCAACCATGGGCATTGATCTCGTCCGTTATGAAGGAGGAGCGATAATCGGTCTGGGCGAGAAACCCTCCGAACTTGTCCTCAGGATAGTTGACGAAAACCGGAAAGAGGATCTCGCCCTTGTAGGATGCGAGGATCGGCCGATCGTTGGCAATGAATTCTGCGCCGATGCTGAGTATGAACAGCAACATGAACAGCCAGAAAGACCAGAAGCCGCGGCGGTTGGCCTTGAAGTTTTCCCAGCGCCGCAGGTTCGGCGGCGACAGCAGGCCCTTGCGTGGCGGCTTGATCGGGGGCACGGCGGATAGGGCGATCGGCGTGTCCATCTCAGACATCCCTCCGGTCGAAGTCGATGCGCGGATCGATCCAGGTGTAGAGAAGATCGGAAATCAGGCCGACGAACAGGCCCATCAGCGAAAAAATATAGAGCGTTGCGAAAACGATCGGATAGTCGCGGTTGACGACCGAAAGGTAGCCGAGGCGGCCGAGGCCATCCAGCGAGAAAATATTCTCGATGAGCAGCGAGCCTGTGAAAAAGGCCGAAATGAAGGCCCCCGGAAAGCCTGCGATGACGATTAGCATGGCGTTGCGGAAGACGTGACCGTAGAGCACGCGATGCTCCGTCAGGCCCTTGGCGCGCGCCGTCGTTACATATTGCTTCTTGATCTCCTCGATGAAGGAATTCTTGGTGAGCAGCGTCGTCGTGGCGAAGGCGGCAAGAGACAGCGAGATCAATGGCAGCAGCAGATGCCAGAAATAGTCGAGCGGCTTCTGCCACCAGGCAAGATCGGCAAAATTGTCGGAGACGAGGCCGCGCAGCGGAAACCAGTCGAAGAACGATCCACCGGCGAAGACGACGATCAGCAGGATGCCGAACAGGAAGCTCGGGACAGCATAGCCGACGATAATGATGCCCGAGGTCCAGACGTCGAAGGTCGAGCCGTCCTTGACGGCCTTACGAATGCCCAGCGGAATGGAGATCGTGTAGGAAAACAGCAGGATCCAGATGCCCAGCGAGATCGACACAGGCATCTTGTCGAGGATGAGATCGATGACCGAGGTATTGCGGAAGAAGCTTTCGCCGAAATCGAAGCGGATGTAATTCCACATCATGTCGAGGAAGCGGGTGAGCGGCGGCTTGTCGAAGCCGAACTGCTTTTCCAGCTTGGCGACGAGATCGGGATCGAGCCCCTGGGCGCCGCGATAGTTGGAACTGCTGTCATCGAAGGATTGCTGGCCGAGTTGATCGCCACCGCCGGATAATCTGTCGGATGCGCTGTCGCTCTGGCCCGTCAGTTGGGCGATGACCTGCTCGACCGGGCCACCGGGCGCAAATTGGACCACGGTGAAGGAGATGGCCATGATGCCGATGACCGTCGGGATCATCAGCAGCAGTCGGCGGAGAATATAGGCGCCCATCAGCCCGCGATCCCGGTTATTGCGGCGGCGTTTCGGCCAGGCTGCGCTCTCATCTCGATCAAATCTTCTTCCCCTGGCGACCGGCGTCAGCCGGCCGAAATCCGTCATTTGCAGGCGGTATGGCCTGCTGATTCGCCCTAGGTCATTTGGACCCCAGCGGCTCTGCCATTGCAAGGCTGCTCATTTTGCCGCTGATTTCGACCACCAGACCTCCGGAAAGCCAAGTGAGTATTCAGGATAGTTGTCCGGATGTGCGATTCTGTTGGAATAGGCGATTTGCACTGTCGAGGAATAAAATAGCGGAACCACGTAGTGATGGGCCAACAGCACGCGATCGAGCGCCCGGGCCGTTGCATTTTTTTCCTCGCGACTGTTCGCTTGAACAACCTTTGCAATCAGTGCATCCACTCCCGGATCCGCAATGCCTGCGTAGTTTTGCGTTCCCTGCACGTCGGCTGCCTTGGAACCCCAAAAGATATTTTGTTCGTTGCCGGGATTGATGCTCTGGGACCAGATCCCGTAAATCATATCGTAGTCGAAGCTACGAATACGGCTTGTATATTGCGCAGTATCGACCGTTCGAAGTCGCGCATTGATGCCGATCTTTTTGAGATTGTTGGCGAATGGCTGGACAGTACGCTCGTAAGACTGATTTTGAAGCAAAATTTCAAAACTCAAAGGCTTTCCGGTTGCGACATTGACCATATTGTTGCCCTTGAGCTCCCATCCCGCTTCCTTGAAGAGTGCGATGGCCCGGCGGAAATTGTCTCGCATTTTCTGCGGGTCGCCGCCAACAGGATTGGTATAGGGCGTGGTGAAGACCTCCGGCGGAACCTTGTCTCTCACATCGTTCAGGATTTCGAGTTCTCGCCCTTTCGGCAGGCCGGATGAAGCAAGTTCGGTGCCCCAGAAATAACTGTCGATCCGCTGGAACGCGTTATACGCGAGACTGCGGTTGAGATCCTCGAAATCGAAAGCATAGTTCAAGGCCTCGCGGACCTTCTCATTCTTGAACTGGTCACGCCGCAGATTCGGAACGAATGCCTGCATGATGCCCCGGCTGCGCAGCGGGTTTGCCACCTGTTCTCGTATTATGCGTCCATCCTTTATCGCCGGAAAGTCGTAGGCGGTGGCCCATTTGCTGGCCGACTGTTCCTGGCGAAAATCGGTGCCTCCTGCACGAAACGCCTCAAACTTGACCTGGCTATCGCCGTAATAGGTGTAGGCAATCGCTCCGAAATTGTTTTCACCGACGTTGACCGGGAGAGACTTGCCCCAATAATCGTCGCGCAGTTCATAGCGAATCGTTGCGCCCGGTGCGAAAGCAGCGATCTTGTAAGGCCCGGACCCCATCACTGGCTCAAGCGTCGTGCGCGAAATGTCACGCGGCTTGCCGTCCGACCCATTGGCCTCCCACCAATGTTTTGGCACGATCAAAAACTGACCCAGCATCCACGGGAGCTCGCGATTGCCCTTTTCGTCGAAGAAAAAGGTGACGTCGCGGTCACCGGTCTTTTCCACCTTGGTGACGTGGGCGTAGTAGCTCTTGTGCATTGGATCCAGCTCCTTCGCCTTGTCGAAGCTGAAGACGACGTCCTCTGGCGTGACCGGCGTCCCATCCGCCCATTTGGCTTCGGCGCGGAGCCTGAACGTGGCGCTGGAAATATCGTCGGGGTAGGCCACCCCTTCGGCCAGCAGGCCATAGGCGGAGCCGGTCTCATCATCGGAAGACTTCAAAAGCGTATCGAAGACGAGCGAGAGGCCTTCGGCTGTCTCCCCCTTTTTCAGCAGCGGGTTGAACGTATCGAAGGTGCCGTCTGCCGAAAGCTTCAGGTCTCCGCCTTTGGGAGCATCGGGATTGACGTAGTCGAAATGCTTGAAGCCCGGCGTGTATTTGAGGTCGCCGAGAATGGCGGTTCCGATGCGAAATTGCGCTTCATCAGCCCTGGAGATGGGCGGCAACGCCAACAGCGCCATCAGACAAACGACCAGACCCGACTTCGACCACGACAACGCCATTCAGATACCTCGATGATTTCACCTGTCGCAAGGATAAGCCAAAACAGGGCGAAATATAGGGGCGGTCGAATTTCGGTTGTCGGTCGCTGGGAGGCTCAGGCAAAACTGGGAGTGGACGCCGACCAAAAGACCGGAAGCGTCGGCGGGCATGCCGCCAGAGATCATGCCAGTTGCCAACACATCCAGCCGCGGTGCCGATGCAAATAGCCGCTTGCCGCCGACCGACGAACCGTCGATAAGGTCTCATGGGACGTGCGTTAGAGCGACTTTCCATGGGCTTCAGCTTCGTATAGGAAGGCTGCAAATCGATTGAACCGGGGCGGGAGGGATGCCGTGGCAGAAGTTAAGCGCATCGCACTGATCGCGCATGACGAGAAGAAGAACGCCATGGCGGATTTCGCCAAGCGCTCGGAATTCATGCTGGCGAAATGGCAGATTTTCGCCACCGGTACGACCGGCGCCCGCGTGCTGGCGGCCTGTCCCGACCTGGACGTCGTCCGCCTGAAAAGCGGTCCGCTCGGCGGTGACCAGCAGATCGGCGCGATGATTGCCACCGGCGAGGTCGATGCCCTGATTTTCTTCGTCGACCCGTTGACGCCGATGCCGCATGATGTCGATGTGAAGGCCCTGATGCGGCTTGCCATCGTCTATGACATTCCGATGGCGTTGAACGAAGCCACGGCCGAACGACTGATCGCCACCCTTTGACCCATCCGCCTGTTGGCGACCGACCACGGATAAGGCCCCATGCCTAAGCTCAACAATAGCGACGCTCCCCTGCCCTTTCCCGTCCTTATGGGCGATATCGGTGGCACCAATGCTCGCTTCTCCATTCAGTCGGACGCTCATGCCGCGCCCAAACCCTTTCCGAGCATGCATGCCGCCGACTATGCGACCATCGACGATGCGATCCGCGAAGGGGTCCTGTCCAAGACGGCGATAAAGCCACGTTCGGCGATCCTGGCCGTCGCCGGCCCGATCAATGGGGACGAGATCCCGCTGACGAATTCGGACTGGGTGGTGCGTCCGAACACGATGATCACCGATCTCGGCATGGAAGACGTTCTGATCATCAACGATTTCGAAGCCCAGGCGCTGGCGATCGCCAACCTCTCCGGCGACGGTCGCGAACTTATCGGTTCTGCCCAGGACGGGCTGCTTGCATCGCGCGCCGTGCTCGGGCCCGGCACCGGGCTCGGCGTCGCCGGCCTTATTCACGCCCAGCATTCCTGGATCCCGGCGCCCGGCGAGGGCGGGCATATCGACATCGGTCCGCGCAGCAAGCGCGACCTGCAGATATGGCCGCATCTGGAGGCCATCGAAGGCCGCATTTCAGCGGAGCAGATCATCTGCGGGCGCGGCCTTCAGAATCTCTATCAGGCACTTTGCCAGGTGGAGGGGGTAGAGCCGACACTGAAGGAGCCGGCCGACATCACCAATCATGGCCTTGCCGCAACCGACCCTATCGCTGAGGAGACGCTGACGCTTTTCGTCACCTATCTCGGCCGACTGGCTGGCGACATCGCCTTGCTGTTCATGGCGCGTGGCGGCGTTTATCTTTCCGGCGGCATTTCGCAAAAGATTATCCCGGCCCTGAAGAAGCCCGAATTCCGGGCCGCCTTCGAGGACAAGGCGCCGCATAGCGCCATGATGCGGTCGATCCCGACCTATGTCGTGACCCATCCGCTGGCAGCGCTGGAAGGACTTTCGGCCTACGCCCGCATGCCGCAGAAATTCGGCCTGGCAACGGAAGGCCGCCGCTGGCGCCGCTGAGCGCGCTAGCCAAAGCCTGACGAACGCTTTATAGAACCGCGCAAGCCCGTGTACCCGCCGCTCGCTCGGTTCAGACAGGAAGTCGATTTTTGAAATCGCCCGAGACCAAAAAGATTATCGTCAATGCGGAGACCGTCACCGGCGTTCTTAAGCGGGTCATCGCAGAGAACGGCCGAGAGCACATCAGGGGCTACGCGATTGCGATTGCCTGCCTGATCCTGGTGGCGGCCTCGACCGGCTTCATCGCATTTATCATGCGGACCATCATTGACCAGGCATTCGTCAATCGGAACGGCGATGTCGTCTGGCTGATCTGTGTCGGTATCTTCGCAGCTTTCCTGATCCGTGGTTTCGCCGGCTATTTCCAGTCGGTCATCCTCAGCAAGATCGGCAACAACATCATCGCGGGCTACCAACGCCGCATCTATGCCCATCTGATGACCCTCTCGGTCGGCTTCTTCAATGAAGCGCGTTCTGCGAAGATCGCCGCCCAGGTCAGCCAGAACGTCTCGGGCATCCGCGATGTCATGAACCTGACGATCACCTCGACGGCGCGCGACCTCTTGATGTTCCTGGCGCTGCTCGGCAACATGGTCTACCAGGATCCGATCCTCAGCCTTGCCGTCTTCATCATGGCACCGCCGCTGCTCTACGCGCTGCGCTATGTGTCCAAGCGGCTGCGCTCGGCAACGCGCGAGGCCGTCAATCTCAACAGCCACGTTCTCGGCGCGATGCAGGAGACGATCCAAGGGATCGCCATCGTCAAGGCCTTCACCATGGAAGGGCAGCTGGAACGCAAGATCCAGAAGCTGATCACCACGGCCGAGCATCGGCAAAACCGCATTGCCCGGTTGTCGGAGCGCAACGGACCGCTGACCGAAACATTTGCCGGTATCGCCGTCGGAAGCATCTTTGCCTATGCCGCCTACCGCGCGATCTATTTCAACGTGCCGCCGGGCGCCTTCTTCTCCTTCGTGATCTCGCTGCTCATGGCCTACGACCCGGCCCGTCGCCTTGCCAAGCTGCAGGTGCAGATGGAACGGGCTGTCGTCAACGCCAGCATGATCTACGAGCTTCTCGACATGGAGACCCGCCAGCGCGATCTGCCTGACGCCAAGGAACTTGTCGTTACGCAGGCGCGCATCGAGTTTCGCGATGTGACCTTCGCCTATGCCAGCGGCGAAGCGGTGCTCGACAAGGTGAGCTTCGTCGCCGAAGGCGGCAAGACCACTGCCTTGGTCGGTCCATCCGGTGCGGGAAAGTCCACGGTCATCAACCTTATTCCGCGATTCTACGATCCGGCTGCCGGACAGATCCTGATCGACGGCCAGGATATCAGCCACATCACCAAGCAGTCGTTGCGCCAACACCTCGCCTATGTCTCGCAACAGCCTTACCTCTTCGAAGGCACCATCCGCGACAACATCCGCTACGGCCGTCCGGAAGCGACGGACCTCGAAGTCGAGGAGGCGGCGCGTCTTGCCTATGCCCACGATTTCATCATGGCGCAGCCGGAGGGTTATGACACGCCGGTCGGCGAAAACGGCGTGACCCTGTCGGGCGGCCAGCGGCAACGCGTCTCGATCGCCCGCGCATTGGTCCGCAATGCCCCGATCCTGTTGCTCGACGAGGCAACTTCGGCGCTCGACACTGAATCCGAGGCGGCCGTCCAGAAGGCTCTCGATGAAGCCATGAGCGGCCGAACGGTTGTCGTCATCGCCCATCGGCTGTCCACCGTCGTGCGCGCCGAGAAGATCGTCGTCATGCAGCAGGGCCGCGTCGTCGAGGAAGGCAACCACGAGACGCTAGCCAAATCGCCGGAGGGGCTCTACGCTCGCCTCAACAATCTCCAGGCGCCGGTTCTCAAAACGCGGACGCGAAAAACCCAAGGCAAGTCTATCCGATGAACGAAAAGGCGATGAAGCTCGTCGTGGTGGGCGCGTCCGGCCGGATGGGCCAGGCGCTGATCCGCATCATTCATGCCACCGAGGGCGCAACGCTGCACGCGGCCGTCGGTCGCGAAGGCTCGCCTTTTCTCGGCAAGGACGCCGGCGAGATTGCGGGGCTCGGTCCGATCGGGATCGCTCTCAGCGACGATCCGCTGACTGCATTCCTGCATGCGGACGGTGTCATCGATTTCACCAAGCCGGAGACATCCGTCGTTTTCGCAGGCCTCGCGGCCCAAGCACGGATCGTGCACGTCATCGGCACTACCGGCTGCTCGTCTGAGGACGAGGCCAGGTTCGAAGCCGCCTCCCGCCACGCGCGTATCGTCAAATCCGGCAATATGAGCCTCGGCGTCAACCTGTTGAGCGTGCTTGTCGAGCAGGCTGCAAGGGCCTTGCCGGCCAATGACTGGGATATCGAGGTGCTCGAAATGCACCACAAGCACAAGGTCGACGCACCGTCCGGCACGGCGCTGCTGCTTGGCGCCGCCGCTGCCAAGGGGCGCGGCATCGACCTTTCGGACCATTCGGTCCGGGTACGCGACGGCCATACCGGTGCAAGGGCAAGTGGCAGCATCGGCTTTGCGACGCTGCGCGGCGGTTCTGTCGTGGGCGACCATTCGGTGATCATTGCCGGTGAAGGCGAAAATATCACCCTCTCGCATTCCGCCGGCGACCGCTCCATCTTTGCGCGCGGCGCCGTCCAGGCGGCGCTCTGGGCGCGTGACAGGAAACCCGGCTACTATTCCATGCTCGACGTGCTTGGGCTAACTTCACACTGAGACTGTTACGGAGGAATATTTACATGAGCGGTACCCTCGTCCTCGTTCGCCATGGTCAGAGCGACTGGAACCTGAAGAACCTTTTCACCGGCTGGAAAGACCCTGACCTCACCGAACTCGGCGTTCAGGAAGCGACGACCGGCGGCCAGGCGCTTGCCCAGCACGGTATCGTCTTCGACGTCGCCTTCACCTCGGCTCTCACCCGCGCCCAGCACACGTTGAAGCTCATTCTTGACAAGGTCGGCCAGCCGAACCTGGAAACGATCCGCGACCAGGCCTTGAACGAGCGCGACTATGGCGATCTCTCCGGGCTCAACAAGGACGATGCACGCGCCAAGTGGGGCGAAGAGCAGGTTCATATCTGGCGCCGCTCCTACGACATTCCGCCACCCGGCGGCGAAAGCCTGCGCGACACCGGCGCTCGCGTCTGGCCTTACTACCTGACCGAGATCCTGCCACGCGTGCTGGCCGGGCAGAATGTGTTGGTCGCGGCCCATGGCAACTCGCTGCGCTCGCTGGTCATGGTGCTCGATCGCCTGAGCAAGGAGCAGATCCTTGAACTCAACCTCGCGACCGGCGTTCCGATGGTCTACAAGCTGAAGGCGGACTCGACCGTGGCTTCGAAGGAAGTCCTCGGCGATATGTCTGCCGCGCACTGAGCAGTCAGCAGGGGGCCGGCGCGTCGAGCGCCCGGCCTCCCATTCCCGCCCCCTTGATCCCTATTCATTTTCGACAGTGAACTGGACGCGATCTGCCGCAAAGCGGGTTGTGGAATACTGGACTGGGATCCCATCAAGATCCGTGTTGAGGGCGCGCGTCACCAAGACGATTGCGCCAGGCGACAGTTCGAGTTCGGCGATGTCAGCAGTTTCCGCATGCATTGCGGTGATTTCGGTTATGGCACGGATATAGTCCGACAGTCCCATCTCCGAGAATGACCGCGTGATCGAGCCGGTCTTGCGATAAGCGTCGCCCATGCCGGCAAAGCGATCCGCGGGAAACCAGCTGGTGGCGCGCGATATCGGCCTCTGGTCCGCTATCCCGATCGTTTCGAGGCGAACAACAGCGGCCTCCGGCGCAATCTTCAATCGGCCAGCCACATCGGCACTTGCCGTCTCCTCAGCCACGCCGAGAAGGCGGCTCCGGGCCTCACGTGCCTGATTTCCTATCCCCTGCGAAAACCGCGTCCGCTTGGAAATCGGAAAGTTCAGCTTTTCCCTGCGTTCGATCATCGTGCCGCGGCCTTGCACCGCCCGAACCACACCTTCCTGCGCCAGGGCCGCCAAGGCGCTCCTCACCGTATGGCGGTTGACGCCAAACTGCAGTGCCAACACCGTTTCCGGCGGCACCATGCCGGCCGCGTCAAAATCACCGTTGTTGATCGATGCCCGAATGCGATCGGCGATCTGCCGCCATAGGGCGACGCCCGTCTGTCGCTGGACCTGTTTCTGTACGGCCATTCTCGTTCCCCGTCACACGCATGTCATACCGCGCCCTTAAAGCTGACGTTAGCTTGTATGGTTGTCTATATCAATAGACATTTGGAGACGAAAGATGAATTCGGCGCAAAGACATGAGGCGGCCGCCCGGGAAATCCGCACCCGCAAGCGCGTCACGGACCTGCTGGCAAGAGCCGAGCGAGAGGAACTTGCCGCCGTCTGGGAAACGCTGTCGGAACGGCCGGTTGCCATTTCCGTGCGCGGGCCTGAAACCGGACTGGTGATGGTTCGCGGCCGGATTGGTGGCGGCGGCGCGATGTTCAATCTCGGCGAAGTCACCGTCACGCGCGCAACTATCCGCCTTGCGTCGGGCATCATCGGCCACGCGCAGGCACTTGGCACGGACAAGGACCGGGCTCGGCTAGCGGCGATCTTCGACGCTCTCTGGCAGGAACCAGCCACCCAAGATTTTGTCGAACAAGCGATCCTTTCGCCTATCGCCGAGCGAATAGAATCGGCCGATCAGCAGAAAGCAAAGGAAACGGCCGCCACCCGCGTCGATTTCTTCACCATGGTGCGCGGAGAAGACAAATGAGCGTCAGTGCGGACACTTTCGTCGGCGGCTTCACCGATCCCGTCTTCCACAGCCAGACTGTCTTCAAGGCCATCATGGACGGCATGGCGCGACCGGGGACGATCCAGACGGTCGGAACCGATATTGCGCCGCCGGCACCGCTCGGCATCGCCGCCGGCGCCATCGCGCTTACGCTCTGCGATCACGAGACGTCGCTGTGGCTGTCACCTGCGCTCGCCGCATCCGCCCTGCCCGACTGGCTGGCCTTCAATACAGGCGCGCCGATGGCGGAGAAGATCGAGGCACGTTTCGTGTTTCTGGAAAGCGGCGGCATGCTGTCTTCACTCAGTCAGTTCGCCGTCGGAACACAGGAATATCCGGACCGTTCGGCAACGGTCGTGCTGGAAGTCGGCGAGCTTGACGGCGGCGAGGAACTTGCTCTTACAGGCCCCGGCATCAAGGGGACAGCGACGATTGCGCCGGTCGGCCTGCCTGGGAGCTTCCTGCGGATCTGGAACGACAATCGCGCCGTCTTTCCGCGCGGTGCCGACATCATCCTGACCTCGGGCAAGCGTTTCATATGCCTGCCGCGCACCACCAAAATCACCGCAACGGAGCTCTGACCGATGTATGTTGCTGTCAAGGGTGGCGAAGCCGCCATCGCCAATGCCCACCGGCTGCTTGCCGACCGTCGCCGCGGCGACCGGTCGCTGCCGGCTATCGGCATCGACCAGATCGTCGCACAGCTGTCGCTTGCGGTCGACCGGGTGATGGCCGAAGCTTCCCTCTACGACCGGACCTTGGCGGCACTCGCCGTCCGCCAGTCGCGCGGCGACATGATCGAGGCGATCTTCATCCTGCGCGCCTACCGCACGACGCTGCCGCGCTTCGGCTATTCTCAGCCGATCGACACTGCCGCCATGAAAATCGAGCGGCGCATCTCGGCGACCTACAAGGACCTGCCCGGCGGACAGCTGCTCGGCCCCACCTTCGACTATACCCACCGCCTGCTCGACCCGTCGTTGCTGACGGATGAACCGGTCGAGGAGGGCGTGCTGCGCGAAGCCGAAGAGGGCCGCGTCATGCGCGTGTCTGAAATTCTCGCGGAGGAAGGACTGATCGAAGCCGATGGCGACATGCCGGAAGATCACGAAACGGGGGACCTGACGCGCGAGCCGATGGAATTCCCGATGACCCGCGACCTGCGGCTGCAGGCATTGGCGCGCGGGGACGAAGGTTTTCTGCTGGCGCTCGGTTACTCGACACAACGCGGCTATGGCCGCAACCATCCCTTCACCGGCGAGATCCGCATCGGCGAGGTCGAAGTCGAGATCGAAGTTCCCGAGCTTGGCTTCGCCGTCTCGCTCGGCACCATCCAGGTCACCGAATGCCAGATGGTCAACCAGTTCAAGGGTTCCGCCAAGGCACCGCCGCAGTTTACACGCGGCTATGGTCTTGTTTTCGGCCAGAGCGAGCGCAAGGCCATGGCGATGTCGCTGGTCGACCGGGCTCTACGCGCCGAGGAACTGGGCGAGGACATCACCGCGCCTGCACAGGACGAAGAATTCGTCATCTCCCATTCCGACAACGTCCAGTCGACCGGCTTCGTCGAACATCTGAAACTACCGCATTATGTCGACTTCCAGGCGGAGCTCGATCTGGTGCGCCGGATGCGCAGCGACTTCGATACAGCGCGCAAGGCTGGCCATGAACCCTTGCAGGAGGCCGCCGAATGACCGAACTTGCCGCCTACAACTTCGCCTATCTCGACGAACAGACCAAGCGGATGATCCGCCGCGCCATCCTCAAGGCGATCGCCATTCCGGGCTACCAGGTTCCTTTCGCTTCGCGCGAAATGCCGATGCCCTACGGCTGGGGTACCGGCGGCGTCCAGGTGACGGCATCGATCATCGGCCCTGACGACGTGCTGAAGGTGATCGACCAGGGTGCCGACGACACCACCAATGCGGTGTCGATCCGCGCCTTCTTCCAGAAGGTCGCGAATGTTGCGGTCACCACCCATACGGGCGAGGCGACGATCATCCAGACACGCCATCGCATTCCCGAGGAAAAGCTCGGACCCAATCACGTGCTGGTCTACCAGGTTCCGCAGCCGGAGCCGCTGCGGTTCCTGGAGCCGCGCGAGACCGAAACGCGCAAGATGCATGCGCTCGAAGAATACGGCCTGATGCACGTCAAGCTCTACGAGGACATCGCCCGCAACGGCCGGATCGCGACCACCTACGCCTATCCGGTCAAAGTCCAGGGTCGCTACGTCATGGACCCGTCGCCGACGCCGAAGTTCGACAATCCGAAGATGCATCAGTCGGAAGCGCTGCAGCTTTTCGGCGCCGGGCGCGAGAAGCGGATCTATGCCGTTCCACCCTACACCGACGTCGTCAGCCTCGATTTCGAGGATCACCCCTTCGAAATCCAGAGCTTCGACAAACCCTGCGCGCTCTGCGGCGCCGAGAATGTCTATCTCGACGAGGTTATCCTCGACGACAAGGGCGGGCGGATGTTCGTCTGCTCGGATACCGACCATTGCGAGGATCGCCGGGCCCATGGCCATGTCGGCGAGATGCTGGCACCCAACCAGGAGGCTGCAGAATGACCGAGACGCCACTCCTCAGGGTCAAGGACATCTCGAAGTTCTACGGCAAGCGCATCGGCTGCCGCAATGTCTCCTTCGACCTCTGGCCGGGCGAAGTACTCGCCATCGTCGGGGAATCCGGCTCCGGCAAGACGACGCTGCTCAACTGCCTGTCGACCCGACTGATGCCGACCACCGGCAGCATCGAATATCATATGCGCGACGGGCAATATCGCGAGCTCTTCCACATGAACGAGGCCGAGCGACGCTTCCTGATGCGCACCGACTGGGGCTTCGTGCACCAGAACCCGGCCGACGGCCTACGCATGACCGTGTCTGCCGGCGCCAATGTCGGCGAGCGGCTGATGGCTGTCGGCGATCGTCACTACGGCAATATCCGCGCCACGGCGATCGACTGGCTCGGCCGCGTCGAGATCAACGCCGACCGTATCGACGACCAGCCGCGCGCCTTCTCCGGCGGCATGCGGCAGCGCCTGCAGATTGCCCGCAACCTGGTGACCTCGCCGCGCCTCGTGTTCATGGACGAGCCAACCGGTGGCCTCGATGTTTCCGTGCAGGCCCGCCTGCTCGATCTCGTTCGCGGTCTCGTTCAGGATCTCGGTCTGTCGGCCATCGTCGTCACCCATGACCTCGCCGTCGCCCGGCTGCTGTCGCACCGGATGATGGTGATGAAGGATGGCAATGTCATCGAGCATGGCCTGACCGACCGGGTGCTCGACGATCCACACGAGCCCTACACCCAGCTGCTCGTCTCATCGATCCTGCAAGTCTAAGGAACAACGCCATGGCAACGCCTCTCGTCGTCTCGGAAGTTTTCAAGAGCTTCGTCATGCATCTGCGCGATGGCATCCGCCTGCCGGTCGTCGCCGATGTTTCCTTTTCCGTGGCATCGGGCGAATGTGTCGTTCTCGGCGGCCCCTCGGGTATCGGCAAGAGCTCCCTTTTGAAGATGACCTACGGCAACTACGCGGTCGATGGCGGGCAGATCCTCGTCGTCCATAAGGATAGCATCGTCGATCTGGCGACGGCTGATCCGCGCACGGTCATCGATGTCCGTCGTCACACGATGGGCTATGTCAGCCAGTTCCTGCGCACTGTCCCGCGTGTTTCCGCCATCGATGTCGTCGCCGAACCGCTGACGGCGCGCGGCGAGAGCGCCACCGTTGCCCGGGAACGGGCTGCGGAACTGCTGTCGCGGCTCAACCTGCCTAAGGAACTCTGGCAACTGCCGCCGGCGACCTTTTCCGGTGGCGAGCAGCAGCGCGTCAACATCGCGCGCGGCTTCATCACCGACCACGCCATCCTGCTGCTCGATGAACCGACCGCCTCGCTCGATGCCCGCAACCGCGCTGTCGTCGTCGAACTGATCGAGGCAAAGAAGAAGGCCGGGGTCGCCCTGCTCGGGATCTTTCATGACGATGAAGTGCGGGAAGCTGTCGCCGACCGGATACTCGACGTTAGCGCCTTCTCGCCGCGAAAGGCGCTGACGCCGGCCGACGCCTGATCCTCGACACCAGCCTCAACTTTGTGCGTGCCGCCTCGGCGGTGGAAGCGCAGCGATGCCTGAAAGGTCCATGAGATGAGCAGAAAAATCAGCGAGCAGCCTTACATCGATCCAAGCGCCAGGGTCAGCAATTCGGCGCTCGGGCGCTATACCGAGGTGTCGGAGCGCACACGGCTCGATGAGGTCGAGATGGGGGATTATTCCTATATCATGCAGGACGGTGCGGCCTGGTGCGCAACGATCGGCAAGTTCGTCAATATCGCTGCTGCCGTTCGCATCAATGCCACCAACCATCCCACATGGCGCGCGACGCTGCACCACTTCACCTATCGGGCCACAGACTACTGGCCGGACGCGGACATGGAGAGCGATTTCTTCGCCTGGCGCCGCGAGAACCGCGTCGTCATCGGCAACGACGTCTGGATCGGCCATGGGGCAACCATCTTGCCGGGTGTTACCGTCGGCAACGGCGCCGTCATCGGCGCGGGTGCCGTGGTTTCCAAGGATGTCGCGCCCTATGCAATCGTCGGCGGCGTGCCGGCAAAGCTCATCCGCGAACGTTTCCCGAAGGCTGTCGGAGAGCGCATGGATGCCCTCTCTTGGTGGGACTGGGACCATGATCGGCTTCGCACCGCGCTTGCCGATTTTCGTGCCCTCTCGGCAGACGACTTTCTCAGCCGATACGGTGGTTGAGAAGGCCTCCAGGGCCGGAGTGTGACAGCAGTTACACAAATCTGACATCGCAAGTTCATTAACCGGCAGTAGAAATTTCACCACACAGGCGCGCTCGGAGGCGCCTTTTTTTGAAAGCGTCACACATGACGTGTCGCCGCGAAAGAGAGACCTGATGTTCGAGCTAAAGGATGTAACCCGCAAATTCGGAAACAAGCTCGCTGTCGATTCCGTGACGCTGGACATCCCGCAGGGCCAGATGGTCGGCGTCATCGGCCGCTCGGGCGCCGGCAAGTCGACACTGCTGCGCATGATCAACCATCTTGCGCTCCCCTCGTCCGGTTCCATCCATTTCGCCGGCGCCGAAGTATCTGCCTTTCGCGGCAAGGCGCTGCGCAACTGGCAGCGCGACTGCGCCATGATTTTCCAACAGTTCAATCTCGTGCCGCGCCTCGACGTGCTGACCAACGTCATGCTCGGGCGCCTCAACCACCGCTCGACGACGCTGAGCCTGCTCAACATCTTCACCCGCGAGGAGCGTATCGACGCGATCATGGCGCTCGAGCGCCTCGGCATCGAGCAGACGGCAATGCAGATGGCGGGAACGCTGTCCGGCGGACAGCAGCAGCGCGTCGCCATTGCCCGCGCACTAATGCAGAAGCCGAAAATGCTGCTTGCCGACGAGCCGATCGCCTCGCTCGATCCGCTCAATGCCAAGATCGTGATGGATGCACTCCGCGACATCAACGAGCGCGACGGCATTACCGTCATCACCAACCTGCACACGCTGGATACGGCCCGCAACTATTGTGAGCGGATCATCGGCATGGCGGCCGGCCGCGTCGTCTTCGACGGCCCGCCCTCGGCGCTGACCGCCGATGCCGTCAATGCCATCTACGGCACCGATCGGGATGGCGCGGGCATCGACGAAACGATGACGTCGACGAGCATCAACACAGCCAATTTGCCCGCGCCGAGCGCGGCTCATGCATCTGCCGACGCTTCGCCGCTGGCACTGGCCGGTCTCTGAGGGAGAGACCGGGATCGAAGGCCCACGTCACGGGCGCAGCCTTTCAGACCGAACATCCGGGGACACCGGTTAATCAGGAGACGAACCCATGTTGAAGAAGACACTTCTTGCAGCCACGGCGATCCTTTCGCTCGTCGGCCAGGCAGCCTCTGCCGCCGATCTCAAGGAATTCCGCGTCGGCATTCTCGGCGGCGAGAACGAAGCCGACCGCCTGCGCAACTACGCCTGCCTTGCCGATCACCTCAAGGAAACTTTCGGCTTCGAGAAGGTCTCGCTGTTCCCGGCTGCCGATTATGACGGCGTTATCCAGGGCCTGCTCGGTGGCACGCTCGACTTCGCCGAACTCGGCGCTTCCGGCTATGCCGCAACCTACATCAAGGACCCGAAGGCCGTTACCCCGATCCTGACGACGCAGCAGGCCGACGGTTCGACCGGCTATTATTCGATCGGTCTCGCGCTGAAGTCTTCCGGCATCAAGACCATCATGGACGCCAAGGGCAAGAAGCTGGGCTACGCCGACCCGGACTCCACCTCGGGCTACCTCGTTCCCCTGACGCAGATCCCGAAGACCACGGGCGTTCCGAACGACAAGTTCTTCGCTTCGACCCAGTTCAACGGCGGCCACGAGAACAACCTGCTCGCAGCCTATGACGGCAAGGTCGACGTTGCGGTCGACGACTCGTCGGGCATCGGCAACTTCAAGGACGGCTACACCTCCGGCACCTTCCGCAAGGAAGTCAACAAGGGCGCCGTCGACCCGAACAAGCTGGTTGAAGTCTGGCGTTCGCCGCTGATCCCGAACGGCCCGCTGGTCGTTTCCAACAAGCTGGACGCCGCCTGGCAGACGAAGCTTGCCGACTTCTTCACGCAGCTGCCGACCAAGGACAAGAAGTGCTTCGACGCCATCGAAGGCGGCGACTTCAAGGGCTACGTTCCTGTCAAGGCCGAGTTCTACAACGCGATCGTCGAAGTCCGCAAAGCAGCCATCGGCGGCTGATCCGATATCATCGAGAGGCGGCCGGTCTGACCGGCCGCCTTTTTATTTGGCCTGACCATTCCCCTTTCGACGAGCAGCGCTTCATGACGATAGCCGACACCCACATGCAGACGCCGCCCACGGCGCAGGAGATCGGCGACAGCTGGGCGAAGCAGGTCGCGCGTCGTCGCGTCTACACGATCTTCGGACTGCTTGTGCTCCTGGCGGCCCTCGTCTCGTCGATGCAATTTGCCAACGACAGCAATGCCGGCCATTTCTTCGAGCGCCTGCCGCATTTGTTCGATTTCGTCAGCTGGCTGGTGCCGAAGGACTGGAACGACGTCTGGCGCGCCCTGTTCGACATCGCGAGCCCGAACGACCCCGGCACGGGCGGCGAGGAATTCAATTTCCCACGCGGCCGGGTCTACGTCTGGGGCGATTTCTACGTTCCCGAATATTTCGAGCTGATGCTCATCACCATCAACGTCGCGCTGGTGTCGACCATCATCGGCTTCGTGTTTGCCCTGCCGCTGTCGTTCATGGCGTCGCGCAACCTTACGCCGGCAAAGCCGGTGCGGATCGTCGTCAAGCGCGTCATGGAGGTGCTGCGCGCCTTTCCGGAAATCGTGATTGCCGGACTGTTTGCAGCCATTATCTCGATCGGTCCCGTCTCGGCCATCATCGCCGTCGGTCTTCATTCCATCGGCGCGCTCGGCAAGCTGTTCTACGAGACGATCGAAAATGCCGACATGAAAGCCGACGAGGGCATCCGCTCGGTTGGCGCCAGCTGGACCGAGCGCGTCCGTTTCGCAGCCCTGCCGCAGGTCCTGCCGAACTTCATGTCCTATGCCCTGCTCCGGGTGGAGATCAACGTGCGTGCCTCGACCATCATCGGCGCGGTCGGCGGCGGCGGTATCGGCGAAGAGCTGAAACTGTCGATCTCGCGTGGCTTCGGTGCGAAGACGATGGCTTTGATTCTGCTGCTCTTCATCACCATCCTGGCCGTCGACCAGTTCTCCGCCTGGCTGCGCAAGCGCCTCGTCGGCGAACACGCCTTCCTGCTGCACCACTGAGGTTCCCATGACGCTGACCGACGCAAGCCATGCGGCATCCATCGAAGAGCGCTTCCCGCAGGCCTTCAACCCGCCCTTTCACAAGCGCTTCGGTGGCCTTCTGGCTGTCATCGGGCTGCTTCTTTACGCCCTCTACGCCGTCTGGTTTTTCCAGCTGCCGAAGATCCTCGGCGAAGCCCATTGGGACCGCGTCGGTATCTTTCTCAGCCAGTGGGTCAGCTACGACGTCCAGCCTGAATTCCGCCTGACCGGCGATCAGGTGGCGCCGCACTATCCGCGCTTCTCGCCGCTCGGCGACGATCCGCATCCGGACTGGGTCAAGGCGCATGCCGATGGCAGCACGACGGTGGAGCTCGATGGCGCGAGAAAGCTGATCGAGATCACCAAGACGGAGGTGACGGTCGTTGCCAACGGCGCGCGTGTCGCCGTGTCTCTGGTGAGCGGCCAGCCGAAGGTTGTCGGCCCCGTGCCCGCCTGGATGACGGTCTATGACGACAACGTGCTTGCCGACCTCGGTTTCGACGGCGATGTCAGCATCGACAACGACCGGGTGAAGGTCCGCAAGCGCTTTCTCGGCTGGCCAAACTTCATCTTCGACACCAACTCGAAATTCTTTGAGAAGTCGCCGGGCGAGGTCGCGACCCTGCTCGTCAGCGGGCCGCCGTTGGTCAAGGGCCAGTCCAACTGGGCGCTCGCCTTCAACGACTTCTGGACCAACGGCCAGTGGCAGCACGGGGACGTGCTGACCAAGCTGCTGCAGACGATCGTCATGGCGTTTCTGGGCACCCTGCTCGGTGCCATCGTTTCCTTTCCGCTGGCCTTTCTGGCGGCGCGCAACATCACCTCGAGCCGTATCGTCAACCAGATCGTCAAGCGCTTCTTCGACTTCCTGCGGTCGATGGATATGCTGATCTGGGCGCTGTTCTTCACCCGCGCCTTCGGTCCCGGACCGCTGGCCGGCAGTGCTGCAATCTTCTTCACCGAGACAGGCACGCTCGGCAAAATCTACGCCGAGGCGCTGGAAAACATCGACGATAAGCCGCGCGAGGGCATCCAGTCGACCGGCGCGTCGGAAATGCTGGTGCAACGCTACGGCGTGATGCCGCAGATCGTCCCCATCATCGTCAGCCAGACGCTTTACCAGTGGGAATCGAACGTCCGAGGCGCAACGATCATCGGCGCGGTCGGGGCCGGCGGTATCGGCCTCAAGCTCTGGGAGGCGATGCGGACCAACAAGAACTGGGAAAACGTCGCCTACATGGTGCTGCTGACGCTTGCCGTCGTGATGCTGTTCGACGCTGCGTCCAATGCCCTGCGGACACGGCTGATGGGAACGCGCAACGTGCAATAAAGGTCGCCCGGGCCGGGTTTGATCATCATTCTGTCATGGAAATCTTTTAGCGCAGGGCCATCTTGCAGCCGCTCGAGAAATCACGGCACTGTGCTCTCCCGCACGCATCCGAGGATGGCCACTTGCGCTACGCCCTTTATTTCACGCCACCGCACGACGATCCCCTCACCATCCTGGCCAGCCGCTGGCTTGGCCGAGATGCCTTCAGCGGCGGGAGCTCGGAGCTGCGCTCGATCGGTGATCTCGCTGCAGAAGATCTCCGTCATATCACCGAGGAGCCGCGGCGCTACGGATTTCATGCGACCCTGAAGGCACCGTTCGAGCTCGCCTCTTCGGTCAACGAGCGTGACCTGATGGATGTCGCAACAGAATTTGCCGCCAGGACGCCGGCTTTCTCGCTGCCGGAACTTGTGCTCGGCCAGCTCGGCCGCTTCTTCGCGCTGGTGCCGGGCGATCTCTATCCTCAGCTGCAGGCATTCTCCGCCGATGTCGTCCGCTCCTTCGAACCCTTCAGGGCGGCATTGTCAGAAGCGGACATCGCCCGCCGCAAGCCCGAACAGCTCGATGCGGAGCATCGCGCCAACTTGTTGCGATGGGGATATCCCTATGTCATGGAGCAGTTCCGTTTTCATATGACACTGACGGGGCAGGTTGAGGCAGAGCGACAGGCGTCCGTCGCCGCCGTTCTGCGCCAGACCTTTGCCGACCATATCGGCCGCCCGCTTCTCATCTCTGGCCTTGCCGTTTTCGTCGAAGAGACGCGCGGCGCGCCCTTTACCGTTCGTTCCTGGCTGCCACTCGGCCACGCCCAAAGCTGAAAGACTCCCTGACATGCCTCAAGAAACCGTTCTTTCAAACGCCCGCATCATCCTCGAGGACCAGATCGTTTCCGGCTCCGTCGTCATCCGCGACGGGAAAATTGCCGAGATCTCCGAAGGCTCTTCTAAGGTCGGCGAGGATTTCGAGGGCGACTACCTGCTGCCCGGCCTGGTCGAGCTGCACACCGACCACCTGGAATCCCACTACTCGCCGCGCCCCGGCGTGCGCTGGAACAAAACGGCAGCTATTCAGGCCCATGACGCGCAGGTCGCCACCTCAGGCATCACCACCGTTTTCGATTGCCTGCGCATGGGTTCGGACGAGGACGGCGGCTTTGATCATGGCGAAATGCGCGAAATGGCCGATGCCATCGAAGCGGCCCAGCGGGATGATCGGCTGCGCGCCGACCACCTGATCCATCTGCGCTGTGAAGTATCCGCCGAGAACGTTCTTGAGCATTTCGCCGATTTCCAGCGGGACGATGCCGTTCGGCTTGTGTCGTTGATGGACCATGCGCCGGGCCAGCGGCAGTTCCAGACGATGGACAAGTACATCTTCTACTACCAGAAGAAGCGCGGTCTTTCGGATGACGCCTTTGCCGTATTCATCGCCAAGCGCCTGGAGGAGTCGGCCAAGTATTCGACGCCGCACCGCGATGCGATCACCAAGATCTGCCATGAGCGCGGCATCACGATTGCCAGCCATGACGATGCGACACTGGACCATGTCGACGAGGCGATTGCCTATGGTGTTCGGTTGGCTGAATTTCCAACCAGCGTCGAGGCCGCCAAAGCATCCCATGCTGCCGGCATGAGCGTGCTGATGGGGGCTCCGAACATCGTCCGCGGCATGTCCCATTCCGGCAACATCGCGGCCCGCGACCTGGCCGAGATGGGCGTTCTCGATGTGCTGTCGTCTGATTACGTGCCGCTGAGCCTGCTGCACGCGCCGTTCATTCTTTCCGACGAGATCGAAAGCATCTCACTGCCTAAAGCGATTGCCATGGTTACCGCAACGCCGGCGCGCACCGTCAGCCTCGACGACCGCGGCCGCATTGCCACCGGCCTCAGGGCCGACCTGGTGCGCGTTCGCCGCGATACCGGCGTTCCGGTGACACGCGCCGTCTGGCGGCAGGGGCGACGGGTCGCCTGATGGAGGATCTTGAGGCCCATCGCGAAGCGACCTCTGCCCCGCAGCAGAGCGGCAGGATGGTTGTGGTTGTCGGTCCGAGCGGCGCCGGCAAGGATACGCTGATAGGCAGGGCCGCGCAGTATTTCGAGGGACGCACGGATGTGCACTTCGCCCGGCGCGTCATCACCCGCGGCGCGGATGCCGGCGGTGAGGACCACATCAGCGTGTCGGAAGGCGGCTTCGAGGCGATGGACAGGGCTGGCAGCTTTGCCGTCTCATGGACCGCGCATGGCCTCAAATACGGGATTCCCGCCGCCGTCCTGCAGGAGCTCTCGCAGGGGAACATCGTCATCGCCAACGGCTCGCGTTCGGTGCTCGACCGCTTCCGGGCGGCCTTTCCGCGGTTGACGGTCATCAACGTGACGGCGCGTCCCGAGGTGCTCGCCGAGCGTCTTGAGGCGCGGGGCCGGGAGACGCGCGCCGACATCCTGAAGCGGCTGGAGCGCGGCTCGCTGATCGTTGACGGCGACGACGACGTCGTCACCATCGACAACAGCGGTACGGTGGATGAGGCGGCGCACCAGATGATCGACACGCTCGAGACTATCTTGCGCAATTGACGGGCAAGGGCAGGCCGCGAGCTTGGAGACAGGTTCAGCAAGCTGGATCTTCTAAAAGCTGGCAGGCGATTCCGTCGTCTTGCCAGCCGTCAGTGCGCCTCGTCCCAGTTGTCGGCAGCCCGCGCGTCGACCTTGAGCGGAACGCTCATCTCGACGGCCGGCATCGCGGCATTTTCCATGACCGAGACGATGACCGGCTGGGTCCGCTCGACGTCGCCATCCTCGACCTCGAAGATCAGTTCGTCATGCACCTGCAGTAACATGCGGACGCGTTCCCCGAGGCCGGCCTTTGCCAGGGCCGGCTCTATCTGGATCATTGCCCGGCGAATGACGTCTGCAGCCGAGCCCTGGATCGGGGCGTTGATGGCAGCGCGCTCGTTGAAGGCACGCATCGACGGATTGGAGGAACGGATCTCGGGGTAGTGTATGCGACGGCCGAAGATGGTTTCGACATAGCCCTTGTCGCGGGCGTAAGCCTTCGTCGCCTCCATATAATCCTTGATGCCGGGGAAGCGCTCGAAGTAGCGCTTGATATATTCGCCCGCCTCGGAGCGCTCGATCGATAGCTGGTTGGCAAGGCCGAAGGCGGAAATGCCGTAGATGATGCCGAAGTTGATGGCCTTTGCACGACGCCGCACATCGGAGGGCATACCCTCAACCGGTACGCCGAACATCTCGGATGCCGTCATCGCATGGATGTCGACGCCCTCGGAGAAGGCCTGGGTCAGTTGCGGGATATTGGCGACATGGGCAAGCACGCGCAGTTCGATCTGGCTGTAGTCGGCGGACAGCAGCTTGTTGCCGGGTGTCGAGATGAAGGCGGTGCGGATCTTTCGACCCTCGGCAGTGCGCACCGGAATATTCTGCAGGTTCGGCTCGGATGACGACAACCGGCCGGTGGTGGTCGAGGCCAGCGAATAGGAGGTGTGGACACGCTTCGTCAGCGGATGGATATAGCCCGGCAGCGCGTCCGTGTAGGTGGACTTGAGCTTGGTCAGCTGGCGCCAGTCGACGATCTTGCGCGGCAGCGGCAGTCCTTCGGCAGCGAGGTCCTCCAGCACGCTTGCAGAGGTCGACCATTGGCCCGTCTTGGTCTTGCCGCCACCGGCAAGGCCCATCTTGCCGAACAGGATGTCCCCCAGCTGCTTCGGCGAACCGATGTTGAAGCGCTCACCCGCGAGTTCGTAGATCTCGTCCTCGAAGGCGGCGGCCTTCTGGGCGAGCTCGCCGGAAAGGCGGGAGAGGATCTGGCGGTCGACGGTGATGCCGCGCTCCTCCATATGGGCCAGGACCGGCACCAGCGGCCGCTCCAGGCGCTCATAGACCGATGTCAGCTTCTGCGCGGCCAGGCGCGGCTTCAGCACCATCCACAGACGCAGTGTCACGTCTGCGTCTTCGGCGGCATAGGCGGTTGCCTTATCGATGGCGACGCGGTCGAAGGTGACCAACGACTTGCCGCTGCCGGCGACATCCTTGAAGGCGATCGGTGTGTGCCCGAGCCAGCGCTCGGACAGAGTGTCCATGCCATGCGTCGTGGCGCCGGCATCGAGCACATAGGACATCAGCATGGTATCGTCGAAACCTCGCGTGATGATGCCGTAGCGCTTCATCAGCAGGTAATCATATTTCAGGTTTTGCGCCACCTTGAGGACGGACGGGTCCTCCAGCAGCCCCTTTAGCAAAGCGAGAGCATCGTCCATGGGGATCTGGTCCGGCGCAAGCTTGACGCCATCGCTGAACAAATCCTCGCTACCGGTCTTATGGGCGAGAGGCACATAGCCGGCATGGATGGTCAGCCCCGTCGGGTCCGACGGATCGGCATAGGCAAGCGAGAAGCCGACCAGATCGGCCTGCATCACGTCGATCGACGTGGTCTCGGTGTCGAAGGCGACAAGCCCGGTGTCACGGGCGGCAGCAATCCAGGTGGAAAGCGTCGCGACGTCCCGGATGGTCGCATAGGTCGACGCGTCGAACTTGGCGGTCGCAAAACGTTCCGCACGACTTTTGGCAAGATCGGCGGCCGTTGCGCCAAGATGCGGCCCTTCGACCGGCAGCGGATCGGTCGGAGACGGAGTGATGTCTTCCTCGGATCGCTCGCCTTCCGTGACCGAGGCGAGCGTATCCATATCAGGCCCGTGGGCCTCGGCGACGACTTCCACTGGAATTTTGGCCGCGGAGATGGCCGAGGCGTCGGCGCCGGTCGCATCGGCAACGCGGCGGGTCAGCGTGGTGAATTCCATGGCTTTCAGGAAGGCAATCAGCTTCGGTCCGTCCTGCGGCTCCAGCGTCAGCTGTTCAAGCGGGACATCAAGCGGAACGTCGGTGCGCAACTCGACGAGCTGACGCGACAGCCGGGCAAGATCGGCATTGGCGACAATGTTTTCGCGGCGCTTCTGCTGCTTGATCTCGCCGGCCCGCGCCAGCAGCGTCTCGAGATCGCCGAACTCCTCCAGCAGCTGGGCTGCCGTCTTCGGGCCGATGCCAGGAATGCCCGGCACGTTGTCGGTGGAATCGCCCGTCAGCGCCTGCAGGTCGATCATCTTTTCAGGCGCAACACCCCATTTCTCGATGACGTCGGGGATGCCGATCTGCTTGTCCTTCATGGCGTCGTACATATGGACGTTCGGCGTCACCAGCTGCATCAGGTCCTTGTCGGACGAGATGATGGTGACGTCGGCACCGGTGGCCTCAGCGAGCCGTGCATAGGTGGCGATAATGTCGTCGGCCTCGAAACCCTCTGTCTCGATACAAGGCAGGTTGAAGGCGCGGGTCGCCTCGCGGATCAGGCCGAACTGCGGAACCAGGTCTTCCGGAGGGGCGGAACGGTTAGCCTTGTAGAGGTGATAGAGGTCGTTGCGGAATGTCTTCGAGGAATAGTCGAAGATAACAGCAAAATGGCTGGGCGTGACGCCGACATCGGTGTTGCGCGCGTCGCGCAGCAACTTCCATAGCATATTGCAGAACCCGGACACGGCATTGACAGGCAATCCGTCCGATTTGCGATTAAGCGGCGGAATTGCGTGAAAGGCGCGGAAAATGAAGCCCGAGCCGTCGACCAGGAAGAGATGATCACCATTTTTCATGGCGAAATGGATACCCTGCGACACCACAGACGTCCATACCAACTTCATCGGTTTCCGAACGCCGCGCGACCGCAGACGCGGCTAAAACGTTACCAATTTGTAACCGCCGGAGATGGCAGCTTTCCTTGAAAAGCCGCATTTGAAATCAAATATCCCTGTCACCGGCGTTTAAAAGCGTCGCGGGTCTGATCGACGGCATGTCCCCTGCCCCATCAGACTTGGACAAAGGCCTTCCCCCCGCTCTCCGGGCCTTTGTCCCTACTTTTAGCCGCCATGGTTCCCCTCCAGGCCATGGCGGCTTTTTCAATTCAACGCTCGCCTCCAATGTCGCTTTGGCCTGGTTAGCAACCATTTTAGCCGTTGTTCCCGTGCCAAATCGGGCTTATGCACAAGTCATGGGATTCAGTCGAACGGACTCCGCAACCTACCTTGCCAGTCAGCTGGCCAAGGGTTTTAGTCGCTCGTTGCAGCAGCGAGCGGCGGGGCTTGGTTTCTCTCCAGGCCAGTTTCCGATCCTGGTCGAATTGTGGGCCGAGGATGGCTTGACGCAGAAGCAATTGCTGGAGCGCGTCGATATCGAACAAGCCACCATGGCCAACACTTTGGCCCGCATGGAAAGGGATGGGCTGGTAACACGCGGGCCTCATCCCTCCGATAAGCGGGCACAGCTTGTTCATCTCACAGAAAGAGGCACAGCCATGCAGGCCGGGGCCGTAGAGGCCGCCATCGCCGCCGACCAGCAGCTCTTCAAAGGATTCAGGGTGTTCGAACGGGAACTGCTGCTGGAATATATCCGCCGCATCCTGGAAAACGCCAAGCGACTTTGAGAGCAGTCAAATTCCTGTTCGTAGGGCACGGGAGGACGTGCGAAATCACTGTCTGTGGGCGATTGCTGCTCGAAAGGCTTTCGGCTTTGGTCTATCGTCCCACGCATACGCAAGAAGGACACACCATGACTGACCTCTCCCCCATTCTCGATCGCGCCGATGAAAACCTGCCTGTTAGCCTCGACAAGCTGTTCGAACTGCTGCGGATCAAGTCGATCTCGACCGATCCTGCCTACAAGCCGGAATGCCGCAAGGCGGCGGAGTGGTTGACGACGTACTTGATCTCGATCGGCTTCGAGGCTTCCGTCCGCGATACACCCGGGCACCCGATGGTCGTCGCCCACCATGCCGGGGCCACCGCCGATGCGCCGCATCTGCTGTTCTACGGCCATTACGACGTTCAGCCCGTGGACCCGATCGAGCTTTGGGAGAATGATCCTTTCGCGCCTGCCATCAAGGATATCGGCAATGGCCGCAAGGTCATCACCGGACGCGGCACCTCCGACGACAAGGGCCAGCTGATGACCTTTGTGGAGGCATGCCGGGCCTACAAAGACATCGAAGGCACGCTCCCCTGCCGCATCACCATCCTGTTCGAGGGCGAGGAAGAATCGGGCTCGCCATCGCTGAAGCCTTTCCTCGAGGCCAATGCGGCCGAGTTGAAGGCGGACTATGCGCTCGTGTGCGACACCGGCATGTGGGATGCCGAGACGCCTGCCATCGCTGCCGGTCTGCGTGGTCTGGTCGGCGAAGAGATCGTGGTCACTGCTGCCGACCGTGACCTTCACTCCGGCATGTTCGGCGGCCTTGCGGCCAATCCGATTCATATCCTTGCGGACATCGTTGCCGGTCTGCATGATGCCACCGGCTCCGTAACGCTGCCCGGCTTCTACGATGGCGTCAGCGAAACGCCCGCCGACATCAAGGCGAGCTGGGAAAAGCTCGACGCTTCCGCCGAAAAACTGCTTGGCGAAATCGGCCTTTCCATCCCATCGGGCGAAAGGGGCCGTTCGGCTCTCGAGCTGACCTGGGCGCGGCCTACGGCCGAAGTCAACGGCATCACCGGCGGTTATACCGGCGACGGCTTCAAGACCGTCATTGCCTCCAAGGCATCGGCCAAGATTTCCTTCCGGCTGGTCGGCGATCAAAATCCGGCTGCGATCCGCGACGCCTTCCGGGCCTACGTGAACTCGAAGGTCCCTGCCGATTGCTCCGTCGAATTCCACGGCCATGGCGGCTCGCCGGGAATCCAGCTCTCCTACGAATCTGCGCTTCTCAACAAGGCCAAGGCCGCGCTGTCAGACGAATGGCCGAAGCCCGCCGTCGTCATCGGTATGGGTGGCTCGATCCCGATCGTCGGCGACTTCCAGAAAATGCTCGGCATGGAATCGCTACTGGTCGGCTTCGGCCTCAATGACGACCGTATCCATTCGCCGAACGAAAAATACGAGCTGGCTTCCTACCACAAGGGTATCCGCTCCTGGGTTCGGATTCTGAAAGCGTTGGCTGCTTAAGGTAAGCTCCGCCCTCACGCCAAGCGCGACCCGCCGGACAGCTGAGCGGGTTGCATTGCAACATTGACCCATGCACATTCAGCAGACTGTTCACTTTCGATTCGACAAGCAGGATTAACTGAATTATCGGTTGATTAAACGATTAATGAAGCTTTGACCCTGTATGGCACCCCACCGTTCCGGACCTAACCTCAGTCGCATTGCAGCATCACTTGGCGTTTCTGTGGCCAGTGTCTCCAATGCACTTTCCGGCAAGGGCCGCGTCTCCGCCGAATTGGGCGAGAGAATCAGGGCAACGGCCACGGCCCTTGGTTACGTGCCGAGCCAGGCCGGACGTGCGCTGCGGACGGGCCGGAGCTCGGTCCTGGGACTGGTTCTTCCCGACATTGCCAACCCTCTTTTTCCGCAAATTGCCCAGGCGATCGAATATGCCGCGTCGGTCGCCGGCTATGGAACATTGATCGCCGATTCGCGTGGCAGCATCGCACAGCAGACTGAAGCCATCGGCAGGCTCCTCGAACGCGGTGTCGATGGCATGGTCATCGTGCCACGGCGCGGGACGCGGGTTGCTGACATCGGCTGCCCTGTCGCGGTAATCGATACGCCGTCAACGCCCGGAAATACCGTGTCTGCCGATCATTGGCATGCGGGCGCACAGATTGCCCGGCATCTCATCGACCTCGGACACCGCAAGATCCTCGTGCTGGGCAACAACCCGGCTTCCAACGTGCAGAACGACCGGATCGGCGGAATCAAGTCGGCGCTTTCCAAAGATGCCAGGGCGGAAGTCCTGTGGGTCGAGACCATCGAGGCCCAGAATGGAGCCGGCTGCCTGCTCGGGCTCGCCGAAAAAGCAGGACAGGGCTTTACGGCCTTCGCAGCGGTTTCCGACCTGCCCGCCTTGCGGGCCCTCACCGAATTGCAGCAGGCAGGCATCGGCGTGCCGGACAAGGTCAGCGTCACCGGCTTCGACGATCTCATCTGGTCATCGGTGGTAAGACCCGGTATCACCACGATGCGGATGGACATGAAGACCATCGCCGAGATCGCCATCAACGCGTTGGTGGAAACCATAGAACAGAACGTCCCGAAAGCAGTATTGGCAGACGATGTGCCACCCGCCCACCGCGTCGTCACCGCCTCGCTCTCGAGGGTGCCGATGCAGCTTATCGCGCGCCAGTCCTCCGGCCCTCCCGGGGAGGCGTGAGCAGGCGGACGGAGACACATGCGATGAAACTGCTTGCGACCGCGATCTGGCTTGCCTGCATCTTGCCGCTGACTGCGGAGGCAGCAAACAAGACGCTCACCATATCCGTCTATGCCTATGCGCAAGATGACTACAAGAGGCTGGTTTACGATCCGTTCGAAGCCAGATGCGGCTGCAAGCTGGTGGTGGAAACCGGCAACAGCGTCGAGCGGCTGGCGAGAATGGAGACAAACAAGGCCCATCCGGTCGTCGACATGGCCGTGGTCTCGATGGCGGATGCCCTGCGCGCGTCCCGGGACGGGCTGCTCGCCAAGATCGATCCCGTCAAGTTGCCCAATATCGAAAAACTCTACGACTTGGCCAAGGACCCGAACGGCGACGGGATGAGCGTCGGCTACACCTTTTACGCTACCTCCATCGTCTATCGGCCCGACAAGATGAAAATCGAATCCTGGGCGGATCTTCTGAAGCCCGAATATGTCGGACATATCGCCTTTCCAAATATCACCACCAACCAGGGACCGCCGGCACTGCAGATGCTGGGCCAGGCGATGGGGGAGACTGCGCCGGATCTGAAGGCGCCGATTGCGGCGATCGGCCAAAACAAGGACGACATTGTCACTTTTTACGAGAAATCTTCGCAGCTGGTGCAATTGATGCAACAGGAAGAAATCTGGGCAGCGCCAATCGGCCGCTTTTCCTGGGGAGCCTTCACTAAACTCGACGTTCCCGTCGCCTGGGCGACGCCAAGAGAAGGCCAGACGGGCGGCATGAACGTCATGGTGCTGACAAAGGGTTCGCAGAACCAGGATCTGGCGCAGGAATTCATGAATTTCTGGATCTCGACCGACGTCCAGACGGCGCTGGCGCAGAAGCTGGTCGACAGTCCCGCCAACAAGGACGTCAAGGTCGCGCCCGACATCGCCAACAACCTGACCTATGGCGAGGCGACCGCCCGGAGCCTCAAACTCATTCCTTCGGCTGCCATACTTGATCAGCGCGATGGCTGGGTTAAAGAGTGGAACGAGGCGGTCGGCCAATAGACCGGCCTGCGTCGTGGATGTCTGAGTTCCAAGCCGAAGATACCGCGCGCATCACTGGCCGCAGGAAGCAATTGCATGTTCCACAACAGGTCCGAGGCGCTGACACTGGCAATCCCGGCGGCCCTGTTTGCAGCGGTCGTGTTCCTGGTACCGGTGATCATGCTGCTCTCGGAAGGGTTTCACGACCCCGCTGGGGACTGGTCGATCGGCGCCTACACGGCATTCTTTTCAGAAACCCTCAACCGCACCGTCTTCCTGCGCACCCTGCGGCTCGGTCTCGAGGTGACGGCAACGGCCGTCGTGATCGGCTATGCTGCGGCCCTAGCCATCGTCCACCTGCCGCCCAAGGGCAAGGGGCGGATGATCGGTCTTGTCGTTCTTCCGCTGATGATCTCGCCTGTGGCGCGCACCTATGCCTGGATCGTCATTCTTGGACGGACCGGGTTTGTCAATGAAGCGCTGATGGCGTTGCATCTCATCGACAGTCCGCTCCACCTGCTCTTCAGCGAAACGGCTGTCTTCCTCGGCCTGCTGCAGTTGTTCCTACCGCTGATGATCCTGCCGCTGATCAGCGCGCTCGAGAATTTACCAAAGGACGCGGTGGCGGCGGCCAGAGTGCTCGGCGCCAATTGGCTGCAGGTTTTCTGGAAGATAGTGCTGCCGCTCACCCGCGAGGGCCTGGTGCTCGGCGGGGCGCTTGTCTTCACAGGCTCCCTCACCGCCTACATCACCCCCGCCATCCTGGGCGGCTCGAAAGTGTTGATGCTAGAGACGCTGCTTTACCAGAGGGTTGCCGTTTCCAACGACTTCGTTGCCGCCAGCGTTATTGCCTTCATTCTCATCGTCATGAGCTTCGGCGCCAATCTGGTTCTGAAACACCTTGCGACGGCGCGGAGCAGGATATGAACAGGCTGCTGTCGCCCGTCGTGCTTTCTCTCGTGCTGGTCTTTTTGATCGGCCCGTTCTTCGTCATCGTGGCGGCGTCGCTTTCGGCCGGCGAAACGCTGGCCTTCCCGCCGCACGGCCTGTCGTTACAGTGGATGGCGAAGGTCTTCACCATCGACAGCTTCCGCGCCAGCTTCGCGATCTCCATGCTGCTTGCGGTGGGCGGAACAGCGCTCGCCCTGATGCTCGGGGTACCGGCGGCCTATGCCTTGTCGCGCTACCCGCTGCCCTTCAAGGAAGCCATCCGAGCGATCCTGTCGGCGCCGATCGTCGTCCCCGGTATCATCGTCGGGCTATCGATCCTGCGCTATCTCGTCGTTCCCTTCGGCTTCAGCATCACGCTGGCGCTGTTCTTCGCCCATACGGCGCTGGTGCTTCCCTACGCCGTGCGCGTCGTGTCGGCGAGCCTTGACAACCTGCGCTCGGATATCGAGGAAGCAGCGGTGCTTCTCGGCTCATCCCGGCTCGGCGCCTTTTTCAGGGTTGTGGTTCCCAACATTCGCGGCGGGCTCCTCGCGGCTTTCATCCTCGGTTTTGTCACCAGCTTCAATCAGGTTCCCGTATCGCTGTTTCTATCCGGACCGGGTATCCAGACGTTGCCGATCAATATGCTGGGATACATGGAAACGACCTACGACCCCTCGGTCGCAGCGCTTTCGGCGTTGCTCGCCTTCCTTTCCGTCGGGATCGTTTTCCTGGCGGAACGCTTCCTAGGATTTTCCCGATATGTCTGACGCGTCCTATCTCGCGCTCGAAAAGCTGACGCTTGCCTATGGCAAGACCGTTGCCGTCGCGGATCTCGACCTCACGGTTGGACGCGGCGAGCTTGTTGCGCTGCTCGGACCGTCCGGATGCGGCAAGACCACGACGATGCGGGCGATCGCCGGGCTGCTGGCGCCGACCTCCGGCAGGATCATCCTTGATGGCATCGATATCACCCGCGCTTCACCGAACAGACGTGCGATCGGGCTTGTCTTCCAGTCATACGCCCTGTTTCCGCATCTTTCCGTCTTTGACAACGTTGCCTTTGGTCTCAGATTGAAGGGCCTCCGGGGAAACGATCTCGATGCGCGCGTAAAAGCCGGCCTGGAATCCGTAGGACTTGGTGGTTTTTCCGATCGCAAGCCCGGCGCACTTTCCGGGGGGCAGCAGCAACGCGTCGCGATGGTGCGCTCGATGGTGATGGAACCGAAGGTGCTGCTGCTCGACGAGCCGCTCTCCAACCTCGATGCCCGGCTCAGACTCGACATGCGTGCGGAGCTTCAGCGGGTCCAGAGGGAAAGCGGCGTCACGATGATCTTCGTCACCCATGATCAGGTCGAGGCACTGGCGTTGGCCGACCGTATCGTCGTCATGCGGAACGGCCGCATCGAGCAGATCGGCCCGCCGGACGAGATCTACAATCGGCCGGTCTCGGCCTTCGTTGCGCGCTTCGTCGGCTTCGAGAATGTTTTCGAGACACACGGCAATAGGCTGATAACCCCGCATCAAGAGGTAACGCCGACAGAGGCGGTGCCCCGCGAAGCAGCAGGCCTTGCATGGCGGCCCAGAGCGGTGATCCTGGGTGCGGGACCGTTTCGAGGCACCGTGCGCAGCACGGCCTTCGGCGGCAACACACGCGACTATCTGCTGGATACAGCGCTCGGCCCCATCAAGGCGGAGGTCGATGCGGCAGTGGCCATCTACACGATCGGTTCCGAACTCGCATTCGATCTGCCCGTCGCGGCAGCTTCTGTCCTGAAGAGGTTTGAATAGGATCATGGGCGTCTGGATCGATACCGACATGGGCTTCGACGATATCGCTGCCATTCTCGTGGTCGCGCATTCGGGGATGACGATCGACGGGGTCTCGCTTGTCATGGGCAACGCCCCGCTCGATCGCGTCCGCGCCACTGCTGCCAGTGCCGCTGCCGCGTTCAGCTGGGACTTTCCGATCCATAGCGGGCGCGCCATGCCGGTGCTTTGCCGGCTGGAAACGGCGCAGGTAATTCTCGGCGATAGCGGCATTCGCAGCATCGGCCGGATCTTGCCGGCAGCGCCGCCACTCGCGCACAGCGATGCCTTCGCCGCAATGTGCGCATGGCTGGAGACAGCCGAAGAGCCCCACCGTATCCTGGCGCTCGGACCACTGACCAACATAGCGGCCGTGACACTGGCCCGGCCCGATCTCGCTGCGAAGATAAGCGAGTTGACCTGGATGGGCGGCGGCGTCACGTCGGGCAACCATAACGCCTCCGCCGAATTCAACGCTTTCGCCGACCCGGAGGCGCTGGCCATCGTGCTTGCCCACGGATTGCCACTGCGCATGGTGGATCTGGACATCTGCCGAAAGGTCCGCGCCACGATGGAAGATGTTGAAAGCGTGCGCTTGAACGATGGTCGGCATGCCGGCTTGCTGGCCGACCTTCTGGCCGGATATGTGGCGATCGGCACAAGCCGGGGACGGTCCGGCATGGCGCTCTACGATCCGACGGCCGCCGCTATCTTCGTCGCGCCTGACATCGCGGTATTCCAGCGCGCCCGCATCGACGTGGAACTGGAGGGGCGATACACGAGGGGTCGAACCATCGTGGAAACGCGCCCATCCCATGCCGTCTTCAACGCGCATTATGCCGCCGAGATCGATGCCGACATGGCCCGTGCAGCTATTCTTGGTGCCTTGTCAAAAGAAGCAAGCCGCTGACCAAGCCCGTCCGTTTCGCGTTACGCCCGGGCGAAGACGTGGGCACTGCCTCTTACGCTCACCTCGACGGTGCTGCCGATCGTCGGCAGTCCGATGCCCGAGCATTTTACCGTCAATGTGGAGCCGCCGTTTCGCTCGGCCAGCCGCAACGTGACGGTGCATAGGGCGCCGCCGAATTCGATATCGTCGACCGTTCCGAAACAACGCCCACCGTCGTCCATGTCCGCAGCGGTGGAGAGCTGCAGCTGTTCCGGACGAAGCATGATGTCGACGGGACCGCTCTTTCCGGCGCTGTCCGTTGCAAGCCGACCGAGGACGCAGTCGGCAAAGCCGTTGTCGAGATGGGCCGGCAGCAAAAGCGCATCGCCGAGAAAGGTCGCCGTCTCGCGGTCGACGGGATGCAGGTAGAGCGTCTGCGGTGGGCCCGCCTGGACGAGCCTGCCGCTTCGCAGCACAGCCACCTGATCGGCGAAGGACAGCGCCTCTGCCTGATCATGGGTCACCAGGATGGCGGTTATCCCCGCCGTCTGCAGCACCCGTGCGACGGCCTTGCGCATGTTTTCGCGCAAGCCCGTATCGAGAGCGGAAAAGGGTTCGTCGAGCAGCATCAGCCGGGGCTTGCGCGCCAGCGCCCGGGCAAGCGCGACGCGTTGCTGCTGGCCGCCCGACAGCTGGTGCGGGCGCCGGTCGAGCATGGCGTGATCGAGTTCGACCATGTCGACGAGATCGCCGATCCGCTTGGCCCTGTCGGTCGCGCCGCGTTCGATCCCGAAGCCGATGTTTTCGGCGACACTGAGATGCGGGAAGAGCGCGCCGTCCTGGGAGACGATGCCGATCCCACGGCGATGAGCGGGAACGGTAGCCGGTCCGTCGGCCAACGTCTCGCCCTGCAGCACCACGCGGCCGCTGTCAGGCTGCTCGAAGCCGGCAATGATGCGCAGCAGGGTCGTCTTGCCGGATCCGGATGGGCCGACGATGGCCGTCCGGCTGCCGGTGGCGACCTTGAGAGCGATGCTGTCGAGCGCCAGCACCGGGCCGTAGCGCTTGCTGATGTCTTGGATCGTCAGGAAAGTCATTGCCCGGCCGTTCGCTTGGATTGCATGTGGAGGAGGATGGTCAGCGGCAGCGACAGCACGACCATCATCAGCGCGTAGGGCGCGGCCGAAACATAGTCGATTTCGCTGGTCAGCGACCAGAATTTCGTCGCTAGCGTGACCGTGCCGTTGGGCGACAGCATCAGCGTCGCGGTCAGCTCATTGGTGATGCCGAGCGCAACCAGGGCCACGCTTGCGGCAGCGCCAGGAGCGGCCAACCGCATCGTGATCTGGCGAACCGCCTGTCCGGGCGTGCGGCCAAGCGCCATGGCTGCCCGCTCGAGTTCGACCGGCGCTTGCGCGATGCTCGCCCGAAGACCGATCATGGCGCGCGGCAGGAACAGCAGGACATAGGCAACCAGCAGCGTGGCGAAAGTCTGATACAGCGGCAAGACGAGCCTGACGGTGATCGATACCAGTGCCAGCGCGACGACCACGCCCGGAAGCGAGCCGACGTAGTAATGGCAGGCCTCCAGCAACCGCTGCAGCTTGCCGGGGGCGCGCACGGACAGCCATGCCATGGGCGCTGCGGCAATGGTCGCCAGGATACCGCCCGCGACCGCGAGAAGGATGGTCTGCGCCAGGGAAGAGCCGAGCAAATCGATCCGCCAGATCCCGGTTCCGCCGATGACCAGCCATTGGGCCAGCGTTACGAAGGGAACGCCGAGTGAAAGCGCCGCGGCGATCGCTGGCAGGAGCAGGCATGGCAGCGCCATCCAGCCGAGACGGCGACGATCGGCCGGCCGCGCGGCGCCCGAGCCGACCCGGGCATAGCGCTCGGTGCCACGGATCAGCGCATCCAGCCCCAGCAGCAACAAACAGCAGAGCACCAGCACGCCGCCCAGCATATTGGCGGCGGGGCTGTTATAGGCCGATTGGAACTGATCGACGATGGCGGTGGCGAAGGTATCGAAGCGGATCATGATGAACAGGCCGTACTCGGCCAGCAGATGCAGGCCGATGAGCAGCGAGCCACCGCAGATCGCCAGCCGCAGTTGCGGAAGCACCGCCCTGTAGAACACGCGCCAGGGGCCAAGGCCGAGCGAGGCTGCCGCGTCTTCGATCGCCGGATCGAGACGACGCAGCGCGGCGGCGACCGGAAGGTAGAGGAAGGGATAATAGGCAAGCACCGAAACCAGCACGCCGCTCGCCAACCCATGCATGCTCGGAACGAGGCTGACCCAGGCATAGCTGTGAACGAAAGCCGGAACCGCCAGCGGTGCCGCTGACAGCCAGGACCAAATGCGGGCGCCGAACATATCGGTGCGTTCGGTCAGCCAGGCCAGGGTGACCGCCACCACGATGCACAGCGGCAGCGTGCAGACTTCCAACAGCACGGTATTGATCAGTAGCTCGCCAACGCGATTGCGAAACACCAGCGCTGTGACTTCTTCCCAGCCGGTCCGGACGGTCACCCAGACGATGAAGCCGAGCGGCACGAGGCTGAGCAGCGAGACGAGACTGGCAATGGCGATGACGGACGCGTTCGGAATGCGGCCGCGGGAAGCGGCCGGCTGGGTCAGACGAAGCGCGGCGGCCGGGATTCCGGACACAGGTTGACTGTTCTTCTGCAGCAAGAGGGCTGCCTCTCATTCCTGAATACAGGACGGCAACCGCCCGAAGGCGATTGCCGATCTTAAGCATGACGCTAATCTCAAGCCCCTAGCAGGGCCGGCAAGCCTTGCGCAAGAGGGATCAGATGAGGCCGGCGGCCGTCATCAGATCGGTGACCTTCTTGCTGTTCAGCTTCGACGGCTCGATCTTTGGCGCCTGCAGCTCCGCGAGCGGTACCAGCTTCGGGTTGGACTCGGCGCCGTTGCCAACGGCATACTCGAACGAATTGCCGTCGCGCAGCACCGTCTGGCCGCCCTTGCCGGTGATCCACTTGATAAAGGCCTGCGCATCCTTCTGATGCTGGCTTGAGGCCAGGATACCGCCGCCGGAGATGCTGACAAAGGCGCCCGGATCCTGGTTCTTGAAGTAGTGGAGGGCAACGTTCTTGCTGTTTTCGCCGGTTTTGGCCTGATCGCCGAACCAGTAGTAGTGATAGATCAAGGCGCCTTCGATCTCACCGGCATTGACGGCCTTCATGGCAACACTGTTGCCCTTGTAGGCAGTGGCGTTGTCCTTCATCGACTTCAGCCATTTGGCCGTTTCATCCTCGCCCTTCAGCTCCAGGAAGGCGCTGACGATCGCCTGGAAATCGGCACCACCCGGGGAAGCGCCCCAGCGGCCTTTCCATTTCGGATCGGCAAGATCGAGCATCGACTTCGGTAGATCGGCGTCCTTCAGCTTCGTTTTGTCATAGGCAAAGACGGTGCTTCTGGCGGCAACGCCCGTCCACTTTCCATCCGCCGACTTGAACGTGTCGGGTACCTGCGCCAGTGCGTCGGCATTGATCGGCGCGAAAAGGCCGGCGGCGTCGACCAGGGTCATGGCCGGGGAATTTTCGGTCAGGAACACGTCGGCGGGCGAGGCTTCGCCTTCCTCGATGATCTGATTGGCGAACTGCATGTCGCTGCCGTTGCGGATCGTCACCTTGATGCCGGTTTCCTTCGTAAAGCCGTCAGCCCAGGCCTGTGTCAGGGTCTCATGCTGGGCATTGTAAACGACGATGCCTTCATCCTGGGCCTGGGCGGCGGACGCGGCCAGCAGACTGAGCGCTGTACCGCAGGCGAGCGTCAAGCCGGCAAAATAGGAACGGGAAAACTTCATGGCATCCTCTTGGTGAATGAACAGACAGATGGTGTCGACCAAGGCCTATATTTAACATGAGTAGAGATTTCAAGTTTCCGCTTGAAAGAAGATATCACGAATCTTTGAGATCGGCCCATTCGGCCGGCTGGGGCTTTGAGAACAGGAGCTTCCCACGTGCCGAGCAACTGGCTGGGGATTAATAATCGATTGCATCAGAACCAATTGAATGCTATCGATAAGCATGAACACATCTTTGGAAAAATCCTGGGCCGAGTTTGCCCCTCTTCTGCTCGTCTGCGGACGCGGGTGGCGGCGCGCTTTGAATGTCATGCTTGCCGAACACAATCTGTCGGACGCGACTGCCGCCCCGCTGATCGCCCTGTTGCGACTGGGCGATCGGGTTCCGCAAGGCGTACTGGCGGAGCGGGTCGGGGTCGAAGGGCCGACGCTGGTGCGTGTGCTCGACGGGCTGGAGAGCGACGGGTTGATCTGCCGGGTACCCGATAGCTCCGATCGGCGCATCAAACTGGTGGAGATGACGCCGGCCGGCCTGAAGGTCGCTCAACGCTGCGAAAACTGCGCGGCCAAGCTGCGCGAAATCATGCTCGGCGACCTGCCGGAGGAACAAATGCTGGCGACACTCGATGTGATGCGGGGCATAGCCGAAAAGGCAGCGTCGTTTACAGGGGCTCAGGACAATGGCGAGTAAGACCGGTCGCTTTCCCGAATTCGGCGATGTCCTGTTTTCGCTGAAGACGTTTGTTGCGGCCATGCTGGCGCTGGGTATCGCGCTCTGCTTCGACCTGCAGAACCCTTACTGGGCGGTCGGGACCGTCTACATCGTCTCACACCCCTTGTCGGGCGCCAGCACGTCGAAGGCTGCCTATCGCTTGCTCGGAACCGCCATTGGCGGGACGATGACAGTTATTCTCCTGCCAAACCTCGTCAACGCACCGGAGCTGCTGACGCTTGCCATTGCACTTTGGATGGGCGTCTGTCTTGCAGTCGCACTGCTGGATCGCACGCCGCGCAGCTATGTCTTCATGCTGGCCGGGTACACCACGGCCTTGACCGGCTTCCCGATCGTCTCGACGCCCGATGTCGCCTTCACCTATGCAGCGGCGCGCGTGGTCGAGATCGCCGTTGCCATCGTCTGCGCTGCGGTCGTCAGCCGCGTACTGATGCCACGCCACGCAGGCCCGGTGCTTGCCGCGCGCATCGATGCGTGGCTGAAAGATGGCGCGGAGCTTGCACTTGGAACTCTCAGAGGTCGCTATCAGGAGCCTGCCAACGCAGCCCTGATCGGACGCCTCTCCGCCGATGCCGTTGATCTGCATGCCTTCACCACCCATGTCGCCTACGACACTTCGGGCCATAGGGACATGGTCGACCTGGCGCGCGTGCTCCAGCGCCGCATGGTCGCCATCCTGCCGATCATCTCGGGCCTCGCCGACGTGCTGGCGGCCCTGTCGCGAGCATCGGGCTACACGCCCGCGATTACCGAACTGGTCGACGCCGTGGAGAAGTGGCTGAAGGCCGGACAGCCGCTCTCGCCGACGCAGCGTCAGGTCTTCCTGGCGATGATGGACGAAGCGGAAGCCGACGCCCCGAGCCGGACACAATGGGACCGATTGCTCGTGCAGAATGTCGTCGCCCGCCTGCGGGACCTCATACAGATCTGGAGCGACTGCCTCGACCTGAAAGGTGACATTACGTCGGGCTCGCGGCATGTGCTGCGATGGACCCGCTTCGGCACCTCGCTCGACACGCGACCGATGCACAGGGACTATGGCCTAGCCGCCTATTCCGCCTTAGTCGCCATGCTTTCCACCTGCATCGCGGCGGCTTTCTGGATCCTCACGGGCTGGCCTCAGGGAGGTGCGGCAGCCATGATGGCCGGCGTCGTCTGCTGCCTGTTCGCGGCCATGGATAACCCGACCCCGGCGATCCGAGGGTTTATTACGGCCAGCTTTGTCGCGCTTGTGGCGTCCTTCGTCCTGCAGTTCGGCATCTTCCCGATGCTGCACAGCTACTGGGAACTCGCGGCAGCGCTCGGCATCGTTTTCATTCCCGCCGGCATCCTGATGGCCAAGCCGAAGACAATGCTGCTCGGCCTCGGCGTCGGCGTCAACCTGCCGAATATGCTGTCGCTGCAGGGACGCCTTAGCCTGGATCTGGAAAGCTTCCTCAACACCAATACGGCGCTGTTCGTCGGCCTGTCGATCGCCTGCGCGACCACGGCGCTGGTGCGCAACTTCGGTGCGGAATGGAGCGCCCGGCGGATCTTGGAGGCGGGATGGGTGGATATCGCAACTGCCGCCCGCAGGCAGAAGGACGGCGACATCACCGGCCTGCTGCATCGGATGATGGATCGGCTCGGTCTTGCCGCCCCAAGGCTTGCCGCCTTTCCGGCCGGCGCTCCCGTGACGCCGAACGATGTGCTGAAGGATCTGCGCAGCGGTCTGAATACGGTCGACCTGCAGCGCTTCAAGCCCGCCCTCTCCGCCAGCGACCGTGCCGCCGTGGAAGCCGTGCTGCTATCGGTGGCGGAACACTATCAGGGCAAGCGGGACACAACGGCAGAAGCGTCTGGCGCCTTGCTGAAGACGCTTGATCGCTCTCTGGCGACGCTTGGCAATGACGACATCTCGATCGAAGCAGCGGGCGCACGGCGCGCCATGACAGGGCTTCGCTACAACCTTTTCCCCGACGCGCCGATTTTCGCTACCAACGAAAACCGCTCCGTCGAGGTCGAAGACGAGGAGAAGGCGGCATGAGGCCGGAAGTGGACATCTATGGGGTCTACATCCCCACCCTCGGCGCGCTGGCGATCATTGCCTTCTTCATCAACGCCATCCTCAGGCGGGTGCTGGCGGCCGCTGGCTTCTACCGCCTTGTCTGGCATCGACCGCTTTTTGATACCGCCATGTATTTTTGCCTGCTCGGCGCCATCGCGCTGACCATCAATCGGATACCTCTATGAAATCGCTTCTCGCATTTTCCGGTCGCTTTCTGCTGACTGCTGTCGTCGTTGTCATTGCCGGTGTCCTCGGATGGCATCTCTGGGACTACTACATGAACGCGCCCTGGACGCGCGACGGCAAGGTGCGGGCCGATGTCGTCCGGGTTGCCGCCGATGTCTCGGGCTTCGTGACCGATGTCGATGTCAAGGACAACCAGACCATCAAGAAGGGGGATGTCATCTTCCGGATCGATCAGGCACGGTTCACGCTCGCGCTCCGACAGGCCGAGGCGCAGATCACCAGCGCCAAGGCAGCGCTCCAGAGCGCTCAGAGCGACCTCGAACTGTATCAGCGGCTCGGCGATGGTTCGGTCACACGGCAGAAGATCCAGCAGACACAGGCGACGGTTGCGCAAGGCGAGGCAACATTGCAGGAGGCCATTGTCAGCCGGGATACGGCGCAGCTGAATATCGACCGATCGACCGTGAAGGCGCCGGTCAACGGGATCCTTACCAACTTCTCGCTGCAGCCCGGGAACTATGTGACCGCAGGCACGGCGATAACCGCGCTGATCGACGCCGACTCCTACTACATCGACGGCTATTTCGAGGAAAACAAGCTGGATCGTATCAAGGTCGGCGACGCGGCGGTGGTGCATCTCATGGGGACCAGGGACGCACTGACGGGCCATGTGGTCGGCATCGCCGGCGGTATCGAGGATCGCGAACGCAGCGACACGAGCAGTCTTCTTGCCAACGTGACGCCGACATTCACCTGGGTTCGCCTGGCCCAACGGGTGCCGGTGCGCGTCGCCCTATCCGACGTTCCGGCTGGAACCGCGTTGGTCGCGGGACGCACGGCCAGCGTAACGATCAAGGACTGAGTTGCCGCAAGTGAAAGAGACCGCATGACGTGCTGCGGTCTCCCTTGCTTTATTCAGACGATCAAGTGTCGAGCGTCTCGAGCCTGCGGCTGAAGGCCAGCGCCGCAAGCGTGCAGACGGCACCCGACAGAAGATAATAGCCAGCAAAGGCGATGCCGAACTGGCTGGAGAGGCTGAGAGCCACGAAGGGCGCGAAGCCGGCGCCAATCAGCCAGGACAGGTCGGAGGTCATCGCCGCTCCGGTGTAGCGATAGGTCTGGCCGAAGCGCGAGGCCAGGGCACCAGCCGCCTGGCCGAAGGACAGGCCGAGCAGCGAATAGCCGATGATGACGAAGGCATAGCGTCCAGTCTGTTCCCCGTCGAGCAGGTGCGGGGCGATGAAGCTGAAGATGGCGATCAGCACGGCGCAGACCGCAAGCTGTCCCCGCCGACCGATGCGATCGGCAATCAGACCCGAACAGACGATACCGACGATCGCAAAGATTGCCCCGAGAAATTCGACCATGAGGAAGGAGCCTGGTGCCTGCTCACTGTAGAGGGTGACCCAACCCAGCGGAAAGACCGTCATCAAGTGAAACAGCGCGAAACTCGCCAGGGGCGCGAAGGCGCCGATGATGACATCGCGGCCATGGACGCTGAGCATCTCCGTCACCTTGACAGCTTCAAGCTCGTGACGCTCAAGCAGCGATCCGAATTCCGGCGTTGCCACCAGACGCAGCCTGGCAAACAGCGCGACGACATTGACGGCGAAGGCGCAGAAGAACGGAAAGCGCCAGCCCCAGGACAAGAAGTCCTCGCTCGACAGGCTAACGACAAAATAAGCAAACAGGGCGCTTGCGATCATGAAGCCGATGGGCGCGCCTAACTGCGGGATCATCGCATACCAGCCACGGTGTTTTGCCGGAGCATTGAGAGCCAGAAGGGAAGCGAGGCCGTCCCATGCACCGCCGAGCGCCAGGCCTTGCCCGATCCGAAATGCTGCGAGCAACCAGATCGACAGAACGCCGATTTCCTCGTAGCCGGACAGAAAGCTGATCGAAACAGTCGATCCACCCAAAAGGAACAGGGCGATCGTGAGCTTGACGCCGCGGCCATAGGCGCGGTCGATCGTCATGAATATCACAGAGCCGATCGGGCGAGCCACGAAGGCAAGCGAGAAAATCAGGAAGGAATACAACGTTCCCTGTAGGGCATCGGCGAACGGAAAAAACAGCTTTGGAAAGACCAGCACCGACGCGATGCCGTAGATAAAGAAATCGAAAAACTCGGACGTGCGCCCAATGATTACGCCGATGGCGATATTGCCTGCGGCAACCGGCTTGCCGGAATTTATCTGACGTGCGTCACGCTCCAGTCCCGATGAGCCCGGTTCTGCAGCGACATGCGTAATGCCTGCCATGTTAAAACTCCTCTCTCCCCGGGCGCGCTCCTCCACGAACTCGCCCTGAGAGAGTGTCCGCCTAGTTTCACCCCTTATCAAGTCAGAAACCGCTAATTTGGCAAAAGAGCCCTTAAAACCATGCGATTTTCTGCATTCCGGCCTGCTTGAGTTTTTCTTTGGAACAGACGATGGAGATTTGTCGCAGTCGGGGTATATTCTCTCTCCAGAAACCGCCGCCATATGAGGAATCCTTCTGGATTTCTCGGCCTTTTGCCGTTAGGTGCAGTAACGACGCTGCCGCGACGCAGTATGCCTGCTGCGATGCGACGAAACACCTCATATCGTTCATGGCCTCTGTCCTTTAGGTCGGTGGCGTGGAAACAAAAAGAGCTTCAGACGTGTACAGAGCATCAAAAATTCTAAGCCGTTTTTCCGCCCTTTCCCTGCTTGTCCTGCTTGCAGGCTGCAACATGGTGGTGATGGGCCCGTCCGGCGATATCGCCGTCCAGCAGCGCGACCTCATCGTCGTTTCAACGGTGTTGATGCTTCTCATCATCATTCCGGTGATCTTCCTGGTGTTCTTCTTCGCCTGGAAATATCGCCAGTCGAACACGGATGCTCCATACGATCCTGAATGGCACCACTCGACGCGCCTCGAAGTGATGATCTGGTCGGCACCGCTCGTCATCATCATTGCGCTGGGCGCAGTGACATGGATCAGCACCCACAAGCTCGACCCTTACCGTCCGCTCGACCGTATCGATTCCTCCACGCCGCTGGCAAAGGACGTGAAGCCCTTGACCGTGGAAGTCGTGGCGCTCGACTGGAAATGGCTGTTCTTCTATCCCGACCTGGGCATTGCCACGGTGAACGAACTCGCAGCGCCGGTGAACACGCCGATCAACTTCAAGATCACGTCCGGCACCGTCATGAACTCCTTCTACATCCCAGCGCTGGCCGGCCAGATCTACGCCATGGCCGGGATGGAAACGAAGCTCCATGCCGTCATCAACAAGCCGGGCGAGTTCGAAGGCATTTCCGCAAACTACAGCGGCGCCGGCTTCTCGCATATGCGCTTCAAGTTTCATGGCCTTGACCAGGCTGGTTTCGACCAGTGGGTCGAGAAAGCCAAGAACGAAGGCAAGGTGCTCGACACCAACGCCTATGTCGCGCTGGCCAAGCCAAGCATCAAGGATCCGGTCCAGTACTTCTCGTCGGTTGGCGACGGGCTTTACAACTCAATCCTCAACATGTGCGCCGTACCCGGCAAGATGTGCATGAGCGAGATGATGCATATCGACGCCAAGGGCGGGGCAGGCAAGGAAAGCCAGGAAAACCGCGCGCGGCTGATACACGACAACCGCGACGCCGCTGACGATGCTGCGCCTGCAACGATGGAACACGGCGACACATCGATGCCGGGCATGGACATGGGGCATGGTTCGCACGCCCCCGCCACGCCGAGCAATTGATTTCCGTGAGCCAATTCAGAACAAGACATTCATAAGGACAGAGGCAATCCATGTTCTCCAACCCGGACCTCTTGAAGTTCATCTTCGGTCGCTTGACCCTCGATTCGATTCCGTACCACGAGCCGATCCTCATCGTGACATTCATCGCGGTGGCGATCGGTGGCGGAGCGGTGCTCGGCCTGCTCACCTATTTCAGACTGTGGGGCTACCTGTGGAACGAATGGTTCACCAGCATCGACCACAAGAAGATCGGCATCATGTACATGGTGCTGGCGATCATCATGCTGCTGCGTGGCTTCTCCGACGCTCTTCTGATGCGCATGCAGCAGGCGATGGCGTTCAACGGCAATGAGGGCTATCTGCCGCCGCACCACTACGACCAGATCTTTACCGCCCACGGCGTGATCATGATCTTCTTCGTGGCGATGCCGCTGGTCACTGGCCTGATGAACTTCGCGGTGCCGCTGCAGATCGGCGCGCGCGACGTCTCCTTCCCGTTCCTGAACAACTTCAGCTTCTGGATGACGACGGCCGGCTCCATGCTGATCATGATCTCGCTGTTCATCGGCGAATTCGCCCGCACCGGCTGGCTCGCTTACCCTCCGTTGTCGGAAAGCGCCTACAGTCCCGATGTTGGGGTCGACTATTATATCTGGGGCCTGCAGATCGCGGGGATCGGGACCTTGCTATCGGGCGTGAACCTGATTGCCACGATCGTCAAGATGCGCGCTCCCGGCATGACCATGATGAAGATGCCGATCTTCACCTGGACCGCACTCTGCACCAACGTTCTGATCGTTGCCGCCTTTCCGGTCCTGACGGCCGTCCTGGCGCTGCTGACGCTCGACCGCTACGCCGGCACGAACTTCTTCACCAACGATCTCGGCGGCAACCCGATGATGTATGTGAACCTCATCTGGATCTGGGGTCACCCTGAAGTCTACATCCTCATTCTGCCGGCTTTCGGCGTCTTCTCGGAAGTGGTGTCGACCTTCTCCAGCAAGCGCCTGTTCGGCTATGCCTCGATGGTCTACGCTACGGTCGTCATCACCATCCTGTCTTACCTCGTGTGGCTGCACCACTTCTTCACCATGGGCTCCGGCGCCAGCGTGAACTCGTTCTTCGGGATCACGACGATGATCATATCGATCCCCACGGGGGCGAAGATCTTCAACTGGCTCTTCACCATGTATCGCGGGCGCATTCGCTTCGAGGTGCCGATGCTGTGGGCCATGGGTTTCATGGTGACCTTCGTCATCGGTGGTATGACCGGCGTGATGCTTGCCGTTCCCCCGGCTGACTTCGTGCTCCACAACTCGCTGTTCCTCATTGCCCACTTCCACAACGTCATCATCGGCGGCGTCGTGTTCGGTGCGTTTGCGGGCATCAACTACTGGTTCCCGAAGGCTTTCGGCTTCAAGCTCGATCCGTTCTGGGGCAAGATGTCCTTCTGGTTCTGGCTGGTTGGCTTCTACTTCGCCTTCATGCCGCTCTATATCCTCGGTCTGATGGGCGTCACCCGCCGCCTCAGCCAGTTCGAAGATCCGTCGCTGCAGATCTACTTCGTCATCGCAGCCTTCGGTGCCGGCCTGATTGCCATCGGTATCGCGTCGTTCCTGATGCAGATCTTCGTCAGCATCAAGAACCGTCATGCGCTTGCCGATGTTACCGGCGATCCCTGGGGTGGACGCACGCTCGAATGGTCGACATCGTCGCCTCCGCCGAGCTACAACTTCGCCCTCACACCGATCGTTTATGACCACGACTCGTGGTGGGACATGAAGAACCGCGGCCATATCCGTCCGACCGATGGCTTCCTGCCGATCCATATGCCGAAGAGCACCGGAACCGGCGTCATCCTCGGGATCCTCAGCATCATCTTCGGCTTCGGCATGGTCTGGCATATCTGGTGGATGGCGGCACTCGGCTTCGTGGCCATGCTCGTCGTGACAATTGTCCATACCTTCAACTACAACCGCGACTTCTACATTCCGGTGGAAGAGGTCATCCGCACCGAAAATGCGCGGACCAAAATTCTGGCGGAACAGGTACAGTAAAATGACAGCGACGCATGCGAATACCACCGCTAACGACGAACCCGCGGCCTTCTATCTGAAGGAAGCGCACCATCCGGAAGAGAGCACGATGCTCGGCTTCTGGATCTACATCATGAGCGACTGCCTGATCTTCGCAGTGCTGTTCGCAACCTATGGCGTGCTCGGTCGCTCCTATGCGGCCGGACCGTCGCCAGCCGACCTGTTCGAGCTGTCGACCGTGGCGATCAACACGACGATGCTGTTGCTCTCCTCGATCACCTACGGCTTTGCCATGCTGAGCATGGAGAAGAACAATACCAGGTCGACCCTGCTCTGGCTCGGCATCACCGGCCTGTTCGGCGTCGCCTTCGTTGCTCTCGAACTCAACGAGTTCTATCACCTGATCCTCGAAGGCGCCGGCCCTCAGCGTAGCGCCTTCCTGTCGGCGTTCTTCACGCTGGTCGGCACCCACGGCCTGCACGTGACTTGCGGTATCATCTGGCTGGTCACCCTCATGGTCCAGGTCGGCAAGCGCGGCCTGATCCACGAGAACAAGCGCCGCCTGATGTGCCTCAGCATGTTCTGGCATTTCCTCGACGTCGTCTGGATCGGCGTCTTCTCCTTCGTCTATCTCATGGGAGTTCTCGGATGAGCTCGAACGCGCACACATCGGACACCAAGGTCGACGATCACGGCCACGCCTCGCATGATCATGGCGGTCATGATCATGGCGGTCATGGGCACGGCGGGCACGAAGCGGCCCACGGCACTTTCAACAGCTACATGACCGGCTTCGTCCTGTCGGTAATCCTGACGGTCATCCCGTTCTGGCTGGTCATGGGCAAGGTTATCGAGAGCCCTGTCACCACGGCCGGCATCGTCATGGCGCTCGGCGCCGTGCAGATCGTCGTCCACATGGTCTATTTTCTGCACATGAACACCAAGTCCGAAGGCGGGTGGAACGCTCTTGCCCTTACCTTCACGGTCGTGATCGTCGTCATCACTCTCAGCGGATCGCTCTGGGTCATGCACAACCTCAACGCCAACATGATGCCCATGTCTCCGGAAATGATGCGAAACATGCCGTAAACAACCGCTGGGCGGTCTCCGATCGCCCAGCCTCTCCGGCTCGAGCAGCTCGCTCGCCGGTTCGCGCCTCCTATGGAGCTTCGCGCCATGACTTCCTCATCACCTATATCCGGCCCCAACATGCCGCATCGATCCCGTCTCACCCTGTTCGTCTGGGTCCTGTCGCTGCTGTTCGTCACCTCGGTCTTCGTTGGCCTTGGCGTCTGGCAGGTCAAACGGCTGCACTGGAAGCTGGACCTGATCGCCAGAGTGGATGCCCGCGTCCACGCAGAACCACAGGAAGCGCCTGGTCCTTCGGCATGGGCTTCGGTGAACGCCAATGACGACGAATATCGCCATGTGCGCAAGACGGGCACGCTTCTCAACGACGCAGAGACGCAGGTCTATGCTGTGACGAACCTCGGGCCCGGCTTCTGGGTTCTGACGCCTCTAAGATCTCCGGACGGGACCATCACGCTGATAAACCGGGGCTTTGTGCCGACGGACAAGCGTAAGCCAAGCACGCGACCGGAGGGAGAAGTCTCGACGCCGGTCACCATCACCGGGCTCCTGCGTATCGACGAGCCGAAAGGAACCTTGCTTCGCTCGAACGTTCCCTCGGATGAGCGGTGGTATTCACGCGATGTCGCAGCAATTGCTTCGGCCCGCGGGCTGACGGATGTCGCACCCTATTTCATCGACGCGGACGCCACCCCGAATCCGGGAGGGTTGCCGGTCGGCGGCCTGACCCAGATCGTTTTTCCAAACAGCCATCTGGTCTATGCCATCACCTGGTTCGGCATGGCGATCATGTCACTCGGAATGACCGCCTATCTCATTTTTCTCGAGCGGAAGCGGGCTGGGAAGTAACAAAAAAGCCGCCGTCTCTCGACGGCGGCTGTCAACTACCAGCGTGGCGGAGGCGGACGGCGCCAGCCGTCATGTCCACGACGATCATCGTTCCAATGGTGGCGGTAACGGGGCGGAGGAGCATCCCATCCGCGACGTGGCGGCGGCCCGCGGCGCCAACCGTTCGGCCGGCAATCTCCGCCTGGCGTTACATGCCAGCCACGACCACAGGCGTAATCTACCTGGAGAACCGTAGCCTTTTCGGCCGCAACAGCCGGGGCAGCCATGGGCATCGCCTGCGCGGCCGAAGCTGCCAACCCACCCCATATGACGGCGGCGGCTATCAAAGAATATCGCATTGTGATGACCTTTCGTTGAACTCATCCAGGACAGATTGCGCCGTGCGGCATGAACCGGGACTGAACTCTCCGTTCATCGAAAGGTCGAGGTGAGAAGGAACTCAAAGCTCCCTGGCGGCTTTAGATGCCTTCTTGGGCGCGGCAACCGGCGCCAGCTTGGCATCCTCCGCCTCCTTCAGCAGACGCTGTTCCTTGAGCCGGGCGGTCTTGCGCAGGCGCGCAACCGATTCCTCGTTGGCGATCGCCCGGAAGGGAGGCGCATCGGCGGCGCCCTTGTCACGCTTGCCGGCCTTGTCGGTCTTAAAGAATGTGTCTTTAGCAGTTTTTGGCATGCCGCGTGTCCTTGGTTAGGTTCAGTTTGAGCGGCGGGCAATGGGCGCAGCCTCACCGGCTGACAATTCATCGCCGATGGACTGGAACCACATGTCCCGTAAAGTCTATTTTAGAAAGACGGCCGACTTGCCAGCGTCAGCCCATAAGTTGTCGAGAATGGCTCCATTTCGGAGCGGATATTTCAAACGCCTGGATCGCGCCAGCAAGGGCGTGATCAATATCGTTCACCATTCCTTATGGAAGCAGGATAGGGCATCAAACCGGGCGTGGCAAGATGGCGTTGATATTGGTAGAAGATGAAACACCCGTTCAGCGAACAGGACGCCGATAGCCCGTCGGCTGCTCGTAAAGCCAGCCGATGCGCTCGACGGCAGCGGCAAAGTTTTCCCGGGCAACCGTCATCGTATGGCCATTGGCGTGGATAATCGTTTCCGCATCCTCCATGATCGCCACATGCCCCTTCCAGAATACCAGATCGCCGCGTTTTAGCTCGGCCCGATCGATCGGATCACCTAACGAGGACGCCTGCATGTCGGCATCCCGCGGCGCCGCTCGGCCGACCATGGCCATCGCCAGCTGCACCAGACCGGAGCAATCGATACCGAGGCCGGACCGCCCGCCCCAGAGATAGGGCGTCTCGAGAAACATCGCCGCTATTGTGATGTAATCGCCGTGTGCTTCGGCGCCGATCGGTCGGACATGCTTGGCATAGAGCGCGGTGCCGTCGTCCAGCACGACGTAATGGTTGCCACGCGCTTCCGCTTCCCCGACCACCCGCACCCGGCTGCCCATGGAAAGCACAGCGACATGCGGCTTGCGAAGCTCCGGCACGGGATAGAGCGGACTGCGTTGCGTCCAGACGACGTGGGTTGGCTCCGCCTGCCCTTCCGTGAGGGTCTTTTCAGGCAAATAGCCGACATAGCCGTCCGACAGAGCCTTGACCCAGCACCAGCCATCTCTGCGCTCGAAGATTGTCACCGCCTCGCCCAGCAGCAGTTCTGTATCGATGCCGACTGCCAGATCCGGCTGCGGGCGCAGTCCGATGACCGGCACCGCAACCTGTGCCGGTGTTCCTGTAACGAACAGCTCCGACTCTACCCTTCCCTTGAGCGCTGCGTCGGCAATATCCGGCCGATAGGCGTGGAGGCGGCGATCGGGGGTCATCTGGGCATCCTTCAGAGCGTCAGTCGGCGTCCCTGGTCGATAACCAGGTCGCCGAGTTTTTCGAGGTAAAGCGCACCGGTTACGGTTCGCTTGATGATGACGTTACGGCGGTCGTTGCCATCGCGCACCCGGTCGACCAGCCCCATCGCCCCCATCGTATCGAGGGCACGGGTGATCACCGGTTTGGTGACCCCGAGCGTCATGGCAAGGCCACGCACGGTGTGGGGCGGCGGGACCAGATAGATCTGCAGCAGTATCGCCATCTGTCGCAGCGTCAGGTCACGCTTGTCGAGATGCACCTGCTCCATGGTCACGCCATGCCAAAGGCCGAGCGCTTGTGAGGCAGTGAGTTCGAAAGACAAGACGTACCCCGGGTTCGTTACGCTACCGTTCCATTCTTCCGCGAGATCACGGCCTTTTCAAGAGGCCGTCTGGCGATCCACGGATTACCGCACAGTGCGGCGTATGTGGTGATAGAGGGCGCGGATCGCTTGTGCCTCGCCGCCGCCTGGTGAGTGGGCGCGTTCGCCGGGCGCCCAGCCATAGATATCCAGATGCGCCCAGCTGCGGGTATTGGTCACGAAGCGCTTGAGGAATAGCGCTGCGGTGATCGCCCCCGCCATGCCGCCCGCCGGCGCATTGGTGATATCGGCGAACTTGGCGCGGATATCCTTGTCGTAACCCATGTAAAGCGGCAGCCGCCACAGGGGATCGTCGGTCTCGAGGCTGGCTTCGGTGAGATCGTCGGCGAGATGTTCGTCGTCGGTGAACAGCGGTGGAAGATCAGGACCGAGTGCCACGCGTGCGGCGCCCGTCAGGGTCGCCATGTCGATCATCAGATCGGGCGCTTCCTCGTCGGCATAAGCCAGAGCATCGGCGAGGATCAACCGGCCTTCGGCATCGGTGTTGTCGATCTGCACAGTCAAGCCCTTGCGGCTCTTGTAGATATCGCCCGGGCGGAAGGCATTGGCCGAAATCGAGTTCTCGACGACAGGAATTATGACGCGCAGGTCGACCTTGAGCTTGGCGTCCATGATCATCAGTGCCAGTCCCATGATATTGGCTGCGCCGCCCATATCCTTCTTCATCAACAGCATGGAAGCGGACGGCTTGATGTCGAGGCCGCCAGTGTCGAAGCAGACGCCCTTGCCGACCAGCGTTATGCGACGATGACCCTTCTTGCCCCAGCGCATCTCCAGCAGTCTCGGCGCATCGGCGCTGGCACGACCAACAGTGTGGACCAGAGGGAAGTTCTGGGCCAGCAGGTCATCGCCGGCAATCACGCTGCACTCGGCCTTGTAGTGCTCCGCCAGGGCGCGGAAGACCGCCTCCATCTGGTTCGGCCCCATGTCGTTGGTCGGCGTGTTGATCAGGTCGCGGGCAAGGAAGACACCCGCAAGCTGCCGCTTTATGTCAGCGGCATCGGCGTCGCGGGGAATCATCAGTGTCGGAAAGGCGCCTTTGTCGGCCTTGTAGCGCTCGAACCGGTAGCTGCCGAGACCGAAACCCATGCCAAGACGCTGGGCCGTGAGCGGGGCCGTCTCAATGTGCCAATCGCCTGCCGGCAGTGACCTGGCGAGGCGACCCGTGATGTATGGCTGCTCGGAAGGATTGGCACCGAGACCGAACAAGGCGCCACCAAGGACACCCCCTTCGCCCGGGATGAGCAGCACGGAACCGCTATCGGCCTTGTAGCCGCTCTTGCGCGCCCAATCGAGCGCGAGCGGATCGATGGTGCCCGTTTCGATGTGCGCCGGCGTCACCGCGAAGATCGGCAGGGTCTTACCGCCCTTGGTGTTGAAAGGTGTCGGTCTGTCGATATACTGAAAGGGGCTCATGATGATCCTTCGATGTCGCATCCGCCTGGCTCGGCAAATTAACGGTCTGTTAGGGTTAACAGATTATTGCTGGAGCGAAGATTGCGCCACGCCGTTTTACATCATCTTTGTTGACTCGGCGCAGGACCACCGGATTTCAGGGATCGCGCCATGACTGCTTCGGCACCCTCTTCTTTGACGCGTCGCGCGCTCCAGGCCAGCAGTGCGGCGCTGATAGCCCTTGCGCTTGGCGGATGCGCTACAACCTCGACCGACAGGACCACTACCGGCTCCATCCCGAAGATGTCGAAGCCCGCTGACGAAATGAGCCAGAGCGAGTTGGCCAGCAGCACTGCGGCGCTCGGCAAGGCCTACGAAGCCAACCCAAGAGATCGAACCATCGGCGTCCGCTATGCCGACGCCCTGCGCGCCAGCGGCCGCAGCGCTCAATCGCTTGCTGTCATGCAGCAGGTGGCAATTGCCAATCCCAACGATCGCGGCGTGCTTGCTGCCTATGGCAAGGCCCAGGCGGCCGCCGGCCAGCTGAACGAAGCCCTTGCCACCATCGATCGCGCCCAAACACCCGATCGCCCCGACTGGCGGCTGGTCTCAGCACAGGGCGCCGTGCTCGATCAGCTCGGTCGCCCCGCAGATGCGCGGGCAAAATATCGCGATGCACTTGCCCTGCAGCCGAACGAGCCGTCCATCCTGTCCAATCTCGGCATGTCCTACGTGCTAAGCGGCGACCTCAAGACCGCAGAGACCTATTTGCGTTCGGCCGTCGCGCAACCGGCGGCGGACAGCCGCGTTCGCCAAAACCTGGCGCTTGTCATTGGCCTGCAGGGCCGCTTCCCGGAAGCGGAGCAGATCGCCCAGGCTGAACTGACACCGCAGCAGGCCGATGCCAACGTCGCCTATCTGCGCGCCATGCTCGCCCAGCAGAATTCCTGGCAGAAGCTGGCTTCCAAAGACACGGCACCGAAACCGGTCAACTGAACGTGACGCGCTCGGTGTTGCCGCGGCGCGGACCTTGCTGACTGCAACTATCGCAGGCTTTTCCCGCGGTCGGACCGGCGCTGCCGCCAAGCGGGAGCATCCCTCGGATGCCTATCAGTGGAACCGGTCCATGACCTGCATGATGGCGGGGCCGAGAATAACGGCGATCAGGACCGGCAGGAAGAAGACGATCATCGGAACGGTCAGCTTCGGCGGCAGTGCTGCGGCCTTCTTCTCGGCGTCGTTCATGCGGTCGTCCCGTCCCTCCTGCGCCAGAACACGCAGCGCCTGGGCGACCGGCGTACCGTAGCGGTCGGCCTGGATCAGCGCCTGGGTGACGGATTTCACATTTTCCAGCTGTGTGCGGATGGCTAGGTTGTCGAGAGCGGTGCGGCGGTCCTGCAGAAACGACAGTTCCGCGTTGGTGAGCACCATTTCCTCAGCGAGTTCCGGCGACTGCTCGGCAAGCTCCTCCGAAACACGGCGCATGGCCGCTTCGATTGAAATGCCCGACTCCACGCAGATCAACATCAGGTCGAGGGCGTCCGGCCAGGCGCGCTTGATCGATTTCTGGCGTTTGCCCATGCGGTTCGAGACATAGATATTCGGCGCATAGAAGCCGAGATACCCAACGCCGACGACCGTCAGCATACGGATCATGAACCCCTTGCTCTCGAGGTTTCCAAGACCGAAGACCCAAAACCCGGCAAGCGCGAGGAAGAGAAAAGGCAAGAGGAAGCGCGCCACCAGGAAGGTGTTCAACGCATTCTCGGAGCGAAGTCCGGCAGCACGGAGGCGATTGACGGTATTGGCGTCAACCAGAGCCTCCTTCAGATTGAAGCGCTCGGCGATGTTGCGAACAGACTGGTTGTTCTGGTTGCGCAGCGAAGGCTTGCCGGCCTCGTTCATCCGCGCCCGCTCGCGCGCCCGAATCTGGTCGCGCTCGGTCGATACGGCTTTCATCCGCTTGTTGAGATCGCCGCGCTCGAAATAAGGGATGGCAAGGGTGTAGAAAGTGGCGAAGACGGCAATCGACACAGCTACCGCAAGCAGAAGACTGGGGTCGGTGAGCTGGCTGGCTATGTCGGACATGGTCGCAACTTTCGGTCAGATATCGAAATTGATCATTTGGCGCATGAAGAAAATGCCGACGCTCATCCAGAGGCCCGCGGCGATCAGAATGAGATGTCCACGGGGATCGGTAAACAGCAGCATGATGTATTGCGGCGATGTCAGGTAGACGAGGGTGGCGACGATGAACGGCAGTGCCCCGATGATGCAGGCGGAGGCCTTGGCTTCCATCGACAGCGCCTGGACCTTCGCCTTCATCTTCTTGCGCTCGCGAAGGACGCGCGCCAGATTACTCAGAGCTTCGGACAGGTTGCCGCCGGACTGCGCTTGGATGGCGATCACGATCGCGAAGAAATTGACCTCCTGCAAGGGAAGGCTGATCGCCATGCGGGCACAGGCGTCGGCAACGCTAAGGCCAACCTGCTGCGCCTCGACCAGACGCCTGAACTCCGTCTTCACGGGCTCTCGCGCATCGGATGCCACCAGACGGATTGCGTCGTTCAGCGGCAGGCCGGACCGTAGCGACCGGGTGATGACGTCGAGTGCATTTGGAAACTCGTCGAGGAACTTCTTTTGCCGTCGCTTGATCAGAAAGCCGACGATCCACCGCGGCAGACCCACTCCCGCGGTGAAAGGAAGCCCCAGAATAACTGCCAACGGCGCCCCGAGAATGAACGCGGCGGCCATGACGACGAGGCCGAAGATGGCGCTGAACAGATAAAAGCGACCGATGGTGAGCGGCAGGCCGGTTTGGGCCAACCTTGCCTTCATCGATTGCGACTTCTTGCTTTTTTCCTGCTGGCGCTTTTCCAGATCCTTTAGCGATTCCTGAACGGATCTGCGGCGCTTCGTCAGCTCCTGCACACGATCGCGGGCCGAGGCGATCTTGCTGGCATCTGTTTCCGCCGACTTTACCCGGCTGACACGGCTGTTGGTTTTCTTCTGGGCTTCCATACCGGAATAGAGAAGACCATAGCAGACCGCCGCGGCCGAGACGGCCGCCAGCAGCACGATGAGGAGAACTGTCGGATCGATCCCGAACATCGGCTAAACCCTATTGCGATTGCTTTTCCATCTCGTCCAGAACCGCCGCCAACCGCTTTTCTTCGTTGTAGTAGCGGGCACGATCCCAGAAATGTGGCTTGCCGATGCCGGTCGAGAGATGACGCCCGATAATGCGGCCATTGGCGTCTTCACCCTCGATTTCGTAGCGGAGCAGGTCCTGCGTGATGATGACGTCCCCTTCCATGCCGACGACTTCGGTAATCTGCGTGATGCGGCGCGAGCCGTCGCGCAGACGGGCTGCCTGGATGATGACATCGACCGAGCCGGCGATGATTTCACGAACGGTTTTAGCCGGCAGCGTGAAACCACCCATGGCGATCATCGATTCGATACGGCTCAGGCACTCACGCGGCGTGTTCGAGTGGATCGTGCCCATCGAGCCATCGTGACCGGTATTCATCGCCTGAAGAAGGTCGAAAACCTCAGGTCCGCGGACTTCGCCGACGATGATGCGTTCTGGACGCATACGCAGGCAGTTCTTGACGAGATCGCGCATGGTGATCTCGCCTTCGCCCTCGATATTCGGCGGTCGGGTTTCCAGGCGCACGACATGCGGCTGCTGCAGCTGCAGTTCGGCTGTATCTTCGCAGGTGATGATACGCTCGTCTTCGTCGATATAGCGTGTCAGGCAGTTCAGAAGCGTCGTCTTGCCCGAGCCGGTACCGCCCGAGATCACGACGTTGCAGCGGACACGGCCGATGATCTGCAGGATAACCGCACCTTCCGCCGTGATCGCGCCGAAACGGACGAGCTGGTCGAGGGTGAGCTTGTCCTTCTTGAATTTACGAATGGTGAGCGCGGGGCCGTCGATCGCCAGTGGCGGCGCAATAACGTTGACGCGCGATCCATCGGGAAGGCGGGCGTCGCAGATCGGGCTCGATTCGTCGACGCGGCGTCCGACCTGGCTGACGATGCGCTGGCAGATCGACAGCAGCTGGCTGTTGTCACGGAAGCGAATTTCCGATTCGATCGTTTTGCCGCCGACTTCGATGAAGGTCTGGCCTGAGCCGTTGACCATGATATCGGAGATATCGTCGCGCGCGAGCAGCGGCTCGAGCGGACCGTATCCCAGGACGTCGTTGCAGATGTCGTCGAGCAGTTCTTCCTGCTCCGAGATCGACATCGCGAAGTTCTTGATGGTGATGATGTCGTTGACGATGTCGCGAATTTCTTCACGGGCGCTTTCGCCGTCGAGCTTGGAAAGCTGCGACAGGTCGATCGTATCGATCAGGGCGCCGAAGACCTGCGCCTTGGTGTCGTAGTACTCCTCGGTGCGCTGCGGGCGACGGCGCTGCTGGGGTGTCTGGATCGGCGGTGCGGCGACCTGCTGACGCTGCGTGTTTTCGCGCGTCGGCTCGACAAGCATCGTGGTCGCGGCAGGCGGGGCTCGTGGCGGCGATGGCGGTGGCCGAAGGCCGTCGCTTTTCCCAGATCCTTCATTTCCGCGTTTACCAAACATTGGCGTTCCAATTCTCGTCTTACTTGCGCTTCAGGAGACCCATCAGGCCGCCCTTGCGCGACTTTTTCACGGCAATTCGGCCGGTAACGATGTGCGAGATCTGCGCAAAGGTCTCGGCAATCGGCGACTTGGCGTCGACTTCCGAAATCATGCGGCCGCTGTTTGCGGCATTGCCGAACAAGCCGATATCGAAAGGGATGATCGCGATTGGCTCGATTTCCAGCGGCTCGCAGAATTCGGAGATGCCGATTTCCGGCCGCTTGGGCATGCCGACCTGGTTGAGGACGAGATGCGGTGCCTTGTCGTTCGGGCGCAATTTGCGGAGCGCGTCGACCATGTTCTTGGCGTTGCGAAGGTTGGCAAGATCCGGCATGGCGCAAATAACCACATCATCGACGCTGGAGAGCACCGCCCGCGTCCACTCAGACCACATGTGAGGAACATCCAGAACGGTGACCGGGGCGCTCCGTTGCAGGACATCGAGCACCGGCTGGAAAGCATGGCCTTCGAAATCATAGGCGCGATCCAGCATCGACGGAGCGGCCAGCAGCGACAGATGGGTCGAGCACTTGGTCAGCAGGCGATCGAGAAAAACCTCATCCAGGCGATCCGGGGCGAAGACGGCCTCGGCGATGCCCTGTGCGGGGTCCTGGTCGAAGTCGATGTTGGCCGTCCCGAACGGCAGGTCCAGATCGGCGAGAATCGTCTCGGTGGAAAACAGATTGGAGATGCCGAAGGCGCAGTTGTGGGCGATAGTCGAAGCTCCGACGCCACCCTTGGCACCGATGAAGGCAACGCTGCGACCGATCGGCTCGGCGTCCGGATCGATGAAGATGGTCGACATTGCCGCCATCAGATCCGACATCGACACGGGCTGGACCATGTATTCGGAGATGCCGTTGCGCATCAGCTCGCGGTAAAGGGTGATGTCATTGTGGTAGCCGACGATTACCACCTTTGTGCTCGGATCGCAGACTGCGGCCAGAGGCGCCAGATCGGCGAGGAGCGAGGCCGGCGCGGATCGGGTTTCGATGATGATCAGATTTGGCGTCGGAGCGCTCGAGAACATGTTCGCCGCGGCGGCCGCGCCGCCGCTTGTTATACGCAGGCTGACCTTTGCCATACGGCGGTCGTTGCCGAAGCGCTCCATCAATTGCTGGAGCGGCTCGCTTTCGCAAAAGGCGTGGACAGAGATGCGCGGCAGCGGACGCATGTTTTCGAGATCGCCGGTGCGCTGAACTTCAGCCTCCGTTCTCTCCGTCTGAATATTGTACTCGATCGCGCTCATGGTCTTGTCCTGTCATCGTTCCCGGTCGGAGCATTCCAATCGATCATCAACCACCGAAGCCGCCGATGGTGGATGAGCTTGTCGGGGTTGAGCCGTTACGGTAGCTGTCGATCACCTTGCCGCGCTGCTCGGCATCGATGGGCGTCTGGGCTCTCGGGGCAATGAGGTCGGTCGGGTTGGCGACCTGGGCTGCCAGGTTGCTCTGCTGCGCGCAGCCGAAATTGTAATAGTTCTGGTTATCGAAGGCGTTGGCCGACAGATCCTCCGGCCATTGGCCGCAGGCATTGGTGACTGCGGTGGTGGCCGCGAAACGCAGACGGATGGGAGCGGCATCGCCGGCGCCACCGGCAGGGTAGAAGGTATCGGCAATCCGTCGCGACGGGATACCGTTGGCAACCAGTTCCTGGCGGACCTGCTGGCGAACGTCCGAAACTGCCCTGCTATTCATCGACCCGCGAGGGGTCATGATTTCAACGGTGCCGGTTGCATGCGCCTTGTAATCCTGGATGAAGCCGCGGATCATATCGCGGGTGCCCTGCGTGAGGCGCCGATCGCTGGCGGCCACGGGAATATCGACATTATGTTCGGCTTGCGTCAGGACAATCGGATGACGCTGGCGATAGTCGTCATGAACCGCCCCGGTCGGCATGTCATCACGACCGGCGCAACCGCCCAGGGCGAGAAGTACCAATGCCGCCGAAGCGAAGCCGAACTGCTTCGCTGCAGAGACGCGTTTTCCCGAGCCGGCCATCGTGAGATCTCGCTCGGCGTTCGTTGACTGTCGCATCGTCATCACGCGCCCCTACTTGTAGATAAAGCCGACGGAGCCATGGAATTCGGCATCCGCGACGGGAGTGTCACGTCGGCCATAGACCTTGTTGACACGGTTGAGGAAAAAGGTGCCGGCATCGCCCGCCGGAGAGAAATTGTCGTCGGGGCGCGAGAGGGCGTTGCGCGCAACGGGGCGCACGAGGAATGGCGTCGCGATGATGACCAGTTCGCTCTCGTCGCGCTCAAAGCTCTTCTGGCGGAACAAGGCGCCGAGGATCGGAATCTTGGACGCACCGGGCGTTCCGTTGGTGGTCTGCTGGACATTGTCACTCAGCAAGCCGGCAAGAGCAATCGAGCCGCCGGAGGGAAGCTCGACCGAAGTGTCGGCGGCACGCTGGTTGTAGGTCGCGGCGCCGGCCGTCCCCACCGGTTCGGATACCTGGGTATTGATGTGGAGACTGATGCGCCCGGCCGAGAGCACGACAGGCGTAAATGATAGACTGATGCCATAAGTGTAGGGTGTTATGGTGACTTTGCCGTCGCTATCCGTCGAGGAGTAAAGTGTCTGGCCGCCGGAGTTGAAGGTGGCTGCTTGCCCGGAAATCGCGGTCAAAGTCGGTTCCGCCAGCGTGCGGATCGCCTTTGCCTGTTCCAAAGCGTTCAGGTAGCTGTGAATATCGTATTTGCCGACGGCGTATTTGAACAAGGCTGACAGGCCGCCATTGCCGGTAGCCGCCGAGGGATCTCCACCGATGAGGCCCGTGGACGAGTCTTTGGTGATATTGCCGAGTTGTGCGACCGCGAGGCCGGACGAATTCCCAACGAGATTGTCAAAGCCGATCTGCTTCAGGACGCTGCGTTTGATTTCGGCCACAGTGACCTTCAGCGTCACCTGATCCTCACCCTCGATCTGCAGGAAGTTCTTGATCTGCGATGTCTGGCGGCCTTCCGCGAAGATCGCCACCGCGCTGCTGCTGCCGGTGCCGCTGACGGTCTGGTTGCGGGTCGTCGCCTCACCGCCCTTCAGGAAGGCCTGCGCGAGATCGACCGCGCGCGACGAGTCCATCGGGGTCCGAACGGTGCCTGTGAGCACGACGTTGTCGGAGACGATCTCGACCTTGATGTCTGAATCAGGAATAAAGCGCTTCATATTCTCCTGCAGGCCGCTGATGTCGCGCTCGATGGAGATGTCGAGTGTCGCGACCTCTTCCCCGTTGGCACCGAAGACGAAGATATTCGTCTGGCCGACCGTCTTTCCGAACAGATAGATGCGCCGGGAGGTGCGCGTCACCGCGTCAGCCCTCGTCGGATCGGAAACGAGGATGTCATGGGCGTCGGCTGGGAGGTCGACAACCAGGGCCTTGTTGAGGCCGAGGTTCAGCCGCTTGTGATTGCCGATGCCCGCGATCGTAACGATGCTGTCCGCCGTGTCGGCCATTGCTGCGTCGACCGCCAGGAACGACGAAGCGCTGCCGAGCGGCAGACCGCTGAAGGCAACGGAGAAAGCGAGCAGTGCCGAGAACGACGGGCCGATCTTAAAATGTGTCATCCGCATGGTCCCGCCCCTGTTCATTGTACTTTGATAGGCGCGTCGCCAGTAACAACGGCGCCGGACTTGATGACCTGAACCGCCGAAGCGCCACTGTCGCCGGTAATAAGATAGTCCGCGGCGCCTGTATCCGACTCCTGGGCGTCGGCGACGGAGCGAAGCGCCATCGACAGGCGGTCTGCCATCTGCTGTGCAGTCGCCAAAACCTTCGTCTGGTCTGGAGTCAATTCCAGTGTCGCGGTTGCGCCGACGGCGGTTTTGGAGCCGTCCGGCTTCTGTTCGATCTGCTGATCGATAGCAAGCACGCGGACATTGGTCAGAATTGTTTCTGTCTGGAACTTGGCCGTCGTGCCTTTGCGGACCATAAGTATGTCGACGCGGTCATTTGGAAGAATAAAGCCACCCGCACCGGTGGCGACGGAGATTTCCGTGGCGACGGCTCTTTTTCCTGCCGGAAGCAGCGATGAGAGAATGCGGCTGTTCGAATCCGCGACTTTTTCCTCGCGGATAGGCTCACCTTCGAAGATCGGCAGGCGGACGACCGCGCCGAGCATGTCCTTCAAGGCATTCGGTCGCTCTGCCTCGGTAATGACACCCTTGACGACGCCGCCTTGGGGCCATTCCATCCAGCGGATGGAGCTGTCGTTCAAGCGCGAGCCGACCGGAAGATTGGCACTCGCGACCAGAACGTTGACGCTCGGTTCCTTTTGATAAACCGTTTCAGCGACAGGCGCCATGTTGCGACCGCCGGCAAGTCGCATTGCCAGCACGCCGGCAAGACCTGCCGCGCCAACTGCCACAACGAGTATTATCAGGCGAGCGGGTTTCATTACTAATCCTCAGGGGAACACGACTGTTCACCGCCGAAGATGCACCGCAATTGGTATACTTACGGTTAATAAAACGCTTACGATCGAGGTTAACAAAATCTTTGCAAGGTTGCTCTCGTTCAGGAATGCTGGCCGAGAGCGGCGATCACCAAAGGCGAAGATGGAAAGGCAAGGAAGCCGCCGAGGCCTATCGCAATTCCGTAAGGGATCTTCTTCGCATGCATCAGGGAGCGCGGCATTGCTACGCCAATCGCGCTGAGCAAATCAGAGCGCGACCGGATGACAACGATCAACACCGTCATCATGCCGCCGATCAGGCTGACATAGACGGCGAAAGCCAGCAGGGACTGATCGAAGCCGAACCACAGGGCCGCGGCACTCAGAAGCTTGGCATCACCTCCGCCCATGACGTTAAGCGCGAAAAATCCGAAGCAAACGGCAAATACGATGGTCGCGCCTAGAAAATGCATGCCGATGACGGATGGCGCGAGCCCGGAAAACGGCACGACCAGAACGAATGCGCCCACGAGGATGATCGAAACGCGGTTGGGGATCGTCATGGTGAAGAGGTCGGACAATGCAGCAACCGCCATGCACAGCGGGAATATCAGAAAAATCGCGGCATTGATCATCATCGTCTCCTAACCTCAGAAGCAAAAGCTAACAGCGATTGCCTAACAAGGAATGATTGCTGCGCAGAGCCCTGAAACGAATGAAGTCCGCCTCGATGGAAGAGGCGGACTCCAATTTAACCAAGTCAGTCTGAAATCAGCAGGCGGTGGCAGCGTTGCCGCACTTGAGCTTGGTCGCGATGTTTGCGAACTGGTTGTTCAGAGCACCGCCGAGTGTCGTTGCGCCAGTGATCAAGGCTACGGAGATCAGGGCAGCGATCAGACCGTATTCAATCGCAGTCGCACCGGATTCGTCTTTCAGGAAACGCGAGAAAAGCTTTGTCATGGAAACTCCTAATCCACATGTTGACAGCACGTCCGCCAACTGTTTGCCGTTGATCGGATGAGGACAAATTATCCACGCCCCGTTTCAATCGACTTAAAAAAACCGGTTAACGAGATCCTAACGGGCCGTGACTAATAAGATAGTTAATGAACAATCCAAATAACGATTAGTATTGTTGCAGTGTAGAAATCGCCGCGAAGCAACGGCAACATTCCAATTTTGGGGCGACTCAAATCTCTTCAGCGGCGCGAATGGAAATGTGGAAATCCCATTATCCGACACCGTTGAGAGTGCGTAGTGCCGCCGGTGACACAATTTCAGACATCTTAACGGTCCATTCACTAATATTTTTCATTCTCTCGCATGATAAGCAGAGAAATCGCCCACGAGGCCCCATGATGTCCATTCGCGGCAAAACCGCTCCATTCGTCTGCATCATCGCGGCAGCCGGACTGATGCCGCAATTTTCCATGGCACAGGAAGATATGTTGCGCGTCTTCATGGACCATGCCCGAATCTTGAAGCTGGACCGTCCTGTCAGCAAGGTGATTGTCGGAAACTCACAGGTGGCCGATGCGACGGTGGCCGATCCAAAGACTATCGTGCTGACCGGCCGCAGCTTTGGGACGACCAACATTGTCCTCCTGGACGCCGACGGAAATGCAATCGTCGACGAACGTATTCTCGTGTCGATCGACGAAGGTAATACCGTGCGCGTGTTCCGCCAGACCGACCGTTCCGTCCTGTCCTGCACACCGAACTGCGAAGTCCACGCCCAGCAGAATGGCGCGGCGGCGCCCGGCGCAGCCACGCCATAACTCATTTCTGGCTCATTCGGCGCATAGGAAGTTAGCGAAAGCAGCAACGGAATTTCAACGAAGTCGGCCTAGGGTGCGCTTTAGTAGAGAGTAACGCGGGTACGAGCATGAGGGCCGACGATGATGAAAGCGGCAGCGACGCGCTTGCGCGACCTTCTGCCATGGCACGCCTGCGACAGGTTGCCCGATCAAGGGACGGCGCAACGGCAATCGAATTCGCCTTGCTTGCCGTTCCCTACTTTTTCATCATCTTCGCAATCCTCGAGACATTCGTTGCCTATACCGCCGAGCAGCTCGTGGTAAACGCGACCGACACCCTGTCACGCAAGCTGCGGACCGGCCAGATCACCTACAATATGTCTCGGTCGTCAACGGACATGGATAAACAGGCGTTTCGTCAGGCCTTCTGCAATGAGATCTCGATTGTGATCAAGTGTTCGGCAACCGAGGCCGCAACACCTTCGAAGCTGTATCTCGACGTTGAGACCTTTTCCTCGTTCAGCGACATCCCAACGACAATACCGCGCGTATCGACGGCCGCTTATGCCGATATCGATGCAACGGCCGTATCCAAGTTCACACCCGGCGGGCCGCGTTCGATCAACATGATGCGTGCCTATTACCGCTGGCATATTATCACCGACATCGTGAGGCCGTACATCACCACCATCCGGCCTGCGGATGGATCGATACCCACCGACTTCCTGATTGTCGCCACGACGGCATTTCAGAACGAGAACTACCCTTGAGCCCGTTGGACAAGCTTGCGCGAGAAAAGGCGGCCCGCTCCGATGCGAGCCCTGCCGGCGCCCGCCCCTTTGCCGCACTCGTGGCGCGGTTCGCACAGGATACAAGCGGCGTAGGCGCGATCGAATTCGCAATTCTGGTCCCTGTTCTCCTCCTTCTTTACCTGGGTGCGCTGCAAACAACCATGGCGCTCAGCGTCGCCCAGCGCGCCAGCCGAGCAGCGGGCACTGTTGCGGACATAGTTACCCAGCAACCTACCGTGTCGAAAAGCGCCCTGTCGGCGATGCCGTCGGTCGCGAACGCGATCTTCGTGCCCTACAAGATTACCGGCATGACACTCAAGATCACCGGCATCCAGATCGACGCCAGCAGCAAGGCTACCGTGCTGTGGTCTTGGGAACAGGATGGGACCACGGCCTATGTTGCCGGCAGTGAGGTCACCAATGTTCCGAAAGATCTCAACAAGGCAAGCTCGTTCCTGGTCCGAACGGAGATGGGCGTGCCTTTCAAGCTCATCAGTTTCGGTCCGGATTTCTTACCTAGCGGCATGAACTCCATCACCATGCAGCGCCAGTATTTCTATCGCCAGAGAACCGGTTCATCGATTACCTGCTCCGACTGCTGAAATATCCGTGCCCGGGATCGTCGCCAAAATTGTCAACGCAGGGCAAGCGCTATAAGGGTAGCTGCTTTAAAGCCCAGGATATTCGTCCTGTGGCCGCTCCTCCCATCAGGCTAGACAATGGCGCGTGCATTTCTCTTCGTTCTTGATTCCTTCGGCGTCGGTGGCGCTCCCGATGCGGCTGCCTATGGTGATCAGGGTGCCGACACGCTGGGCCACATTGCCGAGTTCTGCGCCGCAGGGGCCGCAGATCGCGCCGGGTTGAGGTCCGGCCCGCTGATGCTGCCCAACATGTCGTCGCTCGGCCTGATGCAGATTGCCAAGAGCGCTACCGGTGCCTACCCCGCCGGCATGCCGCTGCCGGATCGCATCTATGGCCTGCACGGGTGCGCCAACGAAGTTTCGCGCGGCAAGGACACGCCTTCGGGTCATTGGGAAATCGCCAGCATGCCCGTTGCCTTCGACTGGGGCTATTTCCCATCGGAAGGTGATGCCTTTCCGGCGGAATTCCTGGAAGCGTTCTATCGCGCGGCTGAGATCCCCGGCATTCTCGGTAATTGTCATGCATCCGGAACGGATATCATAGCGCGCCATGGCGAAGAGCATATGCGGAGCGGCAAGCCGATCTGTTACACATCATCCGATTCGGTGTTCCAGATTGCCGCCCATGAGGCCAGCTTTGGGCTCGACCGTTTGATGCATGTGTGCCGGATTGCGCGGGCCTTGCTCGATGAATTCAACATCGGCCGCGTCATTGCCCGCCCTTTTGTCGGCGACAGTGCCGCCACCTTCCAACGCACCGGCAACCGCCGCGATTTCTCGGTGCTGCCGCCGGAGCCAACCCTGCTCGACCGCCTCGTCGGCGCCGGGCGGAAAGTCCATGCTATCGGCAAGATCGGCGACATCTTTGCCCACCAGGGCATATCCACCGAGGTCAAGGCGAATGGCAACGACGCCTTGATGGATGCCTCGCTGAAGGCCATGGAATATGCCGATGACGGCGACTTGGTCTTTACGAATTTCGTCGATTTCGACATGATCTATGGCCATCGCCGCGATGTCGCTGGCTATGCGGCAGCGCTGGAAGCCTTCGATGCGCGGTTGCCGGAGGTTCACCGGAAGCTCCGGGCGGGTGATCTGGTGATATTGACGGCCGACCATGGCTGCGACCCCACCTGGCGAGGCACCGATCACACCCGCGAGCGCGTACCGATCATTGCCTATGGTCCGGGACTGCGGTCGCGCGCCATCGGCATCCGGCCGAGCTTTGCCGACATCGGCGAAACCATCGCCGCCCATCTCGGCATCGCCGCCGGAGCGCACGGAAGGAGCTTTCTGTGACATCGCATTTGAAAAAGGTCGAGCTGCACTGCCATCTGGAAGGGGCCGCCCCACCTTCCCTGACTGCGCAACAGGCACGTAAGTACGGCATGGATACCAGCGGATTCCTGCGCGACGGGACTTATCTCTGGAACGATTTCGCAGAATTCATTCTCGCCTACGACAAGGTCTCGGAGGTCTACCGCACCGAAGAGGACTATGCGCTTCTGACGGAGACCTATCTCGATGAACTCGCGGCCATCGGCACCATCTACAGCGAGCTTATCGTCTCGCCCGACCACGGTGAGCGCATCGGGCTTGGCGCCGATGCCTATATCGCGGGTGTGTGTGCCGGCATCCACGCGGCCAAGGCAAGGACCGGCATCGAGGCACGGCTGATCGTAACGGGAGAGAGGCATTTCGGTCCGGAACGGGTCGTCAAAGCTGCAGAATATGCCGCCCACAGCGATAATCCGCTGATCACCGGCTTCAATCTAGCCGGCGAAGAGCGCATGGGGCGCGTTGCCGATTATGCCCGAGCCTTCGACATTGCTCGCGATGCAGGCCTCGGCCTGACCATCCATGCCGGCGAGGTTTGCGGAGCGTTCAGCGTCAGCGACGCTCTCGACCTTGTCCGCCCTGCGCGTATCGGGCACGGCGTTCGTGCGATCGAGAATAGCGAATTGGTTCGGCGCCTGGTCGATCTCGGCACCGTTCTGGAAGTCTGTCCAGGTTCGAACATCGCCCTGAAGATCTTTCCCGACTTCGCTTCGCATCCGTTGAGGCAGCTCAAGGAGGCCGGCGTCCGCGTTACCATCAGTTCGGACGACCCTCCCTTCTTCAAGACCTCGCTGGAGCGCGAATATGCGCTGGCGAGCTCCGCATTCGGTTTCAGTGACACCGAAATCAACACGATGACCCGAACGGGAATAGAGGCGGCCTTTGTCGACGAGGCGACCCGAGCGCGGCTTCTGGCGCAGCTTTAGGCGCTGTGCCCGGGTGAGAGATTGGGGATGTTTGAACGTGAAGGCGCCTGTTCACTTGCGGTGAAGGCATTTTCCGTGAAAGAACACGTTTTATTCTGAAACCAAGCGGAAGGTTGAAATCATGAACGGCGTTACGGTTATCGATCATCCGCTCGTGCAGCACAAACTCACCATCATGCGGCGCAAGGATACGTCGACTGGCAGCTTTCGGCGTCTGTTGCGCGAGATTTCGACCTTGCTTTGCTATGAAGTGACGCGCGATCTGGAACTAACGATGGAAACTATCGAAACGCCACTTCAGACGATGGAATCGCCTATCCTCGAAGGCAAGAAGCTGGTGTTCGCCTCGATCCTGCGTGCCGGCAACGGCTTGCTGGAAGGCATGCTCGATCTGGTTCCCTCCGCCCGCGTCTCACATATCGGCGTCTACCGTGACCATGAGACATTGCAGCCGGTCGAATATTACTTCAAGGCGCCGGAGGATATCTCCGAGCGACTGATCATCGTCGTCGATCCGATGCTGGCGACGGGCAATTCGTCGATCGCAGCGATCGACAAGCTGAAGGAACGCGGCGCCCATAACCTGCGCTTTCTGTGCCTGCTGGCGGCGCCTGAAGGTTTGAAGAACTTCACCGAAGCCCATCCCGACGTACCGGTATACACCGCCTCCATCGACAGCCATCTCAATGAGAAGGGCTATATCATGCCTGGCCTCGGCGATGCCGGCGACCGGATGTATGGCACCAAGTAAGCAATAACTCCTGGTTAACCGTGATCGAGAATTGGTCGCCGCGGTGCGGCGGCCGCTCTCTGTTGGCCCACGCCGTTAGGAAGTTGTCAGTAATCTGAGGATAAGGGTTGCTGGACATCACGCCTCGCATGACGCCGGGTTTATACAGGAAGGATTCTTGTTGATGCTTGTACGCAGCCTCGTGTTTGCTGGCGTCTTTGCGGCGTTAGCGACCCAAGTCCCGACGCTTTTTCAAAAGAGCGACGCGGCGCCAGATCCCATGCCGTCTCTCATGAGCCTGTCCACGCCGTTACGGCAGGGCATTGCCGTCGATGCCCACGGCAATGTGCAGCTAAAGGCCGATACCCAGGGCCACTACAGCGGCGATTTCAAGATAAACGGAAAGACGGTTCCCGGTCTGATCGACACGGGTGCCACCTACGTTGCCTTGAACGAGACGACAGCCCGCCGTCTCGGCTATTCCGTTGGGGCACTCGACTTCAGGAACGTAATCAACACCGCAAACGGCCAGACGAAGGCCGCCTATCTGAAGCTCGACCGGGTCGAGATCGGGGGCATCAGGGTGCGTGACGTCGACGCGTTGGTGCTGAGGGACGAGGCGCTCAACTCGACGCTGATAGGAGTGAGCTTCCTCAAAAAGCTGGCATCCTACAGCGTTGAAGACGGTGCGCTGTCTCTGGCACAATAGATACCGACCCATCGACCCTACATCCGTGCGACGATGAGCGGCTCTATCTGGGGCCGCGCGTCGGCGATGCGGTAATTGGACGTCATTGCGGCAATAGCCCGCTCGGCAGACCCGTCATCGGCTGCATGCACAGTGGCAATCCGATCGCCTCGGTGGACGCGGGTTCCGAGCGGAAGCAGGTCGCTGAAGCCGACCCGGTGGTCGATCTTGTCCTCAGGGCGGAGACGGCCGCCGCCCAAGGCTATGACATCCATCCCGATAGCCCGCGCATCGCAGGCGGCAAGCCAGCCATCACGGGCGGCCAGAACCGGTCTTTGCACCGGTGCTGCAACCAGATAGGCGTCGGGGCGATCCATCAGGTCTGGTGGCCCACCGAGGCCCTGAACCATTTGGGAGAAAATCTCAGCCGCTCGACCGGAGCCAAGCGCCCGGCGTGCGAGACCCTCGCCCTCTTCCGCACTATCCGCAACCTTCGACCGAACCAACATCTCGGCCGCGAATGCCATGACCACGGCTTCGAGCCGAGTTCCAATGCAATTGCCCTTCAGAAACTCGATGGCATTGCGGATTTCCACGGCATTGCCGGCTGCATTGGCCAGCGGCTGGTTCATGTCAGTCACCAGCGCCGACGTTCGCAGACCGGCACCATTGGCGACCTCGACCAAGGAGCGTGCCAGCGTCCCGGCTTCGTCGAGCGAGGTCATGAAGGCGCCGTTGCCGATCTTGACGTCCAGCACCAGCGTTTGCAGCCCGGCGGCCAGTTTCTTCGACAGGATGGATGCAGTGATCAAAGGGACCGAATCGACAGTGGCTGTCACGTCCCTAATGGCATAGAGCCTGCGATCGGCCGGTGCGAGCGCCTGGGTCTGGCCGATGATGGCACAGCCGGTGTTTTCGAGCACCGTACGAAAGCGTGCTGCGTCCGGCGTAATAGAGTAGCCCGGGATCGATTCCAGCTTGTCGAGCGTGCCGCCGGTATGGCCGAGGCCACGACCTGAGATCATCGGCACCGCCAAGCCACAGGCGGCAGCAATGGGTGCCAGCACCAGCGAGACATTGTCGCCGACGCCCCCTGTGGAATGCTTGTCTGCGATCGGGCGCTCAATGCCCGCCCAGGTCAGCATCTCACCCGAGCGTGCCATTGCCAGGGTAAGCGCTACCGTTTCGTCCTGGGTCATGCCCTTGAACCAGACGGCCATCGCAAAGGCCGCGATCTGGCTCTCCGAAATTTCATCGCGCACTAATGCGCCGATGAAGCTATCGATATCGGCCGGCGAAAGCGTCTCGCCGTCGCGTTTCCGCCGGATGATCTCCTGCGGGAGCATCCTTCAGTATCCGGCGGCGAGTGTGATCGACGGCCCGCCGCTGAGCACGGAAAGAATGTCGTCGAGAAGGCCGGATGCGCCAAACCGGAACGTCGAGGGCATGGCCCAATCCGGCGCCATGATGGTATCGGCAAGACGGAGATACAGTGCGGCCTCGGCAACCGATCCGATGCCACCGGCGGGCTTGAAGCCAACCTTGCGACCGCTGTCACGGATCGAGCGCAGCATGATGTCGGCGGTTTCCAGCGTGGCGTTGACGGCAACCTTGCCAGTCGATGTCTTGATGAAATCGGCGCCCGCCGCAATTGCCAGCTCCGAGGCGCGCCTGATCAATGTGGCATCCCTGAGCTCGCCGGTCTCGAGAATGACCTTCAGAAGGGTCGGGCTCGTGCATTCGGCGCGAACGGCAGCGACCATATCGGTCACCGCCTGTTCGTCACCGGCCATGAATTTGCGATAGGGTATGACCAGGTCGATCTCGTCGGCACCATCCGCGATCGCTTCGCGCGTTTCGGCCGCGACGTCGGCGATTTCCATGTCGCCCGCCGGGAAATTGACGACGGTGGCAATCCTGATCGCATGGCTGTTGCCGAGAATGCCGCGCGCGCGGGCGACGAAGCGTGGCCAGATGCAGATCGCCGCGCTGCGGCCAAAGGGGGTCTCGGCACGAGCGCAGAGCGTGACGATCTGCGCATCCGTGCAATCGTCCTTCAGGTTGGTCAGATCGAGAAGGGAAAGCGCGACCGCGGCCGTTTCCCGAAGCGAATGGTCGTTCATCGATTTGCTCCTCCGCCGGCGATCATTTCCTTCAGGATCGCGGCAAGACGGGCACCGCCGATCGGCGCCATGTCCTTGGTCTCTTCATGACTGAGTTCTCCCCCGGTCATTCCCGCCCCATAATTGGTTATCACGGAGGCAGCGGCAACCCGCAGACCGAAGAAACGCGCCAGTATCACCTCCGGCACGGTCGACATGCCCACGGCATCGGCGCCGAGAACCCTTGCCATGCGGATTTCCGCCGGCGTTTCGAAGCTCGGGCCGGAGAACCACATATAGACGCCCTGCCCCAATTCGATCTCGCATTTCGCAGCAGCATTATGCATGGCGCGCGCGAGATCGGCGTCATAGGCCGTGGTCATGCCGACGAATCGCCTGTCGCTATCGACGCCGATCAGCGGGTTCATGCCGGAGTAGTTGATATGATCGGAAATCTGCATCACAGAGCCCGGAGGAAGATCCTGCCTGAGCGAGCCTGCGGAGTTCGTCAGGATCAGCTGTTCGACCCCGAGGCCGGCGAGCACCTCGATGGGGATGCGCATGGCATTCGCATCGCCCTTTTCGTAATAATGGACCCGGCCGGACAACATGACAACAGGGGTGCCGCCCAGCGTACCCGCGACGAGTTCGCCAGCATGGCCGGATACGCCGCTGACGGGAAAGCCCGGGAGCTCGCCATAGGCGATGCGCACGACGTCCTGCAGTTCGCCAACAAGGGCACCGAGGCCTGAGCCCAGAATGATGCCTGTGCGAGGCGAGAGGTCGCCGAGCTTTTCTCTCAACAAATGGACGAGTGCGGCGGTCATCCGAGGATATCGGTCTCGAAGCTGAAAGGCAGAAGCTCTTCCATCGTAATCGTCTTCTTCACGCCGGCCTCGTCGCAGAGGTAGATCTTCGTGTCCTTGCCGGCAAACTCGGCGATCTTCTGGCGGCAGCCGCCGCAGGGCGGGCAGAGTGCCAGCTTCTCGGCGATGACAGCCATCTCGACGATCTTCTTGCCGCCGCCCATGATCATCATGCTGATCGCCGTCGGTTCGGCGCACCAGCCTTGCGGAAAGGACAGGTTTTCAATGTTTGCACCGGCGTAGACCTTGCCATCGTCAGCGCGGATCGCGGCACCGACCGGGAACTTGGAATAGGGTGCGTGGGCAAAGGCCATGGCCGCGCGGGCGGCTTCGAACAAATCGTGCGACATGTCTATCGCTCCTTTGAATAGGGCACGCCGCCGGCCTTGGGCGGATGGGCGACGCCGATGAAGCCGGCGAGCAGGATGCAGGTAAGAATATAGGGCAGTGCTTGGAAGATCTGAACCGGAACCTCACCGATCAGCGGAACGGACTTGCCCTGCATGAAGTTGGCGAAAGCGTCCAGGAAGCCGAACAGGAGGCACGCAAACATCACGGGCACTGGCTTCCACTTGGCGAAGATCAAGGCCGCGAGCGCGATGTAACCCTTGCCGGCCGACATGTCCTTGATAAAGGCGGCAGATTGGGCGATCGCCAGATAAGTGCCGGAGAAGCCGCAAAGAATGCCAGCGCAGATAACCGCGCGGTAGCGCAGCCAGCTGACCGAAATGCCGGCTGTATCGACCGCGCCGGGGTTCTCGCCGACTGCGCGCATCCGCAGACCGAAGCGCGTGCGATAGAGGATCCACCAGGACACCGGTACGGCGAGGAAGGCCAGATAGGTGAGGACATTGTTGCCGGAGATGACGTCGGCATAGATCGGGCCGATGACCGGTATTCCGCGCACCTGCTCGGCGCCGGGAAGGATGATCGACGAGAAACGGCCATTGCCGGAAACCTGGGGCGTACGGCCACCCTGACCGAACCAGGCTTGTCCGAGCACGATGGTAAGACCGGCAACCAGGAAATTGAGTGCGACGCCCGAGACGATCTGGTTGCCGCGATTGGTGATCGAAGCGAAGCCATGAATAAGGCTCAGCGAGACCGATGCCCCGATGCCGCCCAGCAGGCCGGCCCAGGCCGATCCGGTCAGATAGGCGATGCAGGCAGCGGCAAAGGCGGAGGCCAGCATCTTTCCTTCCAAACCGATGTCGAAGACGCCGGCGCGCTCGGAAAACAGGCCCGCCAGTGCCGTGAAGATCAAGGGAACGGACAGACGGACGGTGGACCCGATAATGCTGATGAGGATATCGTAGTAATCCATAGGGTTATCCTCCCGTCCCGACGAGTTTCTGATAGATGCGGACCAGCGCCGGCCGGAACATGTATTCCAAGGCGCCAGCAAACAGGATGACGAGACCCTGGATCACCAGGATCATTTCTCGCGTGATGTTGGGCATGTCGAAGGAGAGCGCATCACCGCCCTGATACAGGATGCCGAACAGGATCGCCGCGAGGATGATGCCGACGGGGTGGTTGCGGCCCATCAGCGATACCGCGATACCGACAAAGCCGGCACCGCCGACGAGTTCGACCTGCAGACGGGCAGACGCACCCATCACCGGATTGAGCGCCATCATGCCGGCGAGACCACCGGAGATCAGCATCGCGATGATCACCGTGCGGGCATAGGGGATGCCGGCGTAGATCGCGGCTGACGGACTAATGCCGAGTGTGCGCATCTCATAGCCGAGCTTTGTGCGCCAGACGAGCAGCCAGACAAGAAGACACATGACCAGCGCAATCAGGAAGGAAACGTTGAAGGGCGCGGCACCGATTGTCGAACCGAACATCTCTATCAGCCAGCCGAGCTTGGGCAGCTGACCGCCCTCGAGGAAGGTTCGGGTTTCCGGCGCCATCTTGCCCGGCACGATGAGGATATGCGCGAGCAGATAGACCATCAGTGCCGAACAGATATAGTTGAACATGATGGTCGTGATGACGATGTGGCTGCCGCGCTTGGCCTGCAGCCAGGCAGGGATGAAAGCCCAGGCTGCCCCGAAGATGGCAGCGCCGACAACCGCGACCGGCATGGTCACGTACCACGGCACGTAGCGGTCGAGGCTCAGCGCCACCAGGGCGCAACCCAGGCCGCCGAAATAAGCCTGGCCTTCCGAGCCGATGTTGAACAGCCCGGCATGGATGGCGACGGCCACCGACAATCCGGTGAAGATGAAGCTCGTTGCGTAAAACAGTGTGAAGCCGATGCCCTCACCGCTGCCAAGCGCACCCTGCAGCAGCAGCTTGAGCGCCTCGATAGGATCCTCTCCGATCAGCCACACGACCAAGCCGGAAATGAGGAACGCGACGAGCAGGTTCAGGACTGGCATCAACCCGTAGGTGATCCAATTGGGGAGGCGGACAGATGCAGTGCTCATTCGGGCCTCACGCGGCAATACCGGCCATCATCAGGCCGAGGGTCTGTTCACCGGCATCAGCCGTCTTCTCGCCGACCACGTGACCGGCGAACATCACGAGGATGCGGTCCGACAGCGCCCGGACTTCATCCAGCTCGACCGAGACAAGCAGTACCGCCTTACCGGCATCGCGCATTTCGATGATTCGACGGTGGATGAACTCGATGGCGCCAATATCGACACCACGCGTCGGCTGGCCGATCAGCAACATCTTCGGGTCGCGCTCGATTTCCCGGGCGACGACGATCTTCTGCTGATTGCCACCGGAGAAATTGGCCGTGCGAAGGCGTGGGTTCGGCGGGCGGATGTCGTATTTCTCGATCTTCAGCGCGGCATCCTTGCGGATCGCCTCCAGGTTCATGAAGGGACCGGTGCTGAAGGCCGGATCGCGATGATAGCCGAGAATGGAATTCTGGTATTCCTCGAACGGCAGCACGAGGCCCATATGGTGGCGGTCTTCCGGAATATGCGCCAGCCCCAGCGCTCGCAGATGGGCCGGAGTGACCTTGTCGATGGTCTTGCCATGCAACAGGATCTCGCCCGAGGTCGGCTTGCGGATGCCGGCGAGCGCTTCCAGCAGTTCGGACTGACCGTTTCCGGCCACGCCGGCGATACCGACGATCTCGCCGGCACGGACGTCGAAGGAGACGTTGTCGACCATGGTCACGCCGCGGCCGTCCTTGACCGTCAGATTGCGCACCGACAGCACGATCTCGCCGGGGGTTGCGACGCCCTTCTCGACCCTCAGAAGCACGCGGCGGCCGACCATCAGCTCGGCCAGTTCCTCGACTGTGGTCTCAGAAGTCTTGCGCGTCGCTACCATCTCGCCACGTCGCATGACCGACACAGTATCGGTGATCGCCATGATCTCGCGCAGCTTGTGGGTGATCAGGATGACGGTCTTTCCCTGATCGCGCAGGACCCGGAGAATGCGGAACAGGTGATCGGCTTCGGCCGGCGTCAAAACGCCGGTCGGCTCGTCGAGGATGAGGATTTCAGCGCCACGATACATCGCCTTCAGGATTTCAACCCGCTGCTGCAAGCCGACGGGCAGTTCCTCGATCAGCGCGTCCGGATCGACCTCGAGGCCATAATCGGTTTCAAGGCGCTTCAGTTCGGTGCGGGACGCTGCGACGCCCTTTGCCAGCAAGGCACCGCCCTCGGCGCCGAGCATGACGTTTTCCAGCACAGTAAAATTCTCCACCAGCATGAAATGCTGATGCACCATGCCGATGCCGACATCGATGGCAGCCTGGCTGTCGCGGATCGTTACAGGTTTCCCGTCGACGCGGATCTCGCCGCCGTCGGCTTGGTAGAAGCCATAGAGGATCGACATCAAGGTCGATTTGCCCGCGCCGTTTTCGCCGATGATCCCGTGGATGGATCCCTTGGCGACGGTCAGGTCGATATTTTTGTTGGCATGGACGACACCGAACTTCTTGTCGATGCCCACAAGCTCAATGGCAGGCGCTTGGCTCACTTGGTGCTCCCGAAACCCTACATCAGGATATGAAAAGGGCGTATGGCGAATCGCCATACGCCCTTCTATCAACTCACTTCGGGCAGGTATTGTCCGACGTATAGTCGTGAACGCTGACCTTGCCGGAGATGACATCGGCCTTCGCCTTGTCGACTGCCGTCATCATCTCAGCTGTTATCAGCGGCTTGTTGTTGTCGTCCATGGCAACGGCGACGCCGTCTTCCTTCAGGCCGAGATGCTGGGCACCGGGCGTGAACTTGCCATTCTTGGAGTCCATGAAGGCGGTGTAGACAGCGAGATCGACGCGCTTGACGACCGAGGTCAGCACTGAGCCGGGGTGCAGATAGTTCTGGTTCGAGTCGACGCCGATCGAGAGCTTCTTGTTGTCGGCAGCCGTCTGCAGCACGCCGAGACCGGTCGCGCCGGCAGCCGCGTAGACGACATCCGCGCCCTGGTCGATCTGGTTTTTCGTCAGCTCGCCGCCGCGGACCGGATCGTTCCAGGCAGCGCCTGTCGTGCCGGTCATGTTCTGGAAGACTTCGATCTTCGGATTGGCCGCGCGCGCGCCCTGCTCATAACCACACTCGAACTTGCGGATCAGCGGAATGTCCATGCCGCCGATGAAGCCGATCTTGCCGGTCTTCGAAGCCATTGCCGCCATAACGCCGGCGAGGTAGGAACCTTCGTTTTCCTTGTACATGACCGAACGGACGTTCGGCAGGTCGACCTGGTCGTCGATCAGGACGAACTGGGTCTTTGGAAATTCTGCGCCAACCTTCTGCAGCGCCGACGACCAAGCGAAGGACACTGCGATAACAGGGTTGAAGCCCTTGCTTGCGAAATTGCGCAATGCCTGCTCGCCCTGCGTATCGCCGCTTGGCTCGAAGTCGCGATAGCCGATGCCCGTTTCCTTCTTGAACTTCTCAGCGCCGTTGTAGGCCGCCTCATTGAAGGATTTGTCGAACTTGCCACCAGTACCATAAACGATTGCCGGCTTGATATCAGCAGCGAGCGCCGACGCCGACATGGCGGCCAAGGCAAAAAGGGTCAAAACAGATTTTTTCATTAGCGCAGCCCTGTTGTTGCTATGATGGGGTCCTCCCGCAAGCCCGTTAGCCGGGACATGTCTGCGGAACCGCCGACCTCCCCCGAGGCCTGGCTTGGCGCATCCTTGCATGCTGACATCAAAAATTCACCAGAAATTTTTCAGCTGGTAAAAATTTGTCGGAACTGCCGAAAACCCAGGTCGGCTGCCGGATTTTTGCGCTGCGAGCTGCCTAATATGCAGCTTTTATAACCATTTAGGCTTCTAGCATCCGGTTAGGAGCTTCAAGCATCGGAAAGATCACGCCACGAAGCGGCCGGCGGGAGAAGGTTTTCGGTAGCCCATCATCCAGAACAGCAGCGATACCACGAGTAACACGCCGAAGGCCGGTTGCGACAACAACCATGTCACCGTTGAGACGTACAGCCGGTCGGCATCCCCTGCCGCCGTCGTCGACAGCAGCTTCTCGAAGCTTGATGGGCTCACGCTCATCCAGAAACTGCCAAAGGATGTCATGTCTATCGCAGAAGACGCGACGGAGCGGATGGAATCAATCGTACCGGCAATGGTCGCCAAGACGAGCGACACGAGGCTAAAAAAGCGCAACAGAAAACGCAACGGTCTCTCCAACTGCCCGAGCCCATAAGCGGCAGGTCATTGCCGCAGGATTTCCTCGTCTCATGTTAGAGATATGTTAGAGAGACAATCCATGCAATGTGCATTCACAGAGGCTTTGCACAGAGAAGTCGAAAATACTCTTCTCTATGGGGTTGATCCCCGCGCATTCCTCGGTATATATCGCGCCGTTCCCACAATTGCTCCTTAACCGGATGCGAAGTGCAGATGGACAGGTGGCCGAGTGGTTTAAGGCGCACGCCTGGAACGCGTGTGTGCGTGAAAGCGTACCGTGGGTTCGAATCCCACCTTGTCCGCCATCTCTTCGGCAAATGGCTTCGGCCCACCCAATCATAGAATAAGCAGCCGAGAGCGACATCGGAGACTGACATGGCCGCCCGCGACCGCTTTTCAAAAAAGCTTATCTGTCCCCAGTGCGGACATTCCGGTTTCGCCGAGGCATCAGAGGATGATGATCGCAACCGTAAGAATCCGGGCTTTGCGATCGATGTCCTGCCGCGTGGCTTTTACGAGCAGCGCGCCTCGAAATACCAGGAAAGCTATGTCATCCGCTGCCACTGCGGACGGAAGTTTCCGTTTCGCGCCATCACCGAACCTGCGCATGATTGACGTGGAACGGTCCGGCGACGGCAGCATGTCGCGAAGGCGTTAGCCGATCCACCGGCTGCCTTATCCCAGCAAGGTGAACGTCGGGCTGTTGTCCTTCAACTGCACCCCCGTCCCCCCCATCCGGAAGGCTTCCTCGATCAACCAGACCAGCTTATGGGCCGCTTCCCCGAAGGTGAGGCCGCCTGGGCGGATGTTGGAGACGCAGTTGCGGTCGGCATCGTTCTTGCCGACGCGTGGATCAAAGGTCAGATAGGCGCCTATGCTGTCCGGAGAGGAGAGGCCGGGCCGTTCGCCAAGCAGCATCAGCACCGCTCGCACGCCCTGTAAAGCACCAACCTCGTCTGCCAGCGCCACCCGGGCATTGCGGGCGATAGCGATCGGCGCGATCGTCATTTGCTTGATGCGCAGAAGCGGCGTCAGGGCGCGCAGCAACGGTTCGACATTCTGGTGGATGGCTGTTGCAGAAAGCCCATCGCCAATGACGATGCCAATATCGGCGCCTGTTTCAAGGTTGGCCTGTAGCGCGACCCTGCTGACGTCCGACAGGCGCCGCCCCAGATCCGGCCGCCGCAGGTAGCTTTCCCGGCTGACAGCGGCGCTTTCGACAAGGCGCGGTTCGAAACCCATCGCCTGAACTGCTGCCGCTATTGCGCCCGTATCAAATGCCAGATGCACGGCGTCCCTTGCCTGCGCATGGGCCAGGCCGAAACCAAGAACTTCGGATGTGGGCAAGGACGATCCGGAGCGGCCAAGGGCGATGCGGGCTGTGGTGTGGCTCTTCAGCCTTGTCCAGCCGTCGATGCTGGTAAGGGCTACGCGCTTATCGACCGGCGTGTCGCGGTTGCTCATGCCGCTGCTCCCATCATCGGATCTTCGGCAAGTGCCATGAAGAGGCTGTTGGCACTCTGCGGCAAAAGCCGACCATTTGCATCGCTGATGCCGCTGCTTTGCAGCCAGGCCTCGAATTCCGGTGCACGCTTCAGGTCGAGCAGTTCGCGGACGTAGAGCTGATCGTGAAAGGATGTCGACTGGTAGTTCAGCATGATGTCGTCGGCGCCGGGGACACCGATGACGAAATTGACGCCGGCCGTTGCCAGCAGGGTCAACAGGGTGTCCATATCGTCCTGATCGGCATCGGCATGGTTGGTATAGCAGATGTCGGCGCCAATCGGCAGGCCCATCAGCTTGCCGCAGAAATGGTCTTCCAGCCCTGCACGGATGATCTGCTTGCCGTCATAGAGATATTCCGGACCTATGAAGCCGACCACCGTGTTGACGAGCAGCGGCTCGAACTGCCGGCAGACGGCATAGGCGCGGGCCTCCATGGTCTGCTGGTCGACGCCGAAATGGGCATTTGCCGAAAGCGCCGAGCCCTGCCCGGTCTCGAAATACATGCAGTTGTTGCCGACCGTGCCGCGATTGAGCGAGCGTCCGGCGTCGAGACCCTCCTGCAGCACCTTGAGATCAATGCCGAACGAGCTGTTGGCCTTCTGGCTGCCGGCCACCGACTGGAAAATTAGATCAACCGGAGCGCCGGCATTGATCATCTCGATCGACGACGTGACATGGGTCAGCACGCAGGTCTGGGTGGGGATGGAGAAGCGCTCAATCAACTCGTCGAGCATCCGCAGAATGCCTGAAAGGACGCTGGGATTGTCGCTTGCCGGATTGATGCCGATCACTGCATCGCCGCAGCCGTAGAGCAGCCCATCAATGGTAGAGGCAAGGATACCCTTGAGGTCGTCCGTTGGGTGATTTGGCTGCAGCCGCACGGCCATTCGACCCGGCAGGCCCAGTGTGTTTCGGAAGGCTGTCGGCGTGCTGCACTTCTTGGCAGCGAGGATCAAATCCTGATTGCGCATCAGCTTGGACACAGCCGCCGCCATTTCGGGCGTTATCGCCGGTGCGATCGCCGTCAGCGCCGACGGGCTGGCTTGCTCGGACAGAAGCCAGTTCCGGAACTCGCCGACCGTCAAGCTGGCGATTGGTCGGAAGCTCTCGACATCATGGGTGTCGATGATCAGCCGCGTGACTTCGTCATCCTCATAGGGAATGACCGTTTCGTTGAGGAAGGTGGTGAGCGGCAGGTCGGCAAGGCACATCTTGGCGGCAAAGCGATGGACGTCGGATTGTGCGGCGACGCCTGCCAGCGCATCGCCCGATCGCGCCGGTGAAGCGACGGCCAGGACATCCTTCAGATCTTCGAACCGAAAGCGCTGGCCGCCGGCCGTCATCGTATAAGCCATGGATACGCCGCCCCGTCTTCCTGTGATCGAACTTCATACTAGCTGCAGCATCAGGTCATGGGAAAGGCTGCCGGAAGCGGGGCAGATATGCATAAAATAAAGGTCACCTTTGTCAAGCGACCGTTATTGCCTAAATAATTACCAGAAGAATGCAGAGCAGCTCATGTAGACAGCACAGCCAGACTATTTGCGGTGGATCAGCCGCAGTTTCCGTGCCAGTCGGGCAATGTCGCTTTGCAGCACCGGCGGGACGACATCCGTGGGCTTCGGTGCCTTGCCGATGATCTGCCGCCGCCCCTTGGCGGAGAAGGGCTGCGTGAGCTGGGCCCGAAAGCCCTTGGCAACCTTGCCGCTGATGCCGATATTGACCGAGGATGGACGTGGCGGATTGTAGTAGGTGCCGAGGATCTGGTCCCAGAGGACAAGGTTTTCGCCGTAGTTCGTGTTGCCCTCGGCAAGCAGCCTCGAATGGTGCCAGCGATGCAGGCGCGGCGTGCTCAATATCCAATCGAGCGGGCCGGTCCGGACATCGATGTTACAGTGGGTGAGCAAGCCGACGAAGGCCGTCACCGCGCCGATCCACAGGAAGACCGGCAAGGGCGCGCCTAGAAGATAAAGCGGGATCTGGCTGAGCGCGATCTTCAGCAGCGAATCGATGAAATGAAAACGACCGGTGTTGATGACCCACAGGCGCTCGACGCTGTGATGCAGCGCATGGAAGCGCCAAAGCGACAGATTTTCGTGGGCAACGCGGTGGGCGATATAAAGTCCGAATTCGGCAATGATCAGCCCCAGGATCACCTGCAGGAACAACGGCGCGCTGTGCGGCCACAGAAAGCTCGGCGGGCTGAACATCGGCTGCGCCACGGTGGCGACTGCCATTGGGAAGGAGGTGCCGATCGCCGCAACGATCTGGACGCCGCCCTTGTTGAGCAAGGTATGGGCAAAATCGTTGAACGTTTCGCCGTCACGCCGCAGCCACGTCTGCTCGTAGGGCATCAGGCGCTCGGCAAGGCTGATCGAGATGACGACGGCTACATAGACCACGTTGAACCAGAGAAGTGGTATCGTCGTCCTGAAGGCGAAGTAGGCGCCGATCAGTCCGCCAACGAAGAGTGCCGGCCAGAGCAGGCAGGACACCGTCGTGTAAATCAGGCCGTGGGTGGGGGGATCGATATCGCTCGCCGCGGTCTGGGGCGCCAGTGTCATGTCGTCACGTCCAATTTCTTGTATCGCTTCGCCTAATTCCTATACCGATGCGATCAGCTATCCAAGCCCATGTCCGTCGAGAAGCAACGGGGAGCGGAATTCGATCGGTGACCGACGTTGGAAAGCAACTCATGGCTTTCGGTGGGCGGGCTGCATCTGCCTTTCTGGTTGATCGACTATCTGCCGAGTTCCCGGGGCGCGATCTTCGAGCGCGCGGTGACAATCAGCACGAGAAGCGTCATGGCATACGGCAGCATCGAAAACACCTCGTTCGGCAGGAAGCCCATACCGCTCTGGGCCCTGAGGCCAAGGCTGTCGAAGAATGCGAACAGGAATGCACCGAGGACGGCGCCAACCGGCGACCAGCGACCGATGATGACGACTGCAAGCGCGACATAGCCACGGCCGTTGGTAAGCCCATCGTTGAAGGAGCCGAGAAAGCCGATGGTAATGGCGGCGCCGCCAAGACCCATCAGGCATCCGCCAACGATGATGGCAATCATCCGCACACGGTCCGTATCGATGCCGCGGATGGCCGATGCCGCCACGCCGTCGCCCACCGCGCGAAGAACCAAACCGAGGCGTGTGTGGTTCATCAACCAGGCGGTGACGACAAGAAGCACCAGCGCGGCGTAGGTGATGAGGTTCTGCTTGAACAGGATAGGCCCTATCAAGGGAATCTCGCTGAGGAAAGGAATGGCGATGTTCGGCGCCAGCGGCACGAACATCATGCTCTGGCCGGAGGGCTGCCAGAGTTGGAATAGAAAGGACGTCAGCCCGCTGCCGACGAGCGAGATGGCGATACCTGTTATGATCTGGTTGGCGCCGCCCTTGACGACCCACAGGGCAACGACAGCGCCATAGAGGGCTCCTGTCAAAGCGGCTCCAATTAAGCCGCCTTGCCAACCGGCGAAAGAAGCGCAAACGACGGCGCTGAACGCCCCCGCCGTCATGATACCGTCGATGCCGAGATTGATGGTGCCGCTACGTTCGGTGATCATCTCTCCCAGCGCGGCCAGGAAAATGGGCGTCGCCAATCTGAGCGTTCCACCCAAAACGATTTGCCAGAATACCAGATCCGACCAGGTCATGGCTTTGCCTCAACAGTTTCTGAAGGCTGCGGCGCGACCTGGTGCGGCGGCGTCTTCGATGAGAGAGCGCCCTTGCCCACGGCCAGTGTCACGGCGAGAAGCACGAAGCCTTGGGCAACGACTGCAATCGCCGCCGGAACCGACGTGCCGATCTGCATCCCTTGCGCGCCGGTCGACAGCGCCCCGAACAGAACCGCAGCGATAACAATGCCGATCGGATTGAGGCCACCGAGGACGGCGACGAGGATTCCTGAGAAACCGAGGCCGCCATCGACGCTGGGGTACAGAGTATGAGCGACGCCCGCGACCTGAATCCAGCCGGCAAGACCGGCTGCGCCGCCGGAAAACAACATGGTCGTCACCACCGCTCTCGGGCTCGACAAGCCCAGCCGTGCCGCCAGATGAGGACGGCTTGCAAACAGCGAATAGACAAGCCCGGAACGCGTGCGGGTCCAGAACCAGATGACGACAGCCAGGAGGAGGACGGCGAATATCCCTGAGTGCAACCGCGTGCCGTCCAGAAAATTGTCGATCAGCGCGTTGTCAGGCAGAGCATCGCTGCGCGGTGTGGCCGTCTGCATCGATGAACGCAGAGGTCCCTTCAGCGCCCAGAGTAATCCATAGCCGGCGATGTAGTTGAGCAGCAAGGTCGACAGGATTTCGTTGACATGCATGTAGGCTCGCAGCAGCGCCGGCAACAGGGCATAGATCAACCCGCCACCGATACCCGAAAGGCATCCAAGCAGGAGCAGCACCGGCGCGGTGGCATCGGCATTGGCCTGAATGACAGCGGTTGACAATGCGGCGCCAGCGACCAGCTGGCCCTGCGAGCCGATTGTGAACAGGCCCGACCGCAGAGCGGGCATGACGCCGAGGGCAACGATGGCAAGCGGTGTCGCCGTCACCAGCGTTTCGGCCAGCACGTAGCGCTCACCAAAGGCGCCGCGCAAGAGGGCTGCCAACGCATCGAGCGGGTTGGCCCCGGCAAGCGCGATCAGCGCAGCCAAGGCGAGGAAGACGACAGATAGAGCGAGAACGGCGCGTCCGCGCTGGTGGGACGGCATCAGAGACTTCACCATCATTGATAGAGGCCCGGCTCAGGCTCCCAGCCCGTCAGCAGGTGCCGGCCGATTTCGGCATATTTCCACGCCACGGGATCATGCAGCGACAGTATGCGAACATTGCGCCAGTGGCGGTCGAAGCCATTCTTGCGGGCGGCCGAACGCGTTCCCATCAGCGTGAAGATCTCGGAAGCAGCGTCGAGGGCCGCTTTGTTTGCTGCGGCCTTGGCGGCATAGACCGGGATTGCCAGCTCCGTGCGCGAGACCTCGCCGCGCTCGAAGGCATCGAGTAGATCGGCAGCCATCAGCATCAAGGCGTAGGCGGCAGACAAGCCGGCAGCCAGCTCGCCCATGGTCTTGCGGATGTGCGGGTCGTCGGCCGCGCTGTCGACACCGGCGGATGGCCATGGCCGGCTGCTTGACGGCACGAAGCCGGCCGCCTCGCGCAGGGCGGCGATGCCGATGCCGATCATGATGGCGGCAAAGCCGACCTGGTAGCGCAACGACGCGTGCGGCGGCGAAAACAAGCCTGGGATGGTGGCGTTCCAAAGCGGATCGGTCTCGACATTGTCGAAGGTGATCGTGCCGGAATCAGTGCCGCGCTGGCCGAGGGCGTCCCAATCGCGATGGATGGTGATGCCAGGAGTGGACGGCTGGATGAGATTGAGCTGCATGCCGGCGAGCGGATTGGCAGCGACACCAGGCGCTGCCGCGTTGAAGGCCCAGGTGGCGATGTAATCGGCTTCCGCTGCGCCGGTCGTGTAGATCTTGCGACCGTCAACCACGAAGCCGCCCTCCGCTTTTGGCCTTGCCGTCGTCGTCATGGGGTCGTCGACCTTTCGTCCGGCTTCGGCAACGGCAAGGCCGATGATCGCGCCATCCTCGACGATCGCACGCGACAGGCGCGGCTTCAGGCCTTCGGGGCAATAAGTGAGAATCTCGCGGACGATCTCGTCGTGGACCTTGTACAACTGTGCGACGGCGGAATCGGCGATGGCGATACGAAGCTGGGCTTCCATGGAGACGCGGTGCGGGACGGCGCGGCCGCCAAACGCGACGGGAACCACGGATTTGAGAAAACCCGAGCGCTTCAACGCCTGGATCGACTGCGTCGGATACCGGCCGATACGGTCCGTTTCGGCCGCTCGAGGTGCAATCTCGGTATCGAGCACTGCCTGCAAAGCCAGCAGATCGGGCAAATATTCAGGTGCGATGCCGCTGGGCGGAAAGGCCGCGCCGAGAAGGGGTGACAATTTTTCGGTCGGGCTTGGCATGCGGGACCTCACACTTCGACGGCCTGGAAACCAACGGCATCCATCATCCTGTGGACCTCGTGGGCGTGGCTGGGGCAGCGGCAGCATACCATGCCGCCTTCGAGCCCGAGCACCAGGTCTGTGAAACTCTGCGTCTTCGTCTCCACCAGGCCGCGCTCCGTCAGACCCAGATCCGGAACCCCGACAAGACCGATGAAGGACATGATGAGGAAGGGGGCCTGCATGGTGCAGCCGATGGTGCGCGCTGCATCGTCGCAGGCCAGAGACTGGTCCCGCACGGTCTCCCACGGCTGGTCGCTCATGCAGCCGGCGACCGCGAGCGGAACGCTGCCCAAAACCTGGCCTTCCGCCACGGCGACATAGCCACCGCCTATTCGTTCGATGGCCCGGGTCGCGACCTCCATTTCTTCGTCCGACGTGCCGACGATCACCAGATTCTGGTTCTCGCAGTTGGTGGTCGCGGCAATTGCGCCGCGCTTCAGCCCGAAGCCCTTCACGAAGCCAACACCGATCGTTTCTGTGGCGTGGTGACGGTCGACGATCGCGACTTTCAGGATGTCGCGCTCTATGTCGCATTGGACGATGCCATCGACGACGTCGAGTTCGGCATGGAAGGCGCGCTTGAAATAACCATCGTACATTTCCATCGCCTGAACCCAGGCCTTGCTGCCTTCAGCCTTCGTGGCAAAGGAATTGGCATCGATATCTGGGTGCAGATAGATGGTGTTGCGTGTGAAGTCGGGCACCGGATCAGTGTTTTCGAACAGCGGCTGGCCATCGCGAGCGACGACCTTTCCGCCGACGATCACCAGATGCGGCCGTGCCTCTGCAAGATCGGCGACGAGCTGGATGTCGGCAAGCCGGCTCGGTGTAACGGAGCCGACCAGATGATCGATGCGATAGTAGGAAGCGGCCGACAATGTCGCCATCCGCCAGGCTTTCAGCGGCTCGACCCCGCAGGCGATGGCCTGGCGGACATGATGGTCGATATGTCCCTGACGATCCAGATCCTCGACCAGCTTGTCGTCGGCGCAGAAGGAAATGTGAAACAGCCCATCCTTCAGGGCCGGGATATCGGCAAAGACTTCGGGCACGTTGTCGTTCATGCTGCCGGCCATGACGGTCAGCATCGCGCCGAGACGAAGGCGATCGACGACATCCCTGGTCTTGTGAGCATTGTGGTCGTCGCTGACGCCGCCAGCGAGATAGCTCCACAGCGGCTCGTTTTCGAGCAGCGCCGTGTGACCGGTGATCCGCTTGCCGGCGGTGATGGCTGCGACTGCCTTGCGGGCCGAGCTCTCATCCAGATTGAAGGGATTGGATTCGCCGAGCGTCGCCGCATCCGGGCGCTGGACGCGAGCGGCGATCTGCTCGGTCGTCAGATGGGCGCCGCCAAGTTCGAGATCTGGCGCCTGCGGCACCTTGTGGGACACCTGGCGCAGGATGCGCAGTGGCGTCGTCGTCTCGCCCATGAAGTCGAGGCCTTCTTCGCCGAGAACATTGGCGATGCAATTGGCATCGGCGAGAACCAGCGTTGTACCACGCGGCACGGAAAGACGGGCGAGCTCGCCTGGCACCAGCTTGGTGTATTCGATATGCAGATGCGTATCGATGAAGGTCGGCGCGACGAAATAACCCGAGGCGTCGATGACCTCGTCGGCGTCGAAATAGCCTATGGGCGTTACGGCGGCGATATGGCGCCCCGAAATCACGACGTCGCGCTCGAGGACTTCTCCGATATGCAGCGCCAGCACCTTGCCGCCGCGAATGATGAGGTCCGGCTTTTCCTTGCCGGCAGCGACGAGCCGCATTTTCATCAGTTCGGCGACGCTTGGCGCAAGCCCCGCGCCTGTTGCCGGGAAATCGATCTTTACGTCACTCATGCAGCAGGCTCCCTAGGAGTAAGATCGATCATCGCCTGGCCGAGCGCGGTCATGTCCATGGGCGTGTCTAGATCGAATTCGGCCGTGATATGGCCGTTGGCAAGAACGATCATCCGGTGCCCCATCTCCATGAGTTCATCGAGATCGGCGGAAAGGACGACAACGGCCGCGCCGCCTGCTGCTGCCGTGACGATGGCCGTGCGGATGGACGCGGCGGCGGCGAGGTCAAGACCCTGGGTCGGCCCATGCGCAACGATCACGCCCGGCTGGCGCTCCAGCTCTCGGCCGACCAACAATTTCTGCAGATTGCCGCCGGAAAGGCCGCTTGAGACGAGAGCGGGATTGGGCGGATGCACATTAAAATCAGCGATAATGGTTTGGCCGAGAACGCGCTCCATTGCACGATTGCGCATTCCAAAACGGCTGAAACCCGCCTGTCCTAGCCGCAGCAGGCTGGCATTTTCGCAATTGGCAAGATCGGGGGCAACGCCTTCCAGCCGGTCTTCCGGGATGTAGGCAAGCCCAAGGTCCGTTGCCCGAGCCGCATCGCCAGTGACGTCGATGCCATCGACCAGGACTGCACCGTTCCCAGGTCTTTGCAGTCCGGCAAGGCACTGCGCCAATGCCGGCTGCATGGCTCCCGAGACACCGGCGATCGCCAGAACTTCGCCTTGGCGCACGGAGAAGGATAGGTCGGAAATAATCGGTTGGCTCTCGCCGCTGACGCTGAGGGACTTGACCTCGAGCCGGCGCCACTCGGAGGTGACAGTGGTGCGGGTGGGTGGCCGTCGGTCGCGGTCGCCGACCATCAGCCGAGCGATTGCATCCGCGTTGAGACCTTTGGTCACGTCGTCGAGCACGACCCGGCCGCCGCGCAGCACCGTGAGGTGATCGGCCCCTTCCATCACTTCGGCAATACGGTGGGTCACCAGACCGATCGTCGTGCCGCCGGCGCAAAGACGGCGGATAGTGGCGATCAGTTGCTTGACTTCGACCGGTCCGAGCGATGACGTCGGCTCATCGAGGAGCAGAACTCTTGCGCCACCGGCAACGGCTGAGACGATTTCGCCCATCTGTCGCTCGGCGAGGCTGAGGGTCTCTACCGGCGCCGAAAGATTGAGCGTGACGCCCATCTCCTCTGCCGCCTGCCCGAGCGCGAGCGCTCCGGCCCTGCGCTGCAGCCGCCAGCCCCTATCGGCAAGGAGATGGTTTTCGACGATCGTCAGGGTCGGGATGAATGACAGGTTCTGCGGCACGAAGCCGATACCTGCGGCAACGGCTTCACGCCGCGACCATCTTGCCTTGGCAACGCCGTCACTGACGATGTCGGCCTCGTCCGCCGGCAGGATGCCGGCGATGATCTTTGCCAGTGTCGACTTGCCCGCCCCGTTCTCACCGACGATCGCCGAGACCTCGCCGCGCCGAAGCGTGATCGAGGCCTGGTCGAGCGCCGTCAGTGCGCCAAAGCGCTTCGTGACGGCACGCGCGATGATCGGGGTCAAAGCTAAGGTCAAGCGGGCCAGCCTTACTGGAAGAAGTTGGGCAGCTTCAGCTTGCCCGAGGCAAGATCAGCGACCAGGGCATCGACTTGCTTGTTGAGATCGTCCGGCAGCTTTGCGCCGACAGTGTTGATCGAGGTCATCACCAGGCCCCTGTTGGCGATCCCCGACACCAGGAACTTCTTGCCGAAGCTGCCGGCCTTGATGTCGTCGATGTAGGTCTTATAGGTCGGATACATGTCGAGCACGATGCTGGCGACATTGACCTTGGCCGCATTGCCGCCGGCCTCGCCGGTGACGCCGATGGTCAGCGCTCCGTCCTGGGCTGCAGCGGCCGCAACACCGTTGCCGATGCCATCGCCCGAGGTCCAGACGAGCTTCGCGCCCTGGGCAATCATGCCGCGGGTAACTTCGGCAGCCTTCTGGGCGTCATCGAACGAGCCCGTGTAGGTCTCGATGGTCTTGGCGGCCGGATTGCCTTCCTTCAGGCCCTGCTTGAAGCCGTTGTGCGATGCCTTCACGAAAGCCAGTTCCGGGCCGCCGACCATACCGACCGTTTCGAGGCCGGCAATCTTGCCGGCGATGAAGCCGCCGAGATAGCCCTGCTGACCGAAGTCGTAGGTCCAGCCATCGGCGTTCGGCAACAGGCGATCGGCGAGATCGGGGCCGCCAGAGGCTGCGAAATGGACCTTCGGATAATCCTTGGCAATCTTCAGGATCGGCTCAGACAATTCGATGCCGTGGCCGATGATCAGATCGTAGCCCATAGCTGCGTATTGGCGAATCACAGGCTCCGACTGGCTCGGATCTGCCATCGCTTCACGGAGTTCGAGCTTGATGTCGCCCTCTTTCTGCAGCTTCTCGGCCGCTTCGCGAGCAACCTGGTTGAAGGAGCCGTCATTGGCGTGACCCGGAACCAGCAGGACGACTTTCAGGGGATCTGCGAAGGCGGTGGAGGCGAAAAGACCGGAGACAGTCAGCGCTGCGGCAAGGCCGAGGGTGCGAAGGGAAATCATGAAGCGTTATCCTTTGGGAGGAGAGAGGACGGGGAGGCGGCAGGCTTTTCAGAAGAAATGCGGATCTTCACGGAAACGGGGTCCAGCGACGGCCCGTCGAAACGGTGACTTGTGCGGTGTTTCTGGGCTATCGCCGCGCCGCTTCGAAGCTCGAAACAGGGATCGAGGATCGGGGCGCTGATCGAAAGCTGTTCACCGGGTATGCAGACGACTTCGAACGCGCCGTAGGGCTCGACCGCCGCGCTGCCGTGCAGTCTTCCCAGCCTGGATGCGGCGAGCAAAGCGGCAGTGGAGAGGAAGCCGGCAGGCCTTGCCGGTTGTCGGCAGTCCATGCCGGACGGGCAGACCTCATGGGCGATGGAGCCGTCAGCGGAGACGATGACTGCCTCCAACGAACGCTCCATCCAGGCTGGAGCGCCTCCGCGGATGGTAAACCTGTCCCCGTCACGGGCAATGTCGATGGCCGCAAGATAGGTTGGCTCGTTCTTGGAGCCCGAGACGTCGAACGCAGGCGGCAATGCTTTGGCCCAGCTGGCAAGATCGACTTCCGTTGCCCGAGCATCGCTGCAGCAGAGCGCCAGAAACAGGCCGACTGCGGAGCCGCGCCCTACCAAAGGCTGAGATCCTTCAGCAGGCGGGCCTTGATATCACCATTGGCGAAGGAGGCGTTGATGGATGTGGCGGCAACGGCGCGGCAGGTTTCCTTGTCCCAGCCATAGGCGGCAGCGCAGCCACCGATCTCGCCCGGCAAATCGGTTGCCAACAGCGCGGGATCGTCGGTGTTGACGGAAACCGGCACGCCCGCCTTTCTCAGTCGTTCGAGAGGATGGGCGGCGAGATCCGGATAGAGGCCGAGCGTGAGATTGGAACTCGGGCAAACTCCGAGGGCGATCTGGCGGTCAACGAGAATCTTTATCAGGTCCACATCCTCTATCGCCCGCACGCCGTGATCGATGCGGTCCGCCTCCAGCAGGAAGATGGCGTCCCGAACGCCGTCCGGGCCGCTCGATTCTCCCGCATGCGCCGTCCGCTTCAGGCCGAGCTTGCCCGCGAGCCGGAAGGCTGCGGCAAATTTTTCTCCGGTTCTGCCGGCAGCGGCTTCGTTGCCATCGACCGAAAGGGCGACGACCCGGGGATGGCGCAAGCGACCGAGTTCCTCAACCACCTCGATCGCTTCCTGCGCGGTTTGCTGGCGCAGCAGGCTGATGCACAGGCCCACCGGAGGCAGGCCATCCTGCTCGGCGGCCTTGAAGCCGGCATCCAATCCGTCAATCATGCCGCCGAGATTGTCGTGCCATCCGCTCCAATGGGTCGGGTTGACGATGACGTCGGCATAACCGGTCCCGGCGTCACGCAGGCGCTGGCTAAACGCATAGGCAGCTTTGGCCAGCTGCTCTTGTGTCCTGCAGAGGCTGCAGATGAAGTCGAGGAAATTCAGGAAATCGGATAGACCATCGAATTTCAGCAGTTCCGTCTCAGGACGCGGCAAGGGTACGTTGTTTTCCACCGCAAGACTGACGATCGTCGCCGTGTCGAAGCAACCTTCAAGGTGAATATGAATCTCTGCCTTAGGCAAAGTTCTGAAATTCAGGGACACGCGTTTTTCCGATACAGGATACTCTATGTCATTTGAAGATTTCACTGCAGCGGCGGACGAACAAGAATTGATTTGCGCATGCACCGTCCGAGAAAACGCAACAGTTATCGTTGCACATCGCCGGCGTGCGGCTGGCCGATGAAACGCAGGCTCTCGTCGACCAGATCGATCATCATCTGCGCCGCTGCCGACTGGTTGCGGTTGGCGGGTGCACAGATTGCGAGAATCTCGTCCTCGATGTTTCGGTCCTCTATGGTTGCGAAAGCCAGTTCGCCCCTTACCAGTTCGCCATAGACGTCGAAGACGCTGAGCACGGCCATGGACTGCCCAAGCTTAACCATCGATTTGATCAGGGCGATCGAATTGGTACTGACCATGCCGGAGAACTCTACGCCCAGCTCGACGAAAGCCTTGTCGATGAACTCGCGTATACCCAGCGACGGGTCCGGCAGGATGAAGCCATATTGCAGGCAATCCGCAAGCCTCAGGCTTTTTGATAGCGCCAGCGGATGGTTTGCCGCCATGATCAGGCCCGGCCGTGCCTTCAGGAGACGAATGGCGTCCATAGCGACCCGGTGGGGCGGATTGAACAGCAGGGCAAAATCGATTTCCTTGAGATTGAGCTTGCGCAGCAGTTCATCCGTGCCGCCGATGAGCACGCTGACCTCGATCAGGGGATTGACGCTGTGCAGCTTCTTGATGACATCGGGCAGCAGCGTGTTGCCGAAGCACTCCATGGCTCCCAGCGTGATCGAGCCACGCCGCTGCCCCTTCAGGTCGCGCAGCTGACCTTCCGCCCTCTCCTGCTCGCGTCGCCAGCGGCGAATGTCCGCCAGCAAGCGCTCGCCGGCGGCCGTCGGACGGATGCCGCGCGGGAGGCGCTCGAACAGTGGTAGACCGATCTCCTCCTCGAGTTTGAGTATCTGCCGGTTGATGGCAGAGGCGGAAAGATTGAGGCGCTCGGCGGCCCCGCGAAAAGATCCGGCCCGCGCCACGGCGTCCAGCAGGAGGGCGGCGTGGGAAATAAGCTGCATGCGGATGCCACCTCAACAGTGTTGCGTTTATTCGAACGATAGCATCGAAAATGGGCTCTTGTCAGCCATCTGACATTCCTCGAAGGTAATCCGATTATTCTTCAAGGATCCTATCGCATGACAGACACAAGCTTTTGGGCGGCGAATGACGAGCGCCTGCTGCGGCACGCGTTCACGGTCGCAAGCCGCGCCCGCAGCAACGGAAATCATCCTTTCGGAGCGATCCTTGCCGGGCCGGACGGCGCGGTGCTGATGGAGCAGGAAAACGCCTACAATCCGACGCGCGACATGACCGGCCATGCCGAACGCGTACTGATGACCCGGGCGTCGCAGGCCTATCGCCCCGACTTCCTCGCCAATTGCACGATGTATACCTCGGCAGAACCCTGCGCCATGTGCTCCGGTGCAGCCTATTGGGCGGGCGTCGGGCGCGTGGTTTATGGCCTGAGCGAGAGCCAGTTGAAGGATATCACCGGCAACCATCCTGAGAACCCGACACTCGATCTGCCCTGTCGCGCCGTCTTCGACGCCGGCCAGCGGAAAATGGAAGTTGTGGGGCCCATCCTTTGCGAAGAAGCTGCGGCACTGCACGACGGCGTGTGGTAACCTCAGGCGCAGGTCCTCTCGCGCCTCTCGACGTTGCGCAGCAAGCGCGGTAGTTCGTTAAGTCGTCGTCCGACGATGCGTCTCCTTCTCGCCACCTTTGCGGTGTTGAAGCGATGAACGCCCGCCCATGGTCCTTTATGACAGTCGGGCGGGGTCTATCGTCGAATTGCAAGCCTGGAGAGATGCGGTGGGCCGACTGAGGATATTGATCGTCGCGTTGGCGGCATCACTGCCTGCAGAGGCCTACGCACATCCTCATATCTTCATCGACGCCAAGTTCGAAGCCGTCTCGGCGGCCGACGGCAGCCTTGCGGAACTCCGCAATGTCTGGACATTCGATGATGTCTTCTCGTCATCCGTGCTGCTCGATTTCGACAAGAACGGCAACAACACGCTCGACAAAAGCGAATTGCTTGCGGTCGGCAAAACGGTGCGAACGTCGCTCGAGCAATATAAATACTACACCAACGTCACGGTGAACGGCAAAGCCGTGCCGATGGCAAAGCCCGAGGTCATCCAGGCCGACTACAAAGACGGCGCGCTCATCCTCAGCTTCTCATTGAAGCCCCTAAAGAAGACCATGCTGACAGGCACGGCGATCTTCGGCATCTACGATCCCTCCCTTTACACGGCGGTCGATTTCGCGACTGACGCCGATATGGCCGTCTCGGGCTCCGGCTTTGCCCATTGCAGCCGCAAGGTCGTGCGGCCGAACCCCGACGAAATCATCGCACAAAACCAGGCGACTTTGACCAGCCTGTTCTTTAACGACCCAATGGGTACCAATTTTTCCCAGCTGGTTGCGACCAGGCTGGAAATGAAGTGCTGAACGTGGGCCTTAGTTATAGCTACCGGCGAAACGCGAAGATGGTCAAAATTCGAGTCGACAACAAAAATGATATGTTATAACACATCGCCATAACCTGATGAGTTTAGACATGTCACCAGACCTCAATCCCTTCCATCGCTCTCTGATGGGGCGCTCCTTTGCAGCTCGGCTGGCCGCCATGTGCCTGCTGCTCGCGCTTTTGTGGCTGGCTATAGCCTGGGCGGTGAACCTGCCATGATGGAACCGCGCATCCGGCTCGAAAACGTCTCCATCGCCTATTCCCGGAATCTGGCCGTCAAGGATATCTCCGGCAGCTTCGAGGCCGGCAGCCTGACGGCCATAGCCGGTCCGAATGGCGCAGGCAAATCGACCCTGCTGAAAGCCTTGATGGGCGACCTCAAGCTGCAATCCGGCGCCATCCACATCGACGCGTTGCAGCCCAAAGACTTCGGCTATCTGCCGCAAGCAGCAGAGATAGACCGACATTTCCCGCTGAGCGTTGCCGATACCGTCATGCTTGGGGCGTGGAACCGCAGCGGCGCGTTCCGGGGCATCTCTCAGGAGGCGGCGGAGCGTGGCCAGTCGGCACTCGAGGCTGTCGGTCTTGGCGGGTTCGAGCGCCGGCATATCGGCTCGCTTTCGGCCGGCCAGTTTCAGCGGGTGCTGTTTGCCCGATTGCTGCTGCAGGATGCCAAGGTCATCGTGCTCGACGAGCCGTTCACAGCCATAGACGCTGCCACCACGCGCGATCTTCTGGCGATCATCCACCGGTGGAACGACGATGGCAGGACGATTATCGCAGTGTTGCACGATTTCGAGCAGGTCCGGAGCCATTTCCCACGGACATTGCTGATGGCCCGCGAAACGATCAGTTGGGGACCGACCGAAACGACCATGACCACAAGCAACCTGCAGAAAGCCCGTGCCATGGCGGAAAACGCCGCCAGCGAGCAACCGGAGCGGCTGGCCGGATGATGCTTTACGATACGCTTGTCCATCCCTTCGTCGAATACGGTTTCATGCGCCGCGCCCTGGTTGCCTGCGTTGCCCTCGGGCTCGGTTCGGGGCCTGTCGGCGTGCTTCTGATGCTCAGGCGGATGAGCCTCGTCGGCGACGCCATGAGCCATGCAGTCCTCCCGGGTGCCGCGATCGGCTTTCTGATTGCCGGCGGTCTGTCCCTGCCGGCCATGGGCCTCGGCGGCATCATCGCCGGACTGGTCGTCGCGCTATTGTCGGGTTTGGTAAGCCGGACGACCGTGCTGAAGGAGGATGCCAGCTTTGCGAGCTTCTACCTTGCGTCGCTGGCGCTCGGCGTACTGATCGTTTCCCTGCGTGGCTCGAACATCGATCTGCTGCATGTGCTGTTCGGCACCATTCTGGCGATCGACCCGACGGCGCTCTATTTTGTCGGCGGTATTGCCTCGTTCACCGCTCTGGTGCTGGCAACCGTCTATCGGCCGCTGGTGGCGGAGTGCTTCGATCCCGGCTTCCTGCGTTCCGTCCGGGGCCACGGCTCGTTCTATCACGTGCTGTTCCTCTTCCTGGTGGTCCTCAACCTCGTTGCCGGCTTCCAGGCACTGGGCACGTTGATGGCTGTCGGGCTGATGATGCTGCCGGCATCGATCGCGCAACTCTGGGCCCGGACGCTGCCGGTCATGATGGCAATTTCCGCCGCCGTCGCGGCATTTTCCGGACTGGTCGGGCTGATCGTTTCCTTTCACTTCGGCCTGGCGTCGGGTCCGACGATCATTCTGGTCGCCGCCGCCCTCTACTGCCTGTCGCTGCTTTTTTCCCCCTCCGGCGCCTTCCGGCGCCTGTTTCCCAGCCGCATCTGACGATGCAAACACAGGAGTAAAAGCGTGAGAAACCTTCGCAACATCGTTTACGCGGGCACAGCGCTCGTATCGCTGATGGCCATGACATCCACGGCTTCGGCAAAGACCCTGGAGGTCGTTGCCAGCTTCACTGTTCTCGCCGACGTCGTTCATGAGGTCGGCGGCAAGAATGTCGAGGTCAAGTCGCTGGTCGGGCCGAACGGCGACCCTCATGAATTCGAACCCTCGCCAGACGACGCGCGGAACCTGAAGGCAGCCGACGTCGTCTTCGTCAGCGGCGACGGCCTCGAAGGATGGATGGACCGGCTGATCACGGCGTCCGGCTACAAGGGTACGCCTGTTGCCGTCTCCGAAGGCATCAACACCCGGACGATGGAAGAAGACGGCAAGACGGTCACCGATCCGCATGTCTGGAACAGCCCGGTCAATGTCATGGTCTGGGTCGACAACATCGAGAAGGCGCTTTCCGCCGCCGATCCCGAGGATGCCGCGACCTTCAAGCAGAATGCCGATGCCTATCGCAAGCAGTTGAAGGAACTCGACGCCTACGCCCATTCGAAGCTCGATCCGATCCCGGATGCCAAGCGCAAGATCCTCACCAGCCATGACGCGTTCGGCTATTTCGGCCGGGAGTACAAGGTGAAGTTCCTGGCACCGGTTGGCTTTTCGACCGAGACCGAAGCCTCGGCAGCAGACGTTGCGAAACTGATCGACCAGATCAAGGCCGAGGACGTGAAGATTTACTTCTTCGAAAACTCCAACGATCCCAAGCTCGTCAAGCAGGTTGCAGCCGCGACCAGGGCAAAGCCCGGCGGCGAGCTTTACGTAGAAGCCTTGTCCGACAAGAACGGCCCGGCTTCGACTTACGTCAAGATGTTCCGTTATAACGTTAATCAAGTTGACAAGGCGATGGAGAGATAGGACGGAACGGCGATAGCGCGCAAAGAAACGCGCTATCGGCCATAGGTTTGCCTCGCCGGCGCGGTCCGGGATTGATTTCCGGGTCGTGCAACCTCATTTTGTTCAAGAGACGCACTTTCATGATATGGATGAGATGCCGGTTCGCCGGCACCCGACATAGATAACCTTGGCGATCGGCATTGACCTTACCGGAAAAGCTCACGAAAAATCAGACCCTGGTGCTCGGCGTTCTTGAAAAGTCGCACGAGCCGGTGAGCGCCTATACCATCCTGGAGCGACTGCGGGACGAAGGCTTCAGGGCGCCGCTGCAGGTCTATCGCGCGCTCGATAAGTTGCTCGCCTTTGGCAAGGTGCATCGACTTGAGAGCATCAACGCCTTTGTTGCCTGCAGCCATGCGGGTCACAGTCACAGCGGCGGCGTGACCGTTTTTGCCATCTGCGAGACCTGCGGCAAGGTCGATGAATTCCACGACGACATTATCAGCGAGCGGCTCGCACTCTGGCAGCAGAAAAGCGACTTCAAGTCGGAGAAGACAACGATCGAGATCCGTGGCCTCTGCACCAAATGCAGGACATCGGCAACCCCAGCCTCTGCGGTGATGACAGAGACTCACTGATCGAGGAGACTTTGTTGCCGGCGTCTCAGATGCCGGCTGCCGTCTCCCCGGACCGAATAGGACCCAGCCAAGCTGATCCTACTCCATCTGTCTCAGTTGATCCGAGGCATTTCCGTCACGCCTCGTTGAGCGGCCCGGATGCAGGTTCCTGTTGCTTATGCAGCATAATTGGCTAGTTCATTGCACATGATCTTGAACTCCCTGATTCGGCATGGCCAGTCGTTGAGCGTCGCAAGGTGCATGACTGCGGCGCTCCTGCTGACTGCGGCAGCATCCCTCGCGGGCTGCGCGTCGCGGGATGGTATCCGCCTGCCCGGCGCGGCGGAAACGGTGACCAGCGACAAGGCCTTTGCGCTTCCGCCACCCGGCGGTCCTTCCATCGTCAATGTCGTACAGCATTCCTTTAACAACGCCGTCCAGCAGGACATATATCTGTTCACATCGGCAGCCACGCCCGGCCAGAACGAACTGCAGGTAACGTTCTTCGGGCCGGTCGGGCTCGACTACGACAATCGCAAGGATCTCGGCTACGCCTCGGTGCGGGATTCCGCGGTCAATAGCGACATGCGGCGAGCGCTTCCTGGCGTCGCCATGGTCCGGTCGGGTATCTACGTCCAGAACAATTACGGGCCCTTCGGCTACGCGACGGGCAAGAGCGCCCAGGGCGACACTTGCCTCTATGCGTGGCAGCAGATCCGTTCCAGCGACAATGCCCGCAGCGCCTTCCTCAATCGTGGGACCGTGCAGGTGCGCTTGCGGCTGTGCGACAGTCGTGCGACCCCGGAGCAATTGCTGCGTGTCATGTATGGCTATACCATCACCGGCACCTTCCCGGCTCCCGGCTGGAACCCGTATGATAGCGCCCCGCCGGTGGACCCATCACTCGGTCGCACGGGTAATCCGATCTATCCCGTCATTGGTCCCAATAGCCCCGGTCAGCTCCCACCCGCCTACCAGATCCCGGCCGCAGCACCGGCGTCGCAGACCCGCGGCCCTGCAGTGGCACGGACGCCTCGGCCGGCTGCACCCCAACCGGCCAGCTTGCCGAAGCCGATCGGCCCTGTCGTGCCTTCTCCGACCTCGATCGGACAAAACGGCCAGGCCACCACGTCGACAATCGTCGTCCCCGTGCCAAACTAGGGCCAGGGTTTCTTATTCGCATGAGCGAATGCTGAATCAATCATTTATAAACTACAGGATGTCACTTTGCAGACGACGCCATGATCGCGTCGTCCGCTAGGTTGAACCGAAGCACAGGAATGAAGATGCGCAAAACCGCCAGTATTTTGATCTGGATGATCGTCGCGGTATGCGTGCTGACCCTCATCACATTGCCAATCAACCTCCAGACCCAGTTGATCGTCAGCGTCACCGTGGTTGTGATCATGGGGCTGATCAAGCTCTTCAAGGGCGAAGGTAAATGGCGCCTGGTGGCGCTCGCCTTCGGCAGCTCGATCATCCTGCGCTACGTCTTCTGGCGGACGACAAGCACGCTGCCGCCGATCAACCAGCCGGAGAACTTCATTCCCGGCTTCCTCGTCTACCTCGCGGAAATGTACAGCGTCATGATGGGCGCGCTCAGCCTGTTCGTCGTCGCCATGCCGCTGCCGCCACGCCCTTCGCGGGCAGCCACCAATAACCGGTTTCCGCATGTCGATGTCTTCGTGCCGACCTACAACGAGGATGCCGGGCTTCTGGGCAACACGTTGGCGGCCGCCAAGGCGATGGACTATCCCGCCGACAAGGTAACCGTCTGGCTGCTGGACGACGGCAGCACACTGCAGAAGCGCAATGCCAACAATATCCTCGATGCCCAGGCCGCCAACCTGCGTCACGTCCAGTTGCAGGAGCTGTGCGCGCAGCTGGACGTTCGCTACATGACGCGCGATCGCAACGAGCACGCCAAGGCTGGTAATCTCAACAATGGCATGAAGCATTCAACCGGCGAACTCCTCGCTGTCTTCGATGCCGACCATGCCCCGGCCCGCGACTTTCTTCAGGAAACCGTCGGTTATTTCGACGACGATCCGCGGCTCTTTCTCTGCCAGACGCCGCATTTCTTTCTCAATCCGGATCCGATCGAGCGTAACCTGCAGACCTTCGACCATATGCCGAGCGAGAACGAGATGTTCTACGGCATCATCCAGCGCGGCCTCGACAAGTGGAACGCCTCGTTCTTCTGCGGCTCCGCCGCTGTTCTCCGGCGAAAGGCGCTGGAGGAAACCAAAGGCTTCAGCGGCGTCAGCATCACCGAGGATTGCGAAACGGCGATCGAACTGCATTCGCGCGGCTGGAACAGCATCTATGTCGACAAGCCGCTGATCGCCGGCCTGCAACCGGCCACCTTCGCCAGCTTCATCGGCCAGCGCAGCCGCTGGGCGCAAGGGATGATGCAGATCCTGCGGTTCCGCTTCCCGCTGTTCAAGCGCGGCCTCTCCCTGCCGCAACGGCTTTGCTACATGTCGTCGACGCTGTTCTGGCTGTTCCCCTTCCCGCGGACGATGTTTCTGTTCGCGCCGCTTTTCTACCTGTTCTTCAACCTCGAGATCTTCACCTCGTCGGGCGGCGAGTTTCTCGCCTATTCGCTGGCCTATATGGTCGTGAACATGATGATGCAGAACTATCTCTATGGCTCATTCCGCTGGCCATGGATCTCCGAGCTCTACGAATATGTCCAGACCGTGCATCTGCTGCCTGCCGTCATCTCGGTCATCCTCAATCCACGCAAGCCGACGTTCAAGGTCACCGCCAAGGACGAGTCGATTGCCGTTGCGCGCCTTTCGGAAATCAGTCGACCTTTCTTCGTCATCTTCGGCGTGCTCCTCGTTGCCTTCGGCATGGCGATCTACCGTCTCTACGCGGAGCCCTATAAGGCGGACGTAACCTTGGTAGTTGCCGGGTGGACGCTGCTCAACCTGATCATGGCGGGCTGCGCGCTGGGCGTGGTGTCCGAGCGCGGCGAGCGATCATCCTCGCGGCGGGTGCGCGTCAACCGGCGTTGTGAATTCGGCTTCGAGGACCGCTGGTATCCCGCATCGATCGAGGACGTCTCCGTTCATGGCGCCCGGCTGCACGTGTTCAGCAAGACGTTTGATCCCATTGGGGTCGACAGCAGGGCGACGATCCGCTTCACGCCCTATAGCGGCGCCGAGGAGGCGGCGCTGGAAGTCACGGTACGCAACACCCAGCCGAGCGGCGAGATCACCGCGATCGGCTGCCTCTATAATCCGCAAAGTGCCCTCGATCATCGACTGATCGCCGATCTGATCTTTGCGAACTCTGATCAGTGGACGCAATTCCAGCTTTCCAGGCGTCGCAACCCCGGGCTGATCCGCGGAACGATCTGGTTCCTCAGTGTTGCGGCTTATCAGACCAGTCGCGGGCTGGTGTATTTCTCCCGCAGCATCACCCACAAGGGACAGAAGCCGTTGCAGCCAGCAAAGGCAGGCATTCAATGAAGCCGGTTCGCATTGCGGCCGTCGCCGCCCTTGCCACATGGACATTTGCCTCCCTGGCGGCGGCGCAGTCGAGTTCACCATTCGACATGTCGCCCGAGCGGCCAAAGGACGTATCGCCCACACGGCCTCCGGCGCAGCCGTCGCCGCCGCCTGCTCCCGCTCCTGCACAACCGGTGGCCCCACCGCCACAGCCGGTACCATCGGCGCCAGCACCGGCAACGACAGTGACACCGCCTGGCGGACCGATCCTTCCAAAAAGTGCCGCCGCAATTCAGGGTAAACAGGCCGAAAACAGACGCTTCATTGTCCCGGCAGCGGATTTCGGACTGGATGGCGAGCTCGACAAACGGTCATGGTCGATCTATCTGACGCCGGCCCAGGCTGCAGCGCCGGCCAAGCTGAACCTCGCCTATCAAAACGCCGTGGTTGTGGCGCCCGAAGCCTCGAAGCTTTCGATCCTGATCAACAACCGCGTGGTCGGATCGACGCAGATCCGCTCGGCCGAACAAGCGGAAGAGTTGAATTTCGATATACCTGCGGGTCTCTTGCAGGCCGGCTCCAACCTCGTGACTTTCGAGGCCGAACAGCGCCATCGCACCGATTGCAGCATCGCATCCACCTACGAACTCTGGACCGATATCGACCCTAGCCGCACCTATTTGAGCTTCAGCAACAGTGACGCCACGCGTTTTGTGGGCTCCGACGGCGTGCGCGCAATCGGCGTCGACGACAAGGGGGCGACCGAGTTCGACTTCGTCGTTCCGGCGCTGGCCCAGCCCGGCACCGCCAAGCCGCTCATGCGCCTGGCGCAGGGGCTATCTGTTCTCAGCGGCATGCCGAACCAGTCCTTCATGTTCCAGACCTCGGGCCTTCCTGTGGCGGCGCCGGGCAAATTGACGGTTCTGGTTGGCACGGCCGGCGAATTGCAGCCGCTGTTTCCTTCGCTACCCTCGGCAGCGCAACTGGCGCCGCTGGCAACCTTTGTCACCGATCCGCGCGGCGGCGGCCCCGTTCTGTTGGTCGCCGGCCCTTCCTGGCAGGCGATCGGCACGGCAATCGACAGCCTGGTAAATTCGACCGATCGGGCCGTCGACAATCGCCGCGACGCGATCCTCACGCAGAGGTGGAGGGCGCCCAACGCGCCGTTGATATTCAACGACACGACAGTGCCTTTGTCGCAACTCGGCGTGACCACCACACAATTTTCAGGGCGACGGTTCCGGACGGATTTCACGGTCGCCGTACCTGCGGATTTCTACGCCAATGCCTATGGCGAAGCGACCATCCTGCTCGATGCCGCCTATGCGCCTGATGTCCTGCCGGGCAGCCATCTCGACGTCTATGTCAACGGCAGCGTGGCATCGACCGTGCCGATTACCAACAAGGGCGGCGGGATTTTTCGCCATCTGCCAATTCGCGTGACGTTGCGACATTTCAAGCCGGGCATCAACGAGATTGCGCTGGAGGCCGCCGTGACCACTAGCGCTGATGCCGTCTGTGCGCCGGGCTCGACCGCCTCGACGGAGCCCCGCTTTGCCCTGTTCGATACCTCTGAATTCCACCTGCCGAATTTTGCCCGGGTTGGCCAACGGCCCAATCTCGCGGCGACCAGCGGCACAGGCTTTCCCTACGGCCTGATCGACACCGCCCTGCCGCTGTACCTCGATCGCATCGATGCCGATACGCTCTCGGCATCCGCGACGTTCCTTGGACGGGTTGCTTTGACCGCCGGCCGGCCAGTTCCTATCGAAATCGTCACATCGCCGGCCGGGATCGGCGACAGCAACGCCGTGTTCATCGGCGCGATCTCCCAAATTCCGCCGACAGCCCTCACTCAGTTGAACATCGCGACAGCGAGCCAGCTCACATGGCAACCCGCTACCGCAGGCAAGATAGCCGAGGTCGACACGGGGGCCACCTTCGAACAGTGGCGCTCGATGGTTCGCGGCGGAAGCTGGACAGGGCAGATTTCTTTCTTCGAGGAATGGATGCGGCGGAATTTCGACATTTCCTTCAGCTCGCTTCGTTTCGCGCCTGCTGCCGAGGCGACATTCACCCCCAACAACACCGCAACCCTGATGGTTGCCCAAGGGGCCAATCCCTCCGGTTCGGGCACCTGGACGATCGTCACGGCACCGAGTTCGGGCGATCTGCGCATGGGCCTGACAGCGCTTGCCATGCAGCAGAATTGGCCCGAACTGGCCGGCCGCATCACCACCTATACCGCGGCGACCAACAAGATAGAAACGGTGCCCGTGGCGCGCTTCGACTTCGTCTCGACGCAGGATTTCTCGCTTTCCAACTACAGGCTGATCGCCGCAAACTGGCTGTCGACCAACATTCTCTCCTATGCCCTGCTGTTTGCCGCCTTCACCGTGTTGATGGGGCTTGCAACAGCCGCGCTCCTGTCCAACCTTGGACGGCGTTCATGAGCCGGCGGCGGATCCTGGCAGCGGCAGCCGGACTGGTGTGCCTGTTCTTCGGCGGGATAACGGCGGAAGCGCAGCAGGCGATGGTAAAGCCGACCGATTGGCTAGCCTACAAGGCCAAGTTTCTCGGTCCTGGCGGGCGGATCATCGACGACGGCAATGGGGGAATCAGCCATAGCGAGGGTCAGGGCTACGGCCTGCTGCTTGCCTATCTCGCTGGAAACGCGGCCGATTTCGAGCAGATTTGGTATTTTACCCGCACCGAACTGCTGATCCGGGATGACGGCCTGGCCGCCTGGAGCTGGAACCCCGGCGCAACGCCGCATGTAACCGATATCAACGATGCGACCGACGGAGATCTGCTGATCGCCTATGCGCTCGCCCAGGCCGGAAAGGACTGGAGCAGATCCGATTATACCGAGGCGGCAGCCAAGATTGCCGGTGCCCTGCTCGACAAGGCAATCGTGCGGAGTGGAGGGCGAACCCTACTCCTGCCCGGCGTGTCGGGTTTCGCGGCGGCCGATCGTTCGGATGGGCCGGTGATCAATCCGTCCTATTGGGTATTCGAAGCCTTCCCCGTCATGAACGCGCTGGTGCCATCGACGAAATGGCAGGAGCTGTTCGATGACGGCCACAGGCTGATATCACAAATACAGTTTGGTCCGCAGAAACTTCCGGCCGACTGGGTCAGCCTGCGGCGCCAACCCAAACTCGCCGACGGCCTTCCCTTCGAGTTTGGCTACAATTCGCTGCGCATTCCGCTCTACCTGATGCGCGGTGGCGTGGATGACAAGGCGCTGCTGGCGAGATTGCACGCCGGAATGGCCGATGCTAGCAGCTCGATCCGCCTCTACGACCTCTCCAGCAACAGCGTCAAGGCGACGCTCGACGACCCCGGTTATCGGATTATTAACCATATTATGGCCTGTATACTGGATGGATCGGTCCTTCCGGCGACGGCCAAATCATTTGCTCCGACGCTGTATTTCCCCTCCACGCTCCACCTTCTGGGGCTTGCCTATGTTACGGAAAAGCATCCGGAGTGCCTATGAGACGGTCATTTGTCGTCCTCTCGACTACGATCATCATGATGGTGAGCCTAGTCGCCCTCAAAGACCGCGCTGTCATCTCCGAGAGAGCCAGCAATCTCCTCGGCGTGGATGCGCCGAAGGAAATACCGCAACTCATGCGCATGGGTCGGATCAGCGGGCCGGACTTTCATCCCTTCGACCGGCAAGCAAGCGCGCCGCAGCAGCAACCGCTCCTGCTGAGCGACGCCACCGCGCCGGTCGGCACGGCTTCTGCGGCCGAAGTCGCTGACGAGCCGCCGGCCAAGCCCTCAGCCGAGCCCGCCGTCGTCGCTCAAGCTGCGCCACCCCAGCAAGCGGCCTCGTCCCAGCAGTCCTCCGTCGACGAGAGCGCCCTGCGCTATTTCGCCAGTCGCGGCGACAAGGCGCGGCTGCAGGTGGAAATCTCCAGATTGCGGGCGCTCTATCCCACTTGGACGCCGCCGGGCGATCCGCTGGCCGTGCCGCAGAACCAGGACAAGCAGCTGGAATCGATGTGGCAGCTTTATTCCGAAGCGCGCTACGCCGAGGTGCGTAAGGCCATTACAGCACGTCAAGCCGCCGAGCCGGGCTGGCAGCCACCTGCCGACCTGAACGACCGCCTCGCCGTGGCGGAAGCCCGGACACGATTGATAAACGCCTCCGACCTGAAGCAGTATGAGACCGTCGTTAACGTCGCTGCTGAAACGCCAAGCCTGCTCACCTGCAGCGAGGTCGACGTGCTATGGCGAGTGGCCGATGCCTTCGGCAATACCGGCCGCCTTCAGCGCGCCGGCGACGCCTACATGTATGTGATGAAAAATTGCGACAATCCAGCCGAGCGGCTGGCGACGATCCAGAAGGCATCGGCGCTGCTGCCCTATGGCGTCATGCAGGACCTGCTCTCGCAGGAAAAACCGATGCCCGACGGGACGCGCGAGTTCGAGAGTATCCGCGACGAACTAAGCCGCCGCTTCGTGGCCGAAGCCAATGCCGACCCGAAGCTGGCGATCGCACCGGACTATCTTGCCCACCTCGAGCGCCTCACCGAAACGAAAGGGTTGGCCTCCGACGCGTTGCTGCTGGGTTGGTACAACTACGGTCATAAGGATCTGGCGGCGGCGGAGAAGTGGTTTGCCGCCGCCCGCACAAAGGAGGATTCGGCCTTCGCCTCGCAAGGGCTGGCGCTGACGCTGATTGCCCGCCAGGCACCTCAGCAGGCCGAGGACATCATGTTCAAATGGCGCGACGCATCGAAGGAGGCCGGCGCCACCTATCTGGCCGCCGCCGCCAATCTCCTGGCCATCGAGCCACCCGTGATCTTGCAGGTGGACGTGCTGCAGCGTATCGCCGCCGCCGTTGTCAAGGCCCGCGACGTGCCCAGCGCGCAGCAATTCGGCTGGTATGCACGTGGCCTGCATCAACCGCAAACGGCCGTGCAATGGTTCGAAACGGCGCTGGCCTGGAAGGCCGACGACGAGCCTTCCGCCTATGGATTGGCGATCACCCGCGCCCAGTTGAACGACAGGCCCGGCGTAGCCGCCATCCAACATCAATGGGCCGGTCGATCCACAAGAATCGCTGATCTTCGCGACACCGATCCGACACAGCCACCATCGCGCGCCGTCCCCATGCCCTCTGGATTGGACGCCAACGACACGAGCGCCACCAATGGCGCGCCCGAGGTCGCGCGTCGCGACCTCCAGGAGCCTGTGCGCGACGCTCGCTATCTGGCCGCCGCGCCACGAGAAGCGACTCCTATCACGCGCGTCCGCGGTGCCCGAGCCAATGCGTCTATCGGCTGCACCTCGACCATCGATCCCGCCATGCTGTCGCCTTCCGCCGCCCTGTCGCGCGGCTGGTGCCTGATGGGGCTGAAAAGGCCGGCCGAGGCCGCCGCCGCCTTCGAAGCGGCACTGGTCAGTTCGGCACCAAGGGATCGGCAGGACGCCGCCTATGGCCAAAGTCTTGCCTATCTTCAGCTCAACCTTGCCGGCAATGCCGCGGTGGCGGCCATCAAGGCGCCGCAAAGTCGCGAGAGGGCTCTCAGCCTGCAGACCGCGATCCTCGCCAAACGCGCCAACGCTGCCTTCGACGAAAAGCGCTACCGCGAAACCATTCTCTATCTCGATCAGCTAAAGCAGATCCAGCCGGAGCAGATCGGACTGATGGTCCTGCGCGGCTATGCCTATTTGAACCTGAAGCGCTATTCCGATTCCATACGAATCTTCGAAGCCGCCGCCAGCACCGGCGATCGCGACGCACTGAACGCACTGGCCAACGCCCGAGACGCCATGGCCCATCCCAGCCCCGGCTAGCAGTCGCCCTTTCAGAATCGCAAGCTCAGCGACGCGCTTGATGCCGCCGATATGTGCTGATGTTCCCCCGTGCTCCAGTCCACAGGCAGCCATTCGATCAGGATAGGCATGCCGCTTTCCCGACGCAGGCGCTTTCCCATGCTGAATTCTTTCAGGATCGAGCGATGCGATTTCAGCAGTAAGATGGCCGCATTCACAGCGGCTTTTTTAAAGGTCTGTAGGACCTGCGATAGATCGCACCACCGGCAAAGCCCAGGAGCATGTTTCTGAGGGCCGGTGGCAAGCGGCGCATCTTGTCACGTGCCGCACATTGCCGGTGAACCCAGTCTGCCCTGACTTTTTGTCTGTCCTGGTACCGACCCAATGCACGCTCGATGCTGGGCGATGCAGCGAGCTCCTCGGCGAGAACCAGGGCATCCTCGACGGCAAGGCAGGCACCTTGCGCCATGCTCGGGGGAGATGCATGGGCAGCATCTCCCACCAGCACCACCCGATCCTGATACCAGGATCCCAGTTGCAGGCGCACCAACTCTCCAAAGTGGACCAAAGCCTCGGACGACAGTTCGAGAGCCGGCCTGAGCGGGCCGGCCATGTCACCGAACAGCGGCAACAAAGCTGTCTCCTGGGAATAGTCACGGGCTGCGGCCTGGTCGACAGAGATATCTGCGTAGATATAGAGCTCGGTCTTTGAAATCGGCTTCGCCAACAGGCTGCGATCGGCCCCCAGCATGACGGACCATTCATCCACAGAGCATGTGTTGGGAACGATGAAGCGCCAGCAGACATTTCCGACGTATTCGGGAGTGACCGGCGGATTGAAGGCCAACCCGCGCACGAGTGAGTTCACGCCATCGGCGCCGATCACGACGTCGAACGCGTCCATGCCTCCGTCCGCGAAAGCGACATGGCAGCCGTCGGGGCTGCTTGCGATACCGACAATCTGTCGGAACTCGATGTCGCTTGGGTCCATGCCGTCGTTGAGCAATTGCCAAAGGTCGGATCGCCGGATCGCCCGACATGGCGCAACACCCTGCCAGTACGCATTGGTGTCGACTTCCGTCAGCAACCGTCCCCTCTCGTCATAGAACCGTTGGGCGTTGACGGGGTGGGACAGCAGGAACAGGCCGTCCCGTAGCCCAAGGTCACAGAGTGCTCGCACGCCGTTTCCAGGCAGGAACAGCCCCGCGCCGCCAAGGCCTGCGGACCGGGTTCGTTCGATAACCTTGACGGAGAAGCCACGGCGGACCAAGGCCCGCCGGGCAGCCAAACCGGCGATGCCGGCCCCTACGATCAGGATGCGCATGTTACGATCTATCTTCCACGGTACAATTGCGCGCTCTCAGGACAGAGCGCCTCGGCGACCCGCCTCACCGCTCCCACCGCACCCAGCATTCGCCGGCCTTGCGGACAAACATGTGCCCTTGGAACGCAGGTACATTTTCGAGTTCAAGCCCGGGCAGACGTTCAGCCAGTATCAGTAGTCCCTCCTCGAGTTCGGCCCGCCCCATCGCCTCGGCCACGCACTTGTGCGCCCCGCCGCCGAAGGCAAGCCGCGTCAGCCTCAGGTTCGGTCGCAACATGTCGAAGACGTCGGGCCGATCAAAAACACGATCATCCCGCAATGCGGAAATGGCCGACAGCAGGACGAGTTGGCCCGCCGGCAACGTCCAACCGTCGAGTTCGATGTCTTGAACGGAGACCCGCACGACGCCGGCGATGCCGGGTTCAAGGCGCATGCCTTCGGCGACAGCGTTTGCGACCAGTGTCGGGTCTGCGCAAACGGAGCGCCATTGGTCGGGATGGGAGAGCAACTGGACGGTCTGCGCGATCAGCGCCGTCCGCACCGATTCCGTTCCGCCGATAATCAACTGGATGATCTGAACGAGTACCTCGGACCTGCTCAGTTCGTCGTCCTCGGCGAACCGCAGGTATTGGGCAAGAAAGCCCTGCGACTGATTGGCCTCGGCCTTCGCAAGCAGAGCATCAAGATAGTTTCGCACCCGAAGCGCAGCCGTTTCGGCATCTGCAACGGCATCTTCACTCGGATTCGGTCTGAAGAACGCGTTCATGGCGTAGACATCCCGGGGGAAGGCCGGGAGATCCGCGTCGGGAACCTCCAGGAGTCCCGCCAAGGCAAGAATGGGGAGCTTGGCTGCATATCCTGAGGCAAGTTCCAGCCTGCCGCTCTCATAGCTGGCGTCGATCAATGCGGTCGCCGCTTGCCTCAGATGCTGCCGAAACCGGTCCAACACCTGGTTTGCAAGTGCTCTGGAGATCGCAGACCGGCGACGGGCATGAACCTCCCCATTGGCCGTCAGCATCCCGTGGGCGAAGATATCATACAAGACACCCTCGGTGATCCCAGCCTGAACCGGCATCGCAATATCCGTTGCCTGTAGCCGTGAATCGCTCATCAGTCGCGCGACATCGTCGTGACGGAGCACGATGGAACCGCCTGTATCAAGCGTCACAAAAGGAAAGGACGAGCGATAGCGTGCAAACGTGGAGTGAACGTCGGCGTCCAGGTCTGCCGATGAAACAACTGGAATAGTGCGAATGTTATCCAACATGTGAAAATCCTTCATGGGGACCACGAGATCGATAAGGTGGGGTGCGGCCCCCTCGCCTGGCGATTGCCTGACGAGAGCTCAACCGCCACACGTGAGCGGCATCTTCAACGCCAGCCTGCCAGAGGCTCGGCCTGCCGCAGACTGGCGTTGACTGTTATGCGGGCTGTGACAGCAAAGCCGCGTCAGAGTTCATGCTGGGCGCGGATCATGTCTGCAGCCCGTTCGCCGATCACGACGCAAGGTGCCATGATGTTGCCCGTGGGGATCCGGGGCATGATCGACGCATCGGCGATACGCAGACCCTTGATGCCATAGACCTTCAGTTCGTGGTCGACGACCGACATGCTATCCCGACCCATCTTGGCCGTGCAGGACTGATGCCAATAGGTCACCGCCGACCGCCGGATAAAGTCGATCAGGCCCTTGCGATCCCGCGCTCCGGGCGCCGTTTCGGCACTCACGAGCGGCGTGAAGGCCGCACTATTGCCAAGCTCCCGGCAAAGTTCGACTGCCGCAATGGCGGTCGCCATATCCTCCGGCTCGCTGAGAGAATTGGGCTCGATCAGGACAGCATCGTTCACGCCCGGACCGGAGAGCCTCAACCTGCCCCGGCTTTTCGGCTGAGCAAGGCCTGAAAACATCGTCCAGCCGTGTTCGGGCGTATCCAATCCGGTTTCAGCGGGGGATGGAACCGGGAATTCCAGCTGGCATTGCAGGATATCCGGCTGAAGCAGACGGGAATCGCTCTTCCAGTAGATCTTCGCCTCGCAGCCCCCACCTCCCACAGCCTCGGGCTTGCGATAGGCCCAGGTGCAGCCGAAGGCGATATGATCCTGGTGATTTCGTCCGACACCAGGAAGGTGCTGCACAACAGGGATACCATGCGTGGAAAGCTCGTCCTCCGGACCGATGCCGGACTGCATCAAAACCTTTGGCGTGTTGACGGCCCCGAGCGAGAGGATCGTTTCGTATTGGGCCTTGAACTGCCGGCGCTGTCCATCGACCAGAACCTCGACGCCGATCACCCTCTTGCCGTCGAACAGAAGACGGGAGACCAGTGCACCCGTGAGGATGGTCAGGTTTCGTCTTGTCGCCAGTGGAGCAACGTAGGACTGGTAGACGGATTGCCGCTTGCCGTTGACGATCCGCAGATCCGCAATTGCCGCGCCGCCGTCGGCTTCCATCATCGCACCGTTCGTGCTGTCGAACACCGGAATGCCAAGCGCCTTGGCCGACTCGACCATCGCATGCGCAATCGGCTGGGGAGCGTCGGGTTGGGCGACATAGACCGGACCTCCGACGCCACGACGGATCGGATCGGGTGCACCGCGCCAGTCTTCGATACGGCGATAATATCCAAGAACGGATTGGTACCCCCAGGCATCATCGCCGGCCTCGGCCGCAAAGTGGTTCCAGTCCTCTTTGTGACCGCGGGCCCAGACCATCACGTTGATGCTGGAGCCTCCCCCCAGTCCCTTGCCCATGCTGAGGGGCAGCTGCCGACCCGCGAGAGCAGCAGCGGGTTGTCCGATGAAGCCCCAGTCACGCGAAGAACCGAGATTGAGTGGCCACTGTGCCGGCTCGCGGACGCTATCGGCATTGTCGTCTTCCCCTGCCTCGAGCAAGAGCACGCGCGCGCCACCGCACTCGGCCAGCCGGGCAGCCACGACGGAGCCGCTGGAGCCGGCGCCGCACACGATGAAATCAAATTCCCCGACACTCTGACCCAGAGGGATAGTCGCTTCGCGTATGTCAGTTTCGGGATGATGTCGCTGCATGGAACTTACCTCTCTGAATGGTGGCTGCAAAGCCACTAACATCCAAAATTCCACTTTTCAATGTTTTTATCATTTTTATCAATTTCATTGAATCGCATAAATGTGACCTGGCACACGCTGTCACGCCGTCGTCGACCTGCATCTTCTTCAGTTGACCCTTAGCGGTCCGGCATCTGAGGCGGACATGATCCAGGTCCGCTTCACTCCGCAGGAGTGAGCAAGGCGAGGTTGGTACTGAACCGTGGAGACCCGTTCAAACGGGCGAAGACTTCTCTCCGTGAGAGAGCACTTTTCGGCGCTGAACATGGACGGTATGAGCGTCAATCTTGACCGTCTGGCCGCATGCTGACGCCTGGCACGCATTTTTGCAGAGGTTCATCACGAGCTGATGGACGTCGACCGGATTGCCTTCGACGACAGCCGGCCCTCCACTGAGGCTGGATTCGATCGCAACATGATTGCCGAGGGTCACCAGCAGGAGTGGCAGGATATCGGCGACAGCATCCCCGACGTCGAAGGGTTTGACGATCCGCTCTCGCTTCCGGCTGAAGGTCAGAATCTGGTCGACGATATGTTTCGCGCGGGCCCCGCTCTTCAGGATCTCCTCGACATAGTGGCGCGTGGGCGTGGGTTTGCGAAGCAGCTGAACTGCCATTTCGCCGTAGCCGAGGATTGCGCCGAGCACATTGTTGAATTCGTGGGCAATGCCGCCGGCGAGCGTGCCCACCGCTTCCAGGCGCTGCGCATGTTCCAATCTGCGATCCGGTGCCGGGATTACGCCCCGAGTGGACCAAATTCCAAAGCATGCGGCGGCTTTGACGCATCATCAGCACCCCTCGATCGCTGTTAGACGGATCAGGTTGGAGACCGCTTCGGCAATCGTGATCAACGCGTCACGTTCTTCGCGTTTCAGCGAACGGGGCACGGTATCGATCACGCACACCGACCCTAACGCGAAACCCCAGGGATCCCGAACCGGGGCACCGGCGTAGAAGCGAAAACCGTAGGGTTCTTTCAAAGTAGGGTTCGCTTCGAGTTTACGGTCTTCCCTCATGTCCTCGATAACAGTGATCTCGTTTGCAATGAGCGTCTCATTGCAAAAAGCCCAATCCCGCGACGTGCCTTCACCATCGAAACCGACGCGAGATTTGAACCATTGCTGATCCTTCGTGATCAGCGTGAACATCGCAATTGGAGCACGCGTGACAAAGGCCGCAAGACGCACCAGGCGATCAAAGCGGCTGTCCGCGTCGGAACCGACGAGTGCGGTGCGACGAACGGCTTCCAGGCGCGCCTTCTCATTCAAAGGCCTCGCAAAACCCGGGCTATCACCGCTATCATCGAGCAGCCGCGTTTTCAGACTATCGATCACAGCCGCACTTGCAGCCGACGCGCTGGGAAGCATCCGCATCTGGATGCGCATGTCGCTCCGCGCAGCCGGTGAGCCCGCGCCCTTCTCCGTCATCGTGAAGACCAGCGTTTGTCTGTACCGGGGGTCGCTGCTGATAGTCGTCACGAACTTCTTCCGCTCGACCTCCTCGGCATTCTCGACGATCAACAAGGTCGGCGGCGCAGGTTCAAGCAGTGATCGGACGAGGTTCAGCTCTTCCGCGACCTCGATCAGCAAGCCGGAGCCAGGAAGACCAGCCTCGACCCAGTCCGAACCCCGCCCCTTGCCAGCGAGAACGACGGCATTTGCACGAAGATCCACAGGCGCCTGTGCCGGGTCCTCGATGAGATCGAGAACGGCTTGCCGGGGGATCCGTCGATGCCCGCCCGGCGTCTTCCAGGACGGGAGTTGACCGCTTTCCACCCATAGCTGAGCCGTGCGGATGGACACGCCGAGCAATTCCGCGGCATTCGCCGTCGTCAGGATATCTTTCATCATTCGCCCTACTGCAATGGAGACAAATGTAGGAAAAATTGGAAAATTTGCAAGAAGCGAACTATCTTCGCTGATCCATGGGCGGCGCCCGGTGCTCAATAAATAGGGTTGGCAGAATGCCAAGCAAAATGGTGGCGTTCAGCGGAGCATTTTTGAAAGGCGCAATCAAGCACCCGAGTGGCCGCGCTTACCAGGGTGAAACGTAGCCGCGTCAGTTCCATGGTCATCATCCCTAATAGGCGGTGATGGGCAAAGTTTAAGATGCGTCTCCTTGCTGGGCACTTTGGCGACGAAGCTCGGGATCAGCGTTACCGTTGAAATTTGCGCCCGAGGTGCCAGAGCTGTTTGACATGCTCCTAACGCGTGTCATCTGCCCCAGCAGCCGAGCTCCCAAGAAGCTTTTGCGAGCGCCGGGAGACGCCGGACGGGTCTTAGGAAATCGCGACGATCTCGTTCAGCGTGAAGGCCTCGTGGCGGGCGCTCGTCGCCTTTACGATATCTCCTCGGCAGAGGCCGATATCCTTCAACAGATAATCCGGCATGCTGCGGAGCTGTTCGGCCGACTTCCGCCTTTGTCGCCAGCGGATGAACCGGTCGAGAAGATCTCCCCTCCGCGTGTTGTCGCTTGGCCGGTATGTCTGCCGATTGAGCAAATGTCGCAGCCATCGATCATATTGTCCTCCATGCGCGGAAATGCACCCATCCGTAGAAATGACGGGTGCCGTCGAACTGGACGCGAGGATGCGCGATGTCTGGCGCGAGAATGTTTCAGGACAGGAGAAGCGGCTTACGAATGAAACGAACGCGTTCCAGACGCCTGGGCGACAAAATCTGGCAGAGGAGTGCGTCCGCTCCCAGTCTCCGCGGAACAGGATCAGATGACCCCTTACCTTGGTATGATGTGGTACGCCGTGAGCGTGACGGTAGTACCCGCCTGTCTAGTATGATCGCGTGTGTTCCCCTGTAAATTCTTCCTATCACCGGTGCAGAGCGTGCCGGAGATACCAGAGAGCTTCCAGCCTTCCGGATCGACGATCCAACGGTGGCCGAAGCGCAACTGGGAACGAAGCGCACGCGTTTTTCCGGAGAGGACAACGCATTCCGAACATTACACCAATTCCTATATGAAGGAGATCACACATGACAAAGCTAACTGCCACTACCGTTGCCCTTGCCGCCGCCCTTTTTTCAACTGGCGCAGGTGCTCAGTCAGAAAAACCCACCATCCTCCTGGTCCATGGTGCATTTGCCGACTCGTCAAGCTGGAGCGGGGTCATCAACATCCTGCAGAAGGACGGTTATCCGGTCGTCGCCTCGGCAAACCCGCTCCGAAGCGTTTCGAAAGACGCCGCCTATGTCTCGTCCATGATTTCAAGCATCGACGGACCGGTCGTCCTGGTCGGGCATTCGTATGGTGGGCAGGTCATCTCGAAGGCTGCCGTCGGCCATGAAAACGTAAAATCGCTGGTTTTCGTTGCCGCCTTCGCACCCGAGAAGGGTGAAACGATCCTCGAACTCTCCGGCAAGTTTCCGGGAAGCACATTGGGTGAGGCATTGGCCGCACCTGTAGCGCTCGCAGATGGGAACGTCGATCTGTACATCGCGCAACAGAAGTTCCACGGACAGTTTGCGCAGGACGTTCCGGCTGAACTTGCCGCGTCCATGGCTGCCGGACAACGCCCGATCACCGAAGCTGCGTTGACCGAGAAGGCGGATGAGCCCGCCTGGAAGACACTTCCGTCGTATTTCATCTACGGAGACGGCGACAAGAACATCCCGGCAGCATCGCTCGGCTTCATGGCAGAACGCGCCGGCTCCAAGCGCACCGTGGTGATTGCCGGTGCATCGCACGCCATCACCGTTTCGCAGCCTGAAGCTGTCGCTGAGTTGATCAAGGACGCCGCAAAGTGATGCTGGTGGCCGCCACGAGGCTCCCTGAATAGTTTGAAGGCGGACAGCAAACCAGTCCGCCTTCAACCAACTTTCGTCAAGCGCGGCCTGCGCGAGGACTCGCGCATGGCTTCACGTCCGTTTCAGACAAAGGCAACAAGGCGCGAACCCTGCAAAGCCGAGCGCGCTTTCCTTACCGCGACATGGGCAAAACGAAGGAAAACCGCGCGCCACCGAGAGAACTGCCGTTGTCCGCCGTTAGACGACCCTCATGCGCCTCGATGATGGAGCGCGAAATCGGCAACCCCATCCCCATCCCACCATCCTTCGTCGTGACGAAACTCTGGAAAATGCGGTCCACGGACTCCTTGGGTATTCCAGGGCCGGAGTCTTCGACCGAGCATCGAACCAGCGTCCCCTCCTCTATCGTCTTGACCAGGACCTCGCAACGGGTGGAGCCTGACATGGAGATCGCCTGGACAGCGTTGATGGCCAGGTTGACGATCACCTGCTGAAGCTGGATCCGATCGACATTCACCAAGGTCGAACCGGCAGGCGGGATATGGGTGACTTTGACATTGTGCAGCCGGAATTCATGGCCGAGGAACGACACGGCTTCGGCAACAAGGTTATCAAGCGACACAACCTCTTCGTCCTGCTTTCTGTGCGAGGCCATGTTGCGGACACGCGCGATAACCCCGGCGGCACGCTGGGCGTCTGCCACGATGCGGGTGACGATGTCCCGCACCTCGGAAAGTTGGGGATTTGGGCGGTTCAGCCATCGCAGTCCAGCTTCTCCATAGGTCGTGATGGCAGCAAGTGGCTGATTGACCTCATGGGCAATGGACGCTGTCAACTCGCCGAGCATCGAGATGCGCGCCGCATGGGCATACTCCGCCTCGATGTGACGCAGCCTACGCTCCGCATTCTTCTTCTCCGTCGTGTCAACAAAGGCATTGATGGTGACACCCAGCTTCGCCAGATCGGGCGGGAACGTCACGGTCAGAGTTCCTTCCCGGGTCCGCCCGTCGAAAGTTGTCAGGGTCACTTCTTCTTCATAGGCAGTGAAATCGAAATAGCGATTTTGCAGGAGGCGTGCATAGACTTCCGGGTGGTTGCGCCACAAGGGCGTGATCGGCCCCCGCATGTCGCCGGGATTGGGCGCACCCAGAACCTTCAGCGCGGCATCGTTGGCCTGCTCGATGACCGTGCTTTCCATCGCGGTCCAGAGAAATTCGGGGTTCTCCAGAATATGCGCTTTCAGGTCCTCGACCCCCTGGCTCTTCAATTCCTCGAAGCGCTCAAGAAGACCGGTGGAGTTCACCTGAAGGACGGGAACGGGCAGATGCTGGAAAAGGTCGCGAAAGCGTTGCTCGCTTTGCTCCAGTTCATTGAAGGCATGCACCCGCTCGCTGATATCCGTGACCGCAGCAAGCCCGCGGCGCCGGTCATCCGTCGAAAACCACAACGTGAACTGCGCATCGAAATCGACACCGTCCAAACGCCTCAACCGCGTTTCGATCGTCACGCTTGCGTCGTCTGTCAGAACCGTCAAGACCGCGGCGGCACCGTCCACCCATCGATCTGGAGACCAGAATTGATCAAGCGTTCCAAGCAGTTCTGCCTTTTCCGCTCCGCCAAACAGCGCCAAGGTCTGATCGTTCACATCAACGATGCGTGCCGCCTTCAAAATCGTCGCAACACAATCCGGATCGTTTTTGAGATAGTCGGCAAAATCGCCGTCAGCGCCGGGAAGCGACGTCTCCAGCAGATCAGTGATCGTCGTCAAATCCAGTTCCCAGAACGACACCGTCATGGCCTGGAACAGATCCTGATAGCGCCGTTCGCTGCGTTTGAGGGCCTGTTCCGACCGCTTCCGGTCGGAAATGTCCATGAATGCAACGAGGCTCTTGTTGGGCAGGCTGCTGTGACGTGACGCGGCATACAGCACATCGACAACGCTACCATCGAGCCGTCGCAACTGAGCCTCTTGCTGGAAAAAGTCCTCGCCTCTGTAGCGCGCCTCCAGCGATTTTCGCAGCGTCTCGCGTCCGGTATCCCAGAAATAGGGGGTGATGGGCCCACGCATTTCCTCGCGTGATTTGGCCGCGAAAAGCTCGGCATTGGTCTGATTGACCTGTTCGACCAGCATGACTTGCATCGCCATGTCCATGAACTCGGGGTGGTCATCGATGTAGGCCGACAGATCCTCCACCCCTTGGCGACGAAGCTGCGTGAAGATCTCGACGAGTCCGCTGGCATCGACCTGCGTCAGCGCAATTGGCATGTATTCGAACAGGTTCCGGTATCGCAGCTCGCTTGCCTCGAGCGTCTCATAAGCTTCCCGCGCTGCCGAAACGTCCCTGATGGCAAGCAGCAGATGAGCATCGTCTGTCGCTGAGGATGCTCGTAGTGCGGTTATCTCTGCGTGGAATGTCGCTCCGCTCGGGTTCAGCAGCTTGCAGGAAACGTGCGCCGGGAGCCCGTCGAGCAGCACGGAAACGATGGAGTCGATGAAAGCATCCTCGCTTTCCAGGGGCCACAAGGAGTTCAACCCGTCCAAGGGCAGGTCGAACTGCGAATGCGACGACCTCTCTTTGCCGGAGCGATCCCAATCTTCGATCTTGGCCGACAACACCAACTGGTGAACCAGATCTGGTTCCCGACGCAGATGGTAGCGAAGATCCAAGACCTGGCTGCCAAGCAGGGCCAGAGCGTGAAATGCCTCTGTGGCATCCACCTTCAGGATCGCCATTCCTGCCGCAGACAGTAGAGCCGCCAGATCGGCGGATGGATCTTCTACCACGGCAACGGGTCGGGACGTTTCGACAATGGCAACAGGTTCGCCCTCGGCGTTACGCAGGATTTTTGACGTCACGGATACGGTCGTTGACCCGGACCTACCTCTCACGCCCCGTTCAAGGGTCCCTTTCCAATCCGGCACATGCCCGACCTCGCCTTTAGAGTCGGCATCGCGTGACTGAGGCCCAAAAAGATCGTCCATGGACATGCCAATGGCTTGGTCACGCGGGACGCCATAGATGTCTTCAGCCGCCCGATTCCAGTCTGTTACACGCCCGTCAAGGCCGTAGACGATCACGACATCATCAAGGAGATCGAAGATCTTGCTGTAATCTCGCATCGCATTCATCCGGTAACTCTTTTGCTTGCAACGAATAGCCCGTCTGCCGGACAGAAAGATAAACGGCCGAGACGCTGCAATTATTGCAACCGCGCATCGAGGACGGCTTCGCAAATAACAGAGTGTCGCCACCTGCCGAACCGCTGCTAACCTGCTTGCGACTTTGCCAGTCGCCCAACGGCAGAATGCATTTCCGCAGTTGGTGGACGCCATGCGAGACAGCTTAAAGGCCGAGGATTAACATCGAAACGCTTTCAATAATAAGGTTTATTTGGCATGACCTGGTAAGCCCATCGGAATTTTGCGCGGTTCAAGGACGAGGCAGCAGGTGAAAAAGTTCGCACCAATTATCTACATTATCGATGACGATGAATCCATGCGACGCTCACTCGACCACCTGTTCAGATCGGTTGGCTTCGTGACGAAAATGCATGTCTCGACACAAGAATTCCTGGCGACCAGTCGCCCCGACACGGAAGCCTGTCTGGTGCTGGACATTCGCCTCCAGGGGACAAGCGGACTGGACTTCCAGCAGCAATTGAACGAGGCGGGCGTCCACATCCCGATCGTACTCATGACAGGCCATGGGGACATCCCAATGTCCGTTCGCGGGATGAAGGCTGGTGCCATCGATTTCCTGACCAAACCGTTTCGCGACCAGGACATGCTGGATGCTGTCGCCTCAGCGCTCAAGGTCGATCGGAAGCGTCGCGCCAGCCACGAATTGCTGGCAGATATCGAAGAAAAATTCCAATCCCTGACAATGCGCGAGCGGCAAGTCATGCTGATGGTCACCAAGGGCCTGCTGAACAAGCAGGTTGCCGGCGAGCTAGGCATCAGCGAAGTGACGGTCAAAATCCATCGCGGCTCGGTGATGAAGAAAATGGGCGCACGGACGCTGCCGGACCTGGTTCGTATGGCGGATGCATTGAAACAGCGCGGCACAGTGGACGCGAGTAACACTACCGTATGATTTTCGGGACCGCTGAAGTGTGCGATTGAGGGTCGAATGTTCTCGATGCCGAAAAGGCCAGCGTGATGCCCCCGCCCCGAAATGTGCATATCGCAGTGATTGACGATGATGACTCTTTCCGTGCTGCGACGGAATTGCTGGTCAGGTCGCTGGGATTCGATGTTGCAGGCTACGAGTCGGCACAAGCCTTTCTCGACAAGTGTCCGGGTCGGAATACGGACTGCATCATCTCGGACATCAACATGCCTGGAATGACGGGAATTGAACTGAAGCAGCGGCTGAACCAGGAGGGAATTGAAGTCCCGGTGATCTTTGTTTCCGCACAAACCGACACCACCCTGCCCCGCCGCGTCATCGAGTGTGGCGGCATGGCGCTTCTGCAGAAGCCATTTCATGGCCAGAAGCTGATCGATGCCATACATCACGCCGTCGAAGCTCGACCGCTGGATTGAGGCAAGTCCTCCGATGACGAGCCGGCAACGCCAAGACCGTCGGGTAAAACGATAATCTGACTTTACCGATCGCCTCCCAAAACAAAAGTCAAGCCCGCCTCGCCTGTCGACACTGTCGCTGGGCGAGGCGGGCTTGGAGCAAGCATCTTCAGGTTATGATCCGGGCAACAATCAGGCTCGTCAAACCGTCGGAACCGTACCGCCATCAATGGTGTATTCCACACCGGTGATCGATGCTGCGAGATCCGAGGACAGGAAAGCAATCAGGTTTGCCACTTCCTCCGGCTTGGCCGGCCGGCCGAGGGGTATGCCCCCGAGGCTGTCCATGATGATCTTCTTGCCACCTTCATAGTCAGTGTTGGCCTGAGCGGCCAGGCGTTGCGCGAGATGCACCGATCCTTCGGTCTCGATCCAGCCGGGCGAAACCCGCACGACCCGAACGCCACGCGGCGACACTTCCTTCGACAGAGCCTTGCTGTAGGTCGAGAGAGCAGCCTTGGCCGCCGCATAGGCAGTCGTGGACTCGGGCAGCGGCAGAACCCGCTGAATGGATGTGACGTGAATGACGACACCCTGCCCTTGCGCCACCATTTGGGGCATGAGTTCCCTATCGACACGAACGGCAGGAAAAAGGTTCATGGTCATCTCGTTCTGCCACTCTGCATCATCGAGTGCAGCAAACCCGCCGCCGGGAGCAGACGACCCGCCCAGCATGTGAACGATGATGTCAACACCGCCAAATCGCTCCCGTACGGCATTTGAGACCGTTACGGCACCTTCAGCCGTTTTGAGGTCGGCGGAGATGAACTGTTCCTCTGGCAAGTCATCGGGGCGCGAACGTGCCGTGACAAGCACGCGGGCTCCAAGTCTGCGAAACAGGTCCGCCGTGGCTCCTCCCGTACCCTTCGTGCCACCGGTAATGAGCGCGCGTTTTCCGTCCAGTGTGAGGATCCCGGTCATCATCCAATCTCCAGCTCAGTGATCTTGTCCTGTTCCAGGACGAACCGGAATCGAAGCTCGGCTGGGCTGTTGAGAAAATTGCCACTGACATTGGCGAGCACCGAGATCTCCTTGCCATCGGCGGTCGCACTGATCGGCTCCGCCGTGTGATTGTATTTGCGCTTCGCCTCGAGCCACCAGATACGGATCGGCTCCTGGCCGCGGTGGGTTTCGCCTTCGTCATGGACGATCGCGGTATCGGAGAATGCGCCGACCAGGGCACCCGCATCGGTGGATTTGTCGGCGTCGAAATAGGTTTTGACGGCATCTGGCAATTTCGCCGACATAGAGGCCGGTCGTCTCATCCGTGTGCTGGATGATTGGACGCCCGCTTTCCCCGGTCTTTGCCTCTACTACCCCAACCGTCGTAACCCTGCCGCCGGCATGAAGGAGTTTCTCGCCTTGGCGCGCCGACATGCGGCCGAAACCTCGGAGCCGTGACCCGTCCTCGTGGGCACGCCCGTCGCCCGCGTCACGGACATGCTAGAGCGTTTCAGGGTTAAATCGACAGGCCCTCATCGCGTGCAGCCCTATAGCGTATGGCTTGCGGCCTCAGGCACACATAGGCTCCGAGCAGGAACATGCCGAGAGCAACCACGATTAGATAGTGCATCGGCAACAGCGGCGCTGTGGGGAGGAGTGCGCCGACCATCACCGGCGTCAGCCCCCCGATAACCGCAAAGGTGACATTGTAGGCGAGCGATATGCCCGTGAAACGCACACTGCTCGGGAACGCTCGGACCATGAAGCACGGAATGACCCCGACCATCCCGTTGAAGAAGGAAGCCAGGCCGTAGAGCAGATACACATTGCCGTTGGCGAGGCTGACATAGGAATAGAACAGGAAGGTGGCCGCTGCGAACGGCAGGCTGGCAAACAGGAAGTATCTGCCGAGCCCGATCCGGTCGGCCAGGTAGCCGGCAAAAAGACCGCCGACGCAAACAAACGGAGATCCGAAGGCCGATATCGCCAATGCCGCCTGCGGCGCGAACTGGTACTGTTTTTGCAGGATCAACGGGGTCATGAGCGTCGTCACGATCACCACCGCCGACAGGATCCAGGTCGCAACCACCGAAATAGACAGTGCCTCCCAATGGCTGCGCAAGACCACCGCAACGGGCAGCGATTTCGTGAGGGCACGCTCTTCCCGCGCCCGAAGGAAAACAGGGGTTTCGCTCAGCCAGCGCCGTAATATTGCCCCCAATACCCCCAGACCCCCCGCTACTATAAAGGGCACGCGCCAGCCATAGTCGAGCATGGCCTCGGGAGAGAAGGTGCTATGCGTTGCCAGTGTGACCAGAGAGGCCATTAGCACCCCGGCAATGAGAGATGAACTCATGAAGGCGCAGGCCAGAGCGAGATGACGGGGAGCGACGTGTTCGGCGACGAAGGTCCAGGCCCCCGGGGCCTCACCACCGATCGCGACCCCTTGGCTGATGCGCAGCAGGACAAGAATGAGCGGCGCGATCCAACCGGCTGTCGCATAGCTCGGAATGAACGCGATTCCGGCCGTCGCAAAGGCCATGAGCAGGATCGAGAACAAGAACACCCGCTTGCGGCCCGAGCGATCCCCGAAATGCGCCATGACGAGGCCGCCGAGAGGGCGAAAGACATAGCCAGCGGCAAAGATGCCGAGCGCTTGCACGTCAGCCAACCATTCTGGAGTATCCGGCGGAAAGAAGGTCTTGCTGATAACAGGTGCAAGAAAGAGAAAAATGACAAAATCGAAAAACTCAAGTGCGCCGCCAAGGCTGGAAAGCGCCAGAAGTCTGGTCAGCCGCACTGCACTGTTTTTCATCCGTGCCTTTGTTGATAGGATGCCAAGATAGACCTCGTTGTCGAATATGAGAAGGCCACGACACGTTCGCGCCGCTTCGTCGGGTCCCCGCACTGAGACCCCAGATATTCCATTGTGACCAGAATGTGCAATGACTGCGTGTTGTGATCTGCCACTGCGATCTTCCTCCAGAATTGATTAGGGTCCGGCCCATCACCGTTCCTCGTCGAAGCAAAGGCCAATGCCCGCTGCTCGCTGGATTCGTTCACGACCAGTTCGCCTGCGGCAGACGCTTCCGTGTGCTCCACGTTGTCGACGACGTCACGCGCGAATGCCTGGCGGCAATCCCGGACACATTGATTTCCGGTCGTCATGTTGCTCGTGTGACCTTGCCCCGCCGAATTAATCCATTTTGAAGTAAGCTCTGGCCCATTGAGAGGACCAGAGGATGAAGCGCAACCGTTTTACAGACGAACAGATCATCGGCATTTTGAAGGAGCATGAGGCAGGCACACCTGTCTCTGAGCTTTGCCGCAAGCATGGCGTCAGCGATGCCAGCATCTATAAATGGAAGGCCAAGTTCGGCGGCATGGAGATATCCGAGGCCAAGCGCCTGAAGACGCTTGAGGACGAGAACACGAAGCTGAAGCGGCTTCTGGCGGATGCGATGCTCGACAATGCTGCCTTGAAAGACCTTTTGGGAAAGAAGTGGTGACGCCCGCAGCCAAGCGAAAAGCTGTCGTGCATCTGATGAGCCATCATGAGATGAGCGAACGGCGGGCGTGTAAAGCCATTGGTCTTTGCCGAATGACGATCCGTTACGAAACCAGGCGCGACGACGACCAGGACCTTCGCSAGCGGATGAAGGCGTTGGCGCATGAACGCCGCCGCTTTGGATATCGACGCATTCATGTGCTGCTCCGGCGGGAGGGTCACGTTGTGAACCACAAGAGGCTCTTCCGGCTCTATCGGGAGGAGAAGCTGACTGTGCGCAAGCGCGGCGGTCGCAAGCGAGCGATTGGCACGCGAGCACCGATGCTGGTGCCGATGGCGGCCAATGATCGTTGGTCGCTGGACTTCGTGTCGGATCAGTTCACCGACGGGCGCAGGTTGCGAATTCTGACCGTCGTCGATGATTGCACGCGGGAGTGCCTGGCGCTCATTGCCGATACATCGCTTTCCGGTCATCGCGTCGCACGGGAGCTTGACCGGATTATCGAGGGGCGCGGCAAGCCGAGGATGATCGTCAGTGACAACGGCAGCGAATTCACCAGCAACGCGATCTTGCAATGGGCGGACCGAACCAAGATTGACTGGCATTACATTGCGCCTGGCAAGCCTATCCAGAATGCCTTTATCGAAAGCTTCAACGGGCGGCTGCGCGACGAATTCTTGAATGAAACGCTGTTCTCGTCGCTTGCTCATGCCCGGTCTGCACTTTCAAACTGGCGTAGCGATTACAACGATCAACGCCCGCATTCAGGCCTTGGCTGGCTGACACCGGCCGAATTCGCTCGGACACTCAACCCGCGACGTGATGCGGTGCTGCGCAGCCGAAATGGCTCCGCACCGCAACCCGCCGCTACCGACCCAACAACAGAAACCAAAAACCGCTGGAGCGAACTCAAAACTGGATAAAACTTGGGGGCAAGGTCAACTGTCTTACCAATGAGGTGCGTTGCCCCAATTCCCGCGGTGACGACGATCCCTGCACCTTCATTGCCGACCGTCAAGGATAGGCCAAGCCGGCTTTTAACGCCTTCGAGCCGATGAGGTGGGACAAGGCCTTTAATGACACGACGTTCAACTGACCCCTGTGCTGTTAGGGAACTGGGGTCGACCGGGCCGAACATGCCTAGAAGATCGGCGAGGTTTATTGGCGCGGCTTCCACGCGCACCGTAACCTCTCCCGGCGACGGATCGTGCGCCTCATGACGCTCGAGCGAAAGCACAAACGTGCCATCGGCTGAAATGGTAGACCTAACCTCTTTACCTGTATTGTATTGGGACAATGTAGAAACCCTTGCTTTCCAAAGCATGACGGAGAGGCGTCACGAAGAAGCCGTGGCGGCGGCTGCATTTTTTCCCGAATCGCGGTATCCGCTCATAGGGGACGCGCGAGCTTCGTTCCACCGGTTGTTCATGCGCGCTGTTTCTCTAACTTGGGCTCGCCGGCACCGCTTGCCGATCGAAGAAACCAATAAACAAGCGGCTAATTTCGCTCGAGAAAGTCTTTAATGAGATCTAGGAGCTTTTTCGGATTTTCCAGAAAAGCAAAATGCGATCCACCATCGTCTGCATCAAATATAAACGTTTCAGACTGACTGATCATTTCGCCGACTGCGGTCATGGCCTGCCATGGCGCTATGCTCGCCTGAGCGCCAATGACAAGGGTTGGCACATCAATCCGCCTGATGACGTCAGTCCAGTTTTTGAAGACGTGATCATAAAGCAGCCTGCCCGCGAGGTCGCGGGGCATCAACAGATTTTCCGCCACAAGCCATTGAAAATCGTCCGCCGGGAAAACGTGGCTTGTCATCGACTTCAGCAGGCGAGAGGTTAAAGCCGCACCTTCGGGCCCGCGTAGGCCCTGAATTAATTGTAAAGCTTCCTCTGAGCTAAAGATCGAGCCAATCTTTGCTTCGTCGCTGATAAGTTCACCAGGTTCCGCGACGAGCGCCGGCGTCTGATCGATGAGGACGAGATTCTTCACTTTGGAACTGCCAAATAGCTCAAGATATGACCAGATGACGGCACATCCCATCGAGTGCCCAACAAGGGTTATTTCTTCCAAACCTTCGGAAGTAAGGACAGCCTGCAGATCTGCCGCAAGTCGGCTTATTCTGTACCCGTGCGCAGGTTTCGAACTTGTTCCATGGCCTCTCATATCGATCGCCAGGACCCTGTACGAAGCGGAGAGGTCAGCAACGTACTCCACCCATTGATTAGCCGTCTGAGACCACCCAGGCAAGATTACGATGGGCCGCCCTTCACCGGATTCGATAACACCGAGATGGACGTCAGGCTCGGCTTGAACATATCTCACGTTCTGCTGGAGTTGGCTATTTGCGCTGTGGCGGGGTGTGCTGACTGCATCATTGTTCGGCATCTGCTGCTCCTAAGTCCATACGTTCGAAATGCGGCTTTAGACCGCGTACCGTGAGACCGCAGCAGACTGACGATCAGCGGTTGCGGCCCAATTTCACAGCAGTGGCCTTGAGCTTCATCTGCAACACAGACGAGGGCGCATCTGGAGGCTGTTGCGAGAACAAACATGCCCCTCGAGACCGCCATCACGAGCAAGTTGGAGGTGGCGAGTCTTGCTTAGAAACCCGAGCCGTGATCTCTCCTAACGAAGATGTCGATCGCCCGATCATATTCAAACGACGTCCTGTCACGAAGGTTGAACGATATATCGGAAAGTCCGATGTCCCGCTGAAGGTGTGGAGAAAGCGAATAGATGGCAGGGTCGCGGGGAAATAGATGGGCCTTAAGTTTCTTGATAGTTGAAAGGAGAGTTCGTTTAGAGCTAAGTTGGCAAGGCGGTGTTGTTTGCAGCGAGCCGCGCGGCAGTCTCGACGTCAAAATCACTACATTGTCGGACTGACGACGATCGGAGTTTTGATTGCCAAATAGGACGGCGAACTCGTTTGAATTGGCTGAATTTTTCATAGCTGACCTCTGCTATCGTGCGCGTCGGAATTCAACGCACGATAAACATCGGCAGGGGGAGCTATCTTATGATGAGAGGAAAAGCTCGGAGTGTTACGATTGTAGGACGTCGAGAGCCTCCAGCGTTTTTGTTACACTTGGCGGTAGCTATGAGAGCTACTGGGACGGGGGTGTCCGAACAACATCTGTCAAAATACGCAGAATTTCCGAGGGCGCATGGGAGCGCGCGAATTCTTTCGCAAGTCTCGACGCCCGTTTTCGGTAGTCCGATGTGTCGATGACGGCCCGGACGGCTGTGCGTAAAGCTTCCTGCGAGGGAGAATTGGTTTGCAGATTGATCCCGGCGCCCGACCAAGCAACGCGGGCATTTACGTCGGCCTTATCTTCGGTCAATCCTGCAGTAACAAGCGGGATGCCGAAACTCAACGCCTGATTGACGCTCCCGTAGCCGCCGTTGGTCACTAATACATCGACTTTAGGCAAGGCCCACTCGAATGGCAAATACTCGGCAACGAGTGCATTGCTAGGCAGTAACCCGCCTATGGCATCAATCGAGCGTCCGCCCATAGTGATGAGGACGAGTAGATCAGGCTCGGTTGCCAAAGCCTTTAGTGCCGGTCTGATGAGAAGCCCGAAATCGTCGTTTGCAACCGTACCCTGCGTGACGAGGACGACCTTACGCGAGCCATCGAGCTCTCCCGCCCAGGATGGGAGTGCCGCTTGATTGGGAATGATGGGCAACTGGCCGATGAAATGGACCGTGTCTGGAATGGTCCGCGGAAACTCGAAGCCGGCGACCGTGAGCTGCAGGTAGGCGTCAGCTAAAACAACGACGGAATCGAACAAGGTGTCTGGCAGCGCCCTAACGCCGGCCCTTGCTAGCCCGTCGGCGATCGGTCGATGGAATTGGGCATCGTACTCCAGCGCTAGTCGCGCATATCTTTCGAGCTCGATAGGACCGGCTGCGGGGGGCAGTCCAACAAAGTGCGGCGCCCCATCGTCTCTGTGCCAGTGCAGAAATGACGTACCGCATAGAATGATCGGAGGTCGCCCCTTGCGCGGCGTCAGCAGCATTGGAAGCAGGCCGAACATCATGCTGTCCGCAACAATAACATCGGCGGGAAAGTCGTCCAGAGCCCGCGCGATATCATCCTGTTGCGCCGGAATTGTTTCGACAAAGCGGCGTTCGATTGCGAGACGCAGTCGCTGTATTCCGGGTGGGAGCTCCCGAAGTTCGGCGGCAACTGCAACCGGTTCCCGACGATTGAGATCTGCCGCTGCTGAAAAGCTGCGGAAGCTGGCGCCGATATCCTTGACGCGCCCCTCAAGATGAGGCCCGGACAAGCACGTGACCTGATGGCCAACCTCTAACAAAATGCGCCCAACGCCTAGAAGAGGGTTGAGATGACCGGCCAAGGGCGAAGCGACAATGAGGATGTTCATGGCAAATCTCGGGTTAGTTAATGGGCGCCGGCGCGAAAAAGTGTCAGAGACACCGAGCCACGAGGCGGGAACTTGCGAGAACTTCTGCCGTCGAGAAGCGCTCACTGCAAATAACCGGCGTCGGCGAGATGGCCCCTGCCGTAAACCTGAAGCAAGCCAATCGAACAATGAGGTGCTTCAAGCGGTTGGCTTCAACACTGGCGCGCCCCAGCGGGAGAGCTTCGGCCCGTTCCCTTTCAATAGGCAACGGAGGTCGTCAAGTCTTTCCATTTCCTGTCGGAGGCGGCAACCTCGTCGGCTGCTACTAGCGCGTATTCATGAGCATCCTGGCCGATAAGAAGCTCGACTGGAGCACCATCCCGACCTGCGAGATCGACGATAAGTTGAGCGACCTTTTTAGGATCGGTGGGCTCGTTGCCGGAATAGTCTTGCAGCATTCTGGCAAAGGGCGCGACAGTCTGAAGGTAATGCGGGCTGATCGCGGGTATCCGCATTGACGACCCTGCCCACTCCGTTCGCATACCGCCGGGTTCGAGCGTCGTCACTTGTATGCCAAGTGGTTGCACTTCCTGCGCAAGAACGAGGCTGAAGGCCCTCACCGCAAATTTAGAAGCTTGATAGGGTGCAAGGCCCACCGAAGTGATGCGGCTGCCGATGGATGCAACCTGGAAAATATGGCCTGACCCCTGTCTTCGCATGATAGGCACGACTGCTTTGGACACGTAGACGGTGCCAAAGAAATTGGTTTCCACCTGCTCGCGGAAATCTTCCATGACGATATCTTCAACCGACGCGACGTTTGCGTAGCCGGCGTTGTTGACGACATAGTCGATACGACCAAAGCTTGACATGCATTTCGCGATGGCTGCCTGTACGGCTTCAGGATCGCTGACATCAAGGGATAGCGGCATGACACGGGAACCGTACCGGCCAACGATGTCATCAAGATCGTCGATATTGCGGGCGGTCGCCGCGACAGTGTCGCCTGCAGCGAGAGCAGCGAGTACAATGTGCCGGCCGAGGCCACGCGAGCTTCCGGTGACAAACCAGATATTCGGCATTCTGTGTCCCTTGTTTCTCGTCGCAAGGATGGGATCTGGCTTCATCTCTCGCCAGCTCCACGCACGCGACGTGTTAATTTCTTTCAGGAGTGGCAGCAAGCCCTCAATCAGTCATTTACCCGTGTGGAACTCGCCAAGAAATTTGAGTAATGCTTTGGTTACTTGGTCGGGCTGTTCCTCGTGGGGGAGATGGCCAGATTGCGCGATCGCGAGCGTTTGAAGCTCTGGAGCCATTGCGCGCCAAATTGCCTCCATATCGACCATCTTTGCCGCATCATAATCGGCACCCCAAAGAGATAATACCGGGCATGATCCGAAGGTCTTGATAGCGTCGGCCTGATCCTGAGAAAGATCCTCTCGCCAAGCGCGATAATCCTCAAATGCACCCCGAAGCCCGCCTGGTTGGGAATAGGCTTTTGTATACACCGATATGACCTCCTCCGATAAAGCTTGCGGATTGTAGGTCCAGTTCGTCAAAATGGATCGCAGCCAGAGTTCTTCTCTGCCCTGGATCAAGGCTTCGGGGAGGTCTCTTACGCCCTGGAACAAAAAGAACCATGCCGCCTGCGCAACTTCAGCATTCATATTTTCGAAGATCACCTTTGTCGGAATGTTGTCCAGAGCGGCAAAACAGGTTGTCACATCTGGATGATCCTTGACAAAACGAGTGCCGACGCGGGCGCCGCGGTCATGCCCGACGATCGCGACCTTCTCGATTCCAAGCACGCGAAGAAGATCGCGAACATCGTTCGCCATCGTCCGTTTGTCGTAGCCGGTAGACGGCTTTTCCGTCGCTCCGTACCCACGAAGATCAGGAGCGATGACACGATAATGCGCAGCCAGGGGCCCCATCTGGTGGCGCCATGCATACCATGTTTCCGGAAAGCCATGAAGAAGCACCACACAGGGGCCCTCGCCGGCTTCGACATAATGCATCTTCACGCCATTCGCGCGCACGCGATGATGTTCTAAACTGCTCATTACGGTCCTCCTGAATTTTAGGTCGGCTTTGGCTAGCGGTGTGCCGTCGGCCGGCTCCACAGCGCGTTGATTGCTTCTCACCCTTCCATTACAACCGCCATGCCAAGAGCATTAGGGGTCAGATGTCCCATGGTCGATCGCATACTGAGTGAGGTCGGCAAGTCCTACTTTTTTGGAGCCGTATCGTCGGGTAAAGGCGGTAGGAAGTGAGTGTCGGTTTGTGCCCCGATGGCGATAACGCGGGCAAAAGCTGCATCTGGCGGGAGCATCCCGAACGGCTCCTGCCTATCTGCATCCTCAACCGCATCGAAAAATCGTTCATGTGCAGCAATAGAGATACTGAGCATCCGCGCCGTATCAGTGCCCTGATTGAAGAAACCGTGCGGTGTATGGGGGCGGGCAATCACGACATCGCCGCTCTTGCAATCCCAACCCTCGTCAGACGCGGCGCTTGAAACGAAGTGGATGGCACCGCTAACGACGTAGAAGGCTTCGGGATAGCTATGGGTGTGAAGTGGCACGCCATCTCCGGGTTCAACAATCTGCTCAAAAAGGCAGAGTTCCCCCTCCGCGTCATCGCTTCTAACCTTCCAGGTGAGATTTGCTCCCGCAACCGAGAAACCCTTTCCTTCGCCTGCCGGTACGCGAATAAGTGTGCGGTCTTCGGTGTTCTCCATCACTTTAAATATCCTTTATTTGAACCTGAATAATCCGCCGAATGCCGTGAGCGGAGTGGCGCTTTCGAACAGCACGTGCGAGACCTCTTCGTTTGCCTCCCTGCCATTGACGGAGCACTAGATTTGGTTGATAGCCCGCTGCGGCTTGCTGCGGTCACTAGTTTGCTAGGAACTTAATGATGGCGGCGTAAAAGATTTCGGGCTGCTCAAACCACGGCATATGCCCGCACTCCGTGATCACAGTGAGTGATGCGTCTGAGATGCCTGCTGCTATGTGTTCCGAGATCGCGACAGGCGTCTGGAAATCATCTTCGCCGACGATGACAAGCGTCTTTGCGGTAATCTTATCGAGTAAGTCTATCTGCCTGGCCTCTGGCAGACTATCTGCCGTCATTTGCGTTCGCGTTGCCCAGCTGTTGATAGGCAGATCGAACGTCTCGATCGCTTTCTGCGCATTTTTGACTGGGTCAAAGAAATAAAGCGGTAAGGTCGAGGTGAGGACATCTGTGATGGCCTGGTCCTCAAACACGAATGGTCCCATCTCTATGAGCGCGGAGACAGCCTTGCTGAAGCGTGGATCGTCTGCGCGCCGAGCAATGATGGCGGAGGTGACTTCCCTCGCGGAAAGGCCGACAACCTGGCTGTCCGCCAGGATGAGCCTGCGGCAAGCGGCCGGATATCTCGCGGCGAAGCCGAGCGCAATTGCTCCCCCGTTGGAATGCCCAAAGAGGTCGATCAAATCCAGGCCGAGATACCTGCGCAGATGTTCTATATCGTCTGCCATTACAGAGGTGCCCATCGCGCTTTCGTCAACCGGGCGCGATGACCCGCCGCTACCTCGGGTCGAGATGACAACAACGGTAAAGCGTTCTGTGAGCGGCGCGAGCGCATGGCTGAGATAGCTCGATCCTACACCCCAGCCCGAAGAGACTGCGAACAAGAGAGGTCCCGCGCCATTTACCGTATAAACGAGGTCCACGCCGTTGATTGATGCCACGTGCTTCCCAGAAGATAGACTCATTGGCTTAATACTCCCGTCTGCATAATGCATATTAGATGATTTCTGTGATGATCTAGCAGCGTCCTCGGAACCGAGCGATAGTTATTGGCTTACAAATGACACACGCGTAGAATTGATATCGCCGTTGTAATTTTTAATTTGAACCGCGCGGATTGCACGGCAAACTGAGCCTGTTGGGCGCTAGCGCTTGCCACCGGCCAAGGTTTTCAATTGGAAGACTGCGGTTGAACGATCCTCATGACAGGAATTGTCACGCGTTCGGATGCACCATAGGGACCAGCAACCTTGTTGCTCACGGCAGGGAGGCTTTTAAGGTAGGCTGCAATTGCGTAGGCGTCGGATTTCTTCAAGCCTGCAAAGCGGCGCCAGGGCATCATCGGCGCCAGCTCTCGTCCTTCCGGCGTGACACCCGTTTGAATGGCTGTGACGATATCATCCGGTGACCAGTTTCCAAGACCCGTCTCTGCATCGGGTGTCAAGTTAGGTCCGACATAAGTGCCATGGTCGGATCCAACAAACCCAACATCAGACCCCCCAAGAATGCGGTTTTGGTCTGGCTTGCCGAAAAAATATCCCGGCGTATGACAATCGTTGCATCCTCCCATGGTCACAAGATACCGACCGCGCTCCACGGGAGTCTCCGCCTGCGCTAAACCGCAGTTTAAGCCTGCGGCCATCATTAACGGTAGCATAGCTGCGAGGGGCAGCCGGAGGAGATGCCTGCCAAACGCAATGGACACCATTTTCATTTTCGATCCCTCTTTCATCGCGTGCATCCGTTTCTCAAGGCAGAGTTTGGCTTTACTGAAGCTAGGCCGACCGAGAGAAATTTGGCCTTGTGTATAGTTGCGTAAATCCGGCCCGCTGGTAGTTGGAAAACGATGTATGCTGCGCCGTTTTTTCAATCTCTGGCTGCCCCGTTTCAGCTGTCACACCTTTCAGGCCGAGCTGGGCTGCAACCGTCAAGCGGGAGCGGATAAGCAGTGACTGCCCGCCTTTACCGCGATGATCTGGCAAGGTCGCATCCATCCCCATCCAACCCACGTGGCCGTCTGTGTAAAGGGCACCGCAGGAGACCGGGATAGATCCCGCAAAGGCCAATTGCACGGTCCAGTTGGGTCGGCCAACAACAGCCGCAAACCATTCGGAAAAATCGATGGGAAGACCGAAGCCGCCGGACAAGATACTGGCGAAGGCTCCCGCCAGCTCCGTGTCGATCGTGCGGACGGTCAGTTCGGATGAAAAAGGCGCTTCCTCGCGACCGACCTCGCGATAAAATTTTGCCCAACCATTGCCGACCGATCGGAACCCGTTGCCGGCCAAATATCGCGTGATATCTTCAAACACTGGCGGCACTTGGACCACCCATCCCGGCACGCAATTGGTCGTCATCCAATCACACGCGCCTTTGATGTCCCCGATCCCGGTAACCCCAACGATACGGTCTAACTCGGGGATGACGATAGTACCGTGGGTAAGGCAGGCGCCGTCGGCAATTTTACGCAGCTGCACCTTGTTCGCCGAGGCATAGGATGGAGGAACCGCCCGGTACACATCTGCAAAGGCTTGAGCTTCGATATGCTCGACGAGAAGAGACAGAGCTTGAATAGGGCGCATAAAGTCCTCAACATTTCATATGTTAACAAGGGCAAAAACGACCGCAGGGCGTGCGGTTCTTACGACAGCACCGGTTTCCTCGAGGTGAAATCGCTTTGTTTCAAAGGAACCAACTTTGTGGGTCCTTGTGGCTTTGAACACGGCCTGACAACTCAAAGTTCGTGGTCGGGTTTAGAGCCCCATGCAGGCTTGCGACCTTGGCATCTCGCCAGAGCCTTCCGAGCGCGTTGCCATTCTTGGCGATTGTCCCGCCCGACGAAGTGGCAAGACTATCTATTGCTTGCCACAGCAGGCCATTAACGAACCCAGCGTCTCGCATAAGGCGCGCACGCGTCGCAATATCCATCGGAGACGACCTGTCCGCGTGACACATTAGAGCTCGAATGGAATTGCGTAATATTTCCTCTGCGGCATCGATCTTCGCAGATGACTCGGCCATTTGGATATGCGTCACTGCGGCCTCGTCCTGTCTACCATAGACGGTAAAGGGAATGCCTCGCCGCGAGGCCGAGACAAGCGCGAGTTCTAGGGCAGCTTTTGCCATTCCGAGAGAGGGGAAAAGCAACTTTGTTGCAAGGAAGGGAACCAGCGGAAGCCTGTAGAGCGGAACGGCATCGAGATGGACCGACAGATACTCGCCCCTCATCGCCGCGGTCAGCGAAGCAACGTGGCTTTTGGGCACAAAGACGTCATCGACTTCAACGCTGGTGCTGCCGCTCCCTCGCAGGCCGAAAGTATCCCAATCGTTCAATATCTGGCATTGATAGACGGGAAGCAACGCTGCCTGCATTTCCGGAGCGCCCTGCGCCTTAGCCAGTGGAAATCCCAGAAGATTCCACTGGGCGTGATGAACCCCACTATTGAAGTTCCATATTCCGCGTTCGATCCAGATGCCCTCCGTCACCTCATGGGCTTTGATGACGCGGGGCGACAAGACGGTCGCAACCCGACCGCCAGGTGCGGAGAAGACATTATGGACAACATCACGAGGAAAGAGCATAGCTGCCATCCACGCTGCGCCGGTGAGAATACCAAGTGCCCAGGCAGCGGAGCCGTCGCCGCGACCGACTTCGACGATCATATCCATGTAGCTTTGAAGATCGATCTCGGATCCACCGTGAACTTGGGGCACCAAGGTTCCAAATAGACCGGCGTCATCGAAATCTGTCACCGTGGCGTCAGGCATTCTGCCTACCGCTTCGGTTTCCTCGCCACGCGCCCGCAGAATTGGGACCAGACCCGATAGAGTGGATGTATGATCTTGTAACCCACCGCTTGGCTGAGTTCGCATGCGATTGATCAATGTTGCCTCCTGGATAAGATCTGCCGTGTGCGATGCTTCGACTGCGGCTCTAATCGGACTAGGGCCAAGGTGGCTGTGTCGCATTGAGGAGTGCCGCCTGTTCGACGGGCATATTTTTGTTTCAGCTCGAATGGTCTAAGCCCACGCATTGCGCTTCCCCGGCTTTTTTGAAGCCGAATACGAGATGATGTGTGAGCAAAGACAGGTAACCGAACAGATTGGCACGCGCAGTTTTCGGACCTATTTCGGCGCCGGCGGCTGCTTGCGGAGGCACGGGTCGCTCGATCAGCTTGCCGTTAACGGCGACAAGTCTCACACACTGCGACACCACGTCTTGATCATTCTCTTTCATCGCGCGCCCGTGCTCCCGTTTGCGAGGAGCAGGAGTGAGCCCGTTAGATTTCAGGCGTGTTTCGTGGGAAGGCTGCATTGTTACAAATCGAACAAAGCAGGCAACAGAATTGGCGGCCGACAGGCCGGTCACGCTCCTCTAGCCGCTGCAGCCACAGTTGCGTAGGTAAGCTCCCTTATCGGCCCACTGTTGAGCTGCTTCCACTGCTCGGGATCATGGCCAAATACAATGAGAACACCATCATTCTGGTATTTCTGCAGGCGGCGGAAGCACTCCAGCATTGCAGTGTCATCCCGAACGAAGGGAGGCTCCGGAAGCACCATCTTTTCAAGAGCCTGCCGCAGATAGCAGGCGTCGGCCGAAAGGATGACCTCCCCATCCCCGAGCTTGACCTTGAGCGACTGGTGGCCGGGAGTATGGCCGTGGGTCGGAATAAGGATGACACTGCCATCACCGAAAAGATCATGCTCTCCCTCAACAAGGAGCTTGTCGTGACCGAGATCATACTGGCGAGTCAGATAGCTATTTTCTTCGATGGTTTCCGGCGTGGTTGCCGCTATCCACTCTCTCTTCTGGAGAACCAGCCGAGCGTTCTTGATCAATTCATTACCGCCGCAGTGATCGAAATGCAGGTGGGAATTTATCAGGTAGTCAATTTTCTCGGGGTCGACGCCAAATGCCTTGAGGCGCTCGGCGACGTCCTCGCCGGACTTGAACTCGGGCTTCACTAGAGGCTCAAACTTCCCCAATGTCCGTTTGACTTCCTCTGGATCGAGGCTCTGTAGGCCTGTCTCGAGTCCGGTATCGAACAAGGCAGTCCCCTTCGGATGAACGACTAGGTAGCTCGGCACCGGGATGGCCAACCAGCCTGGACTTCCGTTCATGAAAAGCTTGTATGGCATTGTCAGCCATCCGCATGTCATCGCATAAAGACGTGGGCCCATTTTCTGCTCCATTGGATTTAGACGGACGACAGGGGCGTCGTCTCACCAGGTTATTAACCCTGTTCGTGTCACCAAATCAGGTGACCATCCGATTGCACTTCCAGCGCTTCGTGTTTCAGATGTCATCGACGATGCAGACCTGTCGTCGCTCATTGGTAGGAGCCGTTCAGGGACGCCGGGCTCCACGGGTTTCCTCCACGTCATCTGTAACAACTTTTCTACACCTTGAAACATTGCGGTCGCATCGCTCGCCGAGGATCAAGTCAAAGATTTTTGGAGAGGCGAATGACCAAAGACCAAGCATTTGACGACCGCTATGCACAAAGTTCACGCCTGCTGGGTGCGCATGAGCGGCTCCTCTACCTTTATTCCAAAAGGCATCATCGGCATTTCTGCCTCGTTGGGGAGTTCGAAGGGCATCTCAACGAAATGAACCTTCAAGAGGCACTGCAACAGCTGCGCCAGCGATATGCACGTCTTCAGTTGGCAGTTGAGGATGGCGACGAGGGACCGCGCTTTATCGAGCATATCAGGCCACTGCCGGTCCAGTTGATCACGTCTGAAGGACGGCCGGATTGGCAGCCAATTGTTGAGGCCGAGCTTGCGAAGCCGTTTCACCCCTGGATGGGACCGCTCATGAGGACCTCTGTCCTCAGAGGAAGCACCGACTCGATGCGGTGGGTGATCGTTCTAACCTTCCACCATTCTATCGCCGACGGTCTGTCCGGAGTGGCTTTCTTGCATGGATTGGCTCGCGCCTTGAATGGCGAGGAGCTTCCGGCAGCTTCGGAGAGAAAGCCAGTCGAGGATTTGGTTCGGCAGGTTCTTGGCGCCAGGGTTCCTGCAGATGCCGATCAGACATCGCCTGGTATCCCCGACCTCGAAACCATAGAAGCCATTGCCCGGCGGCCGCTATGGCGGCCCTTCGAAGCCGACCGGCCCAAGGTCGGCGCCATCGCACTCCCTGCCAACGTAACGTCTGCGCTTGTTGGAAAGGCCCGAAAAGAAGGCAGTACCGTGCATGGTGCAATTTGTGCCGCAGTTGCTATAGCGAACGCCGCCCAGCATCCCTCTGGGAGCTATGCGATCATGTCGCCGATCAATATGCGTCCCGCTCTAAGAATTGAGCCTGACGAGATGGGATTGTTCATCACGGCCGCCACAATTCGCGTGCCGATCGCAGCAAGGCTCCCGCTGTGGGATTTGGCGAGAAGCTTTGCTGAAGAATTGAAACCGATGCGGTCGGCTCAGCACCTTTTTAGAAGCATCGCTGGGGTGGATGCGATATTGCCACGCAACGCGACCGTGGACCTAGCCTGCGGGCTTGTAGGCTCCCTCGCCTACGACGCAGTTGTCTCCAACCTAGGAGTTGTTGACGCCAACCTACCGGTCGGCGCGACGCGTCTTTCGGCTATTTGGGGACCACTGGTTCTCGGTCGGATACGAAACGAGCGAATGATCGGCTCTGCCACAATCGGTGGGTATCTTCGTCTGACCGAAGCGAGGCCTAGCCATATGCCAGACAGCCTGCAGCAGATCGTCACAACCTTGGCCGATGCTTGCTCCAGCTGAGCCTGCCTGCTGTCGGCGATCCACAACGAGGAACTCCGCGTGACCCCTGCCCCGCCTAACGTTTTTAGAATCCTATGAAGTCGCGCTTTCTCCAGCTCCTCGAAAAGCTCAGACGGCGAACACTTGCTGTCGCGGGGTGGCGGCGTTTACCATCACCGATCTTGCAGACGGTGATATGCCCCTGCTATTCCCTAGTGGAGGTCTTGGCATGCCTCCGACTTGCGAGTAGCAGGTCTATTCTTTCAACGGTAGTGCTGGCCGATCCCCGTGCTGAATGCGAGCTTCCCCACAGCAACCAGGTTTCGGTACGCCAGCTCGAATTGGGGTTGCTGTTTGCTGACCGGCTCGTTATCGAATGGCGCTGCCAAAGCCCCTGCGTGTAAGGCGCAATAAACACCGACTGAAGCCGAAATGATGAAGTCATTCAGATCGCCCTATATACTGTTGGGGGTAGACAAGGGGCTTTCAGCCGAGTCTGGATAGAACAGCCTTATGACGTATGCCGACGTTCGCCTTTGCCGAAGGTCCATTGGGGAGCATTGATTCAATCACATCTTAGCTGGCGCGGCGTATAAAAAAGTCGCCGGCGGAGGCCGGACTGTGCCTCAAGGGGAACTATCAACAGACTGGAGTGCCCTGCAGACCTGATCAAACTAAGCGCGATAGACCGTCACATCAAATGAAAACATGTTACAAATTAAATAGTTAGCAAATTTTGAAGCATGGCGTGGCTATGCAGATCCTGTCAGTGAGATAACCGAGCAATTATGAGCGTCTAATTATTCCGCGGCGGGTACTAATTTGTATATCCTAATGAACCAACCAAGTAAGCTGAACCAGTCCTGAAAAGGTGCCCCAACCGCGCAACATCGTCCCGCCCCCAACCGATAAGCTTCAAGTGTACCAGAAGCCAGGTGGAAAAAAATCGAAGCCTGCGGCTCAGCTACATATGAAACGCAAATAAGCAGGCCGGAAGCTTTTTAGAAATGTAAGAAGCGCATTCCGACCCACCATTTCCGACATCTCAAAAGTTTGGCCGCGCGTTCGGTCCTGCCCAATGATATGTTTTTCCTGCCTAAGTTCAGAGAGCTTTCGATGATAATTTATCTTACTCTATTCTGTGTGTTTGCGGTTTTGTTCCGCGTGGGTTCGCTGCTCATTTCATTGCGCCATGAAGCGGCGCTGAGAAAATCGGGAGCGGTGGAGATTGGCAGAAAGAATACGACAGTGCTAGCCGTGGCTCATGTGCTTTACTACGTATGCGCAATTATCGAGGCTGCGTTCAGACCTCACGATGCAGGCCCTGCTTTATGGCTGGGCATCCTTCTTTACCTTGTCGGGACTCTGGCACTTGTTTTCGTGATCCGTTTGCTCGGCCCGCTGTGGACCGTTAAATTGCTCATAGCGCGCGATCACGTGCTCGTTAAGCACCCGCTGTTCCGCTGGTTCCGACACCCCAATTATTTTCTAAATATTCTGCCTGAACTTGCTGGGCTGGCGTTAATATTGAATGCCCATACAACATTCGTTGTTGGTCTCGCCCTCTATGCCGTACCCTTGACGATACGGGTTCGACAGGAAGAGGCCGCGATGCGCGCGCGCTTCAGAGATTACTGAAGGAGTCGCATCTGTGAGGGTGATCGCCTCATTTCCTGTTTGTCGCTCGAGCCTGGAGTTGCTCACGACTACCTGAGATGACGGCCATATCCGACGAAGTCTATTGCGTTACATTTGTAACCCGATTCAACTTTCGCGTAGCAAAAGCAAGTCCTACAGTTTTCCGTGTCCTTTGGGTGGGGCATCGGTGAGGAAAGCCGATGCTACCTTCAGATGATCGTCGGACTTTTGCTGCAATATCGACCACTCGCCTCCCTATGGCAGCGGCTGGACCAGCACAGCCTCGCAGGTTGGGAAATAGCTTCCGCCACGAGCCCGCCGTCGTTATAACCTATTGTGTGAATTCAAAGGCTATGTGGCAGCCCCATTGTAATGGACGTATTGGCGCAGGGATGAAGAGATGATCGCCTCCAATGTCATGCCATCACTGGCCTCGATCTTTGGGAGACGGCATAGCCTGGCAGGTCAACCTTGGCTAATCGTATCAGTGACAATGGCTGCGGTGCTTTTTGCCGTGCTGGCAACAGGACGTGGTCCCGACAGAGAGACCCACGAAGCCACTCTAACAGCGCTCCGCGCAGTCGACATTAATGATGCTTCTCTTCAAAGGGACGTCCTGCAATCACGCTACGGGATACTACAGGACTACGACCCAATCGTCGCATCAATCGTCAACTTGCATAGGACGATCATAAACCTTCGCTCCCTGTTGAACGAAAGCGACACGTCAGGGGACAAGCAACTCTCCACCCTTCTTGATTCTCTCGATCAGTCAGTTGGTCAAAATGAAGAGGTGGTTGAGAGGTTCAAGACCCAGAACTCCCTACTTCAGAATTCTTTGCAGATCTTTGGCAGGTCGCTTAGCCGCCTGCATACGGAGCAAAGTCCGTCTGGACTGAGAGCACCCGGAGATCTTGGCAATCAGATGATGCAGTTTTCGATGCAGCCGAGCGCTGATCTTGCAGCTTCGCTGCGGCAAAAGCTTGAGATTATGATCCTGCCCGACGCGGAGAACCCTGCGGCTGTGCGCAGCGTCGTTGTCCACGGCGTTTTGGTACTTTCGACCCTCCCGGAAGTTGACCGAATGGTTGCGGAGGTGCAGGCCTCAATTACGTCCGGTCGGGCCCAAAGCCTTCAGAAGGAGTATCTCGAGGAATATGGCCGTTTGAACCTGCGCGCCTCATGGAGCCGGATCTTCCTCGGCTCGATATCCTTTGCCCTCTGCGGCTACGTCGTTAACCTGGTGTACAGATTGCGTCGTCAGACTGATCGACTGAGGCAAAGACTTGATTTCGAGGCTGCTCTCTCGAACCTCAAATCCTGCTTCGACAATGCCCGGTTGGGGCATTTCGAGGAAGCGCTACAAGCAGCCCTTCATCAGGTAAAAAATCTCTCACAAGCAAGCGCATACCAGTTCGCCCTCACAAACCTGGATAGTAGCGAGATTGAAGAAGCCTATAGCAGCGCTATGGTTGTGAGACGTTCGACGATTTTTTCCCGCGACCAGATCCTAAGAGACATGACCGCTAGCGGAACAATAACGGCATACTGCCATAAGCCGGTTAGTATGAACTTGCCGCCACCGACCAGAGATGGTGGCTGCAAGAGTGTACTTAGCGGGGGGCTTGTTGTGGGCGTTAGGCTTTCGGAGCGAATGGTAGGCATTATTGCCATTGAATACGAGAAGGCAAGGCTGAGAGCAGCTGAGGAGGAAATCGAGGTAATAGCCGCCATGATGCAAGTCATCCTACAAAATATCGACCAGCATCGGATGCTGTCGGAGAGAGAGATATTGGAGCGTCGTCTCGAGCACGCAGAGCGACTGCAGGCGGTTGGGACGTTGGCAGGCGGGATTGCGCACGAGTTTAACAATATATTGGGTGCCATGCTTGGTTACGCAGAAATGGCACTGCATTCTCAAAGGCGGAAGTCACCGACGTCGCAGTTTGTGCGGGAAATCATTTCCGCAGGGGAGCGCGCAAAAAAAATCATCGATCAGATACTCACGCTTAGCCGACGACGAGAGCGCGTTACCAAACCCATCGATGTTGTGGAGGTCGTCAACGATATAATGCCCCTGCTGCAAATTTCCCTTCGTGATGATGTCCAGCTGAGAACCAAGATGCCGGCCAGGAAAGCGGTAGTACTCGGAAATCCCGTTGAAATTCAGCAAATTGCGATGAATCTCTGCAAGAACGCTGCGGAGGCCATCGTCGGTGACGGGGAGATCGAGCTTGAAGTATCTGTTGTCGAAACCACTGAGCGATTGACTCTTTCCCATGGTGATCTTCCTGTAGGCTGCTGGATCAGGCTTACGGTGTCGGATAACGGAGGAGGTATTCCCGAGGTCGTTCTGCCGCACATCTTCGAACCTTTTTTCACCACGAAAACAGATAGCGGCGGGACGGGGCTTGGTCTTGCGGCTGTACACGGAAACGTCATTGCGCTTAGCGGTCATGTCGACGTTCGCAGCGAAGCTGGAAAGGGCACCCAATTCGAGATCTATCTGCCCCTGTGCCGGAAGGTGCCAGTCGGGATAAGTGAGTTCTTTGATGAGGCGATCGTCCCGGTAGGGAGTGGAGAGTTTGTTGGCGTGTTGGAACGGGATCAAAAGCAGCGCTTGATGTACGAGGAAAAACTTGCCGCTCTTGGTTACGAGCCTATCGGCTTTCCAGACGCCGCTTCACTCGATCGATGGGCCAATGGCGGGCAGTCAAAACTCGATCTGCTGATCGTCGACAGCGGCTTACTCCTGACGTCATCGATAGAGCATGGCCAGATGGTCTACCCGCAAGCCCCGTGCATCATCATCGCACCACAAGGTCTTAGCGATCCGTCAATCCGCCGTCAGTTCACCAACGCCGTGATCCTGCGAAAGCCTGTCAGCGCGAATGAACTTGCGAACGCCGTCCATGACCAAATTCACGCTCGTCCGGGTTACGTGCGACCCGAAGTAGGGGAAAAAACCAGGGCATTGCTTTAGCGGAGTGGCGCGTCGCAATTCCGCGCGACTGCCGCGCCGAGCCTCGTCACTTTCAAATTTGAAAACGTCTGTGTTTCATTTGTAACCCAATTTGTCCTGGATCGGGGTCATATTTCATCGATTTCGCGCTATCATTACCGTTATCTTAACGTCCGTAGTCTGTAGGTCCGTGTTCTGGAATACCGACAAATGAAGGCGCTCCCACCCGCTAGAATGGCGGACATATGAAGATCGCATCTATGAAAATGCCAGCAATCATCATTGCGTTTGCCTTGTTTATGGTACCCGGTGCGTCATATGTATTGTCCTCCGACACTATATTACAATCCCGGGAACCAATTTCGCCGCTTCAACCCGCTCCTGCTCTCGATGCACGCAAGGTGCGGCTAGGCGAGGACCTGTTTAACGACCCGATCCTCTCTGGCAAGAACCAGCTCTCCTGCTCGGCATGCCACAATCTTAATGTCGGCGGGACCTCTCGGATGCGCAGGACCGTGGGCTACAGTGGCAGGCTCCATCGGTACAATGCTCCGACCATATTTAATGTTGCCAACAATTACAGGTTCGGTTGGCGTGGAAATTTCACGTCGCTTGAGAAGCAAAACGAAGCAGTCCTGCTCGATCCAGATCTCATGGCGAGTGATTGGCAGACACTGCTACAGAAATTACTTCACAGTCGCTACGCTGCGCTTTTTCAAAATGCTTACGCCGAACAGCCATCGCGCGACAATGTTTTGGACGCTCTCGTAACCTATCAGAAAACTCTGGCGACACCCAACTCGCGTTTCGATCGTTACCTTAGGGGAGATGTCAGCGCTCTCGCGCCACAGGAGATACAAGGTTATGCATTGTTTAAAGCGCTGGGCTGCGTATCCTGTCATCAAGGATCTAACATCGGCGGCAATCTTTTTCAAGTCTTCGGGATTTTTTCCCGTCCGCAGCCGAACAAAGATCCTAGCTACGATGGTGATCTGGGACGCTTTACAATTACGCAAGCGGCCGACGACAAAGGCGTTTTCCGCGTTCCGAGTCTACGCAACGTCGCGCTGACAGCGCCATATTTTCACAATGGCCGTTCGGCCACCCTTGCTGAAGCTGTAGACGTAATGGCGAAAAGCCAGCTTGGTGAGGATATCCAACAAGCAGATATAGACGCCATAGTCAGTTTTCTGAACACTCTGACCGGAGAGTACCAAGGAAAGATACTGAAAGCAGAAAAATGACTGGATGCTCGCTCTCAGCGCTGGGGTCAAAAACCTCAAGATTTAGCCGTGTTCCTGACCGATGATACGGCCCGAACCACGCAGTGGTGCAAGTTGCTCAATAACGACGTCTGTCTCGAGGTAGTATCCAACTCCGCGTTCGGTTTTGATCATCGATGAACCTGAAGTTGAAAGCGCTAGCTTCCGTCTGAGCCTCAAGATCAGAACATCGATGCTTCGGTCGTACACTTCCTCTTCGTGTACCCGACTTGCGGCAAGCAATTGTTCTCGGGATAGTATGTGCCGCGGCGCTTTGAGGAACGCGACGAGAAGATTGAATTCCCCAGCTGTGAGCTTGACCTCATTGCCCTCAGGAGAGAGAAGTCGACGCTGACGGATGCTGAGCTTCCATCCTTCGAAATGAAAGATTTTCCGCTCTTTTTCGCGATTTTTTTTTGGTCGCTCCCGCATGACGGATCTAACCCGGGCCAAGAACTCCCTCAAGCCAAACGGCTTGGTAATATAATCGGAGGCGCCAAGTTCAAGGCCGACGACTTTATCGGCTTCTTCGAGCCTGTCACCGCTGATGACGATGATAGGTGCATCCGTTTTGCCAGAAAGGCTTCTGACTATTTCGAGGCCGTCCTCAAAACCAAGATTGAGATCAACCACCACGAGATCGACTCCTTCGGTATCGAGAACACGCGCCATGCTTTGGCTGTCTGGTACGGCCGTCACCCGGTAGGCAAACTTTGCAAGATAGTCCATCAGCATATTGCGGATGGCACTGTCGTCATCAATGACCAAAATATGTTTCAAAACATTCCCCGTATTCAATACACCCTCGCCGAGCGTGCTTCATGTTGCCAGCTAGAAATTTTCGATTAGCTTCATGCAGCGAGAGAACGATCAAAATCCCCTCGCAGTAGAGGACCAACCTGTCAGCCAGGTTTCAATTTTCTGGTCCCATGTTGCAGCTGTCATGCGATGCAAATTTGTGCGCTACACGCGCCTAGTCGAACGTAGCGAAGCATGAATAGGCAACGAAACAACTACTTTGGCCTCTTTTTCTTCCAACAGGTAGACATCGAAATCTGCAGTTTATTCCGTCGTCCGTGAAATAATTTTGGCAGCCGTTGTGGACATGGCTGAGCCAGCGGCGTGCTATCGCAGCCCCCCAACCACCAACTCATCAAGCGACTGAATTTTCCCGATTGACGTCAACGAACCGCCTCAGTCCAGGGCTTGTTCTTTCCCGAATTAGACCCGTCGATCCGGCATCGGAGATTGGGCACTGTAAAAAACAAGGATGGTCGCGACCTCCGACCTACGTCTGTACAGACACACCTATGCGAACACACATGCTCAAGCACGCAGACTGTCGAGGCTAAATGCGGTTAACCGCCTCGGCTAACTTTTTTCATCCCGACTTTTCCCTTAGGTTGACGATATGAACATATAGCTGTGGGCTCATTGTAATAGAAGGTGCGCCAATGTCCCTGCACTCGTTCCCCCAAGGCACTAATCGGTGAGCAGAGGGTAGAGGCTAAGCAGTAAGTAATAGGAGCGCTCAGTCTCGACAGCCACACAATGTGCGGTCTTGACTTGCAAGTCCGAGCCTCTTGCAAGGTCACCGTTGTAGAATGCGACACATATCTTCATCAGATTCGGTGCTGTTGGGATCCCGTTTAGCGCGAGGATCTCTCTGGCAGTTCCTCAAACGTCACTGCAAGAACACGTCTGCAACACGATTTTCGAGACCTGAAATCGATATTGACGCCAGCTCGGACATCTTAGGAGCACGCAGCCGCGGCTGCATTGACGACGTCACTTACGCGTTCCAATGCACGTTTCTCTGCGAAATCCGCTCACGCTTCGTAAACTGGCGGGCTGTTATCCGGAAAGCCGCACGTTGAATTGAAAGATGAAAAACGAGATCTATCGCAGGAAAAACGAGGGCTGGCTGAATGTACTGGGACCCCTAGTTAGACCACTCAACCCAAACGCAACCGATGCCGAAGGCTACGTAGTTATCCTTGGGGTCGCCGGGCCATGCGTCCCCGTTCCCCGCATCACCACGCGGACCGAGAAACCATTTTATATGCTGGATGGGCTACGGGCTTGCGGGCAATCGAAAAGCTGGCCAGCATGGAGGTCACGCACGGTTCGCTTATCTTTGCGGAACGAGCGTGACCATTGTCATCAGAGGCGCATTGTCGTGGCTGTACTATGACTTAAGGTTGGTCTGCATTATCTTCATAAGGTCAGCGTACATATCGGTGTCACCAGCTTGCACGCCGATTTGCGACAGGGACGTCTCCACATCATCTGTGTGAAGATCGACTCCCAAGTGTAGGGAGTGCCCGTTGGAGCTGGCGGTTGAAAATGCCGTTGAGGCTGCCTTGAGCATCGCCAACTTGTCTTCAGGCGGAGGCTGACCGTCGGCATCTTCGAACGTCACACCTTCGCTCGATTTAATCATCGTGTAGCCGGTTGCTTGCTGAAACATCGCCGCGCCGCGCGCATTCGGGCCACTGCCGTCACCTTTTGGAACCGAAACCGACACAGACGGCTCTGGGAGCTCATTGCTCCTGCCTGTCCAAGATGTCTTCTCGTCCTGGTCGCTGGCAGCGTCCGGATCGAAACCGCTTGAAACCGAGACCTCGGAGCGACCCGTCCTCGGTTTGGCAGAATAAGCGTACGAAGAATCTAAATGAGCATTCTTTGAAATAAGCATGATAATTGATCCCTGTCACAATGTGAGCAACTCTAAACAGCTCTGGCTTGTGTAGACCTGATGGATAGCTCGCAGGGGACGTTTGAGGGACCGCCTCAAAAAGAGGTGGGGGATTGCAACAGGTTATCATTTCCTCGAGTTTGCACAGATTCGATGGACTGACGATGGCCCGTCAAGGTCAGGGTTGATGCCAGCGATTCGCTTCAGCAAATCGCCGCAGGGATGTGGATTGGTCCACCGCCTTTCCGGATCTGAGAAAGGCCGGATACCGTCTGATGGGTGGTGGCGTAACCCCAACGGAGCAAGGTGCTGGCTTCATGCTGACGTATGGCGACGACTAGGGCACCGTCTCGTGACGCTATCGCGTCATATGGCGGTAGATCAGCACAAACCGATGATCGGCAGCAGCCGCGGCTGGAGTTGGGCCAAGGATGCAATGGGCTAAAGCATGGTCGGCTAGCTCCCTTCCAACAACCTCCACGCCATCGCAGATGCGGTCCGTTCACAGATCTGAAAGGTGTGCGGTACAGTTTCCACGACATTTCAGTATGATTGAGGCCTCCCCCCAAAGAGCTCCTTGCATTTCGTCGTGTTCAGATTGTAGTAGCGAAACGAGTTTTACCTGCGAACGCAGGTGCTCGACCTTCCACCTACCTAGTATATGTACCTAGTTCCAAGATGACCACGGGAGTTCAAATTTTGGCGACAGATCGCCTTGGCAGCATCACGGCTTTCATCAGAGTGGCTGAGCTGGGTAGCTTCGCGGCGGCGGGCCGGTCCCTTTCTATCTCGCCTTCGGCAGTAAGCAAAAGCGTGTCCCGATTGGAAGAAAGGCTGCAGCTACGACTGTTCCAGCGCACGACACGGACGCTGGCCATGACGGACGACGGCAGACTTTTCTTCGAACGGTGCAGCACCATCCTCAAAGATCTTGATCAAGCCGAAGAAGACATGCTGCAGCGCGCTGCCCGTCCAAGTGGTCTGCTTCGCATCGAAATGCCGACGGCTCTGGGTCGTCTGCGGATCATTCCCATGCTTGGGCAACTTACTTCCCGGTTTCCGGAACTGCGCATCGCCGCGACATTCGCCGACACCTTGACAGACCCGATCGCCACCGGGATCGATGCGGTGGTGCGGATTGGTTACCCTCGAGATCCGCGGCTGATGGTAAAGCGGGTGGGGACAGTGAAGTATATCACCTGCGCTTCCCCCGCTTACCTTGCGGTTCGCGGTAGGCCTTTAACACTGGAAGATCTCTCCCAGCACGACTGCGTGAGACGTGTTTCCTATGACCCGCCTGGCTTTGCCCCCTGGAGGTTTAAAGACGTTGAAACAGGTACACCTCTTGAACGCAGTGTCGAGGGCACGTTAAGCTGCGACAGCCCTGATGCCATGGTGGATTTCGGGCTTGCGGGCAGCGGCCTCGTGCAGCTTCATACGTATATGGCGGAGCCTCATATCGCCTCGGGCAATCTGCTGGAGGTACTTGCTCCTTATGCGGGCGATGGACCGCCGATTTCCATTCTGTTCCCCTCAAGCAAGAACCTGGCGCCGAAAGTGCGTGCTTTCATTGAGTTTGTTACTCACGTTCTCGACCAACGGTCTGCAACACCATAATCAACGCTGTTATAGGACAGCAAGCTCCAGCTCCTTTTGACATTGGACCGCACCCGTCTATCAGGGCCATGAGTGCAGGAGGTGGTTGTCGCCCCGTCATCGATCCCGAGGAAGCCTTGCGACCGAGTGAAGACGAATGTCGAGATTCACCCGCGCTTGCCCAGCTGTACAGGGCCGGCGAGCTCACGGCCGTATGGGTTCCTGACGAGCGACACGGAGCTATGCACGATCTTGCTCGTGCTCCTGCTGCGTGATGGGGAGGGAGAATAACCGGCCCGATTGCGTCAAGACGAGCGTCGTCCAACAAGAGCGCGTGTCAGGGGAGGTCGTTCTCGAACGATCTCCAGAATTGAGGGGCGCCGAATTCTGAAACGACGTTGTTTATGAAGGCGAGGCTTGTTGCTGAAAAGAGTCAAATCCTTTGGTGAGCCGGCGATTGATGCCAAGCCATGCGTGGGTCCGATCAACCATCCAGCACTTCGGCATATCCGTACCCCGTCAGCCTTGCCGCTCGTGTCGGTTGGAACACAAATCGATGCCGACTGAAACAAGTGAACATATTACAGGCGCTGCGCATGCAGCCGCAAATTTGGCTGCTCATGAGCAGTAAAGACGATGGACAATGCAACAGGCCTCAGCAATGCGGCCTTGGGCGCGTCGAGCTCGAACTAGGAGCGGCTGCAGGCAACAGCGGCAGATGCCAGCACTCACAGGGAGTTGACGCAGCGAGAGCTAGAAGCTGCAGAAGAATTTCATGAGGGACTTGAGGCGCCGGGGAAAATCACGGCGGAAATTCCGCGCTAGTGATCAATCATGCAAAAAGTGCATATTCTGATCCGCACACGTCGGCGTCTTTGATGAGAGAAGCAATGACAGCTGAGATGAAGGCACGGCACAATCTGAAAAAAGGGTGACAGCAAGTTTCCTGGTCGAGGCGGCATTCATGCCGAACGGATATTGCAGGGCTTCTCCGGTATCCTGCAGGTCGATGGCTATGCCGGATACAACAGGCTGATCGGGCCAGATAGGATTGGCCCAGACATTCAGCTTGCTTATTGTTGGGCGCATCTATGGACGCCCCAGACTTTGCAAGGGTGAAATAAGCCATTCCGGCGAAACCTGCGGCTGCAGTCATCTATTCGGCCTCTGAATGCGCCGCACCCTGCGACACCGGCCTTGATGGTAGATCCGCAAACCAGCTCCCAATCACGCTGCGCGAACTCGAAGTTCGATGCGCCCAACGGGCTCTGCTGGTTCCCGGTTTAGCCCGGCTTTGCCATCACTCGCTATTTATCCTCGCAACCACATCGACAGTCGAGGTCGAATTCGAAACTTACGCTGTTCTCATCGTCGCGCCCTCTCCGGGATGCCCGTACGTTCCGCCGAACATCAGCAACGCCCAAACAATACGCGCTGTTTTGTTCGCGACCGCAACAACAGCGACATTCGCAGGGCGGCGGTCTCTGAGCTTTGCAAGCCACGTCCAGGAACGCCCCCGCCAGCGCATGATCGAACAGCTACCGTGGATCAAGAGCCTTCGGAGATATCCATCGCCGCGCTTGCTAATCCCTCCGAGGTTCTCCTTACCTCCAGTCGAGTGCTGGCGTGGGACAAGCCCGAGCCAGGCTGCGAAATGTCGGCCCGACTTGAAATCAGACGGTTCTCGCATGGAGGACACCAAGGCTGTCGCCGTGACAACACCGACACCGGGAATTGTCATCAATCGTTGACAGGCGTCGCTCCCCTTCACAACCTGACAAGATCCCGCTCAATACGGAAGAGCTTCGTTTTGACCTCCCTCAGTTGCTCGACGAGATATCGTAAAGCATGGCGCGCTACGGCCGGAAGCTCCTCAAACTCCTCATCCTCAATCAGCTTGGTTAGAAGGCCAATATTGTGGGCGCGGTTTGGAGCAACGATGCCGAATTCTGCGAGGTGGCCCCGGATGGAATTAATGAGCGGCGTCCGCTGACGAATCAACATCTCTCTGACACGATGAAGGACCAGAACCTCTTGCTGCATCTCTTCCTTGATCGGAACGAACCGCATGGTTGGCCGCGTGACTGCTTCGCAGATGGCTTCTGCATCAGCAGCATCATTTTTGTTGGTCTTGACATAGGGCCGGACATATTGCGCCGGAAGAAGTCGAGCATCATGTCCTAAACTCCGCAGCAGCCGTGCCCAGAAATGGGAGCTTGGGCAAGCTTCCAAACCCACGAGGCACGGCGGTAGGGTGCGGAAGAAATTTTCTACCTCCTCACGCCGGAGCTTTCGTCGCATTACTGCCTTACCCGAGGCATCTGCGGCGTGAACTTGAAACACAGACTTTGCGATATCGAGGCCAACAACACTGATTTGAGCTTCCATGACAAACTCCTTGGTTGATACCCATCCATAATTAATCGCGACTGGCTCCGGCGGAAGGGGGCGTCCATACCATCATGCCCGGCGCAAGCTGGTGGAGATCACCCGCAACGGCTCAGCACCCATTGCCGAGGACGGCGTCAAGCGGATCGGTGAACTGTATCGGATCGAGGCCGAACTGCGTGGCCTCGATCCAGAGGCTCGCCTTGCGGGGCGACAGGAACGGTCTGCGCCGCTCGTCGCCGACATGCATACGTGGCTCGTCCATCACCGTGCCCGTGTCGCAACAAAGTCGCCACTCGGCGAGGCCTTGGCCTACTTCGCCAAATACTGGGATGGCCTGAAGCTCTTCCTGACCGATGGCCGCATCGAGATCGACACGCGTGGAGCGAACCATCCGGCCGATAGCCCTCAATCGCAAGAACGCCCTCTTTGCCGGACATGACGCGGGAGCCGAGAACTGGGCGACCATCGCGTCGCTGATCGAGACGTGCAAACTCAATGCGGTCGATCCGTTGGCCTATCTGGCCGACACTCTCACCGCCATCATCAACGGTCACAAACAAAGTCGGATCAATGAGCTGCTGCCTTGGAATTACAAGAGGAAGCAATATGGCAGTCTGAAGACTGCAGTCCGCCAATGCGATATGTAGAGAGGCCGCAGGTAATCTATAAAAGATGACATGAGTTATCGCCGACGCTAGGATCGACACATGTCACTTCATCCAGACATCCTCAGATTCGCCAGCGCACTTCGCAAACTTGAGACGCATCTGCGCACGAATGATGCGCCTCACTGGGCTAATGACATAGCAAGATGCGCAGCCTGGATTGAACAGTCTGACTATAACGGAGTTGAACGCTTCCTTAGGCTTTTCGGCGGGATGGGTTCGTTGAACGATCTTATTCTCCACCGCAATGGCCAAATGCTTACTATCGAGAATGACGAGTTGCGCACGTTGCTGACGCGAAGCTATGAGATGGCCGATGGGTTCCGCCGCGAGCGACTATGAGCAGGCTCGGCAAATTCTACTGTCGGTCGTAAGCGCTCTACTTTTGCGACGCGATGCGTGCGAACGAAGCAAATTCTTCGTCCCGCTAGGCTGAAATATTTGAAACCAATCCATACAGATGGCCAAGGTGCGATCAGGAAACCGCTTACAGTGAACTCGACGTCGAAAAATAAGGCAGCACCTCCAACGCTTCTTCCACAATCGCGTGGATCGCACGCAACGGATGGTTTCCTTTGTCCAGGGGACCTCGGAGAGTCGAATTGAGTGAGAAGGCGTGTATCCCGTATCCGGCTGCTAATGGTGACGCTAGGGGACGGGTGTTCAGGCCATTTTATCAACGGGAATATATTCTTTTTCGACTGCAAGGGTGGTGGTTCAAGGCAGCACTTCGGCGTAGATGGCGCGCTCGAAGTCCGCAAGTACATCCATGAACTGAGGATCAAGAAAAGGTGTAAGCTGCGTCATTAATACAGCGGCGACCTTTTGCGCCGGGTCAAACCAAAAATGTGTATTGAGCACGCCCGCCCAAAATTGCGATCCCCTCGATCGGCCGCCTGGGATATTGTCTTCCATTCGCGCGAAGCCAAGGCTGTGGCTTTTTCTGAAGCCGCGAAAGAAAGCCAGATCATTGGTTGCCATGGGTAAAGTAGTTTTCATCCGCGGCAAAAGTTTTTCTCCGATTTTGTTAGAGAGAAAATCGATTACCGTATCTTCTCTAAGCAGACGCCGACCTTCAAGCTCTCCGTGGTTAAGCCACATTTGAAGAAATCGGATGTAATCCGGTGCGGTGGAGTACAATGCGTGGCCCATCCCATGGAATTCGGGATTGTTCGGCGGATCGAGTGCGATCATTCCAGCATCCATCGACCCATCTGCTTGCCTTGAATAAATTGGGCCGAGATTTGCAACTATTTCGGCAGACAGCGAAAATTTGGTGGCATTCATCTTCAACGGTTCGAAAATCTCCTCTGCGCAGAAGCGGTCGATCGGGCGGCCATCAATCTTCTCGATAATTTGCCCCAGCCAATCGATACCGAGGCCGTAGTGCCAGCGTGTACCTGGATCTGAGGCAAGCGGCGAAAGCAAACTGGATTTTATACCGGACAGAACTGAGGGATGCTCCATAACCTCAAGATATTTTGCGTTATTTTTATCCCACAAGTTGTAGACGAGGCCCGAAGTATGCGTCGCGAGTTCAAGTAACGTGGCACCTCGCCGCGGCGCTCGCGTACGCGGCTGATCGCCCGTGAATCCTTCGAGAACTCTAAGTTGCTCGAATTCAGGAAGTATCGATGCGACAGGCCACGACCAATTAAGTTGGTTCCGTTCCGCCAAGATTGCTGCAGCCGTCGCGCATACAGCTTTGCCCATCGAAAAGATTCGGAATATCGTTTGTGTCGTTGCAATGTGATTGCCGGCCAGAGTTCCCGCTGCTCCGGTGAACAGCGTTACCTTTTCGTTTGCAACTGCCCCAACCAGGTAGGGCGCACCGCCTCTCGATACAGAACTCTCGAGAAGCTGCTGGAGTGACATGATGAACCTCATTTTATCGATCAAGAGGTCTGGTGACCCGTATGAATTCTGGTGCTGGTCAGGTGCGGTAGCGATGAGCCGACGACCGCCGAGCGAAAGACGACGTAAGCTACACCTTGCACCACTGCGGTTTACGGCTGTCTAGTCGTTGGAGCGAATAGCAGTCGCGCGACAGTCGGCTCTCAAATGATAAGATCACCGTCTTTCCCACGAACAATAGTGAATCGATTTCTATAAGGCTGAATAATGAGGGCTGGATTAGGCACCTTAAAATCGAGAACGGCAGTAGCTCATGCATTGATCGTTACAATAATCTCTGTTTTATTCAGTAACGGGATAGCGATCGTCTCGTTACTATTGAAGGCTTCAGGCGGGTGCTTCAGCAATGAAAGCCATATAGACTATCCAATCTATTGGATCGCCTAAACTCTTACGCTTGGCGTATGGGTCGAAGCTAATAGGCAATTGATCTGGAGCGAGATGTCGGGACTTCCGAGATCGTTTTCAAGACCTGCGAAGCGATCTGATAGGGGTCGCCCTGGGAGTTCGGACGACGATCTTCGAGGTAGCCCTTGTAGTCGTTCTTGACGAACGAGTGCGGCACGCGGATCGACGCCCCACGGTCGGCGACGCCGTAGGAGAACTTGTTCCACGGAGCAGTTTCGTGCTTGCCGGTCAGGCGCTTGTGGTTGTCAGGGCCGTAAACGTTGATGTGGTCCGTCAGGTTCTTGTCGAAGGCAGCCATCAGCGCTTCGAAATAGGCCTTGCCGCCGACTTCGCGCATGTAAGCAGTCGAGAAGTTGGCGTGCATGCCCGAACCGTTCCAGTCGGTGTCGCCGAGCGGCTTGCAGTGATATTCGATATCGACACCGTACTTTTCGGTCAGGCGCTGCAGCAGGTAGCGGGCAATCCACATTTCGTCGGCGGCGCGCTTGGAGCCCTTGCCGAAGATCTGGAATTCCCACTGGCCCTTTGCCACTTCGGCGTTGATGCCTTCGTGGTTGATGCCAGCGGCCAGGCAGATGTCGAGGTGCTCTTCGACGATCTGGCGCGCGATGCTGCCGACGTTCGAATAGCCGACGCCCGTGTAGTAAGGGCCCTGCGGAGCCGGGTAGCCAGCTTCAGGGAAGCCGAGCGGACGGCCGTTCTCGTAGAAGAAGTATTCCTGTTCGAAGCCGAACCAGGCGCCTGCATCGTCGAGGATGGTGGCGCGCGAATTGCTCGAATGCGGCGTAACGCCATCAGGCATCATGACTTCGCACATGACGAGAACGCCATTCATGCGCTCGCTGTCCGGGAACACGGCAACCGGCTTCAGGACGCAATCGGAGCTGCGGCCTTCGGCCTGCATCGTCGACGATCCGTCGAAACCCCAGAGAGGCAGTTCCTCGAGCGTCGGGAATGCGGCGAATTCCTTGATCTGGGTCTTGCCACGCAGGTTGGCAACCGGCGTGTAGCCGTCGAGCCAGATATACTCGAGTTTATATTTCGTCATCAGCTCGATCCCTTATATGTTCGTGGTGTTGCATTACAACTGAACGCTTCCTTTTCATTTCAATGCGTCACGATCCCATTTCATTGGAAATATATTGCCGCTTCGGCCGGCTCTCAAAGGCGAAGTTGGACTGCTAACACCAGCTCGCAAGCCAAGATGCTGATCCCGTGGTCTGAATGTCGCCACAAAGACAGACATCGAGAAATCGGCCATAATCCCGCCCCGTCGACCCGCTCCAAGACTGAGCCTTCCGGTTCGTGGCCAAGGCATTCAAACTTGGGATATTCAGGCGACAAGCCGCAAAATGCAACGCTAGTCGACGTCGCCCGCAAGCCGAGGGATTTGGTCGGCTCAACCGTCATTCAAGTGATGGGTTGTCGAGCGCTTTTTTGCCCGGATCAGCCGAAGCTCCGCCTATGGAAAGACCGGAAAGCAACCATCAAGTCAGCCATGACCTTCCTTTATGCCGCACCCATCATGACCATTCTCAGACGGATCGCACGCCGATCATGAATTGTCGGACGGACTACGCCCAGAGAGATAGCATCGCGTATTTTAAAAAAGAGTCGGCATCAGGGAATAAGTCGGGAAGCCAGATGTCTACTCTCCTGTAACGCGATCAAACCACCCGAAAGGTGCTCCGATGACCTTCTCAATCAATTCGAAAATGAAGACCTGTGCCGGACCACGACCTGTTTTGAGTGGCGTAAAGCGGGCCGTGATGATTGCTGTATCAGCAAGCGTACTGTCTCTGCTCGGTGCGTCGTTCGCTGTAGCTGGGTCACCTGCCCGTGCGGAAAATTGCGCACACATCAAGGATGTCGTTAAAACCGTGGGTCAGGATCTCTATCGCTATCGGGATCCACAGCATCCGGGCCTGCCGCTCTACACCTTGTATGTGCGCTCCGACTCTCAATGCAATATCGGCGAGGCATTGGAGCCGCGAGCCGTAGCATCATTGGATGGATGCTTCATTCAGACATGTGTCCAAGATGATAATGGCAATAATTAGCACTTGCTGATCTCAATCATCAGCGCAGTATGACAAACTCGCGTCCATTTTGCCAACGGCGGGCGTTTGTTCCCTCCGTCACCAAACTGAAGCCACCGTCGGCTTATGCGGAGATTTGTCAATCTCGGCCTGAAGTACACCAACTCGCCTACCACGCGAAAGCCCATGACTTCGCGCGTCTGTTCAAGCCCAGACAACAGCTTCGACGTCTTCCTCGATCTTTTTTGAAGTGTGAGGGAATTTCTATGCCGGAGCGATGTCTACGCGATGAAATTCACGCTCGTTTAAAGAAAGCCCACTATGACACATTTGTTCACACGTTTTGCTCTTGCCGCAACATGCATTGTCAGTCTGGCTGCACCCGCATGGGCGCATGCGCATCTGCAGGCCTCGACGCCGAGCGCTGGCTCGACAGTCCAAATAGCTCCCTCCAAGATTTCGTTGAATTTCACCGAAGGCCTGGAACTTGCCTTTTCCGGCGTCGCTGTCACCGACGCCAAGAGTGCGCCGGTCGCGATTGGTGATCCGGCCCTTGGTGGTGCCGACGCCAAAGAGCTTTCTGCAAATTTCAGCAACCCCCTCCCCCCCGGTCCTTACCACGTTGGATGGCACGCGCTTTCGAAAGACGGTCATAAGACCGAAGGGACCTTCGACTTCGTGGTCGGGCCGTGACACCCGAAAGCGCGATGGTTCTGACCCGTTTCTTCCATGACGGGGCGCTCAGTCTTGTTTGGGGCGGACTGGGCTATGCCACCTGCATTGCCGGACCCGACTTGAGACAGGCACTTGTCCGGCGGTTGGCGGCTATTGCTGACCTATCGGTCTGCATCACTGTGGCGACCAGTGCTGCGGCCTTTCCTATTCAGACTGCCGATATCACAGCGCAGTGGAAATCGGCATGGGATCTCGGCACGCTGCATCTTGTGGCCGAAACATCGGTGGGACAGGCACTGGCAGTGCAGATAGCCACCGGTGTTGGACTGGTCGTCGCTGTGTTGGTGCGAGCACATAGGACATCCGCCGCGATTGCGGGATCGATGTTGTGCGAGTTGGCTTTTAGTGGTCATGCCGCGGAGGGAAGTGGCTTTTCTGGTCTGATCCATCAAGCCATCGACTGTGTGCATGTCCTCACTGGCTGCGCATGGTTGGGGGCACTGATCCCCTTCATGACTGTCTTGCGTATGTCAGCCGTGCCGGAACTGCGACAGGCCTCGCTCAGGGCTATGAAGCGCTTCTCTGTATGGGGGCATGTGGCAGTTGCTCTAGTGTTGATCAGCGGCCTCGCCAATATCTGGTTGACGCTCGGTAGGCTGCCTTTTGACTTTACCTCTCCTTATGACCAGAAGCTGATACTAAAAATCTTCGCCGTCGGCCTGATGACATCGATCGCTATCGCCAATCGCTACGTGCTTGTACCGATGATACGCAAGCATAACTCGTCTGCACGTCCGGCTATGATTTATGGCTGCATTGCAGAGATCATTCTCGGTGCCTTTGCCCTTGGTCTTGTCGCTTCGTTCGGCCTCCAGGATCCTGCCTAAAATTTATTTCGTGTCGCTCGGAATAAACACCGCGCCGCGCTGTCTACCTCAATGCAACAACAGAGAAGAAGATGACCATGCAAGGTTCTTCCAGATATGTAATGACCCTATTTCTCGCATCTGCGGCGGCATTTTCCACTTACAATGCCATAGCTCAAGACGCAGGCAGCAACGTCGCCGTCGCAGCTCCAGTCCAAAGCGCTGCGGAAACAGCCTACCTGGCAGAAAACGATGCTGCCATGACAAAGATGATGGACGACATGTCCATTAAGCCGAGCGGCGACATCGACCGTGACTTTGTCACGATGATGACACCACATCATCAGGGTGCCATCGATATGGCTGTGGCTGTTCTGAAGTTCGGAAAGAACGAGCAGATTAGACGCATCGCCCAGGAAATCATCGTCGAACAGCAGCAGGAAATCATCGCGATGAAGCTCGCGATCGGCGACCCCCTGCCTGCCTCAGTTGCCGCACCGACGCAGGAAGCTGCCCTCAACGGAACCATGCAAGGCATGGCTCCGAATATGAAAATGTAAAGAAAGGTTTTCAAATGCTACGTTCATCGATCGCCGCCATCCTGCTTGCCAGCAGTGTGCTCTCTCCCCTCGCCGCATTTGCTGGGCAAGCACCCGAAGCCGCATCTGCGCCGGATATCGCCATCAGTCATCACGACCGCGTTTACGCCGCCGAGCAATTTTCCAACACTGTCTCGGTCACCGATCCGGTCGACAACAAGCTGCTCGGCGTCATCAAGCTCGGCGACCCTCAGCCCGGGAATCTCAGCCCGCTCTACAAAGGCCAGGTTTTGGTCCACGGCATGGGCTATTCTCCCGACCACAAGACGCTCGCCGTCGTCTCAATCGGTTCGAACTCGGTGACCTTCATCGATACGGCGACGAACGCGGTGCAGCACACGACTTATGTCGGTCGCGCGCCACATGAAGCCTTCTTCACCCCCGACGGCAAGGAAGTCTGGGTCACAGTGCGTGGCGAGGATTACATCTCTGTTATCGATGCCAAGACCTTTGAGGAAAAGACCCGCATCAAGGTGCCGGCCGGCCCCGGCATGCAGATCTTCTCCCCGGACGGCAAATACGGCTACATCTGCTCATCGTTCAATCCTGATACGGTCGTCGTAACGGTCGCAGACCACCAGATCGTAGGCCACGTGAAGCAGGAAAGCCCGTTCTGCCCGAACATCGCCGCCTCGCCAGATGGCAAGCAGGTCTGGTTTACCCTCAAGGATGTCGGCCGAACGCAGGTCTTCAATGCCCAGGCTCCCTTCAACCTGATCAAGAGTTTTGACACAGGGCCGATCACCAACCACGTCAACATCGTCCACAACGCCAACGGCACCTTCGCTTACGTCACCGTCGGCGGCCTGAACCAGATCAAGGTCTTCAACACCGAAACGCTTGAGCAGGTGGCCACCATCCCGGTCGGAAATCTGCCGCATGGCATCTGGCCATCGGGCGACGGCACCCGCATCTATGTCGGCCTGGAAAATGCCGATGCCTTTACGGCTATCGACACGCTGACCAACAAGGTCATCGCCACCGTGCCGATCGGCCAGGCGCCGCAGGCTGTCGCCTACGTTCCCAATGCCGTTCCGGAAGGCGATGGGTTGCAAAATCTGGTACCGCTCGGCCTGGCCGGAGACGCCGTCCATCTAAGGCTTGATGCCAAGACCAAGGGCAAAGATGGGTCGCCGACCAGCATCTCGCTCTTTAACCAAGGTCTCACCCAGGTGCTCCAGGCGTCTGTCACCGGCCTTGACCCCAAGAAGCCATACGTCCTTGCCCTGTCTGACAATGCCAACGGTAGCGGCACTCTCGAAAGCCTTGCATCTTTTATGACGAACCCTGCTGGTTCGGCTATCGTCAATACGGTGGGTCCGATCCGACAGATTGTCGAGGCCAAGCACAAGGATGAACGTCGTTATCTGGTCGTTGCCACTGCAGTGGATGGCAAGCCGGACAGCATTGTCCAAGTCCAAGCCGACTGACCGTGTAGGCCCGCCTCGATGAGGCGGGCTCCTCAACGACAAAGGTGACCAGTGGACGATATGCTTTCTCTTGTGGAACCGCTCATTCCGACCTTGCGGCGCTACGCCCGCGGGCTTCTGCGGGATGTCGAAGCGGCTGACGATACCGTGCAGGATTGCTTGGAGAAAGTCGTCGCCAACTGGCACCGTCGCCGAAACGACGATCCGCGCACCTGGATTTTTGCCATTCTGCATAACCTTGCCATCAATCGGCTGCGGCAAAAGACGCGGCGTGGCTATGCCATGCCGATCGAAGACATGCCTGAAGCGACGAATGCCACGCCGGCCACGCAGGAGGACGTCGTTTTCGGCAACGAGATTCTCCTTGCGATCGACAGGCTTCCGCCCGACCATCGAAGCGTGGTCTTATTGATTTCCGTTGAAGACCTGTCATACGCAGAGGCTGCCAAAGTTCTTGGAATTCCGCTTGGAACCGTGATGTCCAGACTTTCGCGAGCAAGAGAGCAACTGCGAGCCACACTTGAGTCGCCACGCACCAACTCCACAGCGGGGCAACCGCAGCTCAGGATTGTAAAGTCATGAAAAGACCAATCACAGAAGAAGATATTCAGGCTTACGTCGATAACGCGCTTCAGCCAGAGCGACACGACGAGGTCGAAGCGTACTTGAGCGCCAACCAAGATGAAGCTTTGCGAGCATCCGCCTTCAAAGCGGATGCCGCAACGCTGCGAGCTGCCTTGGATCCAGTTGCGCGAGAGCCAATTCCAATGCACTTGAACCTATCGCAGATCGCCGCAAGGCGGCAGCCAGAAAAACTTCCGGCCTGGAGGATAGCGGCGGCCGCCATGGTTCTCATCGTTGCCGGTGCAACCGGGGGCTGGGCCGTTCGCGGCTATTCACTGCCGCCGTCGGAAGGCGTAGCAGCACTCGCTCAGGAAGCGTCCGCAAGTTACACAACATTTGCCGGCAACGCTGTTCAGCCCGTCGAATTCAAGGCCGACGATCTTCCAGGCCTTACCGACATCGCGTCGATGACGTTAGGCACCAAGACAGTTGTGCCGGATTTGTCCCGGTCCGGTTACAGTCTCATGGGCGGCCGGATTGTCTCCACAGTGCACGGGCCAGGGTTCATGCTGATGTACAACGACGGCAAGGGCAACCGGCTGGTGATGCTAGCAAGGCACATGATTATCGATCAGAACAGGCCAATGGCCGTGCATGCCGACGGCAAGGTTAGCGGCTGGACCTGGGCTAGCGGCGGAATGGGTTTCAGTTTGGTCGGTGCTACCAATGCAGCAGATCTGCATCCGATTGCAGATGCGATCCGATCCCAAGTGACAACGTCATCGTAGGCGATTGTCTAACGTCTATTCCATTCGCCATCCACGACGCAAACAATTGTAAATCAGAGGACTCGAACTATGGCCGTATATCACCCGCCGAAGATCGCCAGTTCAGAGATCACGCCCCGGTCGATCTACCTCGGACGCCGCGCCTTCCTGACGGCTGCTGCCGGTGCCGGCCTGGCAATGACTGCCGGACAGAGCGCCATGGCGGAAGCACTGTCTGCGACGAAAACGGACTACAAGGTCGACGAAAAGCTGACGCCGCTGAAGGATGTCACGACCTACAACAACTTCTACGAATTCGGCCTCGACAAGGCCGACCCTGCCGCCAACTCCGGCAAATTCAAGCCACGCCCGTGGACGATCACTGTCGATGGCATGGTCGTCAAGCCGCAGACCTTCGACATCGACACGCTGATTAAGGCCTTTCCGCCGGAAGAGCGCGTTTACCGCATGCGCTGCGTCGAGGCCTGGTCGATGGTCATCCCCTGGGACGGTTTCCAGCTGTCGAAGCTGCTTGATATGGTCGAGCCGCTGGGTAGCGCCAAATACGTCGCCTTCGAGACCGTCGTCCGCCCTTCCGAAATGCCTGGGCAATCCGGCAGCTTCCAGTCGCTAAACTGGCCCTATGTCGAAGGCCTCAGGCTGGACGAGGCACGCAATCCTCTAACCCTGCTTGCCGTCGGCCTCTATGGCGAAACGCTGCCCAAC